>JACJXJ010000001.1 GCA_020636695.1 Prevotellaceae bacterium
AATAAAAATCAAAAATGGGTACTAATCCCTCGGATTGATAGTAATAATACCGGGATGTTTACCTTTAACGACAATGGCACAGAAACATCGGACGATGATGTTTCTCGCTTATTTACCTTTTTCTACGATCAAGATGGTAATAAATTTCAACCTTCTAATTTTTTGTGCATTGTACAAGATCAAGACAAATCACTTTGGATGGGAACAACAGACGGTCCTATTGTATTAAACAATCAGTCGAAAGCATTTGATTCGGACTACACGTGTACACGTATCAAAATTCCACGAAATGATGGTACAAATTTAGCTGACTTTTTATTAGACGGGATGAAGATTAACGCTATTGCAGTCGATGGAGCTAATCGTAAATGGATTGGAACAGAATCGTCAGGCGTATTTTTGGTGTCTGCAAACGGATTAGAAACCATAAAACATTTTACTAGCGAAAATAGTCCATTGTTATCTAATAACATCATCAGTATTGGCATCAACGAAAAAACGGGTGAAGTATTTTTTGGCACTGGAAAAGGTTTAATCTCCTACCAATCAGATGCTATTGAAGGCGGTGATTCGTTTAATAATGTACACGCCTTCCCAAATCCAGTTCGTGAAACTTATAAAGGCGTAATTACAATCACGGGGTTAGTTACTGACTCACGGGTTAAAATTACAGACATTACGGGCAATGTTGTTTTTGAGACTATTTCAAACGGGGGAGTTGCCACATGGGATGGTAATCGCCGTACAGGAGAACGCGTTGCTACAGGTGTTTATTTAGCGCTTTGTTTTAGTCCTGATGGGCTACAATATGCCACAGCTAAAATTTTAATAATAAACTAATAGAAAGCGATCAAATGCGACGCACATTATGGATTGACTATGCACGGGGCACAGCTATCATTGGAGTCATGGCTGTACATTTGTCTGCTTTCCCTAATGAATTAATCAAATGGATTTATACTTGGCTCATCCCTCTATTTTTCTTTGTTGCTGGATATGTAAATAACATAAGTCAACAGGGTTCTTTCACGGTATATATTCAACACCAAACTAGGCGTTTACTCATTCCTTATCTTTGCTTTAATTGTATCAATTATATTTATTGGGTTTACATAGGACGTAATTTTGGCATTTCAATTGATAATAACATCGAGCTGTGGCATCCTTTGATTGGCATTTTATATGGTAATGCATCATGGTTAACACATGCGGTTCCACTGTGGTTTATTCCATGCTTATTAATAACTGAAACATTATTCTTTTTAATAAGGAAACTCTCCACTCGAAACCAGCGACTAATAATAGTCACCGCTAGCCTCTCAATTGGTTTTTCATTATATACAACACTCCCAAATCACTTACCATGGAGTTTCGCTCAAGCATTTACTATGCTAACCTTTTACATAATTGGTGATTCATCTAAAGCAATAAACATTAAAAATACGACCAACTTGACTTTGTTTTCACTTATCTTTATTACGACAGCCTTATCCATCACCTTTTTACCCATCCTAAGCACTGCAAACGTAGCCTATAATACTCTGGGAAATTACTGGCTCTTTCTCATTACATCTATTATAGGCATTATTGCTATCATATCGTCTATGATTTTAATAGAACGGAAGTTTCACAACATAAAATTACTGGCTTTTCTTGGACAAAATACGTTATTCATTATGTCCTGCCACCTAATATTATATGCTTGCATAAAAGGTTTTACATTCTTTGTTTTAAAATTATCTTTAGATATTTATAATAATATATACGTTAATATTCTGCTCGTATGTAGCACAATACTCATATCCATACCATTAATAATGGGTGTAAACAAATATATCCCTTGGTTGGTTGGTAAAAAAATAAAAAAATGATTGGAAATTTACGACATAGCGATTGGCTACGCTGGATTGGACATAGTATTTTATGTGCTTTATTCATCGGTATCTTTACCGTAACAGACTTTTGGGGGACACCTTTAACTTCTACCAAAGATTACTTTATAATATTTTTACATTGGTCAAGTATTGTTTTTGCGTGCATGTGTGTTAACTTAATACTAACACTTCTACCCCGCCCTAGTTTTGTTATTGTGTATGCTGTAATAACTTTTTTATCATCTATTTTAGCGTTTTACCGCTATACAATGAATTTTACACTCAACACGATGATGCTTGATATTATTTTG
>JACJXJ010000010.1 GCA_020636695.1 Prevotellaceae bacterium
CATGAAAGATTTATTCAGTAAAACGTCCACCGTAGTGGTACTGCTTATCCTAGTAGGAGGCGCAGTGATTTATTTTGGTATGAAAGCCAATAAAAAAGCAGAAACTTCCGATTCTTCGAGTGATGCTTCAGTAGAATCAGGCAAATAAGCTTGAAATTAGTCAACAACAAATATCATTTTCAAAAAAATGGCAAAAGAAAACATTATTACCGACACTTATGTAGGTAAAACTTTAACACAAGAAGCCCAAGACAGACGTCGTAAAGGTCTATCAGGTTTTGATGGTGGAACCTTTATTGATGAACGCAATAACGGTATGAATATGCATATTGCGTTAACTAACGCAGGTACAGATGACAAACGCATTGCATTATTTGCAGGCGATTTGGAAAATGTACAAGAAATCCTCAAAGTGGCAGGTATCTCTGTTGATGCTGTTGCTGTAGAGGGAGCTATTTTGACCAATACAGTTGGTGAAGTCACAACAACTGTCGTGAGCTGTATTGCTAAAAACTTAGCTTACTTGCAACGTTACATTAGACGTAATCCATCTCGTATCAGTAAAATTCAGTTGACCACTGACGATCAATCGCAGTTCAACAAAGAGATCACCGTAACCAAAATTTGTCCATTCCAAGGTATGGGCTCTCAGTCATTTTTACCAATGACTTACAAAGCTCCTGGTGACAACTCTGAAAAAATGGTGGTAATCGACTTCAAACATTTGCAAGTGGATGACCAAACCGTAATGGATGTAGTGGTAGGCGCAGGTCGCACGCTCTATTTGTCTATCTTCTTCGGAGCTTCTAATAATGGTGCTTACACCTTGGATGCTCAAGCTCACGAATTATTAGGCAATTAATGGGGGTTAGCCATGAACGAAAGAACGCTCAAAAAATACTTTGAAACAGCGCTTGCCATTGCCGATGAAGGCAAGGTAAAGCGTCTGTTTGCAAGCCTCGGTTCTCATGGTTATCAAAAAATCACGCCCGAGATGTGCATTAAAGCGCTGAATGCTCATGGTCATAACTTCTCAAAACCTTTTGGAACGTTGGCAAAGAGTGCTTTGTCAACGCCCAAAGTGGAAAGTTATATTGCTGCACACGGCATTGACTTGCTTACGGGTGTTGATGTACCAACGGCAACTACCGCACCAGCTGTAACGCAGGTCGCAAGTGTTGGTACAAAACCATCAAGTGGCTCGTCAGGCTTAAGCCTATTTAATAGTATTTCAAACTTCTTGATTGATGGTGTTAAGAGTGCATCCGATCTCATTAACACCGTAAAAGGACGTGATATGTTATTAGCAGAAGCCACCCTGGAACAACAAAAAGCCAATACCGCAGCAGTTACAAAAACAACCAATTGGGTAGCCATTTTTGGCATTGCCGCAGTGCTTGTAGTAGTGATTGTCGGCGTGGTGCTTTTTAAGAAATACAAGTAACGTATTCATTGTTTTGTCTTGTTTGATCTCTGTATTAGTGGAAGGGCTTGCTTGATGTCAAGCAAGCCCTTTTTTATTGAAGCATGAAAACTATTTATACCACCATAGCTCCTTTTATTCAGGATTCGCCTGCCGCTATCGACAGAACGAATGGTATTTTGTATATCAACCCTAAATTGTTTAATCGCTTAACACCTTTCCAAAAGAAATTTGTTAAGTATCACGAAATGGGGCATTACAAATTCCAAACGTCTGATGAATTGGTGGCCGATGCGTATGCATTTGACCAATTGGCAGGTACCGAGTTTCGGTCGCTTAAACAGGCGCTTGGTTGTATCAATGATGTGCTTAAAAATAATAATCCGACCAAACAGTTACGGTACGATGCTCTCTATCGACGCGTGCTCGAATGGGATTATAAGAATACAGGCAATCTCTTGGCCAAACAGGAGTTGGATTTTCTTCAATCGGGGAAAGTAGAAAAGTGGGTGAGTGCTTCTGAAAAAAATACGCTAGCCATGAGTGAATTTACCAAAACGCTACTCACGAGCCTCACGGGTGACAAGGTGGTTGACAATAACGCTTCACAAACGAAAACCAATACCTATCTGATAGGGGCGGTTATTATGGTCGTGTTATTCATTTTTTATAAAACACAATTTTCAGACTAATGGCAGATACAGCAAATGCAGTACAACAGGTTGCCTCGGGTGTGAGTGCAAACCTTAATCCTTGGCAAGAAATAACCAAGGCTATTAGTAACGCTATTGGCTACGTGGTAAATGGTTTTGTACAAACCTCACAAATAGGCGCGAGCCAACGGGTAACGCTTAACCAACAAAACAATGATTGGAACCTGGGAGTTATCAATTCGGCTTCAAAAAATTACGCATTCCTTGCGGTTGGCGTGATTGTGATTATCACACTGATCGTAATTATATCAAAACACAAATCACATTGATATGGCAACAACAAAAGCAGTTGACGATAGCCAAATACAATCGGCTATCTCTACCAATACAAAAAACAAAGGCGGTATCATAGTACTGGTAACAGTCCTAGTGTGTGTAGCTGCTTTCGTGTTTCTCAAATACAAACATCACTTTATAAAGTAACGTATTATGGCTTACATTCCAACCTCAATCAACATTTCGGCCGAACAAGGCCAACCGTCCACTTTTTGGAAAAGTGAAACTGGATTGTATTACACCACAAAAGCTGATGCCGTTAAAGACGACAAAACCAAAGCGGTCAATCCAAATGATTACGCCATTCAAAAATCATTTTGGCAGCAAAATAAACAAGCAATTATGATTTCTTTATTCATTATTGCAGTTATTGCTGGTGGCTTATATCTGTGGAAAAAGGGTAGAATAATCTTAAAAACAACTTAACTCATGCCCATATTTACAATAGGTAGCAGGCCAACATCCTTGGTCAATAAATTTACTGATGGGAGTGACTATCAAGATGGTGATAGCACTGCCGCGTATGGAAGTGATTATGCGCGTCCACTATTTAAAATCTTAGGTTTTGGTGTCAGCCACATGCACATTGACTTGGCCTCTGTCATTTTAATGTCCATTTTGGTGATCATGACGTTGAACTCTCGATTCAAAAAGTAGAATTATGAAGAAGAAATTGTTTGGAATCATTTTAATATTAGTGATTGTGGCGTTGACCTATTTCTACATCAAAGGCAAAGGAACCACCAATGCAGTGGTCGCTGATCCCAATACGATTGTTTCTGATGAACGTCTGAAATTGGATAGCTCCGAAGAAATGCTAAAGATACGCTTGGTCGCGAATGATGCATATAGGGATTTGAAAGGGTGGGGCGCTTTGCATCCTGAACCGTACAGACCTATTGTAAAATTCACACAAGCGCAATTTGCAAAATTTGTTGAGTTTTACAATAATCTATATCCGAAAGGATTCCAACACCACATCGACAACCAAGGTTTGGCGTGGAACCGAACCTCTGAATTATATCAATTGAAATTAGCCTAAATCGTTTATGAGCAAATCGTAAGGAAAACAAACTGAAAACCAAAAGTAGACAAATTTACTATAACGACAACCCCAACAAACTAACGGAGATACGGATTGATTCTCTGCAGCGGTTAACATTGTCATCCCTGTGAAAAGACTGGGTATTTATGGGCTGCCTCTATGGCTCCAGTGATTCTTATTTCGTGCTCAAATTAGTAAAATCAAGAAAATCGCCTAACTATGGATATGAAAGATATGGCTTTATCTGCCGCAGGTGTTGGCAGTATGGGTAAAACGATAAAATTCTCCTGGTCGTGGTGTTTATTTTTATTGTGATGGGGTGCAATCGCTTTTTTTGTAGGGTAAGTACCTGGGCAAAAAAGACGAAGAGCAAGGCGATAAAGGCAAAATTCTGCCGAAACAGATCGGGGACGTGAACAACACAATCAGAAAGCGAAGCGGCTCAAACTCATGCTAGAAACTGTATGAGGACATGAGCATTAAACTTTGCAGCGATATGAAAATCTATTCAGATTACCTCGCTTCATCAGATCGTGTCTTTGTGGCAGCCAAACTATTTGATGATAACTATGGCGACGGTGACACCTGGCACAATGGATTGATGACGAAAAACTACACGGCAAACCAATTTCAAAGATGCCTGCAAGGATTGCAGATAGTATTATTGAACGCCTCGCAAAATTTGGAATTATCGTATGAAAAGAACATAAAAATGGCGATTATCATTGCCATAATCATATTCGTGTAACGCTTGGCCTGGTGGCTTTTTATTGTTGTTGTTGGAAAAACAAGAAACAGGACGATAGCACAACCGATTCAACAACAACGCGGTAACCCCTGAAGCATCTGGTTCATCCTTTGGAACAACAGGGTAGTCGTGGGCTCTTTGGTGGGTGCATTGCAAAGTAAACTCAATTTGTTGTACAAATCAAGCGAGTTTAGCGAAGCCAAACTCCCAACACTGAATGGAGTGGCAATCACTTCCCTTGGTAGTGACACACTTCGACCCAAAAACGCTTGCTGTCGTGCGTTGGCATTTTGGGACTGATACAGTAACCCAAACACAATACAAAACATTGTAAGTATGGATAAAGCTATGTATGGAATAGTGGCAACGGCAGCTATGACGCCCGATATTATTATCGATCGTCCTGGTGTCTATCGTTACGAATGTTATTGCGACCGAACCAAAGAGGATGTCAATAGCGGCTTACCACTGAACAACAACCTATATGGCGTATCATGCGCATTCTAATTACCGAAACAGAAACCGACGTAGTAGAATATCGCAACGAGTACCCAAATGGATCGCGCAACTTTGATTTTAAAGTGTCCGAAAAAGGAACTTACACGTACAATTTCGCTAAATAACGCTTATGACACCGACAGCCCTCGAACTCAAAAAGACTAGCAAGTCCACGTTACACCTGGAAACATCAACGCCTGGTGTAACACTGGAGCTTCAAATACGCCGTCAACGTGACGTGTTTGTTAAGCGGATTAACGACGACTATAACGAAACCACCACGGCAAAGGTGAGGCAGTTTTGTACGCGCGTTTTGTGGGTGATCTTTCTCACTTGACAAACCCAGCGATTGCCATTCTACACAAACGCAGTCGTTACCATAAAAAGACAATCAGCTTCCCGTTGAGGAAGAATTTGACAAGAAAATAGAAATCACCACAAAAAAAGGTTGGTTTCTCAAAGGATATGCAACGGGGGCAAATAGTGGCAAAATCATAACAATTCCACTACCTGAAACAGAGGGCGCATGGCAACCGATTATGCAAGTGGATGAGTTTGTTGATTCATTCCGAAAAATAGACGAAGCCACCGATACATTGGGAGAATTTGTCGGAGTTTTACATCAAAAGAACAGAGATTTACTCAAAAAAGATCCTTACAAACGCATTGCTTTGGTAATAGTTTCCGACACCATTTACATCGATGAAAATGGTTTTCCTCGCAAAGGACACAAACTAGAACAACCAGTGTATTTAAAAATGATATTAAGATATTCAGAAGATACGGACAATCCACCTCGACGGATTGTGTTGTAACAATATGGATGGTGGGCGGTATGGTATCAGTCCGCAGTATTAGGTGGGTTGCAATTCTCCGCTGTGGCAGTATTGGTTAAATTACGAGATTTGGTCACCGCTCCGCCATCCTTTTTTTAAAAAGTAGAAAAGCTATATATGGATTTATTCAATTGGGTATCGTTGGGAATTGCTCCCATTAGTAGTGTTATTACATGGTTTATAGCACGTCGTGTGCGCAATAACAGCACACCCAAAAGTCTGCAAAAACACAATCGATATGCTCATTGATAAAAACACAGAGCTTTATAATAAAATTGTTGAGCAGGCAGCCGAAATGGCTGAAATGAAAGTCGAACTTATCGCCTTGCGAAAACAAATAAAACCAACAGCCAAGAAACCCAAAAAGCGATAAACATGAGAAAGTATATTCTATTCCTGGTACTGATCCTCGTTTCCTGTACGCTCTAACGGCAAAGTTAGCACGACTCGGCATCGTCATCCCGAACTCAAAACGGGATTCTATCATTGTTATTCACGGAGGAGATGATTATAACTCCTTACGTGCAACTCAACAGGCGTTTCACACAGAGGATTTAAACGATATGCTGCAAAGAGTCGTGCGCATGACTACCTCGGTTCGTCGAACGCCGACATCAAGACAGGCATCACAGCCATAGCTGATCATGCGCGCGCCCCCAATTGTACGATAATGGTAAATTGAGGCTTATTGCCGAACAACTGCCCGACACAAACGCATTACAGCATAAAGCCATTATTCCAACCTATACTACTGAAATTCAGAAAAATAGCCAACACCCATTCCTCGTGGAAAGTCTTTTCTCATGTATTTAGGTGGTACATTTATATTAGAGATGGCATTGTGACTGGTGGTGCTTATTCTAAAAAATACTTATGACAAAAGAGCACAAACTATACGTGATTATAGTAGCAGCCCCAGCCACTGCCATTGCTGTGGCTTTAGCTGTATTTTCTATTATCTACCAAAACAAAAACGATGGGAAACAAGAAGAATATCCGCTGTAAGGGGCATAAACTGAAAAGAGGGTTTTGAATCCGTGGCATATAATAAAATTGATGGCACGGACAATCGGTTATGGTCACACACTGGGCGTAACGCAGGATGATTGGTAAGAGCAGAAAGTGGACGCCTGGTTCATACAAGACGTGGCTAAACGTGAGGCTTCTGTCAATAAACAGAATCTCAAATTAAGCCAAAACCAATTTGACGTTCTGGTGAGTTATGCGTTCAATATCGGTGTTGGAGCATTTGAACGGAGCAACCTGTTAGCAATGATAAAAGCGGCAAACCCGAATCAGACATTCGCAATGGTGGACAACTCACATGGATAAGCATTAAGGGTGCGTTACCAGGACTGGTCACACGTCGAGCAGAAGAAGCCGCGATGTTTTTTTTGCATAGAAAAGAATACAATTAATCAACATAATCACAATTATGGCAGCAAAGAAACCAAAGATAGCCAAAGTACTAAAACAAAGAGGCTTACGGAAGCCAAATTAACAAAATCTCTGACTACAAATACAAACTTGCTTCAATTATAGTCAACAAGAGTTAGAAACAAAGACGGGTGACTTAACGAAGTAAAAAACCAAACTATGCGAAAGAGAGATTGTCGCGGTGATTGTGAGGATTCTCTAATTCTATTGTATTATGGTCATCATTACCGACACAGAATTTATAAGGGCTACATAATGGTATGGATAGGGTAGCCTATAACTTACTGGTAGCAAAATTCCAAGGGGGCTGCATCCGCACAGACTATTATCAATAAATACGCTATTGATGATCTTAAATCGGTGGCACCGAAAATGGATTTTATCATTGGCATTGCTCCCCAGAGATTCAGGAGCAAGATTGTCGAAAACTAACCAAAGCCATTGCATACTCAAATACCGTAAACCATCTATGATGATGGACAAAGGACAAACCCTAACCAAAGCGAAAAGCGGGTAAGCTCTCAAAGGTTGCAAAAGTCTTAATCATTGATGATGTAACTACACAGGAAAAACCATGCGGTATTGCCACTCAAAACACCCTCAATAGTGGTGTTTCAATGGTTAAGAATTACGCCCTTGCCAAATCTAAAACCTTACAATAAAAGAGCCTCAATTGAGGGCTCTTTCATTATAAACAAAATGCCACTAAGTGACTGAGTTACGCCATGTTTCCTGGAAGAAATAGCGTTTCACTCGTAACATATAAAAGCACATCTTCTCGATTATACAACAACGCACGTTCGCGGTGTTTGGGGCTCTTCCAATCACGGTGTAAGTTCCTTAAATGTTACCCTTATATTCCAAATGTTTTACGTTGAAAACTCCGCTACACTTCTCAAATGGGCTAACTTATAACTTTCTTTTTAGCCCTGGGCTCCAATATCCGCATGGCTTTGAGCAAATCTTCACACAGCAATATTGTTCACGTAAATTGATATTAAAGCACTTTTCAAGCATCCCAATATCAGGTCCCCAAAAAGTAAATCGTTGTCACGTTCTTAAAAGTTTAATCACATTCGCTCGATTGAGTCGGCGACCGTATAATTGACCATAATTTCGCAAGTCGTAAGCATAGCCCAATAGATACATTTCTGGCTAATAAACCATTCTGTACTCCATGTAAATCTCGGTTGATTTTATCTGTTTTTTCATTGAATTGTTAATTTTTGTTAAAATTTGGGGCACTTTTCAGTTGAAATTAATTGTATGCTTTTTGTATCTCTTTGTAACTTTTATGTTACAGTATTTCAGTTGTTTTAATTTGAAAGGTTACAAAAGTTGTTGGAGTTACAAAAAATGTACGCAAATTGAAGGCCTGTAAACACGGAGTAATAGAAAAAAGGCGTGTGATTTATGTGTCCGCCTTTCAACTTTAAAATTTTGGTGCTCGTTCATAAATCGTCTCAATTAATTTTGATCGACATGGTTTGCATAAATGGCAGCCACAAGTGTCCAAGCTAGAATGTCCAGCGTGTTGCATAACCGTTAAACTATCAATACCTGATTTCAACATATTATTAATGCCGCTATCACGCAACCCGTAGAGCCGCATCTCTGTAGATTTAACTTCATTACGAATTTTTTATCCATTCTTTAGAAAACGCCGTCGCCGCAATGTTGCGCTGATGGTATGCGTGATGTACCAACAAATAATAGATTTTGGGTAAGGTTGAGCTTTAACGCCCTTAATCGTATTTCCAATTCGGGTGATAGTGCAGATATTCGTGTGGTGATTTTGGCATTTGTGCCAGGAATCTCAATGTAATGTTCATCAAGGTGTATATATGCTCTAACTTAATCAATTTAATTTCGGACGAGAATAAGTGAGCTGTAAACAAGTTCGCAAACTATTAAGAAGTTGATTGTTTTTTGAAGATGTCTGGATAATTTGTTGGCGAACATCTGCGGTATTAGAATACGCTTTTTGTTGCTTTGTTTTGTCTTAATATGTTCAAAAGGATTTTCAGTAATGTAACACTTCTCTTGTAGCCAATTAAAAGCACAGCGAGTCATTTTTGAATTGATTGTTATAGGTCCGTGCCGATACGTTACGTTCCTTATAAATGTAATCCATATAGCTAATCGCTGAACGCGATTAAACCTACCAGTCACAATTGATAGGTGTTTTTCTCCATCCGCGGTAAGAATCATAATGACCGATAGCTCCGCATCGTATTAGTGCGTAAATTCTTTCTTTTTCGAAGGAACCCATTCAATATAAAAGTGCGAGGGGGCAGCTTATTCTGAACTTTCTTCAAAAAAGTGATTCCAACCACTCGCCAGGTGTAAGGAATGGAATCCAAGAAGGGGAAAGTATAAGCGCGCCTCTTTTGGTTTTGAAGCGTAACAATACTACCAATACGGATTTGTTGTCGTACTAATTGTTTTTTGAGGGTTAAAACACCAATATTCAATACGCCACCCAGCTTTATATTCTTTATAATAGGCAGGCAGTACAAAATGACATTTTGTACGACAGAATCAGAAGAGTTGTAGTTGGGAAAATCTGAGAAAGACATTTTTTTTTCTGTTGAAAACTAAAGTCCCGGACGAAAAAATCTGTGGCAAATCTGTGGCAGTAGTGTTGAGGGGCCAATAACTAAAAAACTTGCATCCTTGCTTATTTTAGTTATTTAACTGCCTTTGTAGGAGATTAGGGAATCGAACCCCCGACCTTTTGACTGCCAGTCAAACGCTCTAGCCAACTGAGCTAAACCCCCAAAGTCGGTGCAAAGATAGCTAAAAAAATAAACCGAACAAGCGGTCGCCTCAAAATGTTGATAAAACGCTTCAAGTTGGTTGTGTTTACTGCACACAATTGCTTATCTTTGCACACCTAAACCCATTGCGTATGACTTTTGCCGACATTATATTGCCATTTCCGCTCGCACAAACGTACACCTACGCTGTGCCCGACGAGTGGGAACACACGTTGGTGGCGGGCATGCGCGTGATTGTGCCGTTTCGTGGGCGTCGTTTCTACACAGGCATTGTGTTGGCTGTTCATCAGCAAGCACCCGACGTGGCGGTGGTGAAAGAAATTACCGCTTTGCTCGACGAACAGCCCGTGTTGCGTCCCGTGCAGTTGCAGTTTTGGCAATGGATTTCGTCGTATTACCGTGCCTTTTTGGGCGATGTGTACAAAGCCGCATTGCCAGCGGGTTTGAAACTCGAAAGTGAAACTATGGTAGAGTGGTGCGCTTCCGAAGAGGCGGCGACCGATTTGTCGGATAAAGAACAGCGCGTGTGCCAATTGTTGGTGGATAAACAGCCCCACGCCATTGCCGAAATCAATAAAGTGCTCGATGGTAAAGATGCATTTCCGCTCGTTAAACGGTTGTTGACACGTGGCATGGTGCAACTCACCGAAGAGGTGCAGCAAACCTATCGTCCAAAAACGGAAGTGACCATTGCTTTGTCGGCAGCGTATCAAACGCCCGAACAACGCGTGGCGTTACAGCAAACAAAATTGAGTGCCAAACAACGTCAGTTGCTCGACGTTTTTCTCGAATTGTCGGCAGAAGGTATGCCTTCGGTGTCGCGTAAAACGTTGCTCGAAGCATCCGGCTGTACATCGGCCATTTGTAAAGCGTTGGTCGATAAAGGCATTTTTGAGCTACAAGCACAAACCGTGTCGCGTTTGGCGGTGGTGGATTCCTCGGAATCAGTTCTAAAACCGTTAACTGCTGCTCAAACTACGGCTTACGAAGCTATTTGTGCACAATTCAACGAAAAACAAACGGTGTTGTTGCATGGTGCTACGGCAAGCGGTAAAACCGAAATTTACAGCCATTTAATAGCGGATACGCTGGAACGTGGCGAACAGGTGCTTTATTTAGTACCTGAAATTGCGCTTACTACGCAGCTAACCGACCGTTTACGTCGTGCATTTGGTGCGCGTTTAGGCGTTTATCATTCGCGTTTTTCGGATGCTGAACGGGTTGAAATTTGGAATAATTTGCTCCAGGGCGACGGTTATCAAGTGGTGATTGGTGCGCGTTCAGCACTCTTTTTGCCATTCGAAAAATTGGGTTTAGTCATTGTCGACGAAGAGCACGATACATCATACAAACAAACCGATTCGGCTCCACGTTATCAGGCACGTAATGCGGCTGTGGTGTTGGCGTCGTTGCATGGTGCCAAAGTAATTTTAGGAAGTGCCACGCCAGCTATCGAAAGTTATAGCAATGCGCTCACGGGGAAATTTGGATTGGTGGAATTACCAACGCGTTATGCCGATATCGAAAAACCACGTATCATTACGGTGGATTTAACCGAAGCCTATCGCAAGAAGCAGATGACAGGTCATTTGTCCGACACGCTCATAGAGCAGATGCGCGAAACGTTGGCTGCTGGCGAGCAAGTGATTTTATTCCAAAATCGCCGTGGATTTGCGCCTTATGTGTCGTGTAAAGCGTGTGGTTGGGTGCCACGTTGCAAACATTGCGATGTGAGTTTAACCTATCACAAAGCCTTCAATAAATTGACGTGTCATTATTGTGGTTACACCGAAACGTTGTCCGATCTCTGTCCTGATTGTCACCAACCAACGATCGAAACACATGGATTTGGCACGGAGCAAATAGAAAAAGAGGTGGCGGAACTGTTCCCCACACAGCGTGTGGCACGCATGGATTTGGATACTACACGGAGTAAACAGTCGTTCGCCCGCATTATCGAAGCATTCGAAAGTCGTTCAGTCGATATTTTAGTTGGTACGCAAATGGTGACCAAAGGCTTGGATTTTGAACATGCTGGTTTGGTGGGCATTTTGAACGCCGATAATTTACTCTATTATCCCGATTTTAGAGCGCACGAACGTGCTTTTCAACTGTTGTTGCAAGTGAGCGGACGAGCTGGCAGACAGCACAAACAAGGTGTGGTGGTGTTACAAACATCGTCGCCCGAACATCCAGTGATTCAACAAGTATTAGCAGGCGATTATCGCGCGTTTTTCGACAAAGAGATGACCGAACGCGAACTGTTTAACTATCCACCTTACTGTCGATTAATTCAAATCATACTCAAACACCGCGATGCTCAAGTGCTCAATAGAGCCGCCAATCAGTTGGCGCATTCGTTGCGTCATACGTTTTCGCAACGTGTGTTAGGACCTGATAGTCCAGCGATTTCGCGCGTTCAAAATCTCTTTATTAAACATATTTTGCTCAAAATAGAGGTCGCCATATCACCCGAACAAACTAAGGAATTAGTGGATAAACTGGCTGCTGAATTGATGCAAAAACCTGAATTTAAGTCACTTTTAGTCACGTTGGATGTCGACCCGATGTAAGTAGATGAAAAGCCGACAGATATTTTTTACAAAAAGTGATGCAACTAATATATTTTTTTGTACCTTTGCATCCGAATTGAACAGGCGGCATTGGCGTAATTGGTAGCCGCGCCAGA
The DNA here is from genome assembly GCA_020636695.1 of Prevotellaceae bacterium. Lineage (GTDB taxonomy): Bacteria > Bacteroidota > Bacteroidia > Bacteroidales > Paludibacteraceae > W0P28-013. The sequence continues at coordinate 12,446 of JACJXJ010000010.1, forward strand.
CTTAGGATCTGGTGACGAGAGTCGTGGGGGTTCGAGTCCCTTATGCCGCACAAAACATGTTTAAAGCGTTGAGAATTGATTTACAACATTGATTTTCAGCGCTTTTTGGCAAAATAAAAATCGAATTATGGCTTCACAAGAAGATGTTTTCAAAAAACTAGTAGCTCATTGCAAAGAGTACGGTTTTGTATTCCCTTCCAGCGAAATTTATGATGGACTTGGTGCTGTGTATGATTACGGTCAAAACGGCGTAGAGCTCAAAAATAATATCAAAAAATATTGGTGGGACAGTATGGTGTTGTTGCATGAAAATGTAGTGGGTATTGATGCCGCTATTTTTATGCATCCAACCACTTGGAAAGCGTCTGGTCACGTCGATGCCTTCAACGATCCGTTGATTGACAATAAAGATAGCAAAAAACGCTACCGTGCCGATGTGCTTATCGAAGACCAATTGGCCAAATACGACGATAAAATAGCAAAAGAAGTAGAAAAGGCAGCCAAGAAATTTGGCGACACCTTTGATGCTGAGTTATATAAAACTACCAATCCACGTGTACTCGAAAACGTCACTAAACGTGAAGCATTGCACACACGTTTTGCTAAAGCGTTGAACGATGGCAATTTGGACGAGCTCAAACAAATCATCATCGATGAAGAAATTGTGTGTCCAATTAGTGGAACCAAAAACTGGACCGATGTACGTCAATTCAATTTGATGTTCTCTACCGAAATGGGTTCAACTGCCGAAGGTGCTATGAAATTGTATTTGCGTCCTGAAACCGCTCAAGGTATTTTTGTCAATTACCTGAACGTACAAAAAACAGGTCGTATGAAAATCCCATTTGGTATCGCACAAATTGGTAAAGCTTTCCGTAACGAGATTGTGGCTCGTCAATTCATTTTCCGTATGCGCGAATTTGAACAGATGGAGATGCAATTTTTTGTGCGTCCAGGCGAAGAGATGCAGTGGTTTGAACATTGGAAATCGTTCCGTTTACGTTGGCACAAAGCGCTTGGTTTAGGCGATCAAAAATACCGTTTCCACGATCACGATAAATTGGCTCATTATGCGAATGCAGCTACCGATATTGAATTTGAAATGCCATTTGGTTTCAAAGAAGTAGAAGGTATTCACTCGCGTACCGATTTCGATTTAAGCCAACACGAAAAATTTTCTGGAAAAAATATCAAATATTTTGATCCTGAAACCAACCAATCATACACACCTTATGTCATTGAAACGTCCATTGGTGTCGATCGTATGTTCTTGTCGATTATGTCGGCAGCTTATTGCGAAGAGACTTTGGAAAATGGCGAAATGCGTGTGGTGATGAAATTGCCTCAAGTTTTGGCTCCTATCAAAGCATGTATCATGCCGTTGATTAAAAAAGATGGTTTGCCAGAAAAAGCGCGTGAAATTATGAATGCGTTGAAGTTCGACTTCAAATGTGCGTACGACGAAAAAGATTCTATCGGAAAACGTTACCGTCGACAAGATGCGATTGGTACACCATTCTGTATTACCGTCGATCACGACACCTTGACAGATAACTGCGTAACAGTTCGCTACCGCGATACGATGCAGCAAGAGCGTGTTTCTATTGATTCACTTCATCACCTAATAGGGGATGCTGTTAATATGAAAAATTTATTTAAACAAATCGTTAATTAAATTTGTTAGAGCTATTGATTTTTATCAATGGCTCTTTTTTTGTTTTGAAATAAATAAACTTCTAAATGATATAATTATGAAAATGACCGTGAACCATTTGTCGGAAAACAATTCGTTACTGAATCAGTTTTTGAAAGAAATTCGCTCGGTTGACATCCAACACGATTCAATGCGTTTTCGTCGCAACATTGAACGCATCGGCGAAGTGATGGCGTACGAAATTAGCAAATCGCTTGCTTATGAAACCGAACAGGTAAAAACACCTCTTGGCATAGCTCCAACCAATGTCACTTCCGAAAAATTGGTAGTAGCTTCTATCCTACGCGCTGGTTTGCCATTTCACACGGGTATGCTCAATTATTTGGATAAAGCAGAAAATGCCTTTGTGTCGGCTTATCGTGAATATGTAGATGATACACACGAAAAATTTGATGTACATGTGGAATATATTGCTTCGCCAAATATCGAGGGAAAAACCTTGTTGTTGTGCGACCCCATGTTAGCCACGGGTGGTTCTATGGAATTATCGTACGAAGCCCTCAAAAGTAAAGGGATTCCGGCGCATATTCACATTGCGTGTGTTATCGCTAGTCAACGTGCCATTGACCATATTATCAAAATATTCCCAGCTGAAAAAACCACTATTTGGGTGGCAGCCATTGATCCAATTTTGAACGAACATTCTTACATCGTTCCAGGGTTAGGCGATGCTGGCGATTTGGCTTATGGACAAAAACTCTAAACAGAGTTTTACTGACAAGTAAAAAGCGAGTACAAATTCATTGTACTCGCTTTTTGCATTATATGATTTCTACACCGTCTTTTTGTAGAAGTTCTAATCCAATGTCTTTTAACTTGAACTTTTGGATTTTTCCACTACCAGTGAGTGGAAAATGCTCCACAAAAAAGACGTATTTTGGTACTTTGTGGCGCGCAATTTTACCTTTGCAAAATAGTTGGATTTCACTTGGTAGAATTTCTTGATTTTCTTTCAAAATGATGAAAACGCCAATTTCTTCGCCATATTTAGGCGATGGAATGCCAGCTACTTGTACATCTTTAACGGCTGGATGTTTGTATAAAAATTCTTCGATTTCGCGTGGGTAAATATTCTCACCACCACGAATAATCATATCTTTGATACGTCCTGTGATGTGATAACAACCGTTATTGTCGCGTATGCCTAAATCACCAGAGTGTAGCCAACCATCTGTATCGATGGCTTCTTTGGTGGCTTGTTCATCTTTATAGTAACCTTTCATAATCAAGTAACCGCGGCAGCATACTTCGCCTTGTTCGTTGTCGGCACAGAGTTCGCCTGTTTCTGGATTGATAATGGCGACTTCGGTAAATGGATATGGTTTTCCTACCGTAGTACAACGTGTTTCAAAATCATCTTCCAACGTAGTATGCGTCATGCCAGGCGAACTTTCTGTCAATCCGTACACGCTGGTAATATGTGTGATATGCATCTCTTGCGTTACGCGGCGCATCAAATCGATTGGACAAAGTGCTCCAGCCATAATACCGGTGCGTAGCGATGTTAAATCAAAAAGTTTGAACATCGGGTGGTTGAGTTCCGCAATAAACATGGTGGGAACGCCATAAAGGGCAGTGCAGCGTTCTTGGTGTACAGCAGCTAACACACGTAACGGGTCAAAACGTTCAACAATAACCATTGTGCAGCCATGTGTTAAGCAATTCATCGTGGCCAACACAATGCCGAAGCAGTGAAATAAAGGCACGCAGCAACAGAGTTTATCGGCGGCGGTAAAACCCATGCCTTCGCCTGTGAAATAACCATTGTTGGCAATGTTGTGGTGAGAGAGCATAACGCCTTTTGGGAAACCGGTTGTGCCTGATGTGTATTGCATATTCACCACGTCGTGGCAATTAAATTGCGCACGCAACTCTTGAAGAAGTGTTGGACGTTGGTCGTTCAAACCGAGCAGCAATAATTCGGCGGTATTGTACATACCACGGTATTTTTCTTGACCTACGAAGACCACATTTTTAAGAAATGGAAAGTGGTCGCTTTTAATTTCACCACGTGGCTGTGTTTTGAGTTCGGGTAACATTTCGTAGGTCATGTCTACATAGTTGCCATCAAAAACACCTTCGGTGATACACAGTGTGTGTATGTCGGCATGTTTTACAACAAATTCTAGTTCGTGTTGCTTGTAACTGGTATTTACGGTAACCATGACAGCACCAATTTTGGCTGTGGCAAATAGAAAGGTGAACCAATCGGGTACGTTGGTTGCCCAAATGCCTACGTGCGTTCCAGTGGTGACCCCGAGCGCAACTAAGCCTTTAGCCATGGCGTCCACGCGTTCGTTGAATTGTTTGTACGAAAAACGTAAATTACGATCAGGATAAACAATGAATTCGTGTTCGGGCGTAGTTATAGCCCACTGCTCTAGGTAATCGCCTAGAGTTTTGTCAGATAATTCCATAATTTGCGTATTAAACAGGTGTATAAACTACCGCTAATACTTTAGCAGGCTCGGTAGTGGCGGCCTCTACTGAATGCTCAATAATGGAATCGTAATAAATAGAATCACCAGCGTTTAGCACATAGTCGTTTGTTCCATACACAATGCGAAGTTGACCTTTCAATACAAAAATAAATTCTTCACCTTCGTGTGAATTAAACGTCTGTTTTTCGCTCGCATTAGGCTCTATATCAATCAAGAATGGATCCATATTTCGTCCCGATTTTTGTTCGGCTAACGAATAGAAATCGAGTACGGCAGATTCTTGCACGCGATCAGCAAAATGGATGACGCGTTTTTCCTGCTTTTTACGATTAATAACTGGACCAAGTTCTGTCTCTTGATCTAACAAGGTGCCAAGGCGAACGCCCAATGCGCGTGCTATTTTAGTGAGTAAAGCGAGCGCTGGTAAATAATGATTGCCTTCTATTTCTTCGAGTTGCGTCTTGTCGATACCTGTACGCACGACAAGCTCATCGAGTGAGATTTGGTAGGCATCGCGTAAAGCTTTAATTTTATCGCCTACCTTTTTTTCTGAAGTCATGATTTAAAAAATTGTTTTGGTTTTTGGTTGGTTTTGGTTATTTTTTCTTCTGCTTGAGCAGAACTGTATCGAATATGTCAATTAATGTTTCTTTAGGTAATGCTCCTTGTCGTATCTGAGGTTTTTCACCCATGGGACAAAATAGGAGTGTAGGAATCGTGTTAATACCAAAAGCGGCTGCCAATTCCGGCTCTTTTTCAGTATCTACCTTATAAATGTCAATTTTGCCTGCATATTCAAGTGCAAGTTCTTCTAATACAGGTGCTAAACGTTTGCAAGGGCCACACCACGTGGTATAAAAATCGATTAAACAAGGGCGTTGTCCTAAATACGTCCATTTATTGGGACTGGTTTCATAATTCGCCACTTTTTTCAGAAATTCGGCTTTGGTTATATGCTTTGTTTGGGCATTTGCCAATGTGGTGAACAAAGTTACTAGAAGTATGATAGAGGCGAATTTTAGTTTCATAACCTTTTGTGGATTAATTGTTTGTGATTTGTTTTAATTTTGTTATTTTGCTTATAAATTATAATTAAAAAGCGAAATAAACTTATAGACTATTTAGTTTGCAAAGTTATTAAAAGTTTAGAAACAACAAAATAGTTGCTTGGATATATTCTTTTTTACTCCGTACCGTGCTTTTCTGTGGGCGGTTTTTTCTACAATCGAAAAAATAGTGTAAATTCGCAGACTATTTAGAAAATCCTCATTATCGCTTATGAATCGGATTGAACAACTCTATTACAATTATGCCAAGGAATGTCCACAAAAGTTGGAACAATTACCTATTTCTGGCAGTAATCGTCATTATTACCGTGTATATGGTACGCGTGGCACGTGTATAGCCGTAGAAGGAACCTCCATTACCGAAAATAAAGCGTTTATTGAGTTGGCGAATCACTTTCATAAACAAGGTTTACCAGTGCCTCAGGTGTATAGTTGTAGCGACGATTATAGTTGCTATTTGCAAGAAGATTTGGGCAACGAATCGTTATTTGATGTGGTTTCAAAACAAGCGTCGTCCCACGAAGCGCGAGCCTTATTACATGACACCATGCGCTTATTGCCAACGGTTCAGTATCGTGGTGCCGCAGGATTGGATTTTTCGGTTTGTTATCCACAACCCGAATTTGATCGTCGTACAGTGATGTTTGATTTAAATTACTTCAAATACTGTTTTCTAAAATCAACTGGTTTAGAGTTTGACGAAATTCGTCTAGAAAACGATTTTGAAACCATGGCAAACGTGTTGTTGCAGCAAATGTCCGACACGTTTTTATACCGTGATTTTCAAGCACGTAATGTGATGGTAAAAGACGGAAAACCTTATTTGATTGATTTTCAAGGTGGTCGTAAAGGCCCAATTTATTACGATGTAGCCTCATTTTTATGGCAAGCCAAAGCTAATTATCCGTCAGCATTGCGTCAGGAGTTATTAGATTCGTATTTGACGGCTTTACAATGTTATCAAACTATTTCTAAAGAGACATTTAGTACTAATTTGCGTCATTTTGTACTGTTTAGAACACTTCAGGTGCTTGGTGCTTATGGCTTTAGAGGCTATTTCGAAAAGAAACAACATTTCTTGCAAAGTGTACCATTCGCGGTGGCTAATTTGCGTGAACTTTTACAGGAACCGTTTGCCGAATATCCTTACTTGACAGAAGTTTTATTAGAACTCACCAATTTACCCAAGTTTGAACCAGCCAAGCCACAAAATCCGCAGCGATTACTGGTGCGTATTTTTAGTTTTTCCTATAAAAAAGGCATTCCAGAAGATGTATCGGGTAATGGTGGCGGTTATGTATTCGATTGCCGTTCAACTCATAATCCTGGACGTTACGAACCGTACAAAAAACTCACGGGATTGGATGAACCTGTGATTCAGTTTCTTGAAAAAGATGGCGAAATCGTTTCGTTTCTGGAATCCGTATATGCGTTGGCCGATGCCCATGTAGCGCGTTATTTGGAACGTGGATTTACCAATTTGATGTTTGCATTTGGCTGTACAGGCGGACAACATCGCTCGGTGTATAGTGCCGAACATTTGGCGGCTCATTTGGCTGAAAAATTTGATATTGATATTATCTTAGAGCATCGCGAACAGGGAATTAGACGTGAACTAGTGAAATAATAATCAGATGAAAGCACTTATTTTTGCAGCAGGTTTGGGCACACGCTTAAAACCACTTACCGATACAATGCCTAAAGCCATGGTTCCAGTACAAGGTGAGCCTTTGTTGGCGCATGTTTTACGTAAATTAAAGCAGGCTGGTTGTAAAGAAGTTGTTGTCAATGTACATCATTTTGCGGATCAAATTTGTGATTATTTAGCTACGCATGATTTTGGTGTGCCTGTTTCTATTTCCGACGAACGCAATGAATTGCTGGAAACTGGTGGTGGCATTAAAAAGGCGGCTCATTTATTGGGCTCTTCTGAACCATTTTTGGTGCATAATGTCGACATTTTGTCAAATCTCGATTTGGCGGCTTTTTACGCCTTGCATAAACCTGAACGGCTAGCCACTTTGTTGGTGAGCGAGCGAGAAACACAACGTTATTTGTTATTTAATGCAGAAAATCGTTTGGTAGGTTGGACCAATATTAAGACTGGCGAAGTGAAATCACCATACACCGATTTGGATGTTTCTGCGTGTCAAAAGCTTGCTTTTGCTGGCATTCATGTGATATCACCAGCTATTTTCCCACTGATGGAGTCGTGGCAAGGTCAGTTTTCGATTATCGATTTTTATTTGTCGGTGGCAGCCAGCTCGCTTATTATTGGTGAAAAAGTGCCTAATTTACAATTGGTGGATGTTGGTAAAATGGATTCATTGGAACAAGCTGATGCGTTTTTAACACAATATTCAACAGAAGTTCGTATCTAGTTTATGTCACGTATTGCTAAAGAGAAACAGACGGTTGAACGCATGATTCGTTTTTATTGTCGTTGTCATCACGGCGCGGAATTGTGTTCTGAATGTGCTTCTCTGATAGAATACGCTCATCACCGTTTGGAGCGGTGCGCCTTCGGCGAACAAAAACCGAGTTGTCGACAGTGTGTAGTGCATTGTTACACTCCCAAACGACGCGATCAAATTCGTAAAGTTATGCGATACAGCGGACCACGGATGTTGTTTTATCGACCTTTTTCATTTATTAAACACTGGTTTCGAGAACATTTTTTTTGATAGTATATGATTGATACACATTCACATATTTATAGCGAAGAGTTTGATGCTGACCGTGCCGAGGTTATTGCGCGTGCTAAAGCCGTCGGCGTTGAACACATCGTTTTGGCCAATGTTGATAGTGCAACGTTGGAACCTATGCGTGAATTAGCACAAGCTTATCCAGATTTTTGCAAGATGGCTGTAGGGTTGCATCCTACGAGTGTAACTGCTGATTATCAGGCAGAATTAGAGCGTGTAGAAGCAGAATTGAAGCGAGGCGATTATGTAGCTATTGGTGAAATTGGTATTGATTTGTATTGGGACGAAACGTTTAAATTAGAACAAATTCGTGTCTTTGAGCAACAACTTCAATGGTCAATTGATTATCAGTTGCCTGTGATTATTCATACACGTAAAGCGTTTGCAGAAGTTTTTGCTTCATTGTCGAAGTTCAAAGGAGCTGGTTTGCGTGGTGTGTTTCACTGTTTTGGCGGTGGAATAGAAGAGGCTAAAAAAGCCGTTTCGCTCGGCTTTTTATTGGGCATTGGCGGTGTGGTGACTTACAAAAATAGTCATCTCTCTGAAATAGTTCGTGAAGTAGGTGTTGATTATTTGTTACTCGAAACAGACGCTCCTTATTTGTCGCCAGTTCCATATAGAGGAAAACGCAATGAACCGAAATTTATGCTAGAAACAGCACGAGTGTTATCTACACTTTTGAAACTTTCTGTAGAAAAAATTGACGAAATAACAACAAAAAATGCTAAAAAACTATTCAATATCCGTTAAAACTTTAATTTTTATTTCAAATTAATAGTGTTTTGGCTCTTGAAAATCAGAATTTTATATTTAAACATAATTTTTGCAAAAAAGCTTTCATATTATGATGTGTTATTGCATAATTTTTAGTAATTTGCACCCGTTTTTGAAGGGGCATTTTGCCTAAGATTTGGAGAGATGCTCGAGTGGTTGAAGAGGCACGCCTGGAAAGCGTGTGTGCGCCAAAAGTGTACCGCGGGTTCGAATCCCGCTTTCTCCGCATTTTTAATGACTAATCACATAAAAATTTACTAACTTAAAAACAAAAAACAAAAAATGAAAAAGGTATTTGCAATTTTCGCAACTGTAGCTATTCTCGTATTTGGGATGACTATGAATGTTGTAGCTCAAGAAGCTGCTCCTGTTGCTGCAACTGAAGAGGTTGTTGTTGATTCTGCTGCAACTGCAACAACTGAAGATGCTGTTGAAACTGAAGTGGTAACTGAAGAAACTAGTATGCATAAAGCATTAAAAACTAAATTTATTGAGGGTGGTGCTGGCTTTATGTCTACAGTAGCTTTCTGTTTAATTTTTGGTTTGGCTCTTTGTATTGAACGTATTATGTATTTGAATTTATCGTCTATCAATACAAAAAAATTATTGACTGATATTGACGAAGCATGGGCTAAAGGTGGTGTTGCTTCTGCTATGGATGTTTGCCGCAATACGCGTGGTCCTGTAGCTTCTATTTTCTATCAAGGCCTTTCACGTTATGACGAAGGTGTTGATGTGGTTGAAAAATCAGTAGCATCTTATGGTTCAGTTCAATTAGGTTTACTTGAGAAAAACTTATCTTGGATTTCATTGTTTATTGCTTTGGCTCCTATGTTGGGTTTCATGGGTACTGTAATTGGTATGATTGAAGCTTTTGATAAAATTCAACAAGCAGGTGATATTTCTGCAACTATCGTGGCTGGTGGTATCAAAGTGGCTTTGTTGACAACGGTATTCGGTCTTATCGTGGCTATTATTCTTCAAATTTTCTATAACTACATTTTGTCTCGTATTGATGCTTTAGTAAATGATATGGAAGATTCTTCTATCTCTTTACTTGATATTGTAGTTAAACATTCTGTAAAAAAATAAGTGAACTATGTCAAAATTTTTAAATAAATTACCAAATATATCACTATGGGTACTTTTTGCAGTATCTATTTTGGTGTCGGTATTGTTTTGGGTAGGTGGTAGTGAACAGGTTGAGATAAATGGCAACCCTTGGGATCAACCATTTTTTACCGATGCATTACTTGACTGGAGTTATGTTCTCTGTGGTTTAGCCATTCTTATTACATTAATAGTTACCATTGTTCAATTTATTGCTACATTTAAAGAAAATGCTAAGAAAGGTTGGACGTCATTAGCTGTGCTTGCTGCATTTGTGGCTGTATTTGTTATTTCGTGGTTTCTAGGTAGTAGTGAAACGATTAACATTATAGGTTACGAAGGCACCGACAATAGTGGCTTTTGGGCTCAATTTACAGATATGTGTGTATATTCTATGTACATTTTGTCAATTGGAACTGTTCTTACAATTATAGGGACAGTAGTTTATTCTAAAATTAAATAACAAACTATTAATTGGTTCTATACCAATTATAAAGTAAAGGGAATATATGGGAAAAAGGAAAGTTCAAGAAATCAATGCGAGTTCTATGGCCGATATCGCCTTTTTACTCCTCATTTTCTTCCTGGTAACTACAACCATGTCTGTTGATAAAGGTCTTTCGCGTCGTTTGCCGCCACCTTTACCACCTAATATGGAAAAACCCGATATTGATGTAAAAAAACGAAACATCTTTATCGTGTTGGTTAATAGTAATAACCAATTGTTAGTACAAGGGGAGCCATTGGATGTGAAACAGCTTAAAGAAAAGGCTAAACTTTTTATACAGAATGAGGCCAATGATGCTTCTTTACCTGAAAAAGTACCAGTGGAAGTCGAATTTGATGGAATAAAAGAAACGGTATTAACAACAAAAAATCATGTTATTTCGTTGCAGAATGACCGTGGAACTCAGTATCAAAAATATATTGAGGTTCAGAATGAATTGGTTGCGGCTTACAATGAATTACGTAATGATATGGCTCAAGCTCGTTTTGGTATGAAATACGATGAATTAGATGAGGATCGTCAGAAGGCTATTCAAACAGTCTATCCTCAGAAAATATCAGAAGCTGAACCTAAAAATTATGGAGGGAAAAAATAATGGCTACAATTAGACGAAAAGGAAATAAGGAGGTTCCAGCAATCAGCACAGCCTCGTTGCCTGACATCATTTTTATGTTGTTATTCTTCTTTATGGTTTCAACTTCCATGAAAGAGGTTACCTATAAAGTGGATATTCATGCTCCAGAAGCAACAGAGTTACAATCCTTGGAAAAAAAATCATTGGTACGCTACGTTTATGTAGGTGAACCTAAAAAGGAATTTAAAGGAAAATACGGGAGTGAAACTCGTATTCAGCTGGATGATGCCTTTGCTGATGTTAGCCAATTGGAAGAGTATGTTGTTCGCGAACGTGAAGCAATGAATGAAAATGATCAGAATTTATTAACTATCTCTATCAAAGCTGACCGAGATACAAAAATGGGTATTATTACCGATATTAAACAAGCTTTGCGTCGCGCTTATGCGCTTAAAGTGAATTATGCCGCTACCAAGCGTGTAGAGTATTGAAATAATCTTCATACGTCTTTTAAATAAGCCTTCGAACTTTCGGAGGCTTATTTATTTTTTCCAAATACTTTTTGTACCTTTGCGTTTCAAATTTAAATTAGTGATTATTATGTTAGGACTCGATACTGTTGGGCGTTACGTAGAACTGATGAAACGTACATTCTCCAAACCAGATAATTGGAAAATGTTTTGGCGTCAGTTGCCTAAAGAGATGGAAAAATTAGGAATTGATTCGATAGGCATTATTGTGTTGATTTCCATTTTTATGGGTGCCATTATGACCATGCAAACGGTTTTGAATACTGAAAATCCTTTATTGCCACGTTATAGCACAGGTTTAGTATTACGTGATACCATGTTGTTGGAATTTGCATCATCTATTATGAGCTTATTGTTAGCAGGTAAAGTAGGTTCTAATATTGCCTCTGAGATTGGTAGTATGCGCATTACAGAGCAAATTGATGCTTTGGAAATAATGGGTGTTAATTCGGCGAACTATTTAATATTGCCTAAAGTGATAGGATTGGTGTTATGTATGCCTTTGTTGGTTACCTTTAGTGTTTTTTGTGGTTTGATTGGTGGAACTGGCGTAGCTTATTTTACCGATTTAATTCCTGTTGCCGATTTTATATATGGTATACAATATGCTTTTATACCCTATTATTTTACATATTCTATCATAAAATCGCTATTCTTTGGCTTTATTATTGCTTCTATTTCTGCATTTTATGGCTATTATGCTTATGGTGGCGCGTTAAATGTAGGTAGAGCTAGTACCAATGCTGTGGTCAATAGCTCCATTGTTATTTTATTGATGAATATTGTTTTAACTCAATTGCTTTTGGTATGATAGAAGTAAAACATTTAAATAAGTCGTTCGACGGGAAACAAGTGTTGTACGATATTTCTGCGACGTTTCGTCATGGTGCTGTAAACCAAATTATTGGCAAGAGTGGTTCTGGTAAAACGGTGTTGATGAAAAGTATTATTGGTCTATTCAAAGCTGAAAGTGGTGAGGTACTTTATGATGGTCGCAACTTGTTGGACATGAGTAAGCGTGAAATCAAATTGTTACGTCGCGAGGTGGGTATGTTGTTTCAAGGGTCTGCTTTGTTTGATTCCATGTCGGTCATTGAAAATGTGATGTATCCACTACAAATGTTTTCGGATATGTCGAAAATAGATGTTGAAAAACGTGCTAAATTCTGCTTGGAACGCGTAAATTTACAAACACACGCATATCATTTAATGCCAGGTGAAATAAGTGGTGGTATGCAAAAACGCGTAGCCATTGCTCGTGCGATATCACTCAATCCCAAATATTTATTTTGTGATGAGCCAAATTCAGGTTTGGATCCTGTTACTTCGTTGGTTATTGATAAATTGATTGAAGATATTACGCAAGAATTTAATATCACAACCATTATTAATACGCACGATATGAACTCCATTATGGAGACAGGTGCTAATATTATTCTTATCAATAAAGGTCATAAGGGCTGGGAAGGGTCGAAAGAAGGTATATTCACGGATGATAATCAGGCACTTAATGATTTTGTTTTTGCATCAGAATTATATAAAAAAGTAAAACTGGCAAACCAAAAATAAACCGTTGAAATTTTATAGTATTTGTCGTTGGTAAACACGAAAAAAATATGTACATTCGCATTTCTAAAAAATATTAATATCTTAACATTATACAACTATGAGCGAAAAAACACGTTACTCCGATGAGGAATTAGAAGAATTCAGAGTGCTTATTCAAGAGAAGTTAGATAAGGCACAACAAGAATACGAGGAATTACGTTCGTATGTAAGTAATTCAGAAGGAAATGATGTGAATGATACATCACCAACTTTCAAGACATTAGAAGAGGGTGCCACCACGCTTTCAAAAGAAGAATCAGGTCGTTTAGCACAACGTCAAATAAAATTTATTCAACATTTGCAAGCGGCTTTGATACGTATCGAAAACAAAACCTATGGTATCTGTCGGGAAACAGGCAAATTGATTCCAAAAGAACGTTTGCGTGCGGTTCCACATGCTACCTTGAGCATTGAAGCTAAAAATACACAAAAATAATAAACGTTATGTATCGTTTTAAAGCCCTTCCCTTGCTTAAAGGGAAGGGCTTTTACAGTCATAAATCATCAACCATATGAAAATAAAACATATTAAAACTTGGTCCTTGGTATTTGTTATCTTATTACTTGATCAAATACTTAAAATAGTGATTAAAACAAACATGACTTTAGGCGAAAGCATTCATGTATTTGATTGGTTTCAATTATTTTTTATCGAAAATCCAGGCATGGCTTTTGGCATGAATTTAGGCAGTAAATTGTTTTTGACACTGTTCCGACTAGTTTTATCAGCCTTTATAGTGTACTACATCATTCGCTTGATTCGTGATAATTATAAGCAAAGTTACATCTATTGTGTGGCTTTGATTTTGGCTGGTGCAGTTGGTAATATTTTTGATAGCCTGTTTTATGGAGTGATATTTGGAGAAAGTACGCCATTTCAGGTTGCTGAATTTTTGCCAGCAGCAGGTGGATATGCACCTTTTTTACAAGGAAAGGTGGTCGATATGTTTTACTTTCCACTGTTTGTAATACCTGATTGGGTCCCATTTTTGGGAGGTGAGCTCTTTTTTAGCCCTATTTTTAATTTGGCCGATTCGGCTATAACAGTTGGTATTATTGTACTGTTATTATTCTTTTCACACGATTTTAATGTGACTTTAGACAGGTATGTGTCTAAAAAGAAAACTTTAAACGTAGATGATAAACATGCGTAAATTTTTCTATTTGGTTTGTGTCGCCCTGTTATTTGTTGCTTGTGAGCATCCCATTAATGTGCTTGATGCTGATGATATGGCTGCAGTGTTAGCTGATATTCATGTGGCAGAAGCGACTATGAATAATAAGATATCGTATGCGAGTTTGGATATTAAACGTGCCTACTACGAGGGTATTTTTGAGAAACATAATATTTCGCGTGAAACCTTTAATAAATCGATTGATTGGTATTCACGTCATCCTAAAAAGTTTGAAGAAGTTTATGCCAAAGTCGTTTTATTGGTCACCGAAAAACAAGAGCAGGTGAATAATTATGCTTATCATCCTGAGGTGAATCCAGCCTTTCTTAACTTGATAGATTCTTTGGACTTATGGGTGAGAGCTCCCAAATTGGTGGCTAAGACTCCGATGGCTGATTCCTTGTATTTTGAGTTGAATGATTCTCGATTCTTTCGTTCTGGTGATAAATATGTTTGGCGTTTTTTGCAACAAGTGGTAGGTTCCGATACCTTGCCTCAATCTAAATTAAAGTTTGTGATTCAATATCCTAATCAGCAATTTGATAGCGTGGTTTATAGTTTACCCGATAAACAAGCGAAGTTGCGTTATACCGTCACATTAAAAGCACGTGACTCTATCGCTCCTCAGCGCATATTTGGTTGGTTTTATACGGCTTCTTTGGATAGTGTGAAACGCATTTCTTTGGATAGTATATCATTGGTTCGCTATTATAATAAAGAAACGCATCCATTGGATTCGTCTGTGATTAATCGATTAGATACATTACGTAAAGCATATGGTAGACCTTCTTTATTGTCTCAGCCCAATGAAATGAAAAAGGAGGAGCATGTGATTAATAAAGCTGAGTTTATAAAACGTTCACGTCTTATTGATACTCGTCTTGCAAAACCTACCACAAAATAATGAAACGTTGGGCGGCTAATAAGGTGATGATTGATGCGCAAACATTGTGGTTGAATGCGGTAGTAGAGTGCGACGGCAATGGAATGGTTACAGCCGTTTTCCCCCTCTCTGAACAACTTTCAGAACCTGCTTCTACACGCTTTGTTAATGGTGTAATTACCACTGAAGTGCCCTTGGATAAGTGTGTAATAGATGTGTATATTCCTGATTTGTTGACGCAGACATTGACAGCTGGTTACAAAGGTCAACTAGTTTTGTGGCAAAATATTAATTTGACCACATTAAAAGTGACATCTGATACCCAAATTCACCTATTATAACGTATTTTTTTTGTAATTTTGCATGCCTATTATTCAATAGGTATCACAATAGTAATTTATAATTCATAACTAAATATGGCAAAAGAGTTGAAAGAGTTGACTTCGCGCGAAGAAAATTATTCGCAGTGGTATAACGATTTAGTAGTGAAAGCTGATTTGGCTGAAAATTCTGCGGTACGCGGATGTATGGTTATCAAACCTTATGGCTACGCTATTTGGGAAAAAATGCAACGTCAGTTGGACGATATGTTTAAAGAAACTGGTCATGTGAATGCCTATTTCCCGTTGTTCATTCCTAAATCTTTTCTGAGCAAAGAAGCCGATCACGTTGAAGGATTTGCCAAAGAGTGTGCTGTGGTTACCCATTATCGTTTGAAAAATGACCCAAACGGTTCTGGCGTTGTTGTTGATCCAGAAGCTAAATTGGACGAAGAACTTATTGTGCGTCCAACGTCAGAAACCATTATTTGGAGTACTTATAAAAATTGGATTCAATCGTATCGCGATTTACCAATATTGTGTAATCAATGGGCCAATGTGGTGCGCTGGGAAATGCGTACTCGCTTATTTTTACGTACCGCTGAATTTTTATGGCAAGAAGGTCATACGGCTCATGCTACAGAAGCTGAAGCCTTGGAAGAAGCTCGTAAGATGCTCGAAGTTTATGCTCAATTTGCCGAAGAATATATGGCTTTGCCAGTTGTAAAAGGGGTGAAATCAGCTAACGAACGATTTGCTGGTGCTGTGGAAACTTTCTGTATTGAAGCTATGATGCAAGATGGAAAAGCTTTACAAGCCGGAACTTCGCATTTCTTAGGACAAAATTTTGCTAAAGCATTCGATGTTCAATTCGTGAATAAAGAAAACAAATTAGACTATGTGTGGGCCACTTCTTGGGGCGTTTCTACACGTTTAATTGGTGCCTTAATCATGGCTCATTCTGATAATAATGGTTTGGTATTGCCTCCAAAATTGGCTCCTTTCCAAGTTGTTATTGTACCAATTTATAAAAATGAAGAGCAGTTATCGCTTATTTCAGACAAGGTACGTGCATTGATGGCAGAATTGAAAACGCTTGGGGTCAGTGTTAAATATGATGACAGTGATAATAAAAAACCAGGTTGGAAATTTGCCGAATATGAATTAAAAGGTGTTCCTGTACGTTTGGCTATGGGTGCTCGCGATTTGGAAAATGGAACGGTTGAACTCATGCGTCGCGATACCTTAGAAAAAGAAACTATTTCGTTTGATGGAATCGCTCAACACATTAAACAATTGTTGGATGATATTCAAAAAAACATCTATACAAAAGCGTTAAATTTCCGTACATCAGTAACGAGAGAAGTCAATAGCTATGAGGAATTTAAAGTAGAACTTGAAAAAGGAGGTTTCTTGTCAGCTCACTGGGATGGTACACCTGAAACAGAAGAACGTATCAAAGCTGAAACTAAAGCAACCATTCGCTGCTTACCTTTAGATGGTGATTTAACACCAGGTGTTTGTATGGTTACAGGTAAACCTTCAGCTCGCCGTGTGTTATTTGCTCGAAGCTATTAATTCCTTGTGAATATCATAAAAAAAGGCTGCTAATTCTAGCAGCCTTTTTTATTAGTTATGAGGTTGAATTAAATCATACCAGTAATCAAAATTAAAACGAGTAAGCTAAGAATAGCATATAATTCAGGGAATACAGCCAAAACCATTGTTCCACCAAATACATTGTGACCAGCACCTATCGCAGAAATACCGTTAGCACAAACTTGAGCTTGACGAATAGCAGAAAAAAGTCCAACAAGACCAAGTTGTAAACCTGCGCCAAATACTGCTGCAGCTTGGAACATGCTGATATCAGTAATTAGGAATCCACTTAATAAAAAATAACCCACAAATCCATACAAACCTTGTGAGGATGGTAAGGCTGTTAATGCAATGAATGATCCTAAGCTACTTGGCGATTTCTTTAAAGCACCAATAGCTGCATTGCCAGCAATGGTTACTCCAAAAGCGCTACCCATACCAGTTAACCCAACCATGAGTGCGATACCTAAATAAGCTAAAATAATTGGTTCCATAAAAATTAAGATTTAGTTGTTATTAATACTATTTTTTTGTTTCTATAATTATAAACGATTTTTAAATGGTTGGTAGGCCTTACCTCCACCTTCAAATCCTGCATTTTTGTAGAATTCTACAAAAGTTAAACGCATTGGGTGTACAAAAGCACCTATCATAGCTAACCCAAAATTGATGGCATGTCCCACAAGTAAAATACATAAAACGACAAGCCATCCTACCACTGGATTCATACTTGATGTTAAATCAAATGCCAATGTATTAAAAACTCCACCAAGAATACTGCTGGTTAATCCTAAAGCAAACAGACGGATGTATGAGAGTGTATCACCAACTAAACCTGTTGCCATACCATAAGTTGCCCACAAAGCACCTCCTATGTTACTAAGTGCTCCTGTTATTGGATTCTTATATTTGTCTGGAGAATTATAAAATACAATGAGTAAAATACTTATGCCAATTAATCCTAAGAATATGTAGTTTACTCCACTTGGGAGCTTAACACCAAATTGAGGAAGTCCAAAGGTTACCGCACTACCTAATAAACCGACAATCCAAGCAATTGGTGCGAGTGCATGTTTTATGCCGTGTTGTTTGATTATTTTTGCGGCATTTATACCCATGCCAAAGAATATTTGAATTAATCCAATCACAATTGCAAATACCATCATGGGGTCGTACCCTCCAAGTGCAGCTTTATAATTAGTACCTGTTACAAAGAGGTGTTTTACATTAGCTAACCAAGGCCAAGTTACAGAATCGAGGGCAATACCGAAGAAAGAGCCTGTGACTACACCTACAACAATAGTCATCATACTTAACCATTGCCCTAATATGGCATACGATTTTAGTTCAGGTTTGAGCTTTTTCTTTAATAGCGTGGCCGCAATGAAAATCAACAAACCATAACCACCATCGCCTAAACACAAACCAAAAAATAGCATGAAGAATGGCGCCAAAAATGGTGTTGGATCTAATTCACTATAATTAGGTAGAGCAAACATTTTTGTGATTGGCTCAAACAGTTTCGCGAAAAAATTATTTTTCAGTTTGATAGGAATATCTTCATCTATTTTAGGATTCGACAGTTCATAGTAAATGCCTAATTCGTCGAGCAGGGCATTGAGCATTTCTTCCGATTCTTCAGGACAAAAACCTTCCAATAACATCACTTTTTCTTCGGTGGTAACTTCTGTATTTAATTCTACTTTCTGAAAATCAATATATTCTTCTACTTTTAAGAAATAATGCTTCAGATTGTTGATATTTTGTAGTGCCCACGCGTCAATTTTGGCTTGATGCGCTATTAAAAGTAAGTTCTGTGCTTCAACATCCTGTAATAATTGGTTGTAATTGTGGGTGTTGAGTGTTATTTGATCGGCATCAAGCGTGATAGGCGCAGGATTAACTGTTACAAAATAGACTGTTGAACCTATTTTATCAATTTCGAATGCTTGATAGCTAGTTTCCCATTCAGGTTTAAATTTGCGTTCGTTGCAGCTGAAAAATTGGATTACAAAACCTTCTTTACTCAATTCTTTGAGTCGCTCTGAACTAAAGTTACCCCACACTTGCATGCGTTCAGCTTCTTTTTGTGTGCTGGCAATGAGCTGTTGTAAGCGCACTTTTTCAGCTTGTAAGGCATCGAAGGTGTGTAATAAGTCCGCACCGTTGTATGACGTTACTTCATGTGGTATTGTGTCGGGTAAAATATTTGTTTCGGCTTCTGTAATTGTTTTTTTTATTTTGGCAGCCAATTGCATCTTTTCCCGTAGTTGATCGTTTTCGGCTATGCCTTGTGGTTTTTCGGCCACATGCAACACACCTACATCTCGGAGTTGCTCCAAGAAGGTGGCGTATTGTTTATGGTACACCAGAAAGACATATTTTTTCATTTTTACTATCATAATAGTTCCGTTTGGCGTTTGGCTTTTACAATTTTTTGTGACGATTTCGACAAATTTTCTTCATCTTCCATAAAACGTTTTATTTTACGAATAGCGTCCTCGTAACCAGGTATTTGTACTTTTTCAAACAGATTTACTTTTTGAGTTGTTTTTTTGCGTGCAAATTCCAAAAGTTCCAATTTTTGCGCACAAAATTCACGTTCGATGCCTACTTGTGCCAATTCTTTGAGTTGACTTAATCCATCAGCATACCATTTGGGAGCGTTGAATAAACTGAATGGTTTGGTGGTATAAATCACTTCGTCGAGCACAGGAATTCTCACGCCCGCAATTTTTTTGATACTCATGTTTACATCTTCCACCGTGAGTAACGACGTATCGAACTCGCCCCAAAGTGCTAACATCTGGTCGTAAGCGGCAATGCGTTGATCTACTTCACGTTCCAAACGTACAATATCGTCCTTGGCTTTTTTTACTTCCACGCGTAAGGCACTTTCCTTGTTCTTAATCGTAGGTAAAGCGCGCACACGCATTTTAAGGTTCTTTTCTAAACCTTGAAGCGATGTTTTATTATATTGAAAGGTTATGGCCATAATGTAAATAACTTATTTCCAGTATTTTTCAACCAATTCTTGTTTGATATTTACTTCTTCAGGTTTGAAGTGTTCGGCAAATAATCCCCAAGTTAAATCTAACATTTTGGTGGTATCAATATTCACATCAATAGCCAATAATTGGTCAGCATAATCTTTGGCAAACGATAATGTACGTTCGTCGTAATTGGTTAAATCGAAACCGTTTTCCAACTTAGTTTTTGCATTCGCGGCATCGGCATATAAACGTACGGCGGCATTCATCACTTGTGGATGGTCTTCGCGTGTTTTTTTACCTGCTACCAACTGTTTCAAACGCGATAATGAGCGGAATGGATCTACAATAACTTTACCAATGTCAGAATCGCGACGTAAGAACAACTGTCCTTCGGTAATATAACCTGTATTATCAGGAATAGCGTGTGTAATGTCGCCCCCAGAAAGGGTAGTTACCGCAATAATGGTAATAGAACCACCAGCAGGAAATTGCACCGCTTTTTCGTAAATCTTAGCCAAGTCAGAATAAAGCGAACCTGGCATCGAATCTTTCGATGGAATTTGATCCATACGGTTCGATACAATGGCTAAAGCATCGGCATACGAGGTCATATCGGTAAGCAATACTAATACTTTTTGGTTCTTTTCTACGGCAAAATATTCCGCAGCAGTTAACGCCATATCAGGAATCAATAAACGCTCTACAGGTGGATTTTCCGTTGTATTCATAAACGATACGATACGGTCGAGAACGCCAGCGTTGTTAAATACATTTTTAAAATAGAGGTAATCGTCGTTGGTAAGTCCCATGCCACCCAAAATAATTTTGTCGGCTTCGGCACGCAATGCCACATTCGCCATCACTTGATTGTAAGGTTGGTCAGGGTCGGCGAAAAATGGAATTTTCTGACCAGACACCAAAGTGTTATTCAAGTCGATGCCTGCAATACCAGTTGCAATTAATTCTGAAGGTTGTTTACGACGCACTGGATTTACCGATGGACCGCCAATTTCAATTTCTTCGCCTTCAATAGCAGGACCTCCATCGATAGGGTCGCCAAAGGCATTGAAAAATCGACCTGCTAATTGATCACTTACTTTTAGTGAAGGTGTTTTACCTAAAAATATAACTTCAGCATTAGTTGGAATGCCTTCAGTTCCACCGAATACTTGTAAGGTGATGTCTTCGCCCATGATTTTTACCACCTGAGCCAATTTACCATTGATGGTGGCTAACTCTTCGTTACTGATGCCAGTGGCTTTCAACGAACAAGTGGCTTTGGTGATTTGGTCGATTTTAGTATATATTTTTTGAAATGCTTTTGTTGCCATAATTCAATTTCGATTTTAAGATAATCAAATTTTACCGTCGTTTTATTTTTTCTTTTCGTCTATGATAGCTTTTACTTCTGCTACGTATTTTTCGAATTTTTCACTGCGGAATTCGCTGTAGTTCATCTGTTTGCAAGCGTTTATCACTTTTTTGAAATAATCCATAACCTCTAAAAATGAGTCGAATGCATATTCATTATTACAAATGCTCATCACCAAATCAAGCATAAATTCTTGACGTTCAAGCGGTGTTACTGAGTCAATTTTGTCAAATGCATCTTGTTGCAAAATAACAAAATCAATAACTTCTGATTTCCAAAATGTAACGTGGTAGTCCACAGGTACACCATCATCACCTAAAATATTGATTTGTTCTTGTACCTCTTTACCACGTTGTAAAATGGTTTTCATTTGATTGACTTTGCCAATCCAATCGCCTTCAATTTTGGTTTTGATATAGTCTTCAAATTCAGGATATTCGATGTATTTAGAATAACTATCAATAGGATTTACGGCAGGATAACGTTTGCGGTCAGCACGGGCTTGTTCGAGTGCATAGAAGCAACGTGCTGCTTTTTTGGTGCCTTCTGTTACAGGTTCTTTTAAGTTACCACCAGCAGGCGATACTGTACCAATAAAGGTGATTGAACCAGTTGTCTTATTTTTGAGATAAACGAATCCTGCACGACTGTAAAATGCACTGATAATCGCCGATAAGTCCATTGGGAAAGCGTCTTGTCCAGGTAATTCTTCCATACGGTTACTCATTTCGCGTAAAGCTTGTGCCCAACGTGAAGTTGAATCGGCCATCAACAAAACTTTCAATCCCATAGCGCGGTAATATTCGGCAATGGTCATGGCGGTGTAAACAGATGCTTCACGGCTTGCTACAGGCATGTTTGATGTGTTGGCAATAATAATGGTACGTTCCATTAACTTACGACCAGTATGTGGATCTTCTAATTCAGGAAATTCCACAAAAATTTCTACCACTTCGTTAGCACGTTCGCCACAAGCTGCAATGATAACAATATCTGCTTCTGCTTGTTTTGAAATGGCGTGCTGCAATACGGTTTTGCCAGTTCCGAACGGACCAGGAATAAAGCCTGTTCCGCCTTCAACAATAGGATTGGCTGTGTCGATAGTACGAACGCCCGTTTCTAAGAGTTTAAATGGACGTGGTTTCGATACGTGTATGTTGATAGGCTGTTTTACTGGCCATTTTTGTACCATGGTGAGTGGATATTCATTACCTTCACTATCCGTAACGATGGCAATATTGTCCAATATTTTGTAATCACCAGCTTTCACAATTGATTTAACTGTATAAACGCCTTCCATATTGAAAGGAACCATAATTTTATGTGGTTGATGATTTTCATCTACTTCGCCTATCCAAGTGGCGGCTTCCACTTGATCGCCCACTTGTACCAACGGTTTGAATTGCCATAGCTTTTCAGTATCAAGTGGATAGTTATATTCTCCTCGTTTGAGAAATACGCCTGTTAGTTTGTCAAGGTCATTTTGTAAGCCGTCGTAATTACGCGAAAGTAAGCCAGGACCTAAGGTTACTTCAAGCATGTGTCCTGCAAATTCTACAACGTTGCCTACTTTTAAACCACGTGTACTTTCGAACACCTGGGCATACACATTGTCACCCGCGACTTTAAGAACTTCAGCCATTAATTTTTCGTCGCCTAGCGAGATATAACAAATCTCATTTTGCGATACAGGCCCGTCCACACCTATGGTTACGAGGTTGGAAATAATACCTTTAACTTTTCCTTTTGTTGACATATATTCTAATTTTCAATATTTTTTTTGAAATCTTGTTCTTTATAATTTGACGTCCTTTTTCAAATCTTCTAGCAATTGACGAAAAATGGCTTGTCCATTTTCGAGCGTTAAATTGTCCCAACGATGGAGTAATTCGCAGCGTAGATAAAACGCTAAAACGCGTTCGATGGTAAAATAATTAAAAAAGGTATGTTCCTCCAACCAATTCCATTTCAAATTGTCGATAGCTTTTTCGCGTTCCAATAAATTAGGATTTTCGGAAATAGCAATAATGGCTTCTACAGGTTCAAAAATACCAGAAAGGTTGAAGTCGTGTGTATTGCTAGTACGTATAGTCTTGGCCACTTCGTTATTACCAACAATGGCTTGTTTTATATCAAAACCATGTTTGCGACAAGCAAGTGCCGTGAGTAGGTTGTTGATATTCAAGTTAAATTCAAACCAATCGGCTACGAATTTATTCTGGCTATGTGTGCCGAAATCGTAATATAAAGTGGATAACAAATCTTCTTTCGAGGTTACATTAGCAGCCAATTTTTCGTCGCTAATAGTGCGATAATATTCTAATATATAAGGTTGCGAACGTTTGTCTTTTGGGGCATCCAGCTCATTCATTAAGGTGATGAGCTCTTCCCAATCTTTCTGTGACAGAGTACCAAGCGGATTGAGTGCAGCCTCTTTATTTGCCAAATATGCTAACAAGTTACGATTATCGTATTGCATACGCAGCAGGTTGAGCAGCGCCATGTCTTTTGTGGTGAGCGTGGCGCATAGCTCTTCCAATAACGCATCCATAGCTGGCACATTATTGGTTGTATTTATGTGTAAATCCGGAAATCCGGCAACTAAACAATAGTAGTTCATGATTCAATTACGAATTAGAATTACGACTAACGACGTGTGGCCGTGTTTACCTTTTGTGATTGTAATTTATAACGACTGCAATCGCCAAAACGTCTTATCGTAATTGATTTAGAAAAGTAATTCTACTAATTTTGGTCGTAAAAATTCTTTAAAATAGGCAATAAATTCATCATTGCCAAAGGTTATTTTGTAACCACCTTGTGCTGGAGCAATTGCGAAATCAGTTTTTAAACCTTTTACCTCATTTATGCTTACACCTTTATTAAGAAGCTCTTTGGCGTTGGCTATAAAATAATCAGTCAGTGCTTTAGCATCTTTGGCTTCAATGGTCACGTTACCTTCTTTAGCCCATTGCTCTACGAGTGCTGTAATGGTTTTTTGCATGAAAACTTTATCGGAAGTCGCCGCTTTTACAGCATCGGATGCAATTTTATCTGATAACAGATTGGTGATTTCTGTTTTAATCGCATTGACCGATTGTTCTGCAAATAATTTCAACTCCGATTTGGTGTTTTTGTCAAGTTCTGAGGCGTTTTTTGCGGCTTCCGCTTTAATTTTGTCGGCTTCCGCTTGTGCTTTAGCAATGATGGCTTTAGCTTCATGTTCAGCGTCTGCAATAAGTTGTGCCGCTTCCACTTTTCCTTTTTCTACACCTTCGAGGTAAATTTTCTCCGTGAGTTCTTGAAGTTTGTTGTTCATACTTCTAATATTTGGATTAAATGTTTATTTTTGACGATAACAAAAGGCAAAGTTATTCTTTTTTTTTGTAAGACAAAAATAAATACGCACTTTTTTTGCGAAATAAAAGTAAAAACGTATCTTTGTGTATCAAAAATATAGATACATGGAACCTTTGGTACAACGCTATTTTTTATATTTATCTTACAATGGCACTGCTTATTGTGGGTGGCAAATACAACCAAATGGAAACTCTATACAAGAGGAGTTGACCAAAGCGTTGAGCACTATTTTACGCACACCAATAGAGGTTGTAGGCGCTGGACGCACCGATACTGGTGTACATGCAAAACGCATGATTGCACATTTTGATTCGCCTATAAAGATTGAAAATAGCACTAAATTTGTTACTAATTTGAATAGTTTTTTACCTGCGGATATTGCTGTTGAAAAAATAGAATTGGTAAATAATCATTCGCATGCACGATTTGATGCCTTATCGCGCAAGTATGAATACCACGTGATTACACATAAATCACCTTTTCATAACAACTTAGCAGCGCGCATATCTTTCCCTCTTGATTTTGATAAAATGAATGAAGCAGCTGAATTATTATTTGAATACGAGGATTTTACTAGTTTTAGCAAATTACACACGGATGTAAAAACTAATAATTGTAAATTGATGTGTGCGCGTTGGGAATCAGTGGGAGAAGAATGGGTTTTTACCATTGAAGCCAATCGATTTTTGCGTAATATGGTGCGTGCCATTGTGGGAACACTCTTTGAAGTGGGCAAAGGAACGCTTTCTTTGGATGATTTTAGAGCCGTTATTGAGGCTAAAGATCGCTGCAAAGCAGGTCATTCTGTTCCAGCTTGTGGACTTTATTTAGTGGATGTGACCTATCCCTCTTTTGTTTTTTCAGTCGAATAGTAACTTATAACGAATAACTATATGAATAATTTCACATTTCAAAATCCCACCAAATTAGTATTTGGCAAGGGTTCAATAGCACAACTGCCTAAAGAGATTTCGAAAAAAGCGAAAGTAATGCTTACTTTCGGTGGTGGGAGTGTCAAAAATAATGGTGTTTACAGTCAAGTTATAGCCGCTTTGGAAGGGTATAATTTAGTTGAATTTTGGGGCATTGAACCCAATCCTAAAGTGGAAACTTTACGGAAAGCGGTAGAACTTGGTAAAGCCGAAAAGGTCGATTTTATTTTGGCTGTTGGCGGTGGTTCTACATTGGATGGCACCAAGTTGATAGCGGCAGCTATTCCTTATGCTGGTGATGCTTGGGAGTTAGTGCTTAATCCAAAATTAATAAAAACGGCAGTTCCTTTTGCATCGGTTATGACATTACCTGCCACTGGTTCCGAAATGAATTCAGGTGCGGTCATTTCTAATGTGGCGACAAAAGAAAAATTTGCGTTTCATGCTCATTTTCCACAATTTGCAGTGCTTGATCCAGAAGTAACATACTCTTTGCCGCCCTATCAAATTGCGTGTGGTATTGCCGATACGTTTGTACATGTGATGGAGCAATATTTAACTTCTCCAGGACAATCGTTGTTGATGGATCGTTGGGCAGAAGGTATTTTAAAAACCTTGACTGAAATTGCTCCTGAAATTGACGAAAATCCGCAAGATTATGATCTGATGAGCACCTATATGCTGTGTGCTACGATGGCTTTGAATGGATTTATTGCCATGGGCGTGCCTCAAGATTGGGCAACACACATGATTGGACACGAATTAACAGCATTACATGGATTGACACATGGCGAAAGTTTGGCTATTGTTTTGCCTGCAACTATGACAGTGTTGTCGGAACAAAAGAAGGACAAAATTTTACAATATGGTGAACGTATTTTTGGTATCACCAAAGGTTCGGATGGTTTGCGTGTGGCAGAAATTATTGCTCGCACAGAAGCATTTT
The DNA here is from genome assembly GCA_020636695.1 of Prevotellaceae bacterium. Lineage (GTDB taxonomy): Bacteria > Bacteroidota > Bacteroidia > Bacteroidales > Paludibacteraceae > W0P28-013. The sequence goes on from JACJXJ010000010.1 coordinate 39,057, forward strand.
TCCGTTCGTTGGGTTTGCATACACGTTTGAGCGAGTTGAATATAGGTGAGGAAACGATTGCCGAAATAGAACGACGTTTTGATGAACGTGGCGTGAAATTTGGCGAATGTCAAAACGTAAATGGTGCAGTAGCACGTGCTATTTTGGAATGTTGTTTGTAAGATAATTTACCAATTATAACGAAATAAGCCCCAGAAATTCTGGGGCTTATTTTTTTTGTATAAAAGGTAAGTTACACGTTTTCAAATGTGGGCTCGTCAATACGTTTGCCACGTACATAGCGATGTTCTATTTGGCGGTCGTCGCCAATGTAAATAAAACGTTCGAGACGTTCGAGCAGTGTGTAATTATCGTGGTTCAATTCTGTGTCGTCAATAACGAGGGCATCGAATTCGTAACCAGGCTCGAAACTACCCACTTTACCGAAGAAACTACCACCGCTTTTGGTGGCCATGTAAAATACTTCTGGCAATGTTAAGAATGGCATTTTTTTGTCGCTATTTGCATACCAAAGTTTCGAAACTTGAATAGCATAAACCATCACTTTAAAGATGGACAAATCGTGTCCACCGCTTACGTCAGAGCCTAATGCTACAGGAATATTTTTGTCAAGGAAATTGCGTATAGGGCTTTTGCCGCTGCCTAAGTTGCAGTTTGAAGTAGGGCAGTGTACCACAAATACTTGATTTTTATTCATGAGTTCTAGCTCTTCGCCTTCTGTGTAGCAGCAATGTGCCATCAAGGTTGGTGTTTGACCAAACAAGTTGTAACGATTGTAAGCATCACCATAACAGGTAGATTCTGGTTCTAACTCTTTCACCCACGCAATTTCGCCTTTATTTTCTGACAAATGCGATTGTACTTTGAGGTTATTGCTCATGGCAAAATCACCTAATGCTTTCAACATTTCCGGTGTACAACTTGGAATGAATCGTGGCGTAAGAATGGGACGTACCAAATTGTCTTCTTTATCCCAAACATCAATTAATTCTTGTGCATCAGCAATAGCATCTTCTACTGTTTCACACAAACCATCGGGGCAGTTACGATTCATATTTACTTTGCCAATCATACCGCCTAATCCTGCAGCATGCATCAGTTTCATCAAATGTGCTGTGGATTGTTTGTGTACAGTTCCAAAAGCGACTGTGCGTGTTGTTCCAACTTTCCAAATACTTTTGATAAAACGACGATACATTTTGTCGGCGTAATTCACGTCGGCATATTTCATCTCTTCTGGGAACGTATAGTTTTGTAACCAAGGTAGGAGTTCCATATCCATGGCGATACCTAAATTACGAAATTGTGGTGCGTGAACGTGCATGTCGTTCATACCAGGAATGATGAGTTTACCGCTGTAATCAATCAATTCTGCGTGTTGATAAGCAGTAGGAAGGGTGGTGTAAACTTGTACCACTTTGCCATCTTCAACTACGATGTAACCATTTTCAATAATTTCGAATTGGTGTTGTGTTTTCGTAAAAAGAATATTCCCTTTATAAATCGTTGCCATTGTGTGTAAGTATTAAATAGTATAAAATGACGAATATTAGCGCTTTGTAGCAGCGTTCAAGTTGTTGCTAATTCAACTCGACACGAACTACAAATATAATGCTTTTTTTTCTCGTACAAAAATAGTAATTTAGCCAGCTCATTTTAACGTGTAAGTTTCAGTTATGGGATTTTTAGGAAAAATTTTTGCAGGTGGTCTTGGCTGGGCTTTAGGTGGTCCTATTGGTGCTATTATTGGCGTGGTTTTGGCGTCTGTGGTTGATGGTGAATCACATACAGTTACCTCGCGTTCGCGGGTTTCTGGGCGCACGTCGCAATCTGATTTTATGATGGCTATGTTGGTATTGCTGGCAGCTGTGATGAAAGCTGATAGCAAAGTGGTACGTGCTGAATTGGATGTGGTGAAAACCTATTTACGCCAAATGTTTGACGAAGACACAGCTCTGGAGGCACTGCAAATTTTAAAAGGACTGTTACAACAGGATATTCATGTTGAATCGGTGGCGGCTCAAGTTGGAGCCAATCTGAATCCTTCCGCTAAGCGCGAATTACTTCATATGTTATTTTCGGTAGGCTATGCCGATGGCGATTTATCGCGTGCGGAAGAAGCACTTTTGATGCGGATTGCTGCTATTATGGGTATTTCTGAACCAGATGTTCGTTCTATTCAGGCGATGTTTGGTAAAGTTGCCAATCCTAATTGGGCCTATGAAGTATTGGAAATAGAGGCATCAGTAAGCGACGATGACGTCAAAAAAGCATTTCGTAAAATGGCTATGAAATATCATCCCGATCGTGTGAATACGTTGGGAGAAGAAGTGAAAAAAAGTGCCACTGAAAAATTTAGGAAAGTGCAAGAGGCTTATGAGGTTATTAAGAAACAACGTAATATCAATTGAACCAATGAAAAAATATATAATTCTTACTTTTTTAATCTTCAGTTTTAGTGTATCTGCTTGGTCGGTGGAGCAACAGGCTAGTATCGTTAAAAATATGGATATTTATAACGCTATTTGGCGCGAATTGTCCATTAACTATGTCGATACTATTAATTATGACCAACTGAATAAGACTGCGATTGATCGGATGTTGCAAAAACTCGATCCCTATACGGTTTATATTCCCGAATCGGAAGAGGACGATTTAAAAATGATGACAACTGGTGCTTATGGTGGTATTGGCGCTATGATTACTCAACAAGGTGATTTTGTTTGCATTTCGGAGCCATACGAGGGTATGCCTGCTCAGAAAAATGATGTGCGTGCTGGCGATTTGATTTTAGAATTGAATGGTAAAAGCATGAAAGGTAAAAAAACAACTGAAGTAAGTCAGCTTTTACGTGGTTCACGAGGCACCGAAATTGAATTGGTTTTGCAACGTCCTGGTGAAAAGAAACCTATCAAAAAGCATTTTTTACGTGAAGTGATTCAAATTGACCCTGTGGAATATTACGGTATGGTAGGTGATTCGACAGGTTATATTGCTTTACGCGATTTTACGGATAAAACAACTGTTGAATTTCGTGATGCGATGCTTGATTTGATACAAAATGGGGACATGAAAAATTTAGTTATCGATTTGCGTAATAATGGTGGAGGTTTGGTGTCCGAAGCTATTAATATCGCTGGTATGTTTTTACCGAAACATAGTTTGGTGGTGAATATGAAAGGGATTCAACCACAAAATAACAAATCGTACAAAACAACGTCTGAGCCGCTTTACCCAAACATGCCATTAGTTGTTTTGGTTAATACCAATTCGGCTTCGGCTTCCGAAATTTTGGCAGGTGTTTTTCAAGATATGGACAGGGCTGTTATATTAGGCGAACGCACTTATGGCAAAGGTTTAGTGCAAACCGTTCGCCGTTTACCTCATAACAGCTATTTGAAAGTAACAACTTCCAAATATTATATTCCTAGTGGTCGTTGTGTTCAAGCTATTGATTATACGCATCGAAATGAAGATGGTAGTATTGGTCGTATTCCTGATAGTTTAACCACCGAATTTACGACTCATAATGGGCGCAAGGTGCGCGATGGTGGTGGCATTTTGCCCGATACACTACTCAAACGTCGTGATCAGGTGAACATCTCTTATTACTTATTTGTAAAAAATATCTTTTTTGATTACGCCACCGAATTTGTTCAAACACATAAAACCATTGCAGCCCCTGATACATTTTTAATGACTGATGAGGCTTATGATGAGTTTGTTAAATATGTTTTGGATAGCAAATTTACCTACAAGCTAGAAAGTGAAGGCATGATTAAGCAACTCAAAAATATGGCCAAAGTGGAAGGGTATGAACAAGAAAGTGCTGAAGCATTTGAAGCCTTGGAAGCTGTTTTACGTCCTAACGTGGAACGCGATTTGCGCTTATTTCGTAAAGATGTGGAGGCTCTGTTAAGTTCCGAAATTATTCGTCGCTATTATTTTCAAAAAGGTGTAATTAAATATGAAATGCGTTTCGATACTTGGTTGCATGAGGCTGTGAAAATGGTGAATGACGAATCCTTATGTCGTCAATTATTACATACAAAGTAGTTCTTTATTGTTCTGTGTTTATTTAAATAGTTATGATGCATCGTAGGTTTTTTATTCCTCAAGATTGGTATCCACGTTTGTTAACTTGGCGTGAACAACATATCAAAGAGAAACATTTTATTTTAATTCTTAGCTTGTTAGTTGGCATTGGAGCTGGGTTGGCGGCTTTTATTCTTAAAAGTACTATTCATGCTATTCAAGGTGTTGTTACTTCATTATTTGCTGCACATGAGGTTAATTACTGGTATTTAGCTTTACCTGCAGTAGGTATTACATTAGCAAGTTTGTTTGTACGTTACGTGGTAAAGGATGATATTAGTCACGGTGTCACTAAAATTTTATATGCAATTTCGCAACATAAAGCTATAATTAAGGTTCATAATATTTGGTCTTCTCTTGTGGCAAGTGCACTTACTATAGGTTTTGGTGGATCTGTTGGAGCTGAGGCGCCTATTGTGCTCACAGGATCGGCCTTGGGATCCAACTTGGGTCGAATGTTCAAACTTGATCAAAAAACCTTGATGTTGTTAGTTGGTTGCGGTGCCGCAGGAGCCATTGGCGGTATTTTTAAAGCACCTATTGCAGGTGTGGCCTTTACTATGGAAGTGTTGTTGCTTGATTTGACAATGACTTCCATTGTGCCTTTGTTGATTGCTTCGGTTACAGCCACAGCGATGTCGTATTTCTTAATGGGTAACGAAGTGATGTTTCGTTTTGATACGTATGAGGCATTTTCATTGGAACGTATTCCTCACATCATATTGTTAGGCATTGCTTGTGGTTTGGTTTCGTTATATTTTACGCGTGGCATGAATTGGCTCGAAGGAATATTTAAGAAGATTAAGAAGCCATATCAAAAAATTATGCTGGGTGGAATTATACTTAGCGTGTTAATTTTCTTCTTTCCACCTCTGTATGGTGAGGGATATGATACCATTTCGGCTTTACTTACGGGTAATTCTGATTCTATATTTAATCAAAGTTTGCTGTACGATTATCGTGGCGAAGTGTGGGCAGTGGTTCTGTATTTGAGCTTGATTATATTTTTTAAAATATTTGCTTCTACAGCTACCAATGGTGCTGGTGGAACTGGTGGTATTTTTGCTCCTAGTCTATTTGTTGGATGTATCACTGGTTTTGTGGTTTCTATTGGACTCAATTTCATAGGTATTAATACACCTAACCAAAATTTTGCATTTGCAGGCATGGCAGGTCTTATGTCGGGTGTGATGCATGCGCCACTTACGAGCACATTTTTAATTGCCGAATTGACTGGTGGTTACGATTTGTTTATGACATTGATGATAACGTCGGTAGTTTCTTATTTGACGATTATTATTTTTGAACCTCACAGTTTGTATGCTATGCGTTTAGCACAAAAAGGAGAACTATTGACTCATCATAAAGACCGTGCCGTGCTGACGTTATTAAAAATGGACAATGTAATTGAAACGGATTTGGAAGTGGTTCATCCTGAAATGAAATTAGGTGAATTAGTCAAAGTTATTTCTCGTTCTCATCGTAATGTGTTCCCTGTGGTTAATAAAAAAACAGGTACTTTGGTGGGTATTGTTCCGCTTGATGAAGTGCGTAATATTATGTTTAGACCTGAATTGTACGATCGTTTTACGGTTCAAAAACTGATGATTGCCATTCCTGCCAAAATCAATATAAATATGCCGATGGAAAAGGTGATGGATGTGTTTGAGGATACTGGCGCATGGAACTTACCAGTGGTGGACGACCAAGGAAAATACGTTGGCTTTGTCTCCAAATCGAAAATATTCAATTCGTACCGACGTGTGTTGGTACACTTCTCTGAAGAGTAAAATTGTTTAGCTACCCCAAACCCCTAAAGGGGCTTTGAGGGCTGCGAGTTTTGTTCTTTAAGTCCCCTTTAGGGGATTTAGGGGGTAGATTAAACTTATTTTGTTACAAAGCTAAATAAAGCAGGAACGAAAATTTTCGTTCCTGCTTTATTTTATAAATGTTGTTACGTTCTATGTCGCTGTTTATTTAGCGTAACTTACCGAGCGTGTTTCACGGATAACCGTAATTTTTACTTGTCCTGGATAAGTCATTTCATCTTGAATTTTCTTAGCAATGTCGTACGATAACGTTTCTACTGTTTTGTCGTCCACTTTATCAGCACCAACAATTACGCGTAATTCGCGACCTGCTTGGATAGCATAAGTTTTGAGTACGCCAGGGTAGGATAGTGCTAAGTTTTCAAGGTCGTTCAAACGTTTGATGTAAGCTTCTACAATCTCGCGGCGAGCACCAGGGCGAGCACCAGAAATAGCATCGCATACTTGTACAATCGGTGCTAAAAGCGAAGTCATTTCTACTTCGTCGTGGTGAGCACCAATGGCGTTGCAAATATCTGGTTTTTCTTTGTATTTTTCAGCCAAATTCATACCAAGAATAGCGTGTGGCAATTCTGGTTGATCATCAGGCACTTTACCAATATCGTGTAGTAAGCCAGCACGTTTCGCTTTTTGTGGATTTAAACCAAGCTCAGCAGCCATCACAGCACATAAGTTAGCTGTTTCGCGCGCATGTTGCAATAAGTTTTGTCCGTATGACGAACGGTACTTCATTTTACCAATCAAACGAATCAAGTCAGGATGTAAGCCGTGAACACCAAGGTCGATAGCGGTGCGTTTACCAATTTCGGCAATTTCTTCTTCTACCTGTTTTTTAGTTTTTGCTACCACTTCCTCAATACGAGCTGGGTGAATACGTCCGTCTACTACTAATTGGTGTAAAGCTAAACGGGCAATTTCGCGGCGTACAGGGTCAAAACCTGAAAGTACAATAGCATCTGGGGTATCGTCCACAATAATTTCGACGCCAGTAGCGGCTTCTAAAGCACGGATGTTACGACCTTCACGACCGATAATACGTCCCTTTACTTCGTCCGATTCAATATTGAATACAGTTACTGAATTTTCGATAGCCGTTTCAGTAGCTACACGTTGTATGGTTTGTACAATAATACGTTTTGCCTCTTTGTTGGCAGTCATTTTTGCCTCTTCCATCATTTCATTGACATAAGCCATTGCGTCTGTTTTGGCTTCATCTTTGATGTTTTCAATCAGTTGGGCTTTAGCTTGTTCCGCTGATAATCCAGAGATGGCTGCTAGTTTTTCAGTGGCTTGGAAATGCATTTTTTCCAATTCTTGTTTTTTTGAGTCTACTACAACTAACTGTTTGTCCAAATTGTCTTTGATGGCATCCACCTCGTTACTTTTGCGTTGTAATTCACTTTGACGTTGATTAAGTGACTGTTCTTTTTGTTGTAGTCGCACTTCGTTTTGTTGTGCACGATTTTCGCTTTGTTGAATTTTTGAATTGCGTTCAGCTACCTCTTTTTCGAATTCAGCCTTCATGTTAATGAATTTTTCTTTGGCTTCGAGTAGCTTGTTACGTTTTAAATTTTCAGCATCTTCTTCTGCTTTTTTGAGGGTATTACGCACTTTCCCTTTGGTGGCAGTGTGAGTCACAAACCATCCTATTGCGCCACCACCCAAAAGAGCAGCTATAGAGATCATAATTTCAATCATAAAATATTGTTTTAATGTTTAGTTATAAAATAGAGTTATCTGTTTGATTTTTTTTAAATAAAAAATGCACCACAACACACGACCTCAAGGTAATGTGTTATAGTGCAAGAACATTATAGATAGTTAAACCTATTCTTTTGTCACACGGTCGATTAAATCCGACCACTCTTTCATTTTATCAGCCAATGGTGCCGCATCTGTTTTGTGGCCTATTCGCTCGCATTCTAATGCTTGATCCATAGCTACCATCGTCAAAATAGTCGGATAGTCAGCTGTGGTGAATGTTTTGTAAAAAAAGTCGAGTCTTTCGTTTAGTTTTCGGGCTGCTTCACGATAAACAAACTCTTCGTCGCGATTAATGGTTAAGCGTAAAGAGCGACCGGCTATGTTGAGGGTTATGGTTAGTTTCTCTTCCATCACTCGGTTCTTATTCGTTAAGCAATTCTAAACAACTATCAATGTCTCGCACTAATCTGGAAATCCTACGATGAGCCGTTTTCTTGTCTTCTTCCGAAAAACCTACCATACGAGCCATCTTAAGAGCTGAATAACTAGAGCGTAATTCTACAATCTCTTTATGTGCTTCCATCAATTCTTCACGAGTTTTAGCCAATTCTTCAACCAATTGCTCGTTTTTCTTTTCCAGATTTTCATATCTGAAAATGAGCTGATTAAGTTTGCTCTCGAACTGGTTAATGACGTGTTGATGTTGATTATTCATTGCAGAGTGTAAAATCCTCACAAAGATATAACATTCAGTTGATACCGCAAAATTTTTTTTGTTTTTATTTCAAAAGCGAATAGATGTATTGGCTTTTGAAAAAAGTGTTATTTTATTAGAGAAATTTTTCCGTATTTATTTGCGTAATCGGTTAATTAAGGCTAATTTTGTGGCTCATTTGTTTACATTAAAATTTTTGTGTTTTATTTTTTGATGTACAGTGCATTTTGACAGATTTCTTGATAAAAAAATAGATAAAATACTTATAATTATTAACTAAAATCTTTAATTTATGACGTGGTTAACGAACTCTTCGATTGGAAGAAAAGTCGTGATGAGCGTAACTGGCGCCGCTTTGGTGTTATTTTTGCTTTTTCATGGTGCAATGAATGTGGTAGCTATCATCTCAGAAGAAGGCTACAATATGATTTGTGAATTTTTAGGGGCTAACTGGTATGCTATGGTTGGCACTATGGGATTGGCATTTCTGATGATAGTACATATTCTTTATGCCTTTGTTCTGTCTATTCAAAATTATCGTGCCCGTGGACGCGAACGTTATGCAGTGACTGAACGCCAAACTGATGTGGAGTGGTCTTCAAAAAATATGCTTGTGTTAGGATTTATTATCATAGGCTTTTTAGGATTACATCTCTTTAATTTTTGGTACAAAATGCAATGGGTGGAATTACGCGTAAATATGGGCTTGCTTCCTCATGAAGCTGGCGTTGATGCTGCTAATGGAATTAAATATATTAAAGATTTATTTGCTCAACCTGTTTATGCTGGTCTTTACTTGGTTTGGTTAGGTGCGTTGTGGTTCCATTTAACTCATGGTGTTTGGAGTGCGCTTCATACTCTTGGTTGGAATAATAATACTTGGATGCCACGTGTTAAAATGATTGCTAACATTGTTTCTACGCTTGTTGTTTTGATGTTTGCAGCAGTGGTTGTTTATTATTTTGGATATGCATTGGGTTCTACCTATGCTTTGTAATGTCAAATTAAAACATTATTATAATTATGGCTAAGAAAAAAGAAGATGTGGTGGATACAGCTAAGGCTGTTACCAATAAAGTTGTAAAAGCTGTGAAGGAAAAGGTTGCACAGGTTACTAACGACGATGTTACCAAAGAAGCTGTAGAGGCTGTAAAAGATGCAACTGAGAAAGTGGCAAAGGCAGTAAAACAAGCTGTAGAAACCATGACAGAAGATTATGTGACTGCTAAAATTCCAGAAGGTCCGTTGGCTGACAAATGGAATAATTATAAAGCTCACCAAAAATTGGTGAATCCGGCTAATAAACGTCGTTTAGATGTGATTGTAGTTGGTACAGGTTTGGCCGGAGCTTCTGCTGCAGCTTCATTAGGTGAGTTGGGATTCAACGTGTTAAATTTCTGTATTCAGGATTCACCACGTCGCGCACACTCTATTGCAGCTCAAGGTGGTATCAATGCTGCTAAAAATTATCAAAATGACGGTGACTCTGTTTATCGTTTATTCTATGATACTATCAAAGGTGGTGACTATCGTGCTCGTGAAGCTAATGTTTATCGTTTGGCTGAAGTGTCTAATAGTATTATCGACCAATGTGTGGCTCAAGGTGTTCCTTTCGCTCGCGAATACGGCGGCTTACTCGACAATCGTTCGTTTGGTGGTGCACAAGTTTCACGTACCTTTTATGCTAAAGGTCAAACTGGTCAACAATTGTTATTAGGTGCTTATTCTGCATTAAGTCGTCAAATACACAAAGGTACCGTAAAAATGTACACGCGCTACGAAATGCTCGATGTTGTAGTTGTAGATGGTCGTGCTCGTGGTATCATTACTCGTAATTTGGTTACGGGTAAAATTGAACGTTTCTTTGCCCATGCGGTAGTAGTAGGTACTGGTGGTTATGGTAATACGTTCTTCTTGTCCACCAATGCAATGGCATCAAATGGTTCAGCCGCTGTTCAGATGTATAAAAAAGGCGCCTATTTTGCTAATCCTTGTTTCGCACAAATTCACCCAACTTGTATTCCTGTTCACGGTGAGTTCCAATCAAAATTAACTTTGATGTCGGAATCATTGCGTAATGACGGTCGTATTTGGGTGCCTAAAAAGAAAGAAGATGCAGAAGCTATACGTGCAGGCAAAAAGAAACCAACCGAAATTCCTGATGAAGATCGTGATTTCTATTTGGAACGTCGTTATCCAGCTTTCGGTAACTTGGTGCCACGTGACGTAGCTTCGCGTGCAGCTAAAGAACGTTGTGATGCGGGCTTTGGTGTTAATAATACTGGCTTAGCTGTGTATCTCGATTTTAAATACGCTATTGAACGCTTAGGTCGTGATGTGGTTGAGGCACGTTATGGTAACCTGTTCCAAATGTATGATAAAATTGTAGATGAAAATCCATATGAAACTCCTATGATGATTTTCCCTGCTATTCACTACACAATGGGTGGTATCTGGGTTGATTATGAATTGCAAACATCCGTTAAAGGTCTATTTTGTATAGGTGAAGCTAATTTCTCTGATCACGGCGCTAACCGTTTAGGTGCTTCGGCTTTGATGCAGGGTTTAGCTGATGGTTATTTCGTATTGCCTTATACTATTCAAAATTATTTAGCTGACCAAATTCAAGTCCCTCGTATGAGTACGGAATTGAAGGAATTTGTTGAAGCTGAAAAGGCCATCAATGATAAAATTGATAAGTTAATGAGCATTCAAGGAACACGTTCGGTTGATAGCATTCACCGTGAGTTGGGTCTTGTTATGTGGGATTTTGTGGGTATGGCACGAACTGCTGAAGGTTTACGTACTGCTTTGAAGAGAATTTTAGAAGTTAAGAAAATATTCTGGACAGAAGTCTTTATTCCAGGTTCACGTAATGATTTGAACGTAGAACTTGAAAAAGCCTTACGTTTAGCCGATTTTCTTGAAATAGGTGAATTGATGGCACGCGATGGTTTGAACCGTGAAGAATCATGTGGTGGCCATTTCCGTGAAGAATATCAAACACCTGAAGGCGAAGCTCTACGCCAAGATGATAAATTCTCTTATGTTTCATGTTGGAAATATCAAGGCGAAGGTCAAGAACCAAAATTGCTCAAAGAAAAACTTGAATATGAATTTGTGGCTCGTCAAACACGTAACTATAAAGCGTAAAAACAATGGAAAAGACAATTAATATAAAAGTAAGAGTATGGCGTCAAGCTGGTCCTAAAGCAAAAGGCGCTTTTGAAACGTATGAATTGAATAATGTGTCAATTGATAGTTCATTTTTGGAAATGCTTGATGTTTTAAATGAACAACTTATTCACGAGCGTAAAGAACCAATTGTATTTGATCATGATTGTCGCGAAGGAATTTGCGGTATGTGTTCACTGTACATCAATGGACATCCACACGGACCTGACAGCAGTGTTACTACTTGTCAATTACACATGCGTAAATTTAAAGATGGTGAAACTATTACTGTAGAACCTTGGCGTTCGCATGCATTCCCTGTTATTAAAGATTTAATGGTCGACAGACGTGCTTACGATAAAATTATGCAAGCTGGTGGTTACGTGTCTGTAAATACAGGTGGCGTACCAGATGCTAATGCTATACCAATCTCAAAACTAAAAGCTGATGAAGCAATGGATGCCGCTTCTTGTATTGGTTGTGGTGCTTGTGCTGCTGCTTGTAAAAATGGTTCTGCTATGTTGTTCGTTGCGGCCAAAGTAAGCCAACTGGCGCTATTGCCACAAGGTCAAGTAGAGGGCGCAGCACGTGCTAAAGCTATGTTGTCAAAAATGGATGAACTAGGTTTTGGTAACTGTACAAATACTGGTGCTTGTGCTGCTGAGTGTCCTAAAAATATTTCATTAAGCCATATTGCTCGCTTGAATCGTGAGTATATTTGCGCTAAGTTCAAAGACTAATTAAAATTATTATTTCATTTCATAAGAGCATTGTTTTGCTTTACACAAAACAATGCCCTTATTTTTATCAAAACAATTTATGAAAAAGATTATTTTCACAACCTTATTGGTGTTTATTGGCCTATCGGCATTTGCATTACGTGTGCAAGATAGTAAAACGAATGCTTGGGCTACTTATTACACCACAGCTGGTTATAATCGTTCTGTAACAAACGGTTGGGTATCAACTTG
>JACJXJ010000011.1 GCA_020636695.1 Prevotellaceae bacterium
GTTGAATCTGTAAAAGTTGCCACTAATCGTTGGCTGCGACCTTCTCCACGTTTTTCGAAACTAATTATTCTGCCTTTTAATTGGATATAAGGCATGTTTTCGTTCACTTCACGTATGGTGTAGAAACGACTGCGATCGATGTATTTGTAGGGATAATAAGTGAGCAAATCTTCTACCGTACGCATTCCAAGTTCTGCCAAAAGCGTGGCGGCACGTTTTGGTCCAATGCCTGGAATGTAGTTTATGTCGGTATTCAGATTCATGAGCTACTCTTTGAGTTGTTGTAAAAGTGCTTCGCCAATGAGCAAATCGAAAGGTGTGGTGAGTTTAATGTTTTCCACGTTACCTTCGACCAAATGAATTTTTTCGCCATATGCTTCCACAACACTTGCATCGTCGGTAAATGTGGGTGAAAAAGGTTGCTCAAAAGCTTTTGTAATAATTTGACTTTGAAATACTTGAGGAGTTTGAATAGCACGTAATTTTGTGCGGTCAACGATTTGGCTTTCATTCAGCTTGATTTCACGAATGCTATCGACAAGTGGCATGGTTGGAATGGCATTGCCTTGTAATTGAGCTTCTGCAAAACAACTTTCCAATGTGCGATGACTTACGAATGGACGAACGCCATCATGAATTGCTATTAAAGCATTTGGTTTGGCAAACGCTAAACCATTTCTTACGGAATAAAATCGTTCATTGCCTCCAGCAACAGTATGATGTGGAATTTTAAATTGATGTTCTGTACACAAATTTTGCCAATAATTTATTAAATGTTCTGGGAGAACTAATATGAGTTCAATGTGTGAATCGAAGTTGTAAAAAGTTTCGAGTGTGTGCATTACAATTGGTTTACCACATAATGGTAAAAATTGTTTTGGCACTTCATTGTTCATGCGTGTACCACGACCACCAGCTACTATGATGGCTTGACGAGTCATAATTATCGTGTTTTAAGTTTAATTAGCTTATGATTCCCGCACAAGAACGTAATCAAGTGTTGCAAGTAATGCTTTTTTTACCTCGTTATCGGCAAAATCATTGAGGCAATCGCAGGCCTTTGTGCGGAATTCATCCATTTTCTTTTCGGCATAGTTAATGCCTTGATATTGGCTTACTAAGTTGTGCAAGAACATTATATTTTTGTCGATGAAATCGCCACTTTTTATAATTTCTGAAACGATTTTACGTTCATTTTCAGAGGCTTGTGTCAAAGCATAAATCAAGGGTAATGTGATTTTACCTTCTCGTATATCGTTAAAAATAGGTTTGCCAATATTGGCTTTTGGTGTGTAGTCGAAGATGTCGTCTTTGATTTGAAAACAAATACCTAAATTTTCGCCAAATTCACGGAGATTTCTTTTTTGTTCATCAGTTCCTCCTGTTGAAATAGCGCCACCTTGCATACAAAGGGCAAAGAGTATGGCTGTTTTTACGAATAATTGTGTAATAATTGGTTTCGTCTGCTTCTTTGTAAGCATTTTGGAGTTGCAGCAGCTCGCCCATGGTAATTTCTTTGCCGAGTTCAACTAAACAGTTTGTTAATTCCAGATTTTGCGCACGTGCCATAAAATCCATCGAGTGGTGAGCAGATAATCGCCAACCAATACCGCGGTTTTATTGTTGAATAAGGCATTGACAGAAGGTTGTCGACGGCGTTCAAATGTATTATCTACCACATCGTCGTGAATAAGGCTGGCAGTATGCAGCATTTCGAAAGCGGCTGCCACGTAATGGCTATTTTGATTTATTTGCCACATAATTTGGCCGCTAATAGCACTAAAATAGGGCGAATTTGTTTTCCTTTTCGTTGTTGTAAGTGGTTGAGTACAGAGCCCAGCAAATTATCTGATACGTTAAAAGCTGTCGCAAAGAGAGCTTCGAACTGTTTCAATTCTTTCGAGATTGGGGCTTTTATGAGTTCCACTTGATTCATCTTTGGATAGGCGTAAATTAGGACTTGCAAATGTAGGAAAAATAATTAAAATTCAGATACGATTTCGAGGTTTTATATTCCTGATGATTTTCCGATATAGGCTTGTTATAAGCGTTTATGATTTTTTGATATCGTTCAGCCTCTGTTCTAATTTTATGAGTTCGTCGCGATATTGCGCAGCTTCTATAAATTCTAATTTTTTAGCCGCTTCGGTCATTTGTTTGCGTGTGCGTTCTATCGCTTTTTCAAGTGCTTTTGGCGTCATGTATTGTACCACTGGATCTGCTGCAATATTGAGTTGCTCCGGTTCAACGTAGAAATTAGTTTTAGGTTGTTGCGAACCTAAAGCCGATGTGGTACGTCGTGTAATCGATTGTGGTGTAATATGATTATCTTCGTTGTATTTTAATTGTTTTTGTCGGCGTCTACTAGTTTCATCTATAGTTAGTTGCATGCTTTTAGTTATTTTGTCAGCATACATAATTACTTTCCCATTTAGATTACGAGCTGCACGCCCAGCTGTTTGCGTTAACGAGCGGTGATTGCGTAAAAAGCCTTCTTTGTCGGCATCAAGTATAGCCACTAGTGAAACTTGTGGTAAATCTAATCCTTCCCGTAAAAGATTGACGCCAATTAGTACGTCAAACAATCCATTGCGTAAATCTTCAAGAATTTGAACACGTTCGAGCGTTTCTACATCGGAGTGAATGTAGCGACAGCGTAATCCCATTTTGTCAAAGTATTTGTCAAGTTCTTCAGCCATGCGTTTAGTGAGCGTAGTTACCAATACGCGTTCGTCTTTTTCGGCTCGAACAGTAATTTCTTCCATCAAATCATCGATTTGATTGAGGCTTGGACGTACTTCTATGATGGGATCTAAAAGTCCAGTTGGACGAATAACTTGTTCTACAATAACTCCTTCTGATTTTTCTAATTCATAATCGGCAGGAGTGGCACTTACAAAAATGGCATTGTGTACCAATGTTTCGAATTCTTCAAATTTGAGAGGGCGGTTGTCCATGGCGGCTGGCAATCGGAAACCGTAATCTACTAAATTTCTTTTGCGTGAGGCATCGCCTCCGTACATCGCTCGAATTTGAGGAATGGTGACGTGACTTTCGTCGACAATCAGTATAAAATCTTTTGGAAAATAATCGAGCAAGCAAAAGGGGCGGCTACCTTCAGGGCGACCATCGAAATAGCGCGAATAGTTTTCTATTCCTGAACAATAACCCACTTCGCGTATCATCTCTAAGTCGTAATTAACGCGTTCGTACAAGCGTTTTGCCTCGTATGGTTTTCCTATTTCTTGCAGATAATCAACCTGTTTTCCTAAATCTAAAGCTATTTGATCAAGCGCAGAATGAATGCGTTCTTGCGTGGTAACAAAAATATTTGCTGGATAGATGTTGTAACTCTCAAACGTGTTAATAACATGGCCGGTGATTGGGTCAATCGATTCGATACTATCAATTTCGTCTCCCCAAAATATCACCCGTAAAATGAAATCGGCGTATGCTAAAAAAATATCAACGGTATCGCCTTTCACGCGGAAGTTCCCACGATTTAACTCTAGCTCATTGCGCGTATAGAGGGCTTCTACCAATTGACGCAAGAAAACACTATGAACTAAGTTTGCGCCTTTTTGAACTGTAATGCATGTTTCTGCAAAATCGTCGGGATTACCAATTCCATAGAGACAGGATACGGATGAAATGACGATAACATCTTTACGTCCAGATAGTAGCGAAGAGGTTGTTGACAAACGTAATTTCTCTATCTCCGCATTGATTGCTAAGTCTTTTTCGATATATGTATCGGATACTGGGAGATAAGCTTCTGGTTGATAATAATCGTAATATGATACAAAATACTCAACTGCATTTTCAGGAAAAAATGCTTTAAACTCACTGTAAAGCTGTGCTGCTAAGGTTTTATTGTGACTTAAAATGAGTGTCGGTCTATTTAAATTTGCAATAACATTGGCCATGGTAAAAGTTTTACCAGAACCAGTCACTCCCAAAAGTGTTTGAAAGGGCACGCCATTTGTAACTCCTTCTGTGAGGTGTCGAATTGCTTCTGGTTGGTCTCCCGTAGGGCAAAATTCAGATGTTATTTTAAATTCAGCCATATGAAATTTAAGCTAAATAATGGTAAAAAATGCATTTTTTACAGGGAGATGTTTTCGCAAAGGTACTATTTTTCGGGAGAAAATCTCTTTATTTTTGTTATTATCTAGCTTATAAGTTGTTCATAAGTTGTTTAAAATCCTGCATTTCATCGTTAGAGTTCGATTATTTCACAGTATTAATAGCAAAATTTCGAGTATTTTACACATTATTAAAAAAAATCTTATTAAATTTGCTCCCTAATAGTTGATAACTTCCCACAGTTATTGCTTGATTTATGTAAAACATCCAAAATCTCAATACTATGAATCGCCTACAATCTAGTTTCATTATTTTAGTAATCGTTTTTCTGGGCTTTGTTCAGTCTGTTACCGCCCAAACGCTTACTGCTAATCCTGCAACGCCAGTTTGTTCTGGAACTCCAGTAACGCTTACAGCGACAGGAGGTGCTAGTTATATTTGGAGTACAGGGGAAATAGGTTCCGCTATTGTGGTTACTCCTGCTGTTTCCACCCATTATGAGGTGATTGTTAAGGATGCTTCGGAAGTGGCAATTGATACGTTAACTTTGGATGTGACGGTTTTGCCATTGCCAACGATAAGTATTGATAGTGATCCTTCAGTTTGTGCGGGTCAACCTATTACTTTGACTGCCCTTGGAACTGGGACTTTTTTGTGGAAAAATGGATCTACAGCTAGTTCTATTACTGTTAATCCAGTTACTGATACTGAATATTGGGTTGAGATAACTGATGCTAATGGATGTAAAAATAGAGCGTATAAGACTATTCAAGTAAATGCATTACCAACTGTATCAATATCTGGTCCTACAGAAGTTTGTATTGGTGGAACCGTTTCATTGGTAGCTAACGGTGGAGTTGGTTTTCTTTGGGATGACCCTTTGGCAAAAACGACTAAAACTTTGACAGTAAAGCCATTGGTAACTACGACTTATACCTGTCAAATATCAGATGCAAATGGTTGTATGAGTATTGCTAGCCATACAGTAAATGTTACGCCTGCTTTAACGCCCACTATTTCTGGTATCAATCAAATTTGTGTCGGCGGAAATACTATCTTGACGGCTTATCCTGCTGGCGCTAGTTATGAATGGAATAATAATGCAACGACTCGTAGCATTACAGTTTCTCCAGGCGTCACTACAGATTATACTGTTATTGTTACAAAAGATGGTTGTACAGCGTCAGCTACTCAAACTATTACGGTCAATCAAAAGCCTACTCCTCAAATCGCAGGACAGAATACCATTTGTCGAGGCGAAATGACTACTTTAACGGCTTCGGCTGTGGAGCCTGGTTCATATTCTTATTTGTGGAATACTGGCGCTACTACTGCAGATATTCAAGTTGCTCCTTTGACAACAACTTCTTATTCAGTAACTGTTACCAATCAAACTACAGGTTGTTCCAATAGCACAACTCAAATTGTTACAGTTGATGCATCGGCAAATCCTACAATTAGTGGTCCTGCAACGGTTTGTAGTGGGTCTTCTATAACTTTGACAGCTTCAGCAGGGGCTTCTCACTTGTGGGATGATGATTTAGCTAGCGGAAGCCAGTCTATCGACGTAAGTCCTACCAGTGATAGAATTTATACTGTTTGGGTTACAAATGCTGCTGGTTGTACCTATTCTGCAACCCACTCTGTAACTGTTACGGATGCCCCAGGTACTATTATTTCAGGTATTCATACCATTTGCAAAGGTGGTTCCACAACCTTAACTGCACCTGCTGGTGATTCATACAGTTGGAGCAATGGTTCTACGCAGCCATCAATCACAGTGACGCCAGCTTCTACAACTGATTATTATGTAGATGTTACAAAAGGCTCTTGTGTGGTACGAGCTACACAACAGGTAACAGTAAATGAACCAATTCCTGCAACAATTACTGGCTTAAATAGCATTTGTGGGAATGCTTCAACTGGTATTACTTTGACTGCATCGGCAGGAACTGATTATTTGTGGAGTACTGGTGAAACTACGCCATCTATAAGTGTTTCGCCTGCGTCGTCTACCGTTTATTCGGTTACTGTTACTGATAACAATGGCTGTACGTCTAATGCATCGCACTTGGTTTCAGTTACACCATTACCTAATTTAACAATTACTGGTGCGACGACTGTGTGCGAGGGTAATCCTATTGTGTTGACAGTTTCGGGAGCTCCTGCTGGAAGTACTTATCTTTGGAGTGATGCAACCAATGCTGTGTCGATGACAACTACTGCCACAACTACTCAAACGTATACGGTTGATGTTACTACCAATGGTTGCACACAGACTTTGAGTCAAAACGTAACTGTTGTTCCATTACCAACAGGAGTTATTACTGGCATCTTTACTATTTGTCAAGGTTCAACCACTACGCTGACAGCACCTGCTGGTGGTGTAAGTTATTATTGGGAAACCACAGGGGAAACGACTCGCAGTATTACTACCGATCCTTTATTTGGGAATCAAACTTATAAGGTAAAAATTGTTTATGCTGGTGGTTGTGAACAAAATTTAACCCAAGATGTTACGGTAGTCAATCCTCCTACTGGTACAATTACAGGCACAACTGATATTTGTTTGGATGAAGAGGTTAATTTAACTGTTACAGCACCAGATGCTGTAGATTATACATGGAGTAATGGTGTTGTTGGTTCTAGTATTATGTCGGATGTTCCCACTACGGCTGGCGTTAAAACCTATTGGGTAGATATTACTAACGCTACAGGTTGTACTAGTAGAATAATACAAAATGTAAATGTGGTAGCAAAACCTTCTGCTACAGTTGTTGGACCTACTTCATTCTGTTTAGGTGAGACCCTTACACTAACGGCTAATGGTGGAACTTCATATGTTTGGAGTACTGGCGAAACTACACAAAGTATTTCCCCTGTAATTAATGCAACTACATTATTTACTGTTACAGTCAAAAATGCGTCTGGTTGTGAAACTACCGTCACTCATTCGGTAACAGCCAATCCATTACCTGTAGCAAGTATTTCAGGCGATTTAGATATTTGTGTTGGCGAAAGTACAACATTAACAGCCGTTGGCGGTGGTGCTGGTGGGTCTTATAATTGGGATCATGGTGCAGCTACTGCTAGTGTAACGGTTTCTCCTACAACAGATACTGAGTATATCGTAACAGTAACAGATGCTAAAGGTTGTAAGGCTGAAGCACGTGCCACTGTACGTGTTTATGCTAAACCTAATCCAACTATTTCGGGTGATGTTAGTATTTGTTTAGGCGAATCTGCTACACTTACAGCCAATACTGGTACGGCTTGGTTCTGGACTCCTGGTGGAGCTACTACTCAGTCTATAAACGTAACACCTTCAGCAACTACTACTTATGCTGTTGAAGTAACAGGCTTGGGTGGTTGTAAAGCTACGGCAAATCATACCGTGACCATCAAAGATCCTGTGGTGGGTACCGTGAGTGGACCAACTACAAGTTGTGCAGGAGAAGTTGTGACTTTAATTGCCAATGGTGGACAAACATATAGATGGGATGATAATGTGATGGATGGTGCTACATTGGTAGTATCTCCAAATGCAACAACAACTTATTATGTGAATATTACAGGTAGCAATGGTTGTGTTACACGTGTTGGACATACTGTTACGGTTAATCCAAAACCAACAATTGGCGTATCTGGTAATTTAAATATTTGCAAAGGCGCAAGCACTACTTTAACAGCAAGTGGCGGTGTTAGTTACTTATGGAATACAGGTGTTAATACAGCAAGTATTACCGTGAATCCATTAGTGAATACACCTTATACTGTTACCGTAACAGATGCAAAAGGCTGTACCAATACTAAAACTGTAGATGTCACAGTAACTGATATTCCTGTTGCTAATATTACTGGTACAAATGCTGTTTGCGAAGGTTCATCTACCACTTTGACAGCTTCTGGTGGAGCTAGTTATTTGTGGAGTACAGGTGCTACTACATCTAGTGTTACGGTTAGTCCTTTGACTACTACTACATATACGGTAGTAGCTACTACAGGTTCATGTGTAAGCGATCCGTTCCCATATACTGTTACTGTAACTCCAAAACCAATCATTGGATTAACAGGTGATTCAGAAATTTGTGAAGGTGAAACAGCGGTAGTTACGGCTACAGGTGGTGATACATATGTTTGGAGTACAGGTCAAACTGGTGCAAGTATAACAACAGCTCCATTGAATGCTACCACTGTATTAACTGTGACTGCTACTAAAGGCGGATGTACTAATACAGCTCAACAAACAATTGTTGTCAATAAAAAACCAGTCATAACCATTTATGGTGATTTAGATTTATGTGCGGGCGAGCAAACCACTTTGACGGCTACCGCTGGTCAATCTTATTTGTGGAGTAATGGTGCCACAACTCAAAGCATTACCTTGACCCCATTGGCTGACACCAATGTGTCTGTACAAGTAACGGATAATAAAGGTTGTGTTGGTCAGGCTTCGGTTAATGTGCTTGTTCACGCTTTACCAACAGCAGGTATTGTTACTAATACAGGCTTATCTTCGGTTTGCCGTGGTAAAGAACTAATTTTGACCGCTAGTGGTGGAACTTCGTATGTTTGGGAAACTGGCGAACGTACAGCGAGTATTACGGTGTCCCCATTAACTGAAACTACTTATCGTGTTCAAGCGTTTGGCGATGGCGGTTGTAGTACAACGGCTCAAATCACAATTCAAGTACTTGATTTACCAACAGCTTCTGTTACAGGTCCACTGGTTGGATGTGCAGGTGATAATATTACATTAACTGCTTCTGCAGGTACTGATTGGTTGTGGAGTACAGGTGCCACAACTCAAACCATAACTATTGTAGCTCCTCCTGTAGGTAGAACAGAATATACGGTAGAAGTCTTTAATGCTGCAGGATGTTCTAGCACAGCTATGCATGCGGTAGTCATAAGTGCTTTGCCTAATGCTGCTATCAATGGCGATTTGGATATTTGTGTCGGTGAAAGTACGATATTAACAGCTTCTGGCGGTGATACTTATTTGTGGGATGATGGTTCTACGGGTGCTACTCGTACCGTAACACCAGCTTCTACGCAATCATATAGTGTAACGGCAACTAAGAATGGCTGTTCTAAAACTGTTTCGGTAACGGTTAATGTGAATGCTCTTCCAACGCCTTCTATTAGTGGTACCGCTGATATTTGTAATGGTCAATCATCACTTTTAACAGCTAATGGTGGAGGTTCTTATTATCGTTGGAGTACAGGCCAAGCTGGTCCTGCTATGACAAGTATTTTGGTAAGTCCAAATACAACAACCGTTTATGAAGTGGAAGTTACCAATGCAAGCGGTTGTAAAAATACGGCTCAATTTGAAGTACGCGTTACGCAAGTTGCCGCGCCTACTATTTCAGCTCCTAAATTAACTATTTGTGCTGGCGAAAGTGTTACTTTAACTTCTAGCGCAGCTCCATTTTATCAATGGAGTAGTAATGCGGGTGCCTCATTAAATAGTCAATCTGTGACAGTATCGCCAACAACAACGACTACATACACAGTAACTACAACTAACAATTTAGGCTGTATTAGTTCAGCATCTATTACTATCAATGTAATAGCATTGCCAACTCCAACTATTACAGGTAACAATAAAGTGTGTCTTGGTAGCAGTACAACATTGACGGCTAATGGCGGTGTAAGTTATCGTTGGAATACTGGTGCAACTACTCAAAGTATTAATGTGTCGCCTACCGATAATACTACTTATAGTGTAGTGGCCACAAATGCTCAAGGTTGTGAAAATACAATTCCTGTTACCTTTACGGTTCAGGTTAATCCTACTCCAACAGTCTCGATTCTTGGTGTAGCACGTATTTGTCGTGGAACAAGCACTGTATTACAAGCTACTGGTGGTGTTGGTTTCTTGTGGGCAGATGGTAGAACAACGCAAAGTATAACTGTAAGTCCAAGTACTACCACTACGTATACTTGTACTATCACCGATAATAATGGTTGCTCGGCACAAGCCATGTGGACTGTTACGGTTGATGATATTCCGGTTCCATCTATTGTTGGATCAACTACTATTTGCGCTGGTGCAAGTACAACATTGACTGCATCGGGTGGTAATGCTTACGAATGGAGTGGCGGAGCTGTAGGTAACAATGCTTCATTAACAGTGACTCCAGCTACAACTACAACTTATACGGTTAAAGTGACCAATGCTAATGGTTGTTTTGCTACTAAAGATGTAACAGTAACAGTTATTCCTCAACCAGTGATTACCGTTACTGGTAACACCAATGTATGTGCTGGAGGTAGTACTACATTAACAGCTTCGTGTCCAAATGCAGTTTCATACAGTTGGAGTAATGGTGGATCTATGGCTTCAACAACCGTTAGTCCAACCACCAATACTACCTATACCGTAACAGTGGTTACGGTTGGTGGATGTACAGCCACTAAATCTGTGCCTGTAACAGTTTCGGCATTACCAACTCCGCAAATTTCGGCAGTGAATTCTATTTGTGCAGGTGAAACAGTAACATTAACAGCGTCTTTGTCTGGCGGTGGTGCAGCAGCATATTCTTGGAATACTGGCGCAACTACGCCAAGTATTACCGTAAAACCAACTACGGCAACTACTTATACGGTTACTGCTACAAATGCAGCTGGTTGTCAGAATAGCGTGTCACACACTGTGGCAGTAAATCCATTACCAATTGCAACGATAACTGGTCCAAATGTTACTTGTTCGGGCGAACAAGTACGTTTGATAGCTTCTGGCGCAGGTACTGGTGGTACTTATTTATGGAGTAATGGTTTTTCTACTCAAGATATTTATGTTCAACCAAATCAAACAACTACGTACGAAGTTACAGTAACAAATTCTACTGGTTGTTCGACTAAGATTCAACATACAGTAACTGTTTCTGCTAAACCGGCAGCAATGATTACTGGTCCTACTCATATATGTGTTGGCTCTCCTGTGACTTTAGTCGCTTCTGGTGGAACAACCTATACGTGGAGTACAGGTGCTACAGGCGCTAGTATTTCTGTAAATCCTCCTGCCACTAGAACTTATTCTGTGACGGTTACAAATGCGAGTGGATGTGATACAACCATTAATCATACAGTAAATGTATTACCAGCTCCAGAACCAACTATTATTGGTGACTTTATCATTTGTTTGGGCGAATCAACTACGTTAACTGTGGCTGAAAATTTCAACACATACAGATGGAATACTGGTGCTACGTCGAAATCTATTACCGTCAATCCTCTTTCAACCACTTTATATTCTGTTGAAGTAACAAATGCTGATGGTTGTATCGGTCAAGCTCAACGTAGCGTTGTGGTAAATGACTTACCAGTTGCTACAATTGCAGCTAGTTCAACTGCTGTTTGCGAAGGTCAAAGTGTTACTTTGACGGCTAACGGTGCAGGTGTTGGTGGTTCTTATCGTTGGAGTACAGGTGAGGTTCAACAAAGTATTACGTTGAATAACTTATTAACCAATACAACTGTTTCTGTTGTAGCTATTGCTAGTGGAGGTTGTGAAAGCCTTCCTGTTCAACAAGAAATTACAGTAAGTACGTTGCCAAATCCATCTATTGCTGGTGGTAGTAGCGTATGTCAAGGAGGAACTTTACAATTGGTTGCTTCAGACCCAGATCCGAATGTGACATTTGTATGGAATGATGGAACAGTAGGTGGCACATTGGTAGTAAGTGCTGCTGGTACTTACACTGTAACTGCTACTAATGCGGGTGGTTGTACGGCGCAGGCTTCTAAAACAGTGGCGGTGGCACCACTTCCTACACCAACTATTACAGCTTCTATTGTAGGAACTGCGGAAGCTGGAGAGATGATTTGTGCTGGTGAAGCTGTACGCTTGACTGCTCTTCCTGCAGGCGATTATACTTATTTGTGGAACACAGGTGAAACTTCATCACAAATTATTCAAAATCCTGTAGCTACTACAACTTATTCCGTTACAGTAACAAGTGATGCTGGTTGTAGTGCTGTGGCTGAAATAACCATTCGTGTTAATGAGTTTGTTCAAATACAAACTCCATCAACGGATGTTTGTACTAATGTCCCATTTGTATTAAGTGCTGTTGGTGATAATCTTACTCAATTCTTGTGGAGTACTGGCGAAACAACGCCTAACATTACCGCAACCTTAACCACACCTGGTGTTCATGGTTATTGGGTGGAAGCACGTAATACGAAGGATTGTATCAGTCGTGCAACAATGGATATTACAGCGTATGAATTACCAAATGATTTACAAATCATAGGACCAGCTGATGTCTGTGTGAATTCTCCTGCTACATTATCTGTTGTAGGTAGTGTTGGTCCAACTGTGACTTATTTATGGAGTCCGGGTGGCCAAACCACTTCAACTATTACAGTTACTCCTTCGGTTGCTGGCTTGCAAACTTATTCTTGCCAAGTTACTACTCAAGGTGGCTGTGTTAAGAGTTTAACGCATACGATTAACGCCATTGAATTACCACAATTAACTGTAACAGGTGATAATTCTATTTGTCAAGGAACATCAACGACTTTAACCGTAGCGTGTGCTTCAGGTTGTGTTCCTGGTACAACGTTTGTTTGGTCTAATGGTGGAACAGGCACTACTATTACAGTATCGCCTACTGTTACAACAACTTATACGGTAACAGCTCGTACGCCTTTTGGATGTACTACAGCTGCAAATTATCCTGTAACAGTGATTCCAGCTCCACAACCAACCATTACACCTAATCCTACGGTGATTTGTTTGGATGAATTTGGAATTGCAGAGGATGATTTGATTTTGACAGGTCCAGCTTTAGACATTAATGGAAATCCATATTTGGCTCACGAATGGACTACTACTGATGCACCTGCGTTTGTGTTGGGTACTTCGGCTGTATTAAATTTACCAAAAGCTGGTATTACGTCTACTCGTACTTATGTGTTGAAAGTGACTACACAAGATGGCTGTATTGGTACAGTAAATCGTCAAGTGGCTGTTAGCGCTAAACCATCTGTTGCTATTTCAGGTGAAGATAAAGTGTGCCAAGGTAAATCGTTAGTATTAAAAGCGGTTAATCCAGTGAATGTAAATCGTTACGAATGGACGGCTAATGATAATCCAGCTCTTATATTGGCAACTACGGCTACGGCTACAGTTTGGCCAACCGCAACGGCTAATCAATTTACATTAACTGTATACAATGATGCAAATTGTTCATTCGAAACGTCGCATACAGTAACTATTTTACCAGTTCCTGTTCCAAACATTACTGCCGATAACAATCCTATTTGTTCTGGCGATACAGTTGTGTTAACAGCTTCTGGTGGTGGCCCTGGCGCTCTTTACGAATGGGGCGATGGAACTGTTGGACAAACACTTCAGGTTAATGCTTTGAAATCTACAACTACTTATACGGTAACAATCACCAATAGTAATGGTTGTGTGGAATCGGGTAACTTACAAGTCGTTGTTAATGAATTACCAGAATTGAGTATTAATGGTGCTACTACGGTTTGTGTTGGCGACAGTGTTTTATTGGTTGTTTCTGATGCTAATGGCTTACCAAATACTTATCGTTGGAGTTCTTCTGCAAGTACTGGTAATCAAATTTGGGTTAAACCAACAGATGTGAATAATCCAACCACATATTGGGTAGAATCTACCGATGTGAATACTTGTAAATCAACACGCGTATATCACTCTATTCAAGCCTATGCTAAACCAATTGCTACGGTTGCTGGTGATAGATATTTGTGTGCTGGCGAACAAACTACATTGATAGCCTCTGGCGGTACTAAGTTTAAATGGAGTAATAATGCTCAAACATCACAAATTACGACTCCAGTTTATACTGTGCCTGGTAATTATATGTTCTGGGTGGATGTTTATAATGAAGCTAATTGCGTAACCCGTGATACGGTTTATGTTCAAGTTTCAGCGTTGCCATCTGCTTCTGTTACCTTCTTAGAAGGTGGATCAACTATTTGCCAAGGTGAAACGATTAAATTCCAAGGTGTAGCTTCACCAGCTGGTCCTATTTATAATTATTTGTGGACATCAAATAATCCGTCTGAAGTAATTGACCCAGTGGCAGCAACTCAACCGCAAATTACATTCAAACCGCAAATTAATACAACTTATTATTTAACGGTTACGAATACCACAACAGGCTGTGCTCGTACCGTTGCGCAAGCAATAGTGGTTAAACCTAAACCTGCTGTTACTTTAGATGTAACTACATCAGGTGCTGGAACCGATAGTATTTGCGAAGGTCAAAGTGTAACATTACGTGTGTTAGGTGGTACAGCTTCTTATACATATGTATGGACTAAAAATGGAGCTCTATTTGCTGTTGGTGTTTCTACTATTACTGATACGCCAAACGCTGGTAATTTCACTTATGAAGTTCAGGTAACAGATCCAGCAACAGGTTGTTCTACTGCTACCGACGATTTAGTCTACAAGGTAAATGTAGCTGCTATTGCTCAACCCACTATTAATGGATTAATTACGGGTGGTGAAACTATTTGCGAAGGTGAAACGGTTACACTTACTGGCAATGCTGGTGGTTATACTTATCGTTGGGAATCAGATCCTACGGGGGCAATTCCAGCTGGAACTACTATTAATGTGGCACCAATAGTAACCACTACATATAAATTAATCGCACGTAATGCCACTGGTTGTGAACGTGAGGCAACATATGTAATCACAGTAACGCCAAAACCACATATTACTATGACATCATCGTTGACTGGAACAAATCCAATTATTTGTGCTGGTGAAAAAGTAACCTTGTCATTATCTGGTACAACAACTGGCTTAACTTACGTGTGGACGTATAACGGTGCTGTTATTGCTACCGATGTTACAACTATTACGCATGAACCATTGGCTCCAATTAGCGAATATAAAGTAGTTGTAACTAATACTTCTGGTTGCTCGACAGGTGATAATGAATTGGTATATACGGTCAATGTGAATCCAGTTCCATCTCCAACCATTACGCTTACAAGTGGTAATGATACTATTTGTGAAGGTGACCCAGTGATATTAACAGCTAATGAACATCAACAAGCAGGCTACTCTTATATGTGGATTTCTAGTACGCCTACAGATGTGATGCAACCAAATGAATACGGTGAAGAAATAACCGTATATCCTATCGCAACAACAACGTATTCTTATACTGTTACAGATAATTTAACTGGCTGTTCTCGTCAAGCACAACAACGTATTGTTGTAAATGCTAAACCGAATGTGACGATAGCTGGTTCTGTGACAGGTTCGAATCCAACTATTTGCGAAGGTTCACCAATTACGGTTAGTGTTACTGGTGCAAACTTGACAGGATTGACATTTGAATGGAAAAAAGATGGAAATCCAATGGTAGAAACGACATCATCGATTACGGATATGCCTGCTGCAGGAACACATACTTACAATGTTGTTGTACGTAGTGCTGTTGGCTGTTCTTCGTCAGTTGCGGGTTTATCATATACAGTCAAAGTCACACCAGTTCCAACTCCAACTATTGTGGCTCAAGATGGTGACGGCAATGTTTTAGTAGCACCAGTTTGTCCTGGTTCTGAAGTGACGTTGGTTGGTCCTACTGGTTTGTCATCTGATTATGCTTATTTGTGGACAACTAATTCGGGTGAAGTGATTTCTAATCCAACTCAATCGAGTGTGAAAGTAAATCCACAAGTAACCACTACGTACACGTTGCGCATAACTAACACATCAACGCCGGCACAATGTTACCGAGAAGTGACTAAAGTGGTAGATGTACATGTTATGCCAACTATTGCGGTAACATCTTCGGCGGCTACCGTAACTCCTGATGGTTCCGCTATCTGTAAAGGTGAACGTATTACGCTTACCGTAAAAGCGGCTGATGGTACAGCTTTGGCACCGACTAAATATAGTTTTGCATGGGTGGCTTCTACAGGTGCAGCTATAGCTGGAAATACCTCGGCTGCTATTCAGGTAACGCCTGATACTACCACGACCTATACGGTTACTGTAACAAATAAAGTGACCTTCTGTAAGGTTGCTACGGTTCATAAAGTGACTGTAATGACTATTCCAACAGATATCACGATTGTACCTTCTCTAGCAAATCCTGTTTGTGCCTTGACACCAGTCACACTTACAGCTTCGTACAAAGATGGTTTGTCGTATCGTTGGACTGATAGTGATGGTAACGAGTTAATTAATAATGGTAGCGATGTCATTGTTAATGGTAATAAGTTAACGGTGAAACCAACACGAAATACAACCTATTATGTTCAAGTGTCGAACTTGGCAGGTTGTGCTACTTCGGTTAACTATTCAGTGGTGGTGAATCCATTACCAACGTTGACAGTGAGCGGTCCTACTTTGTTCTGCTTAGGTGATGTTGGTGGCTCATTCACTTTGGTAGCTACTACTAACCCAGCTAACGCAGTAGTGACATGGGTTTATGGTAATGAAACCAAAACAGGAACAACGTTAACTATTTCTCCATCCACTGCTGGTATGATGAACTTCCGTGTAACCGCAACCAATACTTTGACAGGTTGTGTATCATCCGAAGTACTTCATTCGGTATCTGTTGCAGGTGTACCTGAAAATACAGAACTGAAAGTAATATCATCAACTTCAGGTGAGGCTTGTGTGGATAATGTGGTTAAATTAGAAGCTACGTATGGTTTCACACGTTACGATTTTGGTAAAACTGATGGTACTATTTATACTGTTCTACAATCAAGCAATGTGAACATATTCGAGAATTTACCACACACACAAGGTACTGTAACTTATTTTGTGGATATTTATAACGAAGCTGGTTGTAAAGTACGTAAAGAGTTACCTGTACAGGTAAATCCAATTCCAAGCAATATAACCGTAGATGCGAGTGGAGCTAATATATTCGATAAAACCACTACATCGGTTATGATTTGTGAAGGAGATTCTGTGATACTAGCAGCTCAAGATGCCGATACTGGTCACAATACGTATTCATGGACTGATACCGATGGTAAAGTTTGGGGTACAAGTCAATCAATTAAAGTTGGTCCACGTTTGACCACAACTTATTATTTGACGGTGACTAATAATAGTGGATGTTCACTAGTAAAATCATACGAAGTACGTGTTACACCGATGGATAAAATTACAGTAACCGCTAGTAAAAATGAAATTTGCGAAGGTAGTGGTGATGCCGTCGTTTTACGTGCATCTGGATCTCCTACTGGTTCGTACATGTGGACTTCGAATGAAGGCAAGCAATGGTTTAATTCAACGTCTATTACGGTTTACCCAGAAGTTGATGGAACCGATTATATAGTAGAAGCTACTTCAAGTACCGATAATCGTTGTTCTAGTACGCTACTGCTCATGTAGAAGTTGTCAAGGTGCCAACAGCAAGTTCTGTTCAAATCATTGTTCCTACTGGAACTAATGTTTGTCCAGGTGAAGTAATAACACTTAAAGCTACTAGTCAATATGATAGCGAAGGTGTTTTATATCGTTGGAGTACAGGCCAAATTGGTAATGAGATTATGGTGACACCTGTTGTGACAACTACTTATTGGGTAATTGCTTCTAATAGATTGCATTGCGAAAATCTATTGGATACAACCAAGGTTACTATTACGGTATATCCAAAACCAACACCTGCTGTTACTGGTAATTTGGTTGTATACGAAGGACAATCTACAGAACTTACCGCCACTGGTGGTGTACAATATGAATGGCGTGATGCAGGTGGTTTATTAGTGGGCGAAGATGCGGTTATTCAATTGCAACCAGCTGCTACGACTACTTATTCGTTGACAGCAATTGGTGAAAATGGTTGTCGTGCCACTATCCCTGTTACCATTACAGTAGTGCCATTTGAAGCAATCATTACAGGTTTGAACTATTTGTGCTCTGGTAGTTCTACTGTGCTCACAGCTAATGGTAGTTTCGAAGAAGGTTATCGTTATATGTGGGTTAAACCTGCAGGTGCTGTTTCACAAAGTGTTACAGTTTCAACACCTGAACTTACACCGTTCGAGTAACTACACCTTGGGGAACGTCTGATGTGGCTAGTGTGGAAGTATTCTTGTCAGAGTCGCCACAAGCTAAATTTGATGCACCTCAACCAACTTGTCAAGGTTCTGGTAATGTAGTAGTTCCTTACACTGTATTAGCAGGTAGTCCAACTAACTACTCATTGACATTCAATGCGGCGGCATTAGCGGCAGGTTTTATCAATGTAGACGAAGCGGCACTTACTAGTACATATATTTCGTTCCCAGCACCAACAATGGCGCCTTATGGCATTTACCAAGTACGCATTACATTAACCAATGCTACAGGTTGTCAAAGTGGAGAATATCTCGTATCATTTGGTATTCACCGTGACAACATGATTGTTCAAATGTGGGATGACGTATTGATTTGCGATAATAGTAGTCATGAATTTACCGCTTACCAATGGTTTAAAAATAATCAACGCGTAACAGGTGCTTCATTGCAATATTATTCTGAATTGGGTGGTTTCTATGGTGATTATTATGTGGTGGCTTACACCACCACAGGAGAGGCTATAGCGTCCTGCGTAATCACACTTAACACCAAGCAGAATATTGCTTTGGCTCCGAGTCCAATTAAATCAAATCAAGTATTGAGAGTGGTAGTGCCATTTACCGAAGACCAATTATTTGGTTCAGAACTTGAAATATTTGATGCTATTGGCCGTTCAATTTATCGTTCACCTGATGTGAATGGTGAAAATGATGTATTGATACAGTCGCCTCCAGGAGTTTATTTGGTTCGCGTGCGTATGCATACTGGCGAAGTATTTACGGAAAAATTTGTTGTATCGGAATAAGCGATGTAAAGTCAAAAAACTGAAAAAGACGCATATATGAAAAAAATAGGAATTATAGTAGTATTTTTAGTATCAACACTTTGTGTGACGGTTCAAGGTCGAACTCCTGCCTATGTTGATTTGGAGTTGGGCGGCGGCGCTGTGGTGATGCCTTATGGAGGTTTTGATAATGGGCTGGTCGCTGGTGGCAATTTCGATTTAGGTGCCAAGTATGCCATTCTATTTAATCCTCGCAAAGGCTGGGGTATGAGTTTTGGTGCTGGCCTTTCTACTTTCCAAGGTACACGTGTGTTGAATGGTGAATATGAATTCCCTTCTGTAGATGATCAGGGACGTGCCTTTTTGTTGAATACTAAAGTGCAAAACTGGACTGAACGTCAACAAGTTTATTCTGCCGCGATTCCGGTTAATGTGTTTTATCAGCACAAACGTTATCGTAAATCGGGATGGTTTGGATCTTTTGGGTTGAAGTTGTATGTCCCATTCATGGCTTCGTATAATGTCACTCAAGGCGATATTATCACTAAAGGATGGTATGAACAATGGGGTGGTACTTGGATTGAAAATTTACCACAACATGGATTTGGTATGTATAATACCCTTTTACCAAGCGGTAAAATAGAAACAAGTCTTTTGGTGACAGCTCAACTGCAATTTGGTGCGATTCTCCATTTGGACAAAAAGAAAGAAATGTACGTAGCTGGTTATATTGAACATGGTGCTAATAATATGTTTGTGAATAAAGATGCTAAACCCTTATTTACAACTATTCAGAATGTAAATAGCTACCAATATAATGGTTACTATTCAAGTCTTTCTACCAACAGTATTCCTATTATCGTGGGGATTAAAGTAGGATGGCGATTTAAAGATGTACACGATTGTAATTGTATTCGTCAGTAAACTTATAACAAATAACTATGAAAAAAATCGTAATGCTTATGTGTGTGTTTGTTTTGTCGTCACTTGCAGTGAAGGGACAAGCATATACTAATCTCGTTGGACAAAAAACGCCAAATTTAATTATTGAGAAATGGATTTCACCAGTTCCACAGTTGCAAGGAAAATTTATTGTGATTGATTTTTGGGCTACTTGGTGTGGTCCTTGTCGTGTGTCTATTCCTCACATGAACGCATTGGCTGCTAAATATGCTGAAAAAATTGTAGTGATTGGTTTATCAAAAGAAACCGAGATGACTGTGCGTAATTTCCGCGGTATGGAATATTATAGTGCCATTGATACCAGAGGTCGTTTACAAGCTACTGTAGGTGTACGTGGCATCCCTAATGTGATGATTATTGATCCTCAAGGTATTGTGTGTTGGCAAGGTCATCCCGCTAATCTTTCAGAAGAGGTTATGGATAAGCTTCTTGAAGAGTATTCTAAAAAAACAGGTGCTGTTCCTAGTAATCAAGTTGAAATTTTGTTGACGATAGAGGAATCTTATGATCCTCAGACCGACAAAGGAAATACTAATTCGACTGAAGAAACACCAGGTCAAGTGGTTGATTCTTACGATCAGATGTAGATTTTGTAGGTAAAAAAAGCAAAAAAAGCTTCAACAATTTTTGTAACTCAAAAAATAGTTGTACATTTGCATCCGCTTTGATTAAGGCGGATGCGCTTTATTTATCAAGTTTATTGCATTGCGAAAATAGCTCAGTTGGTAGAGCACAACCTTGCCAAGGTTGGGGTCGCGGGTTCGAGTCCCGTTTTTCGCTCCATCTTTTTGCAAGAGAAGATGCCCGAATGGTGAAATGGTAGACACGAAGGACTTAAAATCCTTTGGCCTCACGGCTGTGGGGGTTCAAGTCCCCCTTCGGGTACAAAGAGAGACAAAACTAATTAGTTTTGTCTCTCTTTTTTTTGTAAAAAAGTAGTAAATTTGTCGCTATCACTTTTAATGTAACTTCTATGCCGCAACTTATCATGGCCGATAATCAGGATGTGACACGCATTGGCTTCTGTCACATTATATCTTCGTTGTTGACTGTGGAGCCTTTGGTGGTGCATCATAAGCAGGCATTAATTGAAACTTTGGAACGTCACCCGAATGCCGTCATTGTACTCGATTACGCTCTGTTTGATTTATCTGATATTGAAACCTTATTCGTGCTGGAAACGAAATATCCCGATAGTTGGTGGCTTTTATTTTCGTCAGAATTAAGCGATCAATTTATAAAACAAGTTTATCTACAGACAAGGCACATGAGTGTTCTTTTTAAAGATTGTAGTGCCGAGGAACTTATAGTAGCTTGGCATGATATTTTACAAGGGCGTCGTTATATGAGCAGTAGTGTGTCGCAAACACTACTCGATTCTGTGCAACAACAGCGACTATCAGCTCCTCTAACCGCTACGGAAAAACAGATATTGGCAGCTATTGCTAATGGAAAAACCACGAAAGAGATTGCTCAGGAGCGGTATGTGAGTACGCATACTGTGGTGACTCATCGTAAAAATATTTTCCGCAAAATTCAAGTTAACAATATACATGAGGCTACTAAATATGCCGTCAAGGCAGGTTTTATCGATTTAGTAGATTATTTTATTTAATACGAGTTCATAAAAAAAGCCTCACATGAGGCTTTTTTATGAACTGATTACAATGGATATTCATCAAACGCATATAATACAGTAGATAAATAACGTTCGCCCGTATCGGGTAATAGTGTTACAATTACTTTCCCTTTATTTTCTGGGCGTTTGGCTAATATGGAGGCTCCATATACAGCAGCTCCCGAAGAGATGCCCACCAGCAAGCCTTCTTGTTGAGTTAGTTCACGCGCTGTACGAATGGCTTCATCGTTGCTTACCGTGAGAACTTCATCAACAATAGCTGAGTTATAAATTGGTGGAACAAATCCAGCACCAATGCCTTGTATTTTATGTGGTCCAGGTTTTCCGCCTGATAGTACAGGCGATTCGGCTGGTTCTACGGCCACCAATTGAATATTTGGATTATGAGCGCGCAATGCCTCGCCAACGCCACTTATAGTTCCACCAGTGCCTACTCCAGCTACAAAAATATCAATTTTACCATCGGTGTCTCGCCAAATTTCTTCACCAGTAGTTTTTTTATGAATAGCAGGATTGGCTGCATTTTCAAATTGTTGTGGCATAAATGAATTAGGCGTGTTGGCTTTCAATTCAAGTGCTTTGTTAATAGCACCTTTCATACCTTCAGCACCTGGAGTCAACACTAAATGTGCTCCGAACGCTTTAAGGAGATTACGACGTTCCATGCTCATGGTTTCGGGCATGGTGAGTGTAAGTTTATAACCTTTGATGGCCGCCACCATAGCTAGTCCTACACCAGTATTACCACTTGTGGGTTCAATGATTTCAGTTCCAGATTTAAGAATACCTTTAGCTTCGGCATCTTCAATCATGGCTAGTGCAATACGTTCTTTGACGCAACCAGCAGGATTGAATGATTCCAATTTAGCAATAATGGTTGCTGCTAAGTGGTTATTTGCATTGAATTTGGTTAACTCCATTAAGGGTGTATTACCAATAAGTTCTGTTAATTGTTTCGCTATTTTTGCCATAGTAGTATCTGTTTTTAGTTATTGCAAAGATAGGGCTTGGCAAACATCTGTACAATAACTTATGAGTGGTATATTTTCTACCACACATGTGGTAGATTGGTTTTATAATTTTATGAATTTTTGCGTACTAGATGTCCAGTTATTGGCAGAAGTAGTTATCAAGTAAATTCCAGAAGGTAAAAGGCTTATGTCGATATTAATCAATTCGTTACCAGATGTTTCTGTAATACAAATACCTTGTAGGTTATAAATTTTGACTATTGTTTCTTGTTGTTTACTTATCTCTAGAGTTATCTTATTAATAGCAGGATTGGGGTGTATCGCAAAGTCCAAATATGTTTCTGTAGCTGGAGCTATAAGTGGTGTGGGTGTGGAGGTTGCCAAGCCAAAACCATAAGCTGTTTCGTACCATAAGTAATAGGTTTCATTCTTAAAAATAACATCAGGAGTCCAGGCCCTCGCCATTCTATGTCAGTATAGGGTGTGTCGAACGTGTTCATGACTGGATTTTGGTGATATTTTTCCCAAACCAAACCGTCTTGTGAAGTGGCGTAACCAATCTTAATAGTGTCGAGTTTATTGTTGTCAAGCATATCATAATATGAACCTCCACAATACCACATTTCAAAATGATTGTCTTTCTTGATAATTGTTGGAGTGGCTACAGATAATCCGTCCCACGCATAGTTTGAATCACTTTTAATCACTGGGTTTCCACTATATTTAGTCCAAGTAATGCCATCTGGAGAAGTGGCTACACCAATAGCTACTTTATAATTTATGTCGATTCCAGAATACCACATAAAATAACTCTTACCATCATAAAGTACTGAAGGTGATTCTATATAAAGTCCATCCCAATCGGTACTATCACCAGGTGATAATACAGGTTCAGAGCCAACTCTATTCCAGTGAATTCCATTTGTGGACGTTGCTAGTCCGATGGATCCACCAATAGAATTATTATCGTTATCGCCAAAGTAATAGAGTTTATACCCTGTACTATCTTTCAACCAATCGGGTGTATCTAAAAAGTGACTATCCCATTTCCCCTCACTACTGACATCAAAAATAGGGGTAGCTTCATTCTGTTTTTGCCAAATAATACCATCAAGTGAGTAAGCGTAACTAATGCGACCTTTGGAGTCAACACCGCCAGCTGCATACAACATTTTTAGCGTGTCGCCATCTTGAATTATGGATGGACTTCCAATGGCAGTACCTTCATATGCATTTAGTGTTTTAGTCAACACCAAATTGTGAGGGCTCTTAACCCATGTCACTTGAGCCATTCCCATAATGGTGATGATTAAAAAAACGATGAGTGAAACGTACTTCATATAGTACACAAATTAAGCTTCTATTTTATGCTTCAACAATACGGCTCTACTAAAACGAATGTGAGGTGTGTCAACAATTTTGAATCCCGCTTTTTGTAGTTTTTCCACCATCGCGTCAAAGGCGAGTTGGGAAACATGGAAATTGGGTTCAACAATTAAAATTAATCCCTCTTTTTTTAAGACCGATTTGAACGATTCAAATAACGAATTTTGATCTGGCACTTCGTGAATCACATAAAAAGCCAGTATAAAATCAATCGATAAATTGAGGTTTAGTTGAGTTGTTTTGCACAAATGCGTTTTAACTACTGATTCAAAATGGTATTTTTTTAGTTTTGCGGACACTTGATCAAGCATCCCCTTTTGTACATCTGCTGCAATTACTTGTCCTGAGCCATTTAAAAGGCGAGCTATTTCAAGTGTAAAAACGCCTGGTCCACAACCAAAATCAAGTACGTTCATGCCTGAATGAATATAAGGCGCAAGAATTTTACGCGGTTGTTGAAGCCATCGTCGTAGCGGGTTGTCCAATAAACCTGCCTTTTCAACAGGACACACTTGCGATTGACATTCTGCTTTCAGAGCACAACCGCTACAATCATCACACGCTGAAGCTTGTTTTTTATCCGTAATAGTTTTTATGACACGATATACCGAATAAACTACAACAACGAAAATAATGATATAAATGATAATAAGTTGTAACATAATTTGTTGTTTAAATAAACAAACTACCAATTTGATAAATAGCAAACGATAGCACCCATGCTATAACGGTAGTATATACCATGGTAAATATAGCCCATCCCCAGTTTGCTTCTTTTTTAATAGCCGCAATTACTGCTACGCAAGGGAAATAAATGAGGATAAAAATCATAAATCCGAAACTCACTAGCGGTGTAAAAACTTTCTGACCCGACAAAGTTCCAGAATGATGTGTTTGTTCGGCAATGTTTTCTTTTAGCGTGGTCGAGGTTCCATCGGCATTCATGTCAGCTTGATATAATACGCCCATGGTACTCACTACAATTTCTTTTGCTGCGAGACCTGACAAAATACTCACACCCATTTTCCAATCGAATCCAAGTGGCGCGATAACGGGTTCTATGGCATGTCCCATTTTCCCGATATACGATTGTTCTTGACGTTCCGATTCTTTTTGTATTTCAAGTAAGTTGATACTATCTGTTTTGGATGTTTGGTCTAAAATAGTGCTTTGTTCCAAAGCTGTTATTTGCGCATCATAATTTTGCGAATAGTTGATATCACGTGGGAAATAACCTAAAGCCCAAATAAGTATAGACGCAAAAAGAATGACCGTTCCCATTTTTTTGAGGTATTGTTGCCCTTTATGCCACATGTGAATGGTGGTGTTCCGCATAGTTGGTATACGGTAAGGAGGTAATTCCATGACAAAAGGAACTTCTTTTTTTGCAAAAGCCACCTTTTTCATAATCAGTCCTACCAATGTCGCCATCAGAATGCCAATGAGGTAAATAGCAAAAAGTACCAGTCCTTGATTGTTGGGGAAAATGGCTGATATAATGAGCACATATACAGGCAGACGTGCGCTACACGACATGAATGGTGTGATAATCATGGTCAGAATACGATCTTTCCGATTGTCGAGCGTACGAGTAGCCATAATGGCTGGCACATTGCAACCAAACCCCATAACTAATGGAATAAATGATTTCCCGTGTAACCCGATTTTGTGCATCAGTTTATCCATAATGAATGAGGCGCGCGCCATATAACCGGAATCTTCCATTAACGAAATAAAGAAGAATAGAATCAATATGTTAGGCAAGAAAACAATCACGCCACCAACCCCGCCAATAATGCCATCGACCACTAAATCGCGTATTGGTCCATCCGGTAGTGCTGTTTGTAACCATTGGCTCAATAGTTTAACGCCAGCATCAATCCATTCCATAGGATAACTTCCAATGGTAAAGGTGGCTTGAAACATGAGCCACATAAAAAAGAAAAATATGGGGAATCCCCAAATGCGATGCGTGAGTACATCGTCAATATCGCGTTTCTGTTTGCGTTTATCTGTTTTAGGGAATTTACATGTTTCCTTTAATGCGCCATCAATAAATCCATATTTTGCATCGGTAATGACGGTTTCCGACCGATCGTTGTATTCTTTTTCGATAAATGCAATGGCTTTTTCAGCTGCCGCCTTGATGGCTTCATATTGGTCGAATTGTTTGAGCCATTCGAGTGTTGCTTTGTCGGTTTCCAATAATTTTACCGCGATGAAACGTGAAGATAATTTTACTCGTATATTGGGATTTTTCCAGATTTCAGCTTGGATATCATTAATTGCTTTTTCGATAACGCTGCCATAATTGATATGAATATGGCGTACCGATGGATCTTTTTCTTCGTATACTTCAATCACTTTATCAAAAAGTTCTTCAATCCCTTTACCTTTGGACGCAATGGTTGGAATGATTGGAATTCCTATCATTGCGCCTAAGCTTTTATAGTCGAATTTGATGCCTTTACTTTCTAATTCATCGTACATATTGAGTGCAATTACCACTTTAATGTTCATGTCGATGAGTTGAGTTGTGAGGAAGAGGTTACGTTCTAAATTGGACGCATCTACTACATTGATAACAATATCTGGATGTTTATCGATAATATGTTTTCGAACGTATAATTCTTCTGGAGAGTATTCGGTAATAGAGTAGGTGCCTGGTAAGTCAACAAGACGCAGTGTGTAGCCGTTGCGTTTCATAGACGCATCTTTGGCATCTACGGTTACGCCGCTATAATTACCTACTCGTTCGTGAGCACCTGAGGCATGATTGAATAATGTAGTCTTGCCACAATTTGGATTTCCAACTAGAGCAACATTGATAATATTACCTTTTTGAATAGCCGATTTTTTGAGTGTCTCTTCATCAATGACGCCATTGAATTCATTACTTAAAAGACTT
Organism: Prevotellaceae bacterium; assembly: GCA_020636695.1. Taxonomy (GTDB): domain Bacteria; phylum Bacteroidota; class Bacteroidia; order Bacteroidales; family Paludibacteraceae; genus W0P28-013. The sequence goes on from JACJXJ010000011.1 coordinate 26,782, forward strand.
TTTGCCTCTTCAATAGATACGACTTCTACTAATTGAGCTTCCGAACGGCGCAGAGAAACATTGTAACCCATAATTTCATACTCAACAGGGTCTTGTAAAGGGGCATTTTTTATGACTCGCACTTTTTTCCCTTTTACGAATCCCATTTCTGTGATGCGTTTACGAAAAGCGCCGTGTCCTAATACTTTCGTTATGATAGCTTCGTTTCCCGCTTTTATATCAGAGAGAGAGGTTGTTTCCTTATGCATAGAGGGGTATTTCTTGTAATAGAGTACAAAAATAACCAATATTTTTGGTAAAAGATACTCTTAAGAACAAAATCCCTATTGATGGGTAGGAAGGAATTATGCTTTATAGTCATAATTGACCTGATTCTACTTGTAAAATAATACGCTCAATAAGTGCATCATTTTTACCACTGCCATATTCTGATTTGAGATCGGCCCCAAACATTTTAGCAAATAATTGGTAAAAACCAGCTGTAAAACTACCACGATAAACTTTTATCAAGTCGTAAGAAGTAGCGTCACATTCACGGTCGATGAGTCGGATAAGTAGTTTACCTTGGCTAAAGGTCATTCTTTTAAAACTGCTTTCGTATTTTTTATAAATTTCCTTTTCAAATTTTTTCATGTAACGATCGCGCTCGCGTTCACTATGCATATGAATGAGCGTGTCGTTAGTTTCCTTAATGACTTTAGTTATGAGTTTTGAATACGGTAGTGTCTTTTTGACGTCACGTACTAATTTCCAATAATATTTTTCCTGTTGTTTATTTTTAAATTTCATCGGAGGAAAAATATAGACATTGGGTAAATGGAATAGAAATATAGTGTCAGTGCCTTGTACTTCTATAGGTACACGGTAGCCAACCACTTTCCCGTCAGTAGTTTTTAAAATAGTTGTTTGGGCAGATAATCCAACTTGAATTAATCCAAAAAGACAGAGTACGAAAAGCAGGCGTTTCATAATGGCACAAAATTACTTATTTGTTCAGATACATTTGCATTTTTTAAAACTTTTATCTATTTTTAGCTGCTTTTTATAATCCGACAAAAAGTGTGCCGATGACTAGAATTTATCTGTTTTTATCGCTCTTATTTTTGGGGATATTGTCACTTCATGCACAAGTAGCCACCATTGTGCCTAGTTCTTATGTGCCAGGTAATGCTTCGGTAGCGTATACGTCCGATTGGCAGCCATTTCAAAATCCCGCTGCTTTAGCACAAACTTCTCGTATAAGTATGACTCTGTTGTACGAAAATAGATATGTCACTAGTGAGTTAGGAAATTCTGTGGCAAGTTTAGCCGTTCCTACCAAGTATGTCAACGTGGGTGCTTCTTTTTCCTATTTTGGTTATGCTGCTTATAATGAAATGCTCTCTTCTATTACTTTAGCACGTAGTTTTGGGAAAGTCTTACATATTGGTGTAGAGTTCGATTATTATACGATTTATTTATCGCCTTCAGAGCGTTATCGTGGAACTTTAACAGCGCAGGTAGGTGCTCAATTGCAAGTTTTACCCAATTTTGTGATTGGTTTCAACGTATTTAACCCTGTTTTTTCAAAAATTAAAACTGATTTACTGACAAAACCGTTGCCATCGGTATTTAGTCTTGGCACTAATTATCAATTGCATGAAAAAGTGTCATGGTTAGTTCAAATTGATAAAGAAGTACACTCGCCTATGCGCTGGGCGACAGGTTTTGAATATGCACCTTTCGATGAATTCACGGTGCGTGTAGGTGGTTATGGCTCCGATTATTTTGTACCAACACTTGGCGTTGCTTTTAAGTTTGATGGCTTTCGATTTCATTTGCACACGGAATATCGTTACCCATTGGGCTTGACTATGATGGGTGTTTTACAATATCAATTTCAATGAAACGTGTGTGGCTCATACTTGTTTTGCTCCTATCGTATGTGTATGCGCTGGGGCAAGAGGTGGCGATTGATCGTGTGATTGAAAAAATCTATAGCCAGCTGATGGAAACCAGTGAGTCTGAAATTGATTATAGCGATTTATACGATGATTTAATTGCTTTTTACGAGCATCCTATTAATCTTAATAAAACCACGCCAGAGCAGTTATCACAACTCCGATTTCTGTCAGACATTCAAATTGAAAATTTCTTTTATTACCTGTATAAAGCAGGTTCGATGCGTACCATTTATGAGCTCCAATTAGTAGAAGGTATGGATTTATTCACAATCCAATTATTAGTACCATTTGTTCGGGTTGGTGCTGCTGAAGATGTGTCGAATAGTTGGAAGTTTCGCGATGTGATACGGGCTAGTCAACACGAATTAATAGCACGGTTTGATGGTACATTTGAACCAAAACAAGGTTATTTACCCAATGCCACACAAGCTTATCTGGGAGATCCATTCTATACCTCGCTTAAATACCGTTTGAAAAGTGCCGATAAACTGCAACTAGGTTTTACTGCCGAAAAAGATGCGGGAGAACCGTTTTATGGGTCTTATAATACTGGTTACGATTCCTATTCTGGATTTTTACAAATCAATCACTTATGGAAATTCTCGTCTATTGTGGTAGGCGATTATCGTGCCAATTTTGGTCAAGGTTTAGTGATGCAACAGGATATGAGTCCAAGTAAGTCGAGTTTGGTAACCAATGTAACAACACGCTCCCAAGGATTAAAACGTCATGCATCAACTGATGAATATAATTTTCTCAGAGGTGTTGGTGCTACCGTTGCTCTTGGCGATTTTAAAGTTTCCGCCTTTTATTCGTTTCGTCAAATGGATGCCGATACGTCGGGTGGTAGTTTTTCGTCATTTAAAACGGATGGTTTGCATCGATTAGCTGATGATTTTGAAAAGAAACGCACCGTGAATCGACAATTGGTAGGTGGTAATGTGACGTATCGTCATCGCCTTTTTCGTGTAGGTTTAACCGCTACTCAAATTTGGCTCGATGTACCTTTAAACTATGAACCTGCACCTTATCAACTCTATTATTTTCGCGGACAATCGCAATTTGCCGGCAGTGTTGATTATCTCTTTGCGTGGCATGGATTTCAGTTTTTTGGTGAAACGGCTATGAACGATGCTGGCGGCGTAGCTACGTTGAATGGCTTGTTATTTGCTCCTATTTCGGTTCTTAATTTAGTGGTGTTACAGCGTTTTTACTCGAAAAAATATGATGTCTTTTTTGCCAATGCATTTAGTGAAGGCAGTCGCACCAACAATGAAAATGGTTTGTACATTGGTGCAGAACTTAAACCAGTTCGCAAATGGAAAGTGGCGGCTTACGCTGATTTATTTCATTCGCCGTGGTTGGCATATCAAGTTAACAAGCCAGCTTCTGGTTATGAAACATTGTTGCAAGTGGATTTCATGCCAAGTCGTCAGGTGGAGATGTATGGGCGATTCCGATTTGAACAAAAAGAGAAAAATGTGCAAGCTGGCGATGTGCAACCAACAACATTGGTAAGTGATATACAAAAAGCGTCATTGCGATATACAATTGCGTATCAAGTGCTACAAGTAGGATTTAAAAATATTGTAGAATGGAATTATGCACATTTAGGTGCCGACCAAACTTATGGTTTTCTGATGACACAAGACATTTCTTATACCTTGCCATGGATTGATTTAACATTGGCCGCTCGGTATGAATTTTTTGATGCGCCAACTTACGAAAATCGTTTTTATGTGTATGAACGTGATGTGCCTTACGCCTCCTATACACCTGCATTATATGGCGTTGGTAATCGTTGGTATCTGAATTTAGATTATCAAATTAATTCGAATTTGACACTGTATTTACGAGTAGCTCAAACCTATTACACAGATAATCGGTTGGAATTTGGAACTGGTGCGGAGACAATTCAAGGGCATCATCGTACCGATTTTCGTGTGCACTTACAATGGAAGATTTAACGTATTCAAACATCTTGGCAAGAACTTTTTTCGTACCTTTGTAAATTGTAAAACAAGTAATTATGACAATAAAAAAAGGTAAAGTATTGATGGCAATGAGTGGCGGTATCGATAGTACTGTGTCAGCCATGTTACTTTTAGAACAAGGATATGAATTGGTTGGTGTTACCTTCCGTACGTACGATAGCATTAAGGAAAGTTGTTTAGCCAAAGAGAAAGGCTGCTGTAGTATCGACTCTATTATGGAAGCTAAACGCATGTGTGAAAAATTAGGATTTGAACATCATATATTGGATTTCCGCCAAACGTTTAAAGACCATGTCATCTGTAATTTTATGGATGAATACATGCAAGGTCGTACACCAAATCCATGCGTACTGTGTAATTCGTCCATAAAATGGGGCAAGTTACTTGATATGGCTGATGAGTTTGGTTGTTCGCATATCGCTACAGGTCATTATGCGCAAGTGATTCACGAAAATGGTCACTGGTTTTTGGGCAATGCCGTTGATGCTCAAAAGGATCAAACCTATTTTTTGTGGATGTTGACCGAGCAAAATTTATCGCGCACGCTATTTCCGTTGGGCGAATTTACCAAACAAGAAGTGCGTAAAATGGCGCTTGATCGTGGTTTTGAAAAATTGTCTCAAAAAACAGAAAGCCAAGAAATATGTTTTATTCCCGATAATGATTATCGTCATTTTTTGTCGGACAACGTAACTGATTTTTCCCAACAATGTCAACCAGGTGATTTTGTGAATACGAAAGGAGAAATCATCGGTCGTCATCAAGGATTCCCTAATTATACCGTCGGACAGCGTAAAGGATTGGGTGTTGCCTTTGGTACACCAAAATATGTGATTGGCATCGATGCGGCAAAAAATCGTGTTATTTTAGGCGATCGTGACGAACTGTTTTCTACTAACTTGCGTGCTACAGGCTGCCGTTTTACTTCGGTAGACATGTTGGCAAATAATAACCGAGTATTGGCTCGTATTCGTTACAAAAGTGCTCCTACTGAAGCTACAGTTGAGTTTGATGGACGTGTGGCAACGCTCGTATTTAAAGAACCAGTATGGGGTATTACGCCTGGACAATCTGTAGTTTTATATCAAAATGACCGCGTTATTGGCGGCGGATTTATCGCTTAATGAAACGTATTCTTTACATATTAATTGGTTTATTTGGTTGTGTTCTTTTGAGCACAGCTCAGAACTATTATTTTGTAACGTTACACGATAAAGCGAATTCGCCTTTTAGTCTGTCACAACCTCAAGCCTTTTTGTCAGAACGTGCCATTGCGCGACGTATCAAACATAATTGTCCCATTGATTCGATGGATTTGCCAATTAATGCGGAATATGTCAATCTAATTAAAGCCACAGGTGCATCGGTTATACATGCGTCTAAATGGTTTAACGGCGTAACGGTTTTAGCTACCAATGAACAATATGACGCTATTCGAGGTTTGTCGTGTGTCGATTCGGTAGAACTTACTTGGGCTCCATTAAGTCCTGTGCGGGGCATTCGTAAGAATCGTGTTGTATCAACCAATTTAAGTTATCCTAACTCCCAAGTGCAACATCAAATGTTGAATTTGTCGGTGCTACATAATGCTGGTTTTAGAGGTCAAGAGCTTCAAATTGCGGTATTGGATGATGGTTTCGAACATGTTAATACGATGTCGGCTTTTGATAGTTTACGGTTACAGGGGCGTTTATTAGGAGCGCGCGATTTTGTTAATCCGCAAGGCTCTGTGTTTAATCAAGGAACACATGGTACAGCTGTTTTATCAACTATGGCAGCCAATGTTCCCAACAAGTTTTTGGGCACAGCGCCTGAAGCTTCCTATTGGTTATTTCGTACCGAAGATGATGATCCAGAATCGCGTTTAGAAATTGACAATTGGGTGGCCGCCTTAGAAGTGGCTGATAGCTTAGGCGTGGACATTGTGAACTCGTCGTTAGGTTATACTGAATTTGACGATTCAAGTCAGAATTTTACGTATGCCGATTTAAACGGTCGTACCGCTCGTAATAGTTTGGCGGCTACGTGGGCAGCTCGTCGCGGCATGTTATTGTGTATTAGTGCTGGCAATGAAGGTGAATTACCTTGGCGGTATATTTCTACGCCAGCCGATGCCGACAGTATTTTATGCGTTGGTGCCGTTAAAGCCGACGAAACATTCAGCTCATTTAGTTCCGTTGGTCCTTCGTCTGATGGACGCGTGAAGCCTGAAGTGTGTGCTATGGGTAGTGCTGCCGCTGTAGTGAATAGTGACAATGTGGTCACGGTTTCCAATGGGACTTCCTTTTCATCTCCCATTATGGCAGGCGCTGTAGCTTGTTTGTGGCAGGCTTTACCGTTGAAAACAAACATGGAGCTATTACAGTTGGTTCTTGGGGCTTCCGATCGTTACACTTCTCCCGATTATCAATATGGATATGGCATTCCCGATTTAGGTTCTGTATATATGTCGGTGGTTGGCAATAAGCCTTCAACCCATGCCGATGCGCGACCAATCTGTTATCCTAATCCTGTGGAAACGACTTTGTATATTTCTAACGCTAATACCATACAATGGCAATTATTTGATGTACAAGGTTGTGTGCAAGCATCTGGAAATTCGTGCAATATAGATTTTTCAAGGTTTCCGCAAGGCATTTATTATCTAAAATTGAACCAATTGGATAACGTGTTTATCTATAAAATCATCCATAAATAATGTCTGAACAGCACTCGTTATCTCTTTTAGAACTCAACGAACAGGTTAAACAAACGCTTAAACTGTCGTTTGCTACGCCTGTGTGGATACGTGCTGAAATAGCTGAATTGCATGAGAATGCGAACGGCCATTGTTATTTGGAATTTGTCGAAAAATCATCCGATTCGGATTTAATTGTTGCCAAACAAAAGGCGATGATTTGGTCGTTTACCTATCGCCTATTGAAACCTTATTTTGAATCGTCAACAGGCACTGCGTTAGCCGTTGGCATGAAAGTGTTGGTGTCTTGTCAAATAGAGTTTCATGAATTGTATGGCATGAGTTTGAATGTGCGTGATATCGATCCGATATTCACTGTAGGCGAAATGGCTGTACGTCGTGCCGAAATTATTCGTCGTTTGACCAGTGAGGGCGTTGCTGATATGAATAAACAATTGGAAATTCCATTTGTACCGCAACGTATCGCTGTCGTTTCATCGGCTTCTGCAGCAGGATTTGGCGATTTTCAAGATCAGCTCGAACATAATGCCTTTGGTTACCAATTTTATGTCAAACTGTTTCCTGCTGTGATGCAAGGTATACAGACTGAAGAGTCTGTGATAAGGGCATTAGGAAAAATTGCTGATAATCAAGACTTATTCGATGTAGTGGTCATGATTCGTGGTGGCGGTTCCACTTCCGATTTAGCCGCATTTGACAATTATAATTTGGCGTTGCATTGTGCACAATTTCCCTTACCAATCATTAGTGGCATTGGGCATCAACGTGACGATAGTATCGTCGATTTGGTGGCGCATACGCGGGTTAAAACACCAACAGCAGCGGCCGAGTTTTTAGTGGATTGTGTGCAGGAGGCCGATGCTTTTGTTACAAATTTAGCGAGTTCGTTGGCCAATCAGGCGCGTTTAATAATTACCGATGCTCAAAATAGGCAGCAAGCGCAAATTATGCATTTACCTCAGCAGGTTAAACAAATAGTCAACAGAGCACAACTAGTTTTACAAGCGCAAAACTTTAGTATAAAACAGGCGGCAAAAAAGGTCATTTCAAACGAGGAAAAACGGCTTGATTTGTTGACTCGATTTGTCGAAATGTCTGACCCCTATTTCGTGTTGAATCGGGGTTATTCTTATACTGAGAAAAATGGTAAAAAAATCAGTTCCGTTTCTCAATTGGCCGTTGGTGACCAAGTAGATACCTACTTTAGTGATGGAAAAACGACATCAATTATCAATAAAACAACCTAATATATGAAAAAGGAAATAACCTACGAGGAGGCTATGTCGCAACTCGAAACGATTGTGAAACAGCTGGAACGTAACGAATTAAGTATTGATGAACTTTCGGCGAAGGTGAAAGAAGCTACCGCGCTCGTGCAACGATGCAAGGATATACTTCACACAACAGACGAAGCTATCGAAAAAATGTTAGCTTCTATGGATGTTTAAAACGAATGAGGAAAAATTTTAGAGTGTGAAAAGCGCCTCTTTGAATATTTCGCCTACCGAAGGATGTGGAAATATAAGTTTTTTGAATTCGCTCACAGTTAATCCACGTTCCATGGCTAAAGTAGCAGTGGCTATTAACTCTGATGCTGGATTTCCAATAATGTGCGCTCCAAGCAACTGTTGATCTTCGTTGAAAATGAGTTTACATAAACCATTTCCACCTTCGTTTTCTGCCACAAAACGACCAGAGAAGGTCATGGGCAATTTCGCCACTTGATAATTGATGCCCTTTGCTTGTAATGAATCTTCCGTAACACCAACTCCAGCTACTTCAGGATTTGTGTATACTACCGCAGGCACAACGTTGTAATTCATATCATCTTCTATTCCTACTAAATGATTGACAGCCACTTCTGCTTCGCGCGAAGCAGTATGAGCTAACATAGAAAAACCTGTGATATCACCTATCGCATAAATATGAGGATGGGAGGTTTGCATGTGATTATTCACGGCAAGCCCTTTACGGAAATGTTCGAGTTGGAGTGGTTCTAATCCCAAATTTTCAAGATTTGGTTGGCGACCAACACACAATAAAATTTTGGTAGTGTTCACACTTTGAATGCCTTCGCTTGTAGCAAATAGCACATGGTCATTGGAAACTTCTTTTACTTGGGCGTTGAGATGGAATGTAATTCCTTTTTTGGCATAATCGGCGCGCAGTAAAGCTGCGATTTCGGAATCAATGCCAGGTAAAATTTCAGGAGCCATTTCTATGACTGTAACTGCGGTACCAAATGTATTAAATAATCCCGCAAATTCTAATCCAATAACTCCGCCTCCAACAATTACAAGCGACTCAGGTACTGATTTTGTGTCGAGTGCTTCGGTACTAGTCCAGAAAGAGGTCGAATCCAATCCTTTAATTGGGGGAATAACGGTGGAAGAACCTGTACATACAATTACATTTTTTGCTTCAAATAACTCCTTATTGCAAGCTATTTCAATGTGATTGGTAGCACTTTGTATAGAGGCTTCACCATTTACTACCGTGATAGAATGTTCAGCCATTTTTGTGCGTATGCCAGCGTTCAGTTTGCGTACAATTTTATTTTTTCGAGCTACTATTTTTTCGTAGTCAAACGATAAGTTGTCTAACGTGATACCGTACTTTGAACCGTTTTGTGCATTTTGGTAGAGTTTGGCGCTATAAAGCATTGTTTTTGTCGGGATACAGCCTTCGTTTAAACATACGCCTCCTAGTTGTTTTTTTTCAAACAAAACAACTGTCAACCCTTTTTTAGCGGCACGTTCAGCTGCCGTATACCCACCAGGTCCACCACCAATGATTGCTAAATCAAACATTATTTATAACGTATTTTTTTACCCACTCTTAAAATGCTGTTTGGACTTATTTTGTTCAATTTGCAGAGTTGTTTCACAGTGACTCCATATCGCCTTGCAATTTTTGAAAGATTATCACCAGGCCTAACTTTGTGGTAACGTGCTTGCGCCATAGCTTTGAGTTCTTTTGCATGGCTATACGTATCCTTTTTGGTAATATAATAATCCTTTTTGTGGAGCTTTTTAGTTTGAAAGTCAATTAATTTAGTTGGGTTAAACGCATTACCTAAAAATCGTATTTCATAATGTAGGTGCGGCCCTGTAGAATGCCCCGTATTGCCCCCTAATGCGATGATATCACCTGCTTTTACTGTTTGGTTGACATTAACTAGAACTTCTAATAGGTGTGCATATACAGTTTCTAAGCCATTATTATGACGAATTACTAAATAATGTCCGTATCCTTTTCGTTCATAATCCACAATACGCACTTTCCCTCCGAAAGTAGCACGGATAGTGTCGCCAATTTTGACGCCTAAATCTATTCCATAGTGATAACGGTATTTACGCATTCCAAAATTGGATGTTACGTGATTACTTCTTAAAGGATATACAAAATCCGAACAGTTAATGAAGACAGAATCAGGTAAACTATCTATTTTGATACGATATGGATTTAATCGTTCTGATGTCCAAGAATAATTGTATAATTCGCAGGCGGGGTTGCTATAGATATCTACAGTATCCCTTACAAATGATTTGGTGGAGACGAAATCTTTGTGGGCATCAATATCATCTAATTCAAAAAATTCTGTAGAATCATTTTCGTCTAAAACAGGCGAAATGGCATAAGAATAATTGAATAATCCGCCTAAAAAGAGACAGCCGATTAGGAATAGTTTTCGATTGCTCATCACTTTTCGTCTGTTGCATATAAAAAGCTGTGACCAACTTTCGAATAATCAAATAGTTCCTCGGGTTTGAAGAAACGGTTTAGTTCAATCACCGCGTTTTCAACAGAATCGGATGTGTGAATGATATTTTCTTGCATACTCATACCAAAATCACCACGGATAGTTCCAGGCGTTGCATTGCGCGAATTTGTTACGCCAGTCATATTTCGTACAACTTGCACACAATCCAATCCTTCTAAGCAACATACAATAACCGGGGATGCCATCATTGATGCTTTAATACGTGGGAAAAAAGGTTTATCAACCAAGTGGCTGTAGTGTTCTGCTAAAATGGTGTCATCTAATTGAATCATCTTAAGGCCTGCTAATTTAAGACCTTTACGTTCGAAACGATTGATGATATCTCCCACTAATTCGCGTTGAATAGCACCTGGTTTTATTATAACGAGTGTTTTTTCCATAATTTACGTAATGTGATATAATATAAGTTGATTTATTATCAAATGGGCAGGACAACAAAAGTAAGATTTTTTTTTGAAAGTTCTATGCAAATTAAGGTTATAAATGGTCAAAAAAAATCTTACCATTGTGTGGTAGGTAATAAAAAAGGCTGTTGCATATTGTGCAACAGCCTTTTTTGATAGTGAAAATCTAGTAGTTAGAATCCTCCTTTGAATAATTTTGAAGGGCTCATTTTGGTCACTTTCCCCCATTTAGCTTGAATAGCTTTCAAGTTAATGGTTTTTGCGTCACCCGTAATAACTACAACAATAGGTTGTCCTTTGATGTATTTGTTGTAGAAATTAGTGATTTGTTCAAATTTTAAAGCATCTACTTTTGGCATATTTACTTTAGCTGGATCTTCTGTGTAACCTAATTTTTCCCATGCATCAAACACAAAGCTTGCTTCGCGGAAAGATGGTTTGTCTGTTAATGAAGATTGACGTAAGTAGGTTTTAATGTTATTCAAACGTTCAGGATATACAGGCATGTTTTTAAGTAAATCCATGTAAACATCTACTGCATCTGCAACTTTATCTCCTTGAGTTCCTACATAACCAATTAAGTAAGAGTTTTTACCTGTAACAGGAGGAGTTACCATTTGACCATATGCTGTGTAAGCCATGGAGCGTTTTTCGCGAATTTCGTTCATTACTAATCCACTAAAGCCACCGCTAAAGTATTGGTTGAATGCTTCGTAATCTACATCTTCCGAAATGTTATAAGGCTGGCCATTTACGTAGAAGTAAATTTTAGCTTGTTGCATCTCTTTGTTAGGTAAGAAATAGATAGTTTGTGCATCGTATTTCACACGATCTCTAATGATTGGAGATTCACTTTTCTTTAAGCCATCTTTCAACGGTAAGTTGGCCTTGAAAATTTCAGCTGCTTGTGCAGCAGGTGTGTGACCTACAAAGTGGATGTCTAATTCATAGTTAGTAGCATCAATAATGGTTTTTGTTAAATCACCAACAGTTAATAGATAATTTACAGATACATCGCCATCAGGACTTACGTTCACATTGTACATATCTTTTACATCTATACGATCAATGTATTCAGATTTATCTTTGTAAAGTACATATTCCATCAAAGCATCTGACAACATGTCTGGATTTTTCTTTTCAATCATGCGGTTGTTTAATTCTCCACCAATAACACGTTCCAACTGTTTGTTGTCCAGTTTAGGGAACAATGTTTGGCGGGTCATTAATTTACAGATTTCAGCCAAGTTTTTTTCATCTCCAGTTAATTGGATATAAAAATAACTATTTGTAACGCCGTAAGAACAAGACGCACCAAGTTCACTAAATTGACGACGTAATGATTGTGCATCCACATCAGGCATCACACCTGCGGTATTCATTAAGGCCGTTGCGTATTTTAATTTAGGCATTTTTTCTGTACCAACGCCGTATTTTAAAGTCAATGTAAATACATCATTTACTTTGTTGTCAGAGCAAAACAAGTTAACGTCATTGTAAAGTTTTACTTTTTTTACATCGTCAAAATTGTTATATTTTTCTTCCACAGTACCTATTGGCATTGCTTTGATTTTTTGAGAATAAGCTGTTTCTACACCTTTTGGAGGGTCTAAAGGTTTAATCTCAGGTTTTTTCAATTTATTCTTTTTAGGAGTTCCTTCTTCAATAGTAACGGTAATGTGGTTGCCTCCTAAATATTTTTGTGCTGTGCGTTGTACGTCTTCGCGTGTGATTGCGTTCACACGTTCGTTCATTTTTAAATAAACATCTACTGGTTCATTGTAAGCAAAAGCATAAGTAAGAACGTCCACTTTTGATGAAGGTCTTTCGAACATCACCTTGTACGACTGTAATAGTTGTGCTTTTACTGATTGGAATAACCAATCTTCAAAGGTGCCATTTTTGAGCTTATCGATTTCTTTTAAAATTATTTTTTCAGTGGCACTATTTGATTCATACATATTTTGTGCGATATCAAAATAAGGAACAGCCATTACTAAAATGCGACCTAAATCACGACGTGCATCATTTTGAGCGAAAGCCATTTGAATATCACCATCCAACATAAGTTTATCAAGCAAACCAGTGCTGTGTTCGTTATTAAGTAATGATAAAGTAAAATCTAACAACAATTCGTCTTTGTCTCCTTTTTTCACGCCATTGTAACCCCAAACTACTTGAGGATAATAACCTAATTTAGCTGATACTTTAGGATTGCCTTCGAATGTCGTAGGATTGTAAGTGGCGCGTGCTGGCAATTCTTTAGCTTTTAAACGACCAAATTTTTCAGCAATCATCGGTTTTACAGCTTCTGAATCGAAGTTACCAACTAATACTAAAGCCATGTTGTTAGGCACATACCAAGTTTGGAAAAATTTAATAAGTGCACTTAAACTAGGATTTTTTAAGTGTTCAGGTTTTCCAATTACATCACGTGAGTAAGGGTGACCTTTGTATAAGTTATCAAATAAAAATTCAGTAACATGTGTTTCGTTATCATCTTGGTACATGTTATATTCTTCGAATACATTTTCCAACTCAGCTTGAAATGAACGGAATACAGGATCCATCAAACGTTCTGAATTTAATTCTAACCATTTTTCCATTTGGAATGAAGGGAAGTTGTTGAAATAAGCTGTCAAGTCATAGCTTGTAAACGCATTTAAACCTTCTCCACCCATTCCTTCTGTTAAATTTGAAAAATCGTCTGTGGCACCATATTTTGCTGCTTCCATTGATTTTTCATTGATGGTTTTAATGAGTTCGGTACGCGCTTTTTCGTCTGTAGTTGTAGCCAATTGGTCGTACAATTTGATAATCTCTTCGTACAAAGGTTTTTCTTTTTCCCAATCTAGTGCACCAATATTTTTAGTGCCTTTGAACAAAACATGTTCCAAGTAGTGAGCTAAACCAGTGTAATCTGCAGGTTCGTCAAGTGCTCCAGCACGAGTGACGATACGTCCGTGTACGTCGGGTTGATTATGATCTTCCCATAAGAATACGGTTAAACCGTTATCCAATTTGTACTGAGTCAAACCTTTGCCTGGATCTTGCTGTGCAAATACGCTTGATGCCAAGGCTAATAAGGCGACTAACATTGCATAAACTTTTGTTTTCATAATTTTTTAATAAAGTGATTAAAAATAAGTTATAGGTATTTTATTTCTCAAATTCCAAGATGTCTCCAGGTTGACACTCCAGCACTTCACAGATGGCTTCGAGTGTACTAAACCGAATAGCTTTGGCTTTCCCTGTTTTTAGAATCGAAAGATTGGCAGGTGTAACATCTACTTTTTCGGATAGTTCGTTTAGTGACATTTTTCGTTTAGCCATCATCACATCCAAATTGACAATAATTGACATAGTTGTTGTTCCTTTCTTTTTAAATAATTAAATCTTGTTCTTTTTTATATCCAGTTGCTATACGCAGTATTTCATTCATTAATAAAATGACTAGCCCCATAACAAAATCATCCCAATCGATAATTTTGGAGTAACTGATAGTATAGTCTGCCAATTCTATCGCTTGTCGTGCCATATAGACCGTTAAGCCTTGCCATACAGTACTCATCGCTCCTAACACAAGAAAACCAATACCTATGATGTTAATACGTTTTATAGTAACTTCCTCGAAAACTTCTGAACGGCGGAATGAGAGGATGATTTTTATAAACACGACTAAAACGTAGAAAAAACAGATTAAAATACCTAGGTTGAGTAATCCACTGATAATGGAAATTAGCACTTCTCCTGTGGTTTTTTCATGGGTGTCTTTCATATGAAAGGTCACGAGAGAGGCTTCTGAAGGAATTAGTGAAAGGGGAGCTCCATCTTTTACATTATCTTCATTAAGTGCAATAGCATCTGTTTTCGGTGTTAGTTTTAAAGACGTGAAATGTTCTGACTCTAGGTCGTTATCAATTTCAAACGAGGCGATGCCATAACCCATGTGAAAGCCTTCTACAAAGGACATAACTGTGTCTTGAAAAACAGCTACTAAAAAACTTACCAAAAGTAGGGTACACAAAATTTTAAAACGTTTCATAAGCGTTTATGGTTTTAGTAAAAATTAGAATTTCGATGCAAAGGAAATGATTATTTTTTGAATAACCAAATATTTTTATCGTTTTTCGATATTTTTTTATTGAAAAAATTGAATTTTGATGGTGCGATTTTTAAAAGGTGAAAATTTAGTGATTTAAATTTGTTATAACTTATTACACTTATTTGTTAAAATATGTATCTTTGCCACTATCCTTTAAATTAAATGTCTATGACCGAGCAATTTTTACAGTATGTTTGGTTTCAAAAACTGTTTTCTCCTGTACAGGTCACTTCTAGTGGTGAATCTGTTGAAGTTATTGATGTTGGTAAACTCAATACCGATGCTGGTCCAGACGTGTTTAATGCGAAAGTCAAGATAAACGATACATTATGGGCTGGTAATGTGGAGTTTCATCAAAAATCGAGCGACTGGGCGCGCCATGGGCACACGCAAAATCCTGCCTATAATTCGGTCATTTTGCATGTTGTATTCGATATTGACGCCATTATTTATCGTGCTGATGGTAGTGAAATTCCGCAAATACGTTTGAACTTTTCTTCTCATTTGCTGGAACAATACGAAGTTTTACAACAACAAAACTCATTTGTGGCGTGTGAGAAACAATTGGGCAAGGTGTCGTCGGTTCATCTTCACAATTGGCTCGATCGTTTATTGGTAGAACGTTTGGAGCAGAAAACTCACGTGATTGAAACATTATTAAATCAAACTACCAACAATTGGGAAGAGGTCTTTTATATCGTTTTGGCTCGTAATTTTGGTTTTTCTACTAATGCGTTAGCGTTTGAATTGTTAGCTAAATCGTTACCGTTAAATATTTTAGCTAAACACAAAAACAGCTTGATGCAGCTGGAAGCTTTGTTGTTTGGTCAAGCAGGTTTGCTTGAAAAAAATAATACTGATGATGCGTATGTTACTCAATTAAAGAACGAATATCACTTTTTGCGAACCAAATATCAGTTAGAGCCAATTGATTATTCGTTGTGGAAACTATTGCGTTTGCGTCCTGCTAATTTTCCAACTGTGCGCTTGGCACAATTCGCTACCTTGATTCACCAATCGAGTAAATTATTTTCTAAAATTCTCGAAACAACGTCTTATCATGAATTGCGTCCGCTATTTCAATGCGAAGTGTCCGATTATTGGTTGACGCATTATTTGTTTGGTGAATCAAGTAAGTTGGTGTCCAAAAAGTTGTCAAAATCCTCCATCGATAGTTTGCTGATTAATACGGTGGTTCCGTTTTTATTCCATTATGGCAAAGTAAATAATAATGAGGAACTTGTAGAACGCTCATTTGATTTACTTAGTAACATGTCGCCAGAGAAAAATTACATTGTGACGGGATTTGAAAAATGTGGCATCAAGTCTCACTCTGCCTACGATTCACAGGCACTTATTCAGTTAAAACGAGGTTACTGCGATTTGCATAAATGCTTGCAATGTCATATATCCAAACAGGTGCTTTATGCAAAATTATAACTAAATTGTTTTTTTTAGTAATTTTTTACTACTTTTGTCTCATTGGTATTTAATTATTCATCTTAAAATCATTTTGTTATGGAAAAGAAAATTACCGTTTTTGGCGTTATTGGCGAGGGTTTTTCCATTGGTATGAAAAACTCATTGTCATTGCTGGGTGCTATCATTTTGTATGCACTTACTATTTGGATTCCTTACCTTAATGTGGGAACAACCATTGCAATGTGTTCTATCCCAGTAGAATTGAGCAAAGGAAAAGTTATTTCTCCTCTATTCATTTTCGATGCAAAATACCGAAAATACATGGGAGAATTTTTCTTGTTGTTGGGATTTATTTCTGTTGCTGTAGTACCGTTGATTTTCTTTGGATTTTTCCCAGCTATCGTTATCTCTTTTGCTTGGTCTTTAGCTATTTTTCTTTTGCTTGATAAAGGTCTTGCACCAGGTGAAGCGTTGATACAAAGTAATAAGTTGACTTACGGTTATAAATGGACATTGTTTTTCATATCACTTGTATTAGGATTAATTGCCACAGTTGTATTATTATATCCAATTTTTGCTTTGGTTGATTTTACTAGTGCGTGTGAATTTGACTCGTTCGAAAGTATGGCGGTAGTATCTGTTCCTTGGTGGCCAGTGGTCATGATTATTATTGTGTCGTTAGTATTTCAATTTGTATCATTGGGCGCGTCGGCCGTTGTATATCGTAAACTGACAGAACCTGCTCCAGTTAAAGTCGAACCTAAACCAGCTCCAGCACCTGTTGCTGCTGAACCAGTTGTGAAAGCAAAACCAGCACCAGCACCTAAAGCTGAAGAGGTAAAACCAAAAGAAAGCAAACCAGCTGTTAAAAAGCCAGCTGCAAAAAAACCGGCAGCTAAAAAGCCTACTAAAAAAGCAGAATAACAGAATCGTTTATCAGATAAAAAACTCCGCAAAAACCACATGGGCTTTGCGGAGTTTTTTTGTATCTTTGTCCAATAGAATTGGACATAACGTATTACATATAACCCCGTTTCATGAAAAAATTATTTCTGCTTGATGCTTATGCTTTGATTTATAGAGCGTATTATGCCTTTATGCGTATGCCACGTACCAATTCCAAAGGATTGAATACCGGAGCCATTTTTGGTTTTGTCAATACGCTTGAAGATGTTTTGAAGCGCGAGAAGCCGACTCATATAGCGGTCGTTTTTGACCCGTCTGGGCCCACTTTCCGTCATGAGGCATTTGCTGCTTACAAAGCACAACGCGAAGAAACTCCTGAAGATATTCGTAAGTCAATTCCCATTATCAAACAAATAGTAGAAGCGTATCGTATTCCTGTGATTCAAATCGCTGGTTTTGAGGCCGATGATGTAATTGGTACCTTGGCTCAAAAAGCGGAAAAAGAAGGTTTTGAGGTGTTTATGATGACACCCGACAAGGATTACGGACAATTAGTTTCAGAACATATATTTATTTACAAACCAAAATTTGGTGCGAGTGGCTTTGATACGTTGGGCGTAAAAGAAGTGCTTGAAAAATGGGGTTTGGATGAGGTCTCGCAAGTGATTGATTTACTTGGATTAATGGGCGATGCTTCTGATAATATTCCAGGATGTCCTGGTGTGGGCGAAAAAACCGCTGTCAAATTATTGAAAGAATTTGGTAGCATTGAGAATTTGCTACAGAATACGAGTAAATTGACTGGAGCTCTTAAAACAAAGGTTGAAGAAAATAGAGAGAAAATAGAGTTTTCACGCTTTTTGGCCACCATTAAAATCGATGTTCCTGTCGACTTAGATGAAACACAACTCATCATGGAAGAACCGGATAAAGATAAACTCATCGAATTATTTTCGGAATTGGAGTTTCGTGGTTATTTGGCTAAGTTACGAGGCACTGAACCTGTTGCCAAGGTGTCGACACCAAAAGCTCCTTCATTGCAAGGTTCCCTTTTTGATGAGCCAGAAACAGAACCTGTTGCAGTGTCGTCGCCTATAATGAGTTCTGAATCTGTTGCGAGTGCTTTAATAACTGATTTTGCAACTGCCGCCACCACAGAGCATACCTACAAAGTGGTTCAAACCGAGCGCGAAATCGCTGAGTTATGTGACGTGTTGTCGCAAGTGAACACATTTTGTTTTGATACCGAAACCACTTCGGTAGACGTGTTGGATGCTGAATTGGTCGGATTATCGTTTGCCGTAGAAGCGCACAAGGCTTACTATGTGCCAGTTCCCGATAATCGGGCTGAGGCCATGCAGTTGTTGTCCAAATTTAAACTCGTGTTCGAAGATGAACGCATTGGGAAAATCGGTCAAAACATTAAGTTCGATTTGATGATGCTCGAAAATTATGGTATTGTAGTCAAAGGAAAACTGTTCGATACCATGATAGCGCATTATCTGCTTAATCCAGAATTGCGACACGGCATGGATTATTTGGCTGAAATTTTGTTGCATTATCGTACTATTCATATTGAAGAGTTGATTGGTCCACGTGGCAAAAATCAACTTAATATGCGCCAAGTTCCGTTGGATAAAATTGCTGAATATGCGGCAGAAGATGCTGATATTACGTGGCAATTGAAAACCATTTTAGAGGCTCAAATTATTGAAAATAACTTACAAGAGTTGTTTTATGAGATAGAAATGCCGTTAGTGCGTGTATTGGCTCAAATGGAACGAAATGGTATGCTGATTGACGATTTTGCGTTAGCTCAATCGTCGCAAGTGCTTACGGATAATATGCGACAAATTGAACGCAAGATTCAAAAAATCGCGGGTGAAAATGTGAATATTAGTTCCCCAAAACAGATTGGTGAGTTGTTGTTCGATCGCCTCAAAGTGGTCGATAAAGCCAAGAAAACCAAAACAGGTCAGTATGTTACGGATGAAGAAACATTAGAATCTTTACGTTCAAAACATCCTGTTATTGGTCAAATTTTGGAGTATCGTGGTCTTAAAAAATTACTCAGCACTTACATTGATGCACTCCCAAAATTGATTAATAATAAAACGGGAAAAGTACACACTTCGTTCAACCAAACAGTTACCGCTACTGGTCGTTTAAGTTCAAGTAATCCAAATTTACAAAATATTCCTATTCGCGACGAGCAAGGGAAAGAAATTCGTAAAGCATTTATTGCCGAACCTGGTTGTGTGTTTGTAAGTGCCGATTATTCGCAAGTGGAATTGCGTATTATGGCACATTTGAGCAACGATACGAATATGGTTCAGGCGTTTTTGTCCGATCAAGATATTCATGCCGCTACGGCTGCCAATATTTATCATGTGCCACTCGAAGCAGTTACATCCGATATGCGTCGTAAAGCCAAGACGGCCAATTTTGGTATTATTTATGGCATTTCGGTGTTTGGACTTTCAGAACGATTGTCGATTCCACGTGCCGAAGCTAAAGAGTTGATTGATGGTTATTTCGCAACATTCCCACAGGTAAAAGCCTACATGGATAGCTGCATCGAAAAAGCTCGTCAAACTGGCTACGTAGAAACGCTTTTCCATCGCAAACGTTTTTTGGCTGATATCAATTCGCACAATGCCAATGTACGTGGTTTTGCTGAGCGTAACGCCATTAATGCGCCTATTCAAGGTTCTGCTGCTGATATTATAAAATTGGCTATGGTGCGTATTCATCGCCGATTGCAAGAAGAGGGTTTACAAACCAAAATGATTTTGCAGGTACATGATGAGTTAAACTTTAATGTGCCACAAGCTGAATTAGAACAGGTAAAAGCACTTATTAAAACGGAAATGGAAGGCGCTTTTGCGCTGTGTGTGCCTTTAAAAGTAGATATTGGCATTGGTCAAAATTGGTTGGAAGCGCATTAAAAACAAACACCTTATGAAACAGAAAACACCTAAACCTGTACGTCGTCCACGTATTCGTCAACGTGACAATTTGTTGTATGAAAAGTTGCAATACACTGGTGAATTGAATGCTGGAACGCATTTTGAACTCACAGTATTTGACAAGTCGGGTATAAAGACCCACACATCTGACGATTTAGCTATTTTGAATCACATGGATTTGAATAAGGTGAATTGGTTGTGCGTGCGTGGTTTGTCCGACGTTAATCTTATCGAAGAATTTTGTCGACAATTCGATTTGCCCAATTTGTGGATGCAAGATGTGCTGAATACACGTCATATT
>JACJXJ010000012.1 GCA_020636695.1 Prevotellaceae bacterium
TGGTTTTTCCATTTCTACTTCCATTGTTTCCGTATTGGTCACAAAATAAGGAGAAATGTAACCACGATCGAACTGCATACCTTCTACAACCTCGATAGTGGTGTCGGTGCCTTTTGCTTCTTCGATGGTAATAACGCCATCTTTTGATACTTTGCGCATGGCATCAGCAATGAGTTTACCGATAACGGCATCATTGTTCGCTGAAATAGTAGCTACTTGTTCAATTTTATCGAAATCGTTGCCGACTGTTTGCGCTTGTGCTTTGATACTTTCTACTACTTTTACAACCGCTTTGTCGATACCGCGTTTCAAATCCATAGGATTAGCACCTGCAGTTACGTTTTTTAAACCAACACCCACAATCGATTGTGCCAACACGGTAGCCGTAGTTGTTCCATCACCAGCTTGTTCGCCCGTTTTGCTAGCTACTTCTTTTACTAATTGTGCACCAAGATTCTGAACCGCATTGTCCAATTCTATTTCCTTTGCTACAGTTACACCATCTTTGGTGATATGAGGAGCACCATATTTTTTCTCAATAATTACGTTGCGACCTTTAGGTCCGAGTGTTACTTTTACCGCATTGGCCAACTCGTCAACCCCTTTTTTTAATTCGTCGCGGGCATCAATATTGAATGAAATTTCTTTTGCCATAATACTAAAATGTTTAATGTTAAACGATTTGTTGATTTTAAAGAATTGCTAAAACATCGCTTTGACGCATGATGAGGAATCTTTCGCCTTCGAGTTCTAACTCGGTGCCAGCAAATTTACCATACAGTACACTGTCACCAGCTTTAAGTACCATTTCTTCGTCTTTAGTTCCTTTACCTACTGCAACGACATTCCCTTTTAAAGGTTTTTCTTTGGCTGAATCGGGGATAATAATGCCACCCACGGTTTTTTCTTCTGCCGCTACTGGTTTAATCAGTACGCGGTCTGCTAATGGTTTAATGTTCATAGTTTAAAAGTTTATTTATTGATGTTATAGATAATGGTTATAATGCCGAAGCCTTGCTTCAGCGGTAGAAATTTATCACATTGTATGCCAATGTCTGTTGCTGTCACAATTGGCAGGTGAATTATGACAAGCTGTCAGCGCCCTTTCGTTGTTTAAAATATACTACACAACGGTAAATCCAAAATACGAAAAATGGTAATGCTAAGTTGAGGGTGATACTTGAAGTGTCAAGTAAATAACCAAGAATAATTAGCGCAATGGAATAATATAGAACTCTAAAGGTCGGTTTCGCCTTTTCGTTAGGTATTATTTTCTTTATTATTGGGTAACGATAGTTCGGTATTGAAAATCGCTCAATTCCTATTTCTAGAGGATAAACTAATAGTATTAATAAGGTTTTCAAGACTTGCTGATCCGATTCGATGATCCATACGAACGGGACAAATCGGGATGCTACTAACCAAAAATATAAAAAAGCGTTGTATTTTGATCGCCACTGATTATAACCGAAAAATAATAGGGGACATGTAGTGGCTAAACCTATTGCTATTAATGCGTTAGTTGTTGGTAGTAATAAATAGGTAATTAATAAACCAACGGTAAAAATAGCGAATCTAGCAATGGTAATTTGTCGGAAATGGTTATTCCCATATTCCATTTCTGCTTTGTTGAGCCTTAATGTTGGGGCTGTTTCGTGGTGTACTGCTTTTATATCATTATAGATGTATCCCCATTCGTAGAGATAAAATATGGAGCATGAAAAAATACATAATGCTACTATTTCTGTCCAATGTATGGCGCTTGTACAAATTAAAGCGTAATAGATGGTGGTAAAAAAGTTGATAAAGAGCCATGACGTCATTCTCGGATTGTTATGTTGCAAACGAATCTGAAAATTGTAGTTCATGGGAATCCAAAAGAGTGATGCCATCGTTTTATCTTTGGAATGTATAATCATTAGTAGGTGTTATATAATGGATGTGGTTCTGTTTGTTGGTCAACTTTTGCCATCGTTTCAGGTTGTTATATAAAATGATGGTTGCTTCTTGGGCACTTTCAATAAGTGAAACATCGCCAGGATTATCGGTAATCACCAGTGTGTATGGTTTCTGAATGTTGAGTGTAGTCAAGTATTCCGATTTTTTGCGAAGTGCATCATATTCCAATTTCCCCTCGCAGATATTTTTGTTATATTTCAATGACGAAGAAATATAGTGTTGTATGCCCATTTTTTTTGCTACGGTTTCTGCTATAGGATCTATGGTACCTGATACGAGTATTAATTCGTTGGTAGGACGTTTTGATTCTATCAAATCCCAGGTTTCGTGTATGCGACGTGGTGATAAATAGTTGTCGTAAAACGCATCCGCCCTGTTAAGCAACTCTGCATGCGGTATGCCTTTTAGGTAGGAAAGTGCAATTTTGCGTGATAAATCAAGATGAAATAGGCGATATATGAGGCTGTTGGTGTACCGCCAGATGGGCGTTTTCATCAGTTTGCGAAATCGCTTGTAGGATTTCTGGGTGATGTAGAAATCCAAAAAATCAAATGTGGTATTTGAATAGAATAGCGTACCACAAATATCTATCAAAATCGCATTTGTAATCATTTATTTGATGATGTTATTAAAGATTTCTTCAAATTGAAGCGCTTGGTTTTGTCGTGAAAATTGTTCTTTCTGTTGCACTTCTACGTGTGTATAGCCTTCTTGTTCCCACTGTGCGTAAGCTTTTAATATGAAATCCTTGACTTCTTCTACTCTTGTAGCGGCTAATCCTGACTTTGTTTCTTGTATGGTTTTTGCCAAATAACCTTCGTCACTTCTGATGCAGAGAATAGGTTTTTCAACGCCTAGTGCTTCAAAGAATTTTGTGGTCATAATGCCATGCGTTCCTTTATTTGTGAGTACTAAAATGATGGAACTATTAGCCAAAATAGTTGCAACTTCTGAGTTAGGAACATAGCTATTTACTTCCAACTGATGATTATTTTCAAGGTATTGAGATGCCATCTGTTTGAGTGGCGCATGCATTTCGGCATTTGTGTACCACACGATATCTATGAGTGGCTTGTCTATTTCAGCTAAAGCTTCAAACAATAACGTGGGATCTTGTAGAGGTTTTCCGTACCATTTCCCCGCATATACAATCTTAAATCTTTCAGATTTGACTTTCGTCGGATAAAAGCGTTTTTCATCGTATCCATTGTAGATTAGATGTGTATTCGGATTAAATTGGGATAAATAAGCAACATGCCAAGGAGATACACTACTCAGACTATCTGCTTTGCGTAGTATTTTGTTGCGTCGCCAAATATTTAGCTGACGGTAAAGTTTACTAATCAAATTGAACGAACTGCTGCTTAATGCTTTACTGTATGCGTTGTTGGCACATTGTTCAGCAATATCTCGCAAATCTATATGTAGAGGAATCTGTTTTTGTTGTGCAATTTTATGTGCCGCTCGCAAGCCAAATGTGTGAAATGTGCTACAAAATACCATGTCGTATTCTTTATCAGTCACATATTTTTGTGCGTGGTGTGTAAAGTATCTATTTTTATAATCAAATAAAACATTCAGTATGTTTTTACATAGCCATTCGACTTTACCAAGTGTCCCTCGATGTTTGTAGAATGGGATTTGTATTATTGGCTCTACATTTAGTGTTGACGGTATAGTTTCAT
The DNA here is from genome assembly GCA_020636695.1 of Prevotellaceae bacterium. Classification (GTDB taxonomy): domain Bacteria; phylum Bacteroidota; class Bacteroidia; order Bacteroidales; family Paludibacteraceae; genus W0P28-013. The sequence goes on from JACJXJ010000012.1 coordinate 3,645, forward strand.
ATTTTTCAGTAATCCAATCGATGCTTACGTTTTTATCGCGCAGGCTCTGTACCACGTTTCTTACCCTTGCATGGTAAAGTGGTTGTGTCAGTGCATCGGTTATTACTAAAATCTTTTTTAGAGCCATAGCCTCTTAATGGGTGTTGTAAAATGGTGAATATTTACTCCGCTTTGATGGATAAATCATTAATAAGCGTTTGATATAAAACACTGTGATAATTAGGATTTGTAAATGTTGTATTATGCCATAATAAACACAAATCGCCATTATGTTTTCGTGTTTCATTCATCAGATGCCGTGCCATGTTTAAGGCTTGGGTGTCATTCAGCCCCATATATTTAGCTTCACTCAACGTGCAATCCATCATGGTCAAAGGATGAAGTGTAAGAGATGTCAGTTCTTTCGTGTGTGGATTAATAAATTGTACCGCACGACATGTACCAAGTCTAAAGCCTGCTATGTCGGCGTAGCCCATGGTGTAATCATCTGTAATGCCTGCTTTGATAAGGTACATCATATCCTCAGGTTGTAATGCATGTAGATAATGATGCCTGGCCGATGTAATAGCTTGTTTTGGAAATGCTTTTTGTAATCTGCATTGTTCTTTAACAATAAGGTTTGGATTATAGCCGCTTTGGTAACTTGCGTGTAATCCAAACAGCGCGTTAGGACAATTATTCAATGTGTGTTTTACAAATCTGGTGAAATCTTTGCCTTTTAACTTGTAGCCAGGATAATCAAATCCTTTTACGTGTTTTGCTGCTTTAATAAAATAGATAGGAATGGCACCTTGCACCTGTTTATCCCTTTCGTAAATCCACGGGAAAGTGTATGCAGGATCGTTTTCGAGTGAAAACAATGATTTTAAAACAACTTTTATAGTACTTCCTTTGTGTAAGATACCGCGTATAAAGCCACCTATAGAGCCTCTCAGATGTCTGAAGTGTGCGATAGAATCGACGTCGTGAGTCAAAAAAATGTTGTTATATGTTGCTTCTGGTTCGGTTACATCACATCCTTGTTGGCGTAACCAACCACGTAGTAATTGGCCATATTCATCCACAATAGGTCTATCTATAAAACCCGCTTGGTAGGGCAATGATTTTTTACCAATAAAGCGTCCGTGCTCATCGCGTAATGTTTTAGGGTTGAGCATCTCTTCGTAACGTGATAGTAAGAAATAGCTGCTCGCAATAATATCGGCTTCTATCAGCAATGTATTGCCTTCTTTTCGTAGGAGCGGTTTTCCAAATAAGAGTGGGGTGTGTTCTATGTTTCCTAATGGCAACTGTGGCATGGATTGCACAGTGCCATACACACCATCATCGAAGAAATGGGACGGAATAATAACCACACGGTAACGATGAAACTGATTTACATCATTGGTGTAGCCCACTTCTGAAATTAAGTGTTTGTTTCCGTGAAGTAGAAATTCAATAATATATGTAATGGTTTCTTGCATGGTTGTTTAAGTATTGCAAAGTTACAATTTTAATTGACAAAGCCATACTAAACAAACGAAAAAACGGCTGCAAAATTTTATTGCAGCCGTTCAATTCTAATATAGAAAATAGGTTTAGGCTAGTTTTTCTAATTTAGCCACATTTTTTGCTATTTCTTCTTCTGGTACTTGATAATTTTTTAATTCGCCAGCAAAATAGCGGTCGTATGATGCCATGTCAATTAAACCGTGACCTGAAAGATTGAATAAGATAACTTTTTCTTTTCCTTCTTCTTTTGCTTTCAAAGCTTCTTTAATCGCTGCTGCAATGGCGTGTGTCGATTCTGGAGCTGGAATAATACCTTCGGCTTGTGCAAATAAAACACCGGCTTCGAATGATTCTAATTGTTCCACGTCGGTGGCTTCGATGAGTTTATCTTTCATCAATTGGCTCACGATGGTACCGGCACCATGGTAGCGTAAACCGCCTGCGTGAATGTCCGCTGGTTCAAAATCATGTCCTAAGGTGAACATTGGTAAAAGTGGTGTAAATCCTTCGGTGTCGCCAAAGTCGTATTCAAATTTACCACGGGTTAATTTTGGACATGAAGCTGGTTCTGCAGCAATAAAGCGCGTTTGTTTTCCGCCAACTAAGTTGTCGCGTAAAAATGGGAATGAAATACCGCAGAAATTTGATCCGCCACCGAAACAACCAATCACTACATCAGGATAATCACCTGCAATTTCCATCTGTTTTTTGGCTTCTTCTCCAATAATTGTTTGGTGTAAAATAACATGATTTAAAACACTTCCTAAACCGTAACGTGTATCTGGTTGTGTCATGGCTTTTTCTACGGCTTCAGAGATGGCCATACCTAAACTGCCTGATGTGCCAGGATGTGCCGCTTGTAAACGTCGACCAACTTCGGTAGTGTTACTTGGCGAAGCTACTACATTGGCGCCATACGTACGCATTACCGATTTACGATAAGGTTTTTGGTCGTAGCTTACTTTTACCATGAACACATCTAAATCGAGTCCAAAGTGTTTGCAAGCAATACTCAATGCCGAACCCCATTGACCTGCACCTGTTTCGGTAGTCATGTGTTTGATGCCTTGAATTTTATTGTAGTAGGCTTGTGGAATAGCTGAATTTAATTTGTGAGAACCAACTGGACTAACACTTTCGTTTTTAAAATAGATTTTGGCTGGTGTATCTAATGCTTTTTCTAAACCCGATGCTCTTACTAAAGGTGTTGGGCGATAGATGCGGTACAAATCGCGTACTTCATCAGGAATGTCGATGTAACGTTCGGTGGTAAATTCTTGTTCAACAAGTCCTTTGGCAAAAAGCCCTTCCATTTCTTCTGGTTTTAGTGGCTGTTTGGTGCCAGGATGTAGCATTGGCATTGGTTTGTTAGTTAAATCTGCTACAATATTATACCATTGTTTTGGCATGTCATTTTCTGATAATACGATTTTCTTAGTGACTTTCATAATGAGTTATATTTTAATATGTTTTATTGTTAAGTTGAATAATGATGCTTTTGTGGGTGTTGTGCTTGCACGCCATCGCCGTAGTATGCGATGTAACCAATGAAGTATATAAGCATTTAATATCATAGTGAATAACAATTGAATCTGTTTAAAATCGAAAAATTACACAAAAAAAACCGCAGGAGGGTATCCTACGGTTTCTCAATATGGTTTAAATATGACAAAACAAGTAACGACCCTCCTTCTATAAGAACGGTTGCCACCACCAATTGTTTGTCAAACTCAATTTCATAAATTGTCTTTTGTTAAATATGTCGGCAAAGTAACAAGTAAAAAATGAAATATGCAAATTTTTAGTCATTTTTTTTGTTAGAAATGCGTATTGGCTCTACTACCAATGGGTTTTTGCTCATTTCATCGTACATGGCACGGTAGCGAATAATATCGCATGCGCTGTACATAGCTTGACGGAATGATTGTTCACTCGCTTCATTTTTGCCAACCAAATCGTAGGCAGTTCCATGTGCTGGCGATGTGCGAACAAACGGCAAACCTGCCGTGAAATTAACACCTTCGTCCATATATAATGCCTTGAAAGCGCCTAATCCTTGGTCGTGATACATGGCTAAAATGGCATCATAGTGTTGAAACGAGCGTGAACCCCAAAAGCCATCTGCTGACAACGGTCCTACGCACAAAATGCCTTTTTCATTCGCTTTTTTCAACGCTGGTGTGATAATGCGTGCTTCTTCATCACCAAATAATCCTTGATCACCTGCGTGTGGATTCAATCCAAATACGGCGATGCGTGGTTTTACGATGCCGAAATCGCGAATTAAGGTTTGGTTTAAAATGGCCAATTTATTAAGAATGAGTTCTTCTGTAATAGTTTTTGATATTTCCGAAATAGCAATATGGTTGGTTACCAATGCAATGCGTGTATTGCCACTCATCAAAATCATCAACGACTTTTGACCATTCGCTTTATGTTCTAAATATTCTGTGTGACCAGGAAATTTAAAACTATCGTTTGGCATATTGCTTTTGTTGATAGGTGCAGTTACCAAAGCATCGATATGCCCGGCTTGTAGTTCTGCTGTGGCAGCTTCCAAGGCAGCAAAAGCGCCTTGTCCACCTTCGGCGGTGCACTGTCCCATTTCTACTTTTAGCTCATCGGCACCACAGTTAATGATGTTGATGCGTTTTGCACCAGCTTCATCAGCCGATTTTACAATATTGATGCTCAAATGATCGAGTTCTAGTAATTTTTTGTAGTAACCAATCGCTTTAGATGAACCGTAAATCACTGGTATGCAAAGTTCCAGCATACGTGGATCGGCTAAGGTTTTTAAAATTACTTCGTAACCAATTCCATTGATGTCACCTTGTGTGATACCAATTTTGAGTAGTTTTTCCATACTATCGTTGTTTTGTAATGCGTTAATTGTTCAGAGCTTTTGTCCGTTTCCAAAGTAAAAAACCGTTTCCGGCTTGTAAGAAACCAAATGCTAAATAGATATTTGATAAAAAGTTAAAGCCGAAAATAAGATATTCTACTAAAATCCAAAGCATTAAAATGATGCCGCATGCCAAACCTGCCAAAGCTCCCCAATGGTGTTTTTTGGCGAGTAAAATGAAAGCGACGGTATTTGTTACTCCATTTACAAGTAATAAGACGATGCCAGACCAAATGAAATCTTGGAAAAAAACATCTGCCAATGGTAACTGTTGTAATAACGGTAACAATGGCTCCATGCCCCATTTTACACCAGTTGGGTCAATAAACATCATGGCAGCTCCCCAATAGGCTCCCAAGCCTATAAAAGCGCTCCAAAATAGTTGCCATTTACGTAAATGTTTCATGTATGAATCGATTTATTTTTTCGGTGTAATCACCACTTCGTTTACTTCTTGTGGCATTTTGAAGGAATAAATCATAGCTTCCACTTGTCGGATTAAATTCCGTTTGTCGCGTCCTGGTGCGAATACAAATCCTTCGATGGTGATTAAGCGATTGTTGATTTCGTCAAGGCGTGTGTGGCTCACAAAAGGTCCACCCATCACTTCACCATTTTTCATTTCCCACAAACCGCGGATTTCAGCACAATAACTATTATTCAGCCAAATTTCTTTAAAAACAGGAGGCTCAAACGCATAAGCAGTGCCCATATACGAACCTTTAACAGAACCAGGTATGTGTGCTTGTAACATCGAATCGCGTTTGGCAAGCAACGCTTTTTCGGTCAATTGTTTTTTATCCGTGTATGGATAGCTATAAATGAGTATGTCTTGGCGTGCAACTGCGCTACCATTCGACATCCATATAAAATCTTGAGCTTCGTTATATTTGTTTAAACTAGTTGGCACAGCTATTTGTCCACCAAATTTAGTATAAACCTTATTAAGCGCTGTATTGTTGATACTGCTTTTTAAGAAGTCTATTTGACGTGTGCGTTCTGCTTCCACTAAATAATTACTAATTTCAGTTCCTTTTGAGGCTAAAATAGAAGCTAAATTTTGCGCCGTGTTCGATGTGATGAGTACAATGGCTTGTGAATTGGCCCATCTATTTTTCACGAATTTAATAGTGGCTTTTGTGTATTGCGTAGAATCAATTTCCACCATGACGATGTTACGCGTTGGACGTAGTAAATTGTCGAATTGGTCTTGTGATACGCGCGAAATAGCAAACATCGGTTCGGCTTGAGGAATACAAGGCATATCCGCAGCTAATAAATCGAATAAGGCTTTACCGCCTTCTGTGCGCCAATCTTTTTCGTCTATAACTACGAGCACTTCGTATGCTGCTCCTGTGGCGTTTGGTAATAACAATCCACTATTACGACAACCACTTAATGCCACGGCTGCTACTATCAAAGGGAAAATCATTTTTTTCATAATCAATCAGTTTAAATTATTGATAGGTCTGATTCTGAATGTTGGTTTTATTCGGCGTTTGGTGCAAGCGTATTAGAGCTTAATAGACCACATGCTGCCAAAATATCTTCGCCACGTGAGCGACGAATGGTACAGATGACGTGATTTTCGGTTAAATAATCGCGAAACCAAACCATTTTTTCGGCCGATGGGCTATGTAATGATACATTAGGAATGGCGTGGAATTTAATGAGATTCACACGACAAGGCAGCCCGTTGAGCAAACGCACAAGTTCACGCGCGTGACGTGGTGAATCGTTCACGCCTTCGAACATAATATATTCAAATGATACGCGTCGTTGATGCGAAAAATCATGTTTTTTGAGCTCTGCCACCACTTTTTCAATGGGGAAAGCTTTCTCTGTTGGCATTAACGCCAAACGTTCTTCACTAAATGGATTGTGTAAACTGATAGCGAGGTGAGCCTCTGAGCGTTCCAAAAATTGTTTCATACCAGGAATAAGTCCCACGCTCGACACCGTAATGCGGCGTGGACTCCAACCAAATCCCCAATCTGCCGTTAGAATGTCTAACGTTTTGAGCAGTTCTAAGGTATTGTCAAACGGCTCTCCCATGCCCATAAATACAATATTGGTGAGCGTGTCACTTTCGGGAATCGCACAAATTTGATTCATAATGTCGGTGGCGGTCAAGTTGCCGCTCCAGCCTTGTTTCCCAGTCATGCAAAACACGCAATTCATTTTACAACCTACTTGGCACGATACACACAAGGTGGCACGATCTTCTTCTGGAATTAATACCGTTTCTATCGCACCTTTTGGTGTTGAAAATAGGTATTTTTTAGTGCCATCTTCAGATGTCACTGTTTGACCAGGTGTTTGTAATCCAATGGTGTATTTTTCGCTTAATAGACCGCGATTTTTCGCTGAAATATTGCTCATGTCGTCGATAGAAGCCACGCGTTTCACATACAACCAATTTGCTATCTGTTTGGCCGTAAAAGTCGGCATGTGGAGCTCTTGCACAATAGCTTGTAGCTCTGTTAATGTTTTGCCGAGTAGGGCGGGTTTTTCTATCATCATCTGAGTTGACATTATTACTGTTTTTGTGACTTACAAAGGTACAATAAAATATGTATTATCAAAATAGCGTTTTTAGTGATAAATGAGGCATTTGCACAAAAAAAGCTGGTTCTGTAAAATAGAACCAGCTTTATGAATTGATAAATGATGTTTTAGAAACGATAGCGGATACCCCATGCGATAGCTCCATAGTATAAACCACCGTCGTAGAAACCTATGTTGCCAGATCCAAATCTAGGGCCAAAAATTGGACGCCAGTCTAATGATAAACTCAACGGGAAATCAAAATTGTATTCAATACCAAGGCGACCAGCTACGCCAACATAACCATAATTGCCCCAGCCCCAAAGCCAAGAATAACCAGCTCCGGCACCTACGCCTGCATACCAATTCCAGCTACCTGCTTCCTTCCAACTGCTGATAGGGAAAAGCCAATCGTAAGTAGCAGCAGCTTCAATGCCCGAAAAAGCAGGTAACCCAACTTCCAATTCTAACATATTTTTCTCACCCATGTTGTGTTGGTATGAGAAATCTGCACCATAGCCCAAACGAGCACCAATGGCACGTTTTTGCGCGTTAACGGCAACTGCCGAAATAGCTATTAAAGCTACTAAAACGAGTAATTTTTTCATGTTTTCTAAAATTTAGTGAATATTAAAAAATGAACTAATAGTACAAAGGTAGTTAAATTTATTTAGCTTCCAATAATTCAAAGCAAAAAAATGAAGGATATTTTAATCATTCAGGGTTACTGTTCTGTCGACACCGTGTTGTTGGTGGAATAGATAACGGAGAGATAGCCCTAAAGCACTTCTTACTAACCCTTCTCCGTTAAAACTTACAGCTACACCATTCCATGCAGGCCCAATCAGTGGGCGATAGTCGATGGAAATCTGCATCGGAAACCAAAAATTATATTCCATGCCAATTCGTCCTGCGACTCCAATGGTTGTATTAGAAAATAGATAAGCTCCTGCGCCAAGACCTACGCCAGCATACCAATTCCACGTTCCACGTTTTTGCCACGAAGTGATGGGAAATAGCCAATCGTGTGTAACTACGGCTTCTACACCTACCGATGAGAGCGATAAACCGAGTTCTGCTTCGAGCATTGTTTTTTCGGTTAATTGATGCTGGTAAGAGACCGCTTCACCAATATAAAAACTACGACCACCAAGCGCTCGTGCTTGTGCACATAACGTGGTGCTGGCAAATATTGTAACAATTACTAAAACGAGTGTCTTTTTCATAACGTGTACGTTTGGTTAGATGCTGCAAAGATATAATGATCCTTGTGATTGACAATAAAATGCGCGATTTATTTAGAACTAGAGATAAAAAAAGAGCGTTTCGAATTTCGAAACGCTCTTTATAATCATTGATGTGAATAAACTTATTTCACAGCAATTTTTTGAGTTTTGTTGCCTACTTTCACAACATAGATACCTTTCAAGTTACCGTTTTGTTCTGTAACATCCATACCTAAGATAGTGTAGATACGACCGTTTTCAGCACCGTAGATAGTACCATTGTTAGCATAAACTGACATAGAAGTCACTTGATCAATGCCTACAGGAGCGTCGTTTACGTATACAGTAATGCTTTTTACATAAACACGTTTTGTAACTGCAGCAATTGCAATTTCAGTTAATTTAGAACCATCTAATGTAAATGTTTTGTCTTCAAATGTAGTAGATAAATCAGTAGTAGCAGTTCCGTTGTCAAATCTATTAGCATCAGTTCCATAAACGGCTGCGTTAACAACAATTTTAGTTGCATTAACCTGAGCTGCTTCAGCTAAATTCAAAGTAAATGTACCTAATTCTTTAGAAGAACCTAATTTAACACCAGTGTCGGCTTTACCAACATAACATTTTACAGCACCAGTTACACTTTCAATGTTTTCTGCACCCGTAGCTACTAAATCTGCAACGAAAGATGCTGATTTGTCAACAGTTCCGTCAGTTGTACCTGTGGCGTTGAAAGTGATGCTATAAGCCACAACTTCTGCAGCACTAGCAAACATTGTAGCGCATAAAGCAGCTACCAAGAAAGTAATTTTTTTCATAATACGATAAGGATTAAATAATTAATAAATAAGATATAATTTAGTTTTGTTTCAGTCTGCTTTGTAGCATACAAGTGTTTACAAAGTAGAGGCAAAGATAAAGTATCTTTTTTGAACTTCCAAATAAATCACCAATTAATTTTAAATTATATACTACTACTTCTCTTAAATGCTTAGTGATAGAGGCATCACATAAAAAAACCTCACCAAGCAATGGTGAGGTTTTTTTGATTATGATAATAAAACCATTATTTTTCAGCTAGTTCTGTTTTTTTGAGTTTCTTTTTACGTAACTCGTACATAATAGGTGACGCAATAAATAATGAAGAGTAAGTACTACAACCACAATCCTAACAATAAGGCAAATACAAATCCACGGATAGTTTCACCGCCAAATAGGAAAATCGCCATTAATACAATTAATGTACTGAACGAAGTACTAAATGTACGACTCAATGTGGAATTTAAAGAGAGGTTAATTTGTTTTGCTAGATTACGTTTTGGATACAAATGTATGTTCTCGCGAATACGGTCGAAAATAACCACTGTATCGTTAATAGAGTAGCCAATTACAGTTAAAATAGCCGCAATAAATGCTTGGTCTATTTCTAATGAGAACGGCATTATACTATAGAAAAGCGAATAAGCTCCCAAAATTATTAGCACGTCGTGAGCTAATGACACAATCGCTCCAGCTGAAAATGCCCAATTACGGAAACGAATCAAAATATAAAGTCCAATAGCTATAAGCGATAAGAAAATAGCCCAAACAGCAGATGTTTTGATGTCGTCAGCAATAGATGGTCCCACTTTTTGTGAACTCTGAATGCCATAGTTTACTTCATTGGCGTCGTCCGCAGAAACTGCGTAAGTACCATCGCTTATAGTGTAGCGTTCCACAAACATTTGGCGGGTTATGTGGTCGTTCAAATAAGGTTTTAAGCCGTTAAATAAGAGCGTTTCTATTTGATCATCTATGGAGTCATTATTTTCTGCTACAGCATAGTTGGTCGATATGCGTATTTGATTTTCATTTCCCATAGTAATGACACTCGTTTGAGCTTCACCAAATACATTTGATAATGTTTCTCGTACGTCATCTGCATTTACGGCTTGTTCAAAACGTACCACATAATTACGTCCACCTGAAAAATCAATACCTTGTTTCATCCCACGGAATGATAATGATACAATAGCCGTAATAATAAGTACACTCGATATTACATAACCCACTTTACGCAATTTTACAAAATCGATGTTGGTATTTTGGAACCAGTTACGTGTAATGCGTGTAGTGAATGGTAAATGCATTTCTTTTTCGCGTTTTGCAATGCGTTCAAAGATTAAACGGCTAATGAATACAGCTGTAAATACAGAAGTGACGATACCGATAATTAATGTGGTAGCAAAACCTTGAATAGGGCCTGTACCAAAATATACTAAAATGATACCTGTGATTAAGGTGGTCATCTGTCCGTCTATAATTGCAGATAATGCATTGCTATAACCTTCTGAAATAGCTTTTGCTAAATTTTTACCAGCTTTTAATTCTTCGCGAATACGTTCGTAAATAAGTACGTTCGCATCTACCGCCATACCCATAGTTAATACGATACCCGCAATACCTGGCAATGTCAATACAGCTTGGAAAGAGGCTAATACGCCAAATAAGAAAAATACATTTAATAACAATGTGGCATCCGCAATTAGTCCAGGAATAACGCCATAATAGAAAATCATGTAAAGTTATAACAAACGCAATCACAAATGAGATTAAACCACTGTGAATGGCTTCTTGACCTAGTGATGGACCAACAACGTCTTCTTGTATGATACGTGCAGGAGCAGGCATTTTACCAGATTTTAATACGTTAGCTAAGTCTTTTGCTTCGTCGTTGGTAAAACGACCTGAAATTTGTGAACTACCACCCGTGATTTCAGTATTTACAGTTGGGTAAGAGTATACATAACCATCTAGGACAATAGCAATCGATTTACCAATATTTTCTTTTGTTAAACGAGCCCATGTTTTTGCGCCTTCAGCATTCATTTTCATATTTACTGTAGCGGCGTTTGTAAACTGGTCAAAATCGGTATTGGCATCAGTTACTACGTCACCTTCTAATGGTGCACGGCCGTCACGGTTTGAAACCTTAATAGCTACGAGTTCAAAGGCTAATTGTTTAGCTTTTTCGTCTATTGGTTTTACTGTCCATTTGAGCGATAAATCACGAGGTAAAATTTCTTTTACCTGTTTCATATTCAACATGGCATTTACCTTGGCGGTGTCTGAAGAGAGTACAGCTCCTACGGCAGGACCACGGCGACCTTGATAAATATTTAAAACTCCAAATAAAGGATTGTTTTTCTTGAATTCAGCTAAACGTTCTTCGGTTGCTTCATTGGTAGTGGTTGAATCTTTTTTCAACGAAGCAGCTAATGAATCTAATTCATTGGTTGGTTTTGCTGGTACTTCTGGTTTTACTTCAACTTTAGCGGTTGTTGTAGTGTCCGATTGTTTTGCTTTATTTAAATCGCGGAGAATATCGTTAGCTTGTGATAGAACGCCAGTTAATTCGGCAGCATCGTATGTTTCCCAAAATTCAAGATTGGCTGAACCTTGTAAGAGTTTACGTACACGTTCTGGCTCTTTGATGCCAGGAAGTTCTACGAGAATACGTCCTTGTACATCTAATCGTTGAATATTAGGTTGAACAACACCAAAACGGTCAATACGAGAACGCAATACGTTGAAAGAATTATCAATAGCGCTATTTACCTCTTCTTCTAAAACTGACATTACATCGGCATTTGAAGAGTTGATTTTTACACGTTCTTTAAGTTCGTAGGTGCTGAAAACGGTAGAAAGTTTAGCATTAGGATCTAATTTTTCAAATTCTTCTTGGAATAGAGTTAAGAAAGCCGTTCCTGAGGTTGCTTGACGAACTTTAGCGTTAGCGAGTGCTTGGTTAAAAATTTCAGACGTGTTGTAACCCGAAAGTGCACGAAGAATGTCTGGTACTGAAACTTCTAAAGTGACGTTCATACCACCTTTTAAGTCAAGTCCAAGGTTAATTTCTTTTTCGTGGCATTCTTTCAGGGTAAATCCTAACCATTTTTCTTCGCCCGAAATTTCTTCAAGATATTCGTAATATTTCTGACTATCGCCTTGTGCTATTTCTTTTGCTTGTTTGTCCCAATAGTTGGTGACAAAGGTAAATGATAGGTAGAAAAGGCATACTAAAGCCAACGAAATTGCGAAAAATCTTACAAATCCTTTGTTTTGCATGTTGTAAAAATTTAGTATTTAATAAAATTATAGTTTGATTCTAAAATTAGCGTGCAAATATAGCCTTTTTTTTGATATGGCTACTTATTTTTACACAGATTTTACCCCGTTTTTTTTTGACCGCTCATTTGTTTTAAAAACATCACAAGTTGGTTTTTGTTTTAAATATTTGATATTTAATAGATTAAAAATTTATCACAATAAAAAATAGGAGCGTATCGTTATGGTAGATAATTCTATTATTTTTAACTTGTTGTGATGAAGTGGGCACATCGTTAGCTCATGTTCTGTGAGTTATAAAAAAAAGATGTACCTTTGCACTCTTTTAGAATGGGTTTAAGTTTGTTTCTTTTGCAAATTATTAAAAATAAGATTGTTACACTTGATTTGATCCAGTATGTTAAAATAACTATGAGTGCTCATAACAAACGCAAAATAATAAACGATCCAGTTTTTGATTTATCAACGTGCCGAATGATTTTTTGTACGATATCATTCAGCATCCTATTTTTCAACGTTTGCAGCGTATCAAACAGTTGGGTTTAGCCTCGTTTGTTTATCCTGGGGCACAGCACACGCGGTTTCAACATTCGTTAGGCGCTATGTATTTGACTCACGAAGCCATTAAACAATTGCGTCAAAACGGACAGGAAATTACGCCCGAAGAGGCTGATGGCGTATTAGTAGCTATTTTGTTACACGATATTGGACATGGACCCTTTTCGCATGTGCTCGAAAATACCTTGGTAAGTGGTATTTCGCACGAGGAAATTTCGTTGCGTTTGATGCAACAAATGAATAGTGAAATGGATGGTAAACTGACATTGGCTATTCGTATTTTTCAAGATCAATATCCGAAGCATTTTTTACATCAATTAATTAGTAGTCAATTGGATATGGATCGCATGGATTATCTTCGTCGCGATAGTTTTTTTACAGGCGTAACCGAAGGCGTTATTGGCTCGGCTCGGTTGATTAAAATGTTGGATGTGTATAATGATCAGTTGGTCATAGAAGCGAAAGGTATTCACTCGATTGAGAATTTTTTGATTGCGCGACGTTTTATGTATTGGCAAGTGTATTTTCACAAAACGGCCGTCGCAGCAGAGCGTATGTTGATTAAAATTTTAGGTAGGGCCAAAGAATTAAGCTTAGCTGGTGAAATGCTTTTTGCTACGCCTGCATTAGCTTATTTTTTGACACAATCAGTGACTGCTGAAACGTTTGATAAGCAGTCTGAAACATTGGCTCACTTTATTCATCTCGACGATTCGGATATTTTGTCGGCTATCAAAGTATGGTCTGATCATAGCGATGTGGTATTGTCTACGTTGAGCCGTCATTTTATCAATCGTAAATTATTTAAAACAACCACCTGTGAACCGCTCTCGGATTCTGAACAGGCTGATTTGTTGGCGGCTTATAGCAATCATTTTGGCATTTCGGAGCACGAGGCATCCTATTTTTTTGAAGCGCGTACTATAGCCACAAGCACTTACGATTTTTCCGACGCTCAAATTCTTATTTTATTGAATGATGGTCAAGTGAAAGATGTGACTCAAGTGTCTGATATTTTGGACGCTGCCATGTTGAGTCGACAAGTAGAGAAATATTATTTATGTAAATTTCCATTATTTTCATAAATGGATGCAACGTTTTAATGTGGAAGTGCGTCTATGGAACATAGACCCGTTATTGTAACGGCGCTTCTAATTAAACTGAACGAATAATTAAAATTAAGTAATGACTTTTACAGCACAGCAAATTGCCGACTTCCTTCAAGGAGAAGTTGTTGGAAATAAAGATATTGTAGTCAGTGAACTTTCTAAGATAGAAGAGGGACGTCCAGGAACGCTCACTTTTCTTTCCAATCCTAAATACACCCATTTTATTTATACTACGCAAGCCGATATTGTATTGGTCGATCGTACGTTTGTACCAGAGCAACCTATTTCGGCTACTTTGATTAAAGTCGAAAGCGCTTATCAATCGTTAGCTAAACTATTGACTTTGGTGGATTCGATGAAGCCTAAAAAAACAGGTGTTCATGCTACTGCTGTTGTTTCTGAATCGGCCACTGTTGGCGAAAATGTGTACATTGGTGCTTATGCATTTGTAGGGAATAATGTCAAAATTGGTAACAATGTCAAAATTTATCCCCACGTATTTTTGGATGATTCTGTCGTTGTTGGCGACGATTCTGTTGTATATGCCCATGTGTCCGTTTACGAAAATTGTGAAATAGGTAAACGCTGTGTGATTCATGCAGGTGCCGTGCTAGGTGCCGATGGATTTGGTTTTGCGCCAGACGAACAAGGTCATTATCACAAAATTCCACAAATTGGTAATGTGAAATTAGAGGATGATGTGGAAGTGGGAGCTAATACGACGATTGATTGTGCTACCATGGGCTCTACGTTAATTCATCGCGGTGTAAAAATTGATAATTTGATTCAAATTGCCCACAATGTAGAAATTGGCGAAGATACCGCTTTGGCAGCGCAAACAGGCGTAGCAGGTTCTACCAAAATAGGTAAACGTTGCGTGTTGGCTGGTCAAGTGGGCGTAGCTGGTCACCTCAATATTGCTGATGGATCTATTTTTGGCGCACAAACTGGTGTGTCTAGTCATATTAAAGAAGCGGGACAAATTTGGCAAGGCTATCCAGCTATGCCGGTAGCTACGTTCCATCGTTTATCCGTTATTCAAAAACAATTGCCTGATTTACAGCGTAAAATCTATGATTTGGAGCGTCAAATTGAGGCTATGAAAACAAAATAAACCAAAAACCAAAACAAATTAACTATGTCAAAACAAACGACACTTAAATCATCATTTACGCTTTCTGGCAAGGATTACACACCGGTTTGCAAATTACGCTTACGGTGAATCCTGCTCCTGAGAATACGGGTTATGTCATTAAACGCGTCGATTTGCCTAACGTACCAGAAATTCCTGCTCTAGCAGAATATGTTTCGGAAACAACTCGTGGAACAGTTCTTAAATTGGGTGAAGTTCAAGTAAGCACCGTAGAACATGCCTTGGCAGCTTTGTATGCTTTGGGTATTGATAACTGTATTTTAGAAGTGAATGCACCAGAGTTCCCAATTCTCGATGGTAGTTCTAAATTTTATGTAGAACAAATTGAGAAAGTAGGTATCGAAGAGCAATCAAAAGATAAAGACTATTTTGTGGTTACTAAAAAAATCATATACGAAACGCCTGATAAATCATCGTCTATTATGTTGTTGCCAGATGAAACATTCTCGGTACAAACTTTGATAGGTTATGATTCTCCGGTACTTGGAAATCAGTTTGCAGTACTTGAAAATATGGCTGATTTTAAAACGGAAGTTGCTCCTGCTCGTACATTCGTATTTGTGCGCGAATTGGAACCTCTGTTGAAAATGAATCTAATTAAAGGTGGCGATTTGACTAATGCGATTGTTATTTATGACCGTCCAACAGCCAAATCGGAATTACAACGCTTGTCAGAATTGATGAACCAACCTTGTCCTGAAGTGGATTCTTTGGGTTATATGAATACAGAATTGGTGTTCAACAATGAACCAGCACGACATAAACTGCTTGATGTTATTGGTGACTTGGCATTGATAGGAAAACCTATTAAAGGTAAAGTGATTGCGATGCATCCTGGTCACAGCGTTAATACTGCTTTGGCTAAATTGATGCGCAAAGAGATTAAACGTCAAGAAATTTTGCCTCCAGTTTATAATACAGATTCTACCGCATTACTTGATATCAATCAAATAAAAGAGTTATTACCACACCGTTATCCATTTTTATTGGTCGACAAAGTGGTAGAAATGGGTTCTGATTACATCGTTGGTATAAAAAATGTAACCATGAACGAAATGCACTTCTTGGGGCATTTCCCTAACGAACCAGTTATGCCAGGTGTGCTTATTATTGAAGCCATGGCTCAATGTGCAGGTTTGTTAGTGCTTAGCCAAGTAGAAGATCCTAAAAATTACTCAACCTATTTCTTGAAAATTGATAATGTCAAATTCCGTCAAAAAGTAGTTCCTGGCGATACTCTGGTTATGAAAGTTGTTTTCTTGACTGATGTACGCCGTGGTATTGCGAATATAAAAGGTTATGCTTTTGTACAAGGCAAAATAGCTACGGAAGCGGAAATGACAGCTCAAATAGCTAAAAATAAATAATTATTCAACAATTAACTATGACACAACCCTTAGCTTACATTCATCCTGATGCTAAAATTGCTCCTAATGTAGTGATTGAACCTTTTGTAACTATTGAAAAAAACGTCGAAATTGGTGCACGCACGCATTGGACCTAATGTTACTATTTATGAAAATACCCGTATTGGTGAAAACTGTGTTGTTTTTCCAGGAGCAGTAATTGGTGCGGTTCCTCAGGATTTAAAATTCGCTGGTGAAGCCACCTATACTATTATTGGCAATAATACAACCATTCGTGAATGCGTCACCGTACATCGTGGTACGGCATCGAAAGGGAAGACCGTTATAGGTGACAATTGTTTGATTATGGCTTATTGCCATGTAGCACACGATTGTCATTTGGGTAACCATATTATCATGTCGAATGCTACACAGTTAGCTGGTGAAGTGGTGATTGATGATCATGCCATTTTAGGTGGCGGTTCGTTAGTGCATCAATTTACGCATATTGGTAAACACGTGATGTTGCAAGGTGGTTCTAAAGTGAATAAAGATATTCCACCGTTTGTAACGGCTGCTCGTGAGCCTATTTCGTATGCCGGTATCAATTCTATTGGTTTGCGTCGCCGTGGTTATACCGATGCGCAAATTCAAAATATTCAGGATATTTATCGTATGATATTCCAATCGGAGATGAATGTGTCGCAAGCTGTTGATAAAATTGAAACGACTTTCCCTGCAACGCCTGAGCGTGATGAAGTGGTTCTTTGTGCGTAATTCGTCGCGTGGTATTTTGAAAGGCTATAACAAGTAACTTGTTGGTAGAGAAGAGCGGAAGCTCCAAATGGAGCTTCCCGCCTTCTTTTATTCCCAGATTGGTTCTAGCCATGTTCTGATATTGTTGGTTTGTGAAAATGTTTGCATCCAAAATCCTCGGTGTGCTGATAGTGGAGAAGGGTGAACGGCTGTTAGAATTAAGTGCTTAGTTCTATCAATGTATTGTGCTTTTTGCTTGAGCGTAGTTGCCCCATAATAAAAATACCACGTGTTCTTTTCATTTGCCACTGCTTTTATAGCGCTATCGGTAAATGTTTCCCAGCCCTTTTTTGATGCGAACCAGCGAGATTAGCTTGTACCGTGAGTGTGGCGTTTAGTAACAGCACACCTTGTTTAGCCCAGCGTTCTAGATTGCCATGCGATAAAGGTTGAATGCCTAAGTCGGAGCGAATTTCTTGGTAGATATTCTTCAGTGATGGTGGTAGTGGCATATTTTCATTTACAGAAAAACTCAGCCCGTGGGCTTGACCAAGTCCATGGTAAGGATCTTGACCAATAATGACCACTTTTACTTGGTCGAATGGGCATAGATCAAAGGCATTGAATATTAATTTGGCTGGTGGAAATATTTGATGATGAGTATAAGCATCACGCACCAAGTTGGTTAATTGTTCAAAATAAGGCGCATTGAACTCATTGGCCAATCTTAATTTCCACGAAGAGTCTATTTTTACGTCCATATAAGTGGTGGTATAAAATGAGAATACAAAAGTATATTAATTAAGAATAAAATTTATCTATCAAGAATGATTTTTTTTGATAATGATTGAATGCAAATTGTAAAAATGGAACGTTTTTGTTATTTTGCACACTTAGTTTGGTACATTTTGCACAAATCGACAAATTATTTTGTAAAATTCGGAAATATTGTTGGTGTTTTATGGAGAAATTTGTAACGTGTAATAATATAATGTTTAGTATAAATAATACAATGCTTTCCATTTTTTTTGCAACATTTCTGAAGCATGATTGTTGCTTAAATTCGGCAGAATGATGTAGTTGAATAATTTCGCGATGTTTTAAAAATGTGAGAGTTTACCTGTGTTTATTAAAGTGATTTTTCTCCTGTTTATAGGCTATTGAGATATTTATTAGGTTTCTTTTTGTAAAACTCTTAAAATACTCATTATTATGAAAACAACTAAACAATTTCAAAGCGTAGATTTTGATACTTTATCAATTTCGGTATTAATTCTTTTCTGGGTTATTACATTGGGGGCACTTATTTATTCGCAGTTTTTTTCTTAAGTGATTTTTTGCCCTGTTTGTGGGCAATTTGGATATTCAGTTGGTTTTTTGGTAAAATAGTAAAAAGGCTCATTATTAAGTGAAGTTATGATGGGCGAAAATATAAGAATTTATGAAACAGTTTAGGTTTTTAGGAGTTGGTCTTGCCTCTTTATTTTGGTTTGTGTCTATGTACGGCGTGTATATTTACCGTAAACTACAGAAACGTCGTAACACTACATCTGCTTAATTAGCCAACTCGCTTAATTCGAGCCAGCGCATGGTTTTTTCATCTAGTAAATCTGAAACTTCCGAAAAACGCTTAGATTGAGTCATAATTTCTTCCGTTGAGAGTGCTCCTGACGATAGCTGTGCCTCCAGCGTTTGTTGTTCCTGTTCCAAACTCTGAATTTCCGTTTCTAATGTTTCTAGTTCACGTTTTTCGTTAAAGGTGAGCTTGCGTTGTTTAGCGTCTGTTGTCGTCGGCTTTTCTGTAGGAGTGGCACTTTTTTTAGAGCTGGCAGCTTTATTTTTTAATTCTGTTTCTTCCGCTTCTTTCAGCATGTTCCATTCGCGATAATCGGTGTAATTCCCTGGGAAATCTTTTATCTTGCAATCACCTTGGAATACCAATAAATGATCTACCACTTTGTCCATAAAAAAACGGTCGTGACTCACCACAATCACACAGCCTTTGAAGCTAATTAAATAATCTTCTAAGACATTTAAAGTGGCTATATCTAAATCGTTGGTAGGCTCATCTAAAATCAAAAAATTAGGATTTTTGATAAGCACTGTGCAGAGGTACAAACGACGTTTTTCCCCACCACTTAATTTGGCAATAAAATCGTGCTGTTTTTCGGGCGGAAACAGAAAGTGCGTGAGGAATTGGGATGCACTCAACTTTTTCCCACCTCCTAAATCAATTTCTTCGGCAATATCGCGCACGGCATCAATCACTTTCATGCGGTCGTCAAATTGTAGTCCTGATTGGCTGTAATAGGCAAATTGAACCGTATCGCCAATGTCGAATCGACCACTATCGGGCGCCACTTCGCCGAGTAACATTCTTAGGAATGTGGATTTCCCAGTGCCATTTTTTCCTACAATGCCCAATTTTTCGTAACGCGAAAAATTGTAGTAGAAGTTGTCCAAGATTTTATAATCACCAAAGGCTTTGGATATGTATTGTGCTTCGAATATTTTACTGCCCAAATAGGCTGCTTTTACGCCGAGTGACACTTGTTTTTCGGCAATGCGTTGTTTGGCGCGTTGTTCTATCTCGTAAAACGCGTCGATGCGGCTTTGTGCCTTGGTGGCACGTGCTTGGGGTTGTCGGCGCATCCAGTCGAGCTCTTTGCGGTAGAGATTTTGTGTACGTGTAGTTTCTGCATTGAAATTGTCGATGCGCGCTTCTCTTTTCTCTAAATAGTAGCTGTAATTGCCCCGATATTGAAACAGCGTTTCCTGATCTATTTCTAAAATGGTATTGCACACATGATCCAAAAAGTAACGATCGTGTGTCACCATCAATAGTGTCATTTTGGAATGGTTCAAAAAATCTTCGAGCCATTCCACCATTTCTAAATCCAAGTGGTTGGTGGGTTCATCAAGTAGTAACAAATCAGGCTCTGTAATGAGTACATTGGCCAAAGCGAGCCGTTTTTGTTGTCCGCCACTCAATTGGTCAACGCGTTGTTCGAGGTTGTGAATATTGAGTTTGCCTAGAATTTGTTTGATGCGAATATCGTAATCCCACGCATTGAGTCGATCCATATCGGCCATGGCCGTTTGGAACTCATCGGCATATTGTGGATTTTGGGTGTGTAGCTCCAGTAGTTTTTCGTAGCGAGCAATGGCTTTCACCACGTCCGTTTCCGATGAAAAACAGGCTTCTAATACGGTGATGCCAGGTGCAAATTCAGGCTCTTGTGGTAGAAATCCAGTCCGTAAATCGCGGCGAAAGGTCACTTGTCCACTATCGTAGTCTTCTTTGTTGGTGAGAATATTTAGTAGCGTTGTTTTTCCCGTGCCGTTTTTGGCAATTAAAGCCACGCGTTGACCTTGTTCTATGCCAAAGGAAATATCGTGAAATAAGAGTCGGTCGCCGAACGATTTTGTGAGATTTTCGACTTGAAGAAATACCATATAGTCTTGTGTAATATTAGTGAGTTGATGGTGGGTTTGGAGCGACTGTAAACTTATAATCCCATTGATCGAAATAGAGGTTGCCTCCACGCCATTCTACTTCGCCGCGTTGAAAATCGACGTTTTCACTGCGTAAGTGCATTTTTTCTGGACTCAATGGTCGCCCAAAATCGTTATTAATGGTCAAATGGTAGGCATCTTGTCCTCCAAAGAAGAAAAGACGTTCTTCATCATTTTTGCCCCACGCTTGTAGCCCGAAGGAACTATCCACAGGAATCCAGCCAATGCCTTCGAAATAAATTTCTGCCCAATCGTGTAAATTCTTGCCGTTTGGATAGAGCATAAATCCACTTTGCCAACGCGCTGGAATGCCGTTGTAACGACAGAGCGTGATAAAAAGCAGGCTCAATTGTCCGCAGTCGCCATGTTTGTTGGCGATGACGTAATCCGAAATATGGTCGATGGTCGAATATTCGCGCGCACTCGCCCAAGGATAGTTCGTTCGTAGCCACACAAAGAGCTTTTTAGCCTGTTCGTATGGGTGTTTTTCGTCACCAATAATCGTTTTTGACAACGCTTTGATAGCGTTCGAAAAAATAATATGCGGCGCACGTTCTGCACAAAATTGCTGGTAAGTGGTCGATTCTTTATCGTAAGGTTGTACGTTTTCTGATTTGATAGCTTGCCATTCAGGGTTGATTTGAAATGTGTAGCTTACCGAAAATTCGGTTGGTTCGCCCCCTTTACAACGTTTCTCTTGATAAATAGTTTTGTGCGCACACGTATCAGGTGCTATGTCGTAATGCGGTTCGCTGGTACTTAATAAACGTATATTGGTTTGACGTTTTCGTCGGTGCGTGGGTAGGGTAGCCAGCAGCGAATGAGTTCATTGGCAGGCACGGCGTCTGCTTTTACGGTGACAGAAAACGTCATGGTGAACGACTTTGCGGTTGCTTGCATTTACCCGTTGTTTTGAACGCGTTTATGACTTCTGGAATGTGTATCTTGAGCGTTTGTTCACGTGGTGGAATTACCCGCCATCTACGGCTTCTTTGCGAGTACGCGCCACGGCATCAATGCGGAATAGATTTTCGGCTGCTCGGTTAAAGTAATACGTTTCGCCTTCTAGTTCTATCGATTCTAGCGCACCAGTTTGCTGCCACGCTTTGAGTTGGCTAGTGAAACATCAGGGAAATAAGTTTGAATGTAGGACAAGAGGTCGGTTTCACGCTTGGTAAAATCGAGGCGAAGACGACGTAGTAATTCTTGATCCATAGTTCATGGTTAATTAACAACAAAGATACGTATTTTTGATGATTCGCTCAAACAAAAAACAGAGCTAAACCTACTGTTTCAGCTAAGATGGAGCCAAGATGGAGCAGGATCAGCTAGGATAATTAATAATGAATTAGGAAAGATTTACCTCTAATTAAATACCCCGGATTATGGAATTTATATTTCGACTCATTAATTTATTCTTATGCCAGTTAGAAACTGCCTTGTATTATTAAAAGTTATTGCATTATAATAAATAATATTGTTTTTGGTATAAAATATCTCAGTATTTTTTATACTCATGATAACTTATTATTTAATGTTTTCTTTATACTCTATGTATTTCACATCACTACTTTGAGCGCAATCAAATGATAGCTAACTTTGATCAGACTGAATCAATTTCCTTTACGATATAGTTTTTATTAGTACAATTACAAATTTTTTATATTTTAAACAAAAAACTCATTCCTTGGATTTGTATAAAATTTAAGTTTTAATTGGTATAATTTTATATCATTTTATGTAAATAGCCTTGATTGCGCCAAAAAGTGCGACATTATCTTTGAATGATATTGAATCACGGAAATCTTCAAAGTAAATCGTATCGTTTCAATCTAAATCTTCGATTTAATTGTACCAAGGAATGTCTCTAAATGGATACTATTGGCGAAATTCCACGGTATCTAGTCAGTTTCATAACTGATAGCTACAGCAATAGTACTATATTAATGATATTTTTTATCATTTGTACTGATTTTTATTCACAGTGAAACTTCGCAAAGATAAGTATATTTGTTGAGACAAAAAAAACAGAGCTAAAAAAGCTCTGTTTTAAAAAGTGGGTAGTGATGGATTCGAACCACCGAAGTCGAAAGACAACTGAGTTACAGTCAGTCCCATTTGGCCACTCTGGTAACTACCCTGAAATATGGTGCAAAGATACTGTTTTTTCTCGATTCTACAAATAGCGAATGCTATTTATCGAAAAAACTTTTTTGCAAGTGCCTTGTATTACATAAAAAGCCTCAACCAAGGTGAGGCTTTTTAAAATACAATGTCTGTTAGCAATTATTTTGCAGGAGCTGGTTCTTCAAATGGAGCAGCTTCCGATTGTGCAGCAGTTTCTTGTGCAGCTTGCGCTTCGTCTGCAATAGCAGAAGTGGCAGCTTCTGTGTGGTTTTTAGCAAAACCTGCTGCTAATACGCTACAAAGAACAATAACTGAAACCAATGTCCAAGTGGCTTTTTCCAAGAAATCGGTTGTTTTGCGAACACCCATAATTTGGTTTGAGCTTGAAAAACTAGATGCAAGACCACCACCTTTTGAGTTTTGTACTAACACGATTAATACTAAAATAATCGACGCTACAACAGCGAGAATGGTTAAAAATAAGTACATGTTGCTAAATTTATTTGTTGTTTTTATGATTTCATGCTGCCGATAAAAATCGGACTGCAAAGTAAATACTTTTTTTCGGATATTTCAAATTTAAAACGCCTTAATATCTGATTTTCTGTTGATGAAGGGTTCTTTTGTGCGTTTACCAATTCGCCACGGTGGCATTGTAAACATTGTCTACTATTTCATCAATCATCTCAGTGACCAATTGGTCTTGCACACTTTCTAATGTCGAAGTGCTTGGAAATGTTCTGTTTGCACTAAATGTGCGTTCAAAATTTTCTTCTGTATTGGTATTATTGGTGAATCGTACGCGTACGGTCATGGTCAATCGTGTTTCGGCGGCATACGAGTCGGAACCAATAGAGAGCGGTGTCAACGTGTAACCTGTAATTTCACCTTCTAGCTGTAAGTCGCCATTGCGTTTGAGCAGTGCTAAACGTGTTTGTTTGGTGTACGCATCTTTGAGGGCTTCGTTGAACGACGTGACCATCGGCGGATACACCAACGTGGCTTGATTCGTAAAATCGACCACCGCGATGCTTCGTACTTTCGAGTAATCGATAGAAGCACCGTTGAATTTGTACGAAATACTGCAAGAGCTTGCCAGTAAAACGCTTATGATTGAGAGAATAACGAGTTTTTTAGTCATAACGTTATTATTCGAGTCCGTATTCTTTTATTTTACGATAGAGTGTGCGTTCCGATATTTTTAAATCCTGTGCTGCATACTTCCGTTTGCCATTGTGGCGTTCGAGGGCTTTGATGATAATCTCTTTTTCGGCATCAATGAGCGAAAGCGATTCTTCTACATACTCTTCGGTATCTTCTACGTGATGATTGTGCAAAATTTTACCTTTGCTCAATGGCGTTACTAAATTGATAACTTCGTTTTGCGGTTCTTGTTTTTCTACAAACGGCTGTTCGGCGGTGTCGCTGAAGTGTGGTTGGTAGTTGTGCGCAGGTTCATTCGACATAATATCATTGACCAACTTTTTCAAGTCGTTCATGTCTTTTTTCATGTCGAACAACACTTGATAGAGAATTTCACGCTCGCTATTAAACGATTTTTGCTCTTGTTGATGCGACATCAGCACAGGCAATGTGCTCGATTCTTGATCGGGCAAGTAGGCACGTAAACTTTCAGGGGTAATGGTGCGTTCTTGTTCAATCACAGAAATCTGTTCGGTGATGTTTTTAAGTTGACGAATATTACCTTTCCAGTAGTAGTTTTTCAGCATGAGCTGTGCATCATCCGTGAGTTTGATGACTGGCATTTTGTATTTCTCTGCAAAATCGGTAGCGAATTTACGGAACAACAGCAAAATGTCGTCTTTACGTTCGCGCAACGGCGGAATGTAAATAGGCACGGCATTCAAACGATAATATAAATCCTCGCGGAAACGACCATTACGAATGGCTTCTTGCATATTTAAATTGGTGGCTGCTACTACGCGCACATTGGTTTTTTGCACTTTCGATGAACCCACACGCATAAATTCGCCAGCTTCTAAAACGCGCAACAATCGCACTTGTGTAGAAAGTGGCAATTCGCCCACTTCGTCGAGAAAAATAGTGCCGCCATCGGCTACTTCAAAATAACCTTTACGGTCGGATGTGGCGCTTGTAAAAGCACCTTTTTCGTGTCCAAATAGTTCGGAATCGATGGTGCCTTCGGGTATAGCTCCGCAGTTCACAGCAATGTAAGCATTGTGTTTGCGGTGGCTGTATTGATGAATAATTTGTGGAAACGTTTCTTTACCAACGCCGCTTTCGCCTGTAATAAGTACCGACAAATCGGTAGCTGATACTTGTACAGCAACGTCGATAGCGCGATTCAACGCCGATGAAATACCAATGATTCCAAAGCGCTGTTTTACAGATTGAATTTCTGATGTTTGCATAAAACTGCTATTTTTTCAGTAAGACTGACAAAATTACATATTTTTATTGAATAGCGCAATTTTTTTTGTAAAAAGCAGTGTTAATAGACTTTAAATCGTTAATTTGAGGTCGTCGTAAGCGATGTGTACGTTTTTCGGTAGCTCCTTTTGTCGCTCGGCATGTAGTCCAAAATGGTGACTCATGTGAATTAAATACGCCTGTTTTGGTTGTATGCGTTCTATCTGTTGCAATGCTTCGGCTACAGTTTCGTGCGATGGATGCGGTTTGTCGCGTAGTGCATCAATAACCAGTACGTCGAGGTTGGCTAGTTTTGCGTATTCGCTCTCAGGAATCGTGCTAACGTCCGTCAGATATGCCATATTTCGATGCGAAAACCTAAAATAGGCAATTTACCTGTGTAATTCGAATGGGTTGTATATGAACGCCTTCTACGGTAAACGAATCGAGCGTGATGGTGTTAAGTTGTAGATTAGGCACACCTGGGTATTTTTGTGCTGTGAAACAATACGGCAAGCGGATTTGAATGGCGTTGCATACGTTCTGTTCGGCATACAAATGTACGTCGCCAAATTTGGAATAAGGTCGTAAATCGTCGATACCACCCACGTGGTCGTAATGCTCATGGGTAATCAATACTGCATCGAGTTTGCCAAATGGTTTATTCAGCATTTGCTGACGAAAATCGGGTCCACAATCTATCAAGATTTGTTTCCCTTCTGTTTCAATCAGAATGGATGATCGTAACCGTTTGTCTTTGGGGTCGGGCGATTGGCAAACAGCGCACTGGCATCCAATTTCTGGAACGCCCGTGGAGGTGCCCGTGCCTAAAAATATAATATTCATAGTATGAAGTGCATTTGTGCCACAAAGGTAATATTCTAATGAGTGAAAAACAAAAAAAGCCCAACAAACTGTTCTGTTTATTGGGCCTTTTTGTTTCAAATTTGGTTTTAGAATGTGACACTTACGCCTGCATGAACATTTAAGCCAGCTTGCGCATAGTACCAAGGTGTGTATTTTTGATTGGCTGCTGAATAATCGCCGTTAGCGCCTGAAAAATAGCTGTAACTGCCTCCATTTGACACATACATAGTATTAAATAAGTTATTCATTTGTACCGAGAATGTCACATCTTTCACTATTTTTTTGTTAGGTAGCGTGTAGGCTAAACGTAAGTTAGTGACGCAATAATCGTCGAGCTTGGCAGCGTTATTATTGGTGTTATCCAAAAATTGTTCGCCTACGTAATTGGTTTGTAACGTGGCATTAAATCCTTTGATGTCCATTTGAAAACTGCTTCCTGCTGTGATGTTTGGTGAAAACGAAATGTCTGTTGTGCCGTAATTCACCTGAACTTGTCCTCCATTTTGGTTTACCACAGGGTCGTTCCAATCTGCATCCCAATCATCCACCCAGTCGGAATAATTTAAAATTTTGTTTTGGCTCAGTGTTACGTTTCCGTCCCAGCGCAACCAATCTAAAATTTGTACGCCACCCATTAATTCGATGCCTGCGCGGTAACTATCTTTCACGTTTTTGGTCAAATAAGCGCCTGTGTCGCTGTATTTTCCGGTGAGTACAAGTTGGTTGTCGTAATCCATCAAGTAGAGATTAGCTCCTACGCTAAAACGACGGTGTGAAAAGTTGTAACCGGCTTCGTAATCGTACAAGCGTTCGGCCTGTGGCACATCGTTAGGACCTGCTTCTGTGTAGTTTTTTCGATTCGGCTCGCGGTTGGCAATTGCAAAATTGACATAGGCGTTGTGCCCATTTTTAGTGTACGAAATGCCCGCTTTCGGATTCAAAAAATGGAATGTTTCGTGTACGGGAATAGAATCCAAATCCTCATCGTTGATACCATTCAATTGATAATTAACATAGCGGTATTGCATATCACCGTAAATAGTTAAACCTTCCATGATTTCCCAATCAGCTTTTAAGTACGTGTTTGCCTCGAATTTATTACCATGATTGCGGTAATATTCATAATCTTTTGGAATGCTTTGGTCGTAGGTGCGGACCCAAAGAACATTTCCGAAATGGTCGCCCATGTAATTATTTACGGCTCCACCTAATGACGCATTTACCTTTTTGCTGGTATAATTAAGAGCTACTACGCCTCCAAAGAAATCGTTTTGTAACTGTTTTTGTCGTACGATATCCGATTTTTTTACGGTATTGCCAAGTGTGTCGGTAAAGTTTGGTAAGCCGTATGATTTGAATTTTGCACTAGCCTTGTATTGTTCATAGTAGCCTTTGCCATGGGTGTAATGCAGCGCACCATTGATATTCCACTGTGCATTGAATAGATGTGACACGTGTAATTGCACGTGTTGTTGAGCGTAGTTGTCGGTTTGATTGTTGTAAAACGCTTCGTTTCCATTGTCGTCGATGTAGCGACCAGCAGGATTGTAGCGGCGGTTGGTTGCCAATTGCTCCGCGCTGATACCATCCCAAGCCATGTAGGTTTTTTCGGCTCCACCGAATGTCATTAATTTCACCATGGTGTTAGTACCATACCAAGCGCCCGAGGCGTAGTATGAATAGAGATCGGATGCTGCGCGTTCCAAGTAACCATCGCTGTTTACTTTGGAAAAGCGAGCGTCGAAAGCAAAACCATTTTTTAATAAACCCGTGCTTATTTTAGCACTTTCGCGAAAGGTGTTGTACATACCACCGTTAAATGTGAGGGTGGCAAATGGTTCTAATGTTGCCTTTTCTGTTTGCATATTCACCGAAGCTCCAAAAGCGGCTGCACCATTGGTGGAAGTTCCTACGCCTCGTTGCACATGAACACTGTTCATTGACGATGCTAAATCGGTCATGTTTACCCAAAATACGGTTTGTGATTCGGCATCATTGAGTGGAATTCCATTTACCGTCATGTTGATGCGATTTTGGTCGGTTCCACGCACACGAAAATAGGTGTAGCCAACACCCAAACCATCATCAGAAGTTACCACCAACGAAGGCGTTGTTGTGAGCAAATACGGCAAATTAACGCCTGTGTTTTGCTGTTGTAACTCTTCAGGCGTGAATGTTTTGGTGGTCAGTGGCGTTTGATTGCCAAGACGCGTAGAAGAAACAATAATTTCTTCTAATTCGCCTTTCATCGAAATGGAATCTGTGGCTTCTTTTTGCGCCCAAAGTGCGCTAGCCATGAGTGGCAGTGCAAGCACTGCGAGTAGTTTTTTTTGCATATAGCTTTGAATTTATGAAAAATCCATTTGTTTTTTTTGTGGATTTTTCGAGTTAAACAAAACTACATACGCAGGGAAAAGTAGATTCAAGTTTATAGACCTAACGACGATAACCAAATTAATGGTCGTCGGCTGTTGACTTGAAAACTACTTAAGGTGGAGAATTTTTTTTAACTTTTTCCCTTCGCAGCATTACCCGCGCAGGTTCAAAGGGTGTAATCTCAGCCTAAAAAGGCACCCCTAAGCATGTAGATAAGAAGTTTTTACACTTCTGAAATCGACGGCAAAGGTAAGTCTTTTTTGGATATGGCGCAACAGTCCTGTTTTTTTATTCAAACTGTGTCTAAATAATTTTCAGAATCAACCTAAAATATGTAACTTTGTGACCTTTAGTTTATGGATAGTTAGCATTATGAAAAAACAACTTGTTATTCTATTTTTAGTCGGTTTGGCGCTTGCTGCGTGTGCTCCTGAGAAGCGAAAAGCAGATACGTCTGATAGTAATTTGGAGATTAAAATTGGTCGCTTCGACCAAGATTTTTGGGCGATGAAAGGTCAGGATCTTCCTGCTGCTTTGGCGCATGTTGATTCCTTGTATCCCGATTTTTTGCCCATCTATTTAGAGCGTGTGGTGCAGTTTGGTAAAAAAGATGATTCGCTTACTGTGTTTACCTTACAAAAGTTTTTTGCCGACACCGCCGTAATTCATTTGTATGGCGATGCACTTCGTGCGTATCAACATATTGAACCTATCGAAGCCGATTTGACACAAGCATTTCGACGTGCTAACTATTTCTTTCCTGATAAAAAAACACCTCGTTTTTACATGCATGTGTCGGGTTTAAATCAGAGTGTTGTAGTGGGTGAGGGCTTTTTGTCACTCAGTATCGATAATTATTTAGGGGAATCGTATCCGTTGTACGAACGTGTGGGAATTTATAATTATTTGCGACAAAATATGTGTCCCGAGAAAGTGGTTCCCGATTATGTGGTGGCGTGGTTAACGAGTGAATTTCCTTTTGTGCCACGTACAGGTGAATTGATGGAGGAACTTTTATATAGAGGTAAAATTCTTTACGTGGCTTCCGTGTTATTGCCCGATGTGGATGAATCGGTTTTGATGGGCTATACACCAGAACAGTGGAAGTGGTGTCAGAAACATGAATCGGAGATGTGGTTGACGATGATTGAAGGTAAACATCTGTTTTCTCACGACAGTATGTTGCGTGTAAAATACCTCAATGATGCACCTTTTACATCTCTATTTTCTCAGGAATCGCCAGGTAGAGCGGGGGCTTATATTGGTTGGCAAATTATTGAAAATTATATGAAAGCAAATCCCGATGTGTCGCCATTGGATTTGTTGTATAGTGTGAATGCCTCTTATATTTTACAACAATCGGGTTATGATCCACGTTAATTTAGCAGTATGATGACATTGGACGAAGAGAAAAAATTGGCACATGATATTTTGACCGACTATTTGTCAGCGAAACGCATGCGCAAAACCCCAGAACGGTTCCGACTATTGGATGTTATTTACGATCAACAAGAGCATTTTTCGGCCGATGAGTTAGTGTTGCTCATGCCCAGTGAATTTAAGGTGAGTCGTGCTACGGTGTATAATTCGTTGGAGTTGTTTGTGGAATGTCAGTTGGTGGTGAAACATCAGTTTGACAAACAGCACATTGAATATGAAAAGGTGACGAGTAACTCCACACATCATCATCGTATTTGTACCCGTTGTGGTTCAGTGCGGGAATTTACCGATTTAAAACTCAAAAAAGCGATTCAGAGTCGTACGTTTAATGCGTTTCAAGTCACCCATTATTCGCTTTATTTGTATGGTGTTTGTAAAAAATGTGCCACCAAATATAGAGCACAGAAACAGTAATTTTGGCAGAAATTATCGTTGGCAGGTATTTTGATACTTAAACCAAGAAATAGATATTTTATTAATTTTAAAAACATTGAGAATTATGACACTTTATTGGGTTCTTTTTATTGGAATAGCGGTTGTGAGTTGGATAGTTCAAGCGTCACTCACATCGAAATTTAAAAAATATTCAAAAATAACATTGCCTAGTGGTATGACCGGTGCCGATGTGGCTCGTAAAATGTTGCGCGATAATGGCATTACGGATGTAACCGTGACTGCTACAGGTGGAACACTCACGGACCATTACAATCCTGCTACCAAAACGGTGAATTTAAGCGAAGGCGTTTATGGTTCTGCTAGTGTAGCTGCTGCAGCTGTAGCTGCTCACGAATGTGGACACGCCGTCCAACACGCCGTTGGTTATGCTCCCTTGAAAATGCGTTCAGCGTTAGTACCTGTAGTGAGTTTCTCTTCTAAATGGGTGATGTGGATTTTGTTGGGCGGTATGTTATTGATTAATAGTTTCCCTCAACTTATGCTTGCAGGTATTGTGCTATTTGCACTGACCACTTTGTTCAGTTTTATTACGTTACCTGTAGAAATTAACGCCAGTAAACGTGCGTTGGTTTGGCTTAATAGTGCTGGTGTAACCAATGTGGAAACTCACGATAAAGCCGAAGATGCTTTGCGTTCGGCTGCTTATACGTATGTAGTGGCAGCTTTGGGTTCGTTGGCTACGCTGTTGTATTATGTCATGATTTTTATGGGACGTCGCGATTAATGTTGGTGTTTTTTAGTTACTCACTTATAACTTCATAACTATGATTTCTATTATTGTTGCCATCGCGCAAAACTATGCTATAGGAAAGGACAATGACTTATTGTGGCATTTGTCTGACGATTTAAAACATTTCAAAGCGTTGACTTCGGGTAATACTGTAGTTATGGGTAAACGTACGTTTTATTCATTGCCTATTCGTCCCTTGCCAAAACGTCGCAATATCGTTATTTCCGATGTGGCTGGTGAACAGATTGAAGGGTGCGATATGGCTTATTCTATCGAAGAGGCCGTTCAACTATGCCGTGCCGACGAAGAGAACTTTATTATTGGAGGCGGCAGTGTGTACAAACAGTTTATGCCGATAGCCGATACACTCTATATTACTTGGGTTTACAAAGATTTTGAGGCGGATACATTCTATCCCGTTATTGATGAAAATGAATGGCAAGTGGTCGATCAATCGGAACGTATGCACGACGATGCAACAGGATTGGACTTTGCCTATTTCACTTATAAACGTCGCTCGTAATTAATATTGGCAGAAAATCCTTATCTTTGTAAGGTACAAATAATCACTGTATGGCTTCAAAAAAGAAATTTTTTCAACGTCTTCGATTTAAATATCGGGTTTCCATTCTCAATGAAAACACCTTAGAAGAGGCGTTTCATCTCCGTTTGTCGCGTTTGTCGGTATTTTTATTTACGGGCACATTTGCATTGGTCTCGTTTTTGGTTTTGTCGTTGTTAATCTTCTTTACGCCTATCAAGCATTTCTTGCCTGGTTTTGCCGATTCGTCTATTCGTACTGAGCTCATTACCGAAACTATGCGTGTCGATTCGTTGACTCAAACCTTGGCTTTGCAGCAAAAACAGATGAAAGTGATAAAGGATATTTTGGCTGGTAACATTGTACTCGATACGGTTGATACCGAATCGTTGGAAGTTAAGAATTGGGAAAACTTGTCACTTGGGAAATCGAAGGATGAACAAGAATTTGTCGATGAATTTGAGCAAGAAGAAAAATACAATTTGGGTTCTATTGCGCTTCCTAAAGAAGAAGTGGTAGAAGTGTTTGTAAAACCTGTTAAAGGAGTTATTACACAGCCATTTGCTCCTAAAATGAACCAATATGGTGTAGAGTTGGCCACTTCGCCCAACGAGGCGGTACTTGCTGCTCTTAAAGGAACAGTGGTGTTGGTCGATTACTCGTTGAAATTTGGTTACGTTATTGGTATACAGCACGATAACGGATTTTTTTCTGTATATAAAAACAACGAGCGGGTGTTGAAACAAGTGGGGCAAGAGGTGCGTGTGGGCGAAGTTATTGGCATCGTGGGCGCTGCAGGTAAACAAACAACCGATTCGTATCTTCACTTTGAATTGTGGCAAAAAGGAAAGCCAGTTAATCCTGCCGATTATATTATTTTTTAATTAGAACTTATCTCCATGTTTGATACGGACACTCTGCCTAAACAAGTTTTAGCCATTTTAGGTTCTACAGGCTCTATTGGTACGCAAACGCTCGAAGTGGTGGCTGCCAATCCCGATTTATTTGAGGTGTATGCCTTGACAGCCAACAATAATGCCGATTTGCTAATTCAGCAGGCACGTCAATTTCGTCCCGAAGTGGTTGTTATTGCTAATGAGGCATATTATGTGCAGGTAAAGGCGGCATTGGCCGATTTACCTATGAAAGTTTTTGCCGGCAGTGAGTCGGTGGCTCAAGTGGCGGCTATGGAGCCTGTGGGTACAGTAGTAACAGCCATGGTGGGTTATTCTGGCTTGAAGCCAACCATTGAAGCCATAAAAGCAGGTAAAAAAATAGCCTTAGCCAATAAAGAGACGTTGGTGGTAGCAGGTGAACTTATTACGCGTTTAGCGGTTGAAAATCGTGCAGCTATTTTGCCAGTTGATTCCGAACATGGCGCTATTTTTCAATGCTTGGTAGGCGAGAATGCCGACGAAGTAGAAAAGATTATCTTGACGGCTTCGGGCGGTCCATTTCGTCAAAAAACGATGGATGAATTGCGTACCGTAACGGCTGCTCAAGCCTTACATCATCCTACGTGGACGATGGGCGCTAAAATTACCATTGATTCGGCGAGCCTTATGAATAAAGGCTTTGAAGTGATTGAGGCAAAATGGTTATTCGGATTGACGCCCGATCAAATAGAAGTGGTGGTTCATCCACAAAGTATTATACATTCTATTGTGCAGTTCCGCGATAGCAGTATGAAAGCGCAAATGGGTTTACCTGATATGAAATTACCTATTCAGTACGCTTTGACCTTTCCTACGCGCGTACAAACTGATTTTAAACGACTCGATTTAGCGACATTTGGATCGTTGACATTTGAAAAACCAGATTTAAATCGTTTCCGCAATTTAGCTTTGGCCTTTGATGCGATGCATCGTGGTGGAAATATGCCGTGTGTACTCAATGCGGCCAACGAAGTAGTAGTCGCAGCTTTTCTTAAAAATCAAATTGGCTTTCTGCAAATGAGCGACATTATTGAAACGGTAATGCAGAAATCGCCTTTTATAAAAACACCTACTTACGAAGATTACGTGGCGTGCGATGCTGATACGCGTCGATTAACACAGACAATGATATAATAATAGAATAACCGAAAAACTTGGTTAAGGGTTAGAGGTGAAAGGTTAACTGCATATTTATGGTATATTACACACTCAACATCTCATTATTCACCCTTAACCTATAACCTTTCACTTATTAATTTAATATTACATATTTAACAAATTATACATGGAAACTTTCTTAATCAAGGCTTTACAGCTTATTCTTAGTTTATCAATTTTAGTCTTTGTGCACGAATTAGGACACTTTGGCTTTGCACGTTTGTTCAAAGTGCGTGTCGATAAATTTTACCTCTTTTTCAATCCTAAATTTTCGTTGGTTCGCCTAAAAAAAATCAATGGAAAATGGCAAGTACGTTGGTTCGCACCTAATTTACCCGACCATTTACAACCATTGTTAGATGCCGAAGGATTGCCTAAACACGATAAAAAAGGGAAACCAATTATGGTACCAGCGCCCGTTGAACAATTGGACGATAATGATTGGCGCAAATATCCCGAAACTACCGAGTGGGGCATTGGTTGGTTGCCACTAGGTGGCTATTGCAAAATTGCAGGAATGGTGGACGAATCGATGGATCCAGCCGTACTTAATAGCGAACCACAAGCGTGGGAATATCGTTCACGTCCAGCTTGGCAACGTCTATTTATCATTACGGGCGGCGTGTTGATGAATTTTATTACCGCCATTGTGTTATATGGTGTCTTATTATTTACGTGGGGACAAGAACAATTGCCAGTACAAAATGCGTATTTAGGTTATGATTATTGCGAAACAGCTTTGAAAAATGGTTTTCAAAATGGCGATATTGTGCTAGCTGTTAATGGCGAAGCCGTTCATTTAGAAAAAGATGCACTCGAAAAAATAGTAATTGAAGGCAAACAAAATGTGATGGTACGACGCGATTCTGCGGATACGCTTATTGTGTTACCAAAAGATTTTGGCGAACAGATGTTGGCCGCCGAAGAAAAAGAATTCATGGCGGTGCGTGTACCGTTTGTAATAGACCAAGTGGCGGACGATTCACCTGCTGCTGCAGCTGGTTTGCAAGCTGGCGATAGCGTGGTAGGTTTGAATGGCAAAGCCATGGCAGCCTTTCAGGATATTTCTAAAGAGTTAGAGTTGTGCAAATCGCAACGCGTAGCCTTGTCTGTGATGCGTGGTGGCGTAGTTGTAAACGATAGTATTACCGTGAGTGAAGATGGCAAAATGGGCGTACAATTGCGTAATCCAATGCCTTATTTTAAAACTGAAAAAGAGGCTTTTGGCTTTTTTGAAGCAATTCCTGCTGGCTGGCATATGATGACTGATGTGTTGTCCAACTACATCAAACAATTCCGATTGGTATTTACCAAAGAAGGCGCTAAAAGTTTAGGCGGATTTGGGGCTATTGGCAACCTATTTCCTGCTACTTGGAACTGGCAAATTTTCTGGAATATGACTGCTTTCTTATCGGTGATTTTGGCATTTATGAATATCTTGCCAATCCCAATTTTGGACGGTGGTTATGTGCTATTTTTACTGTACGAAATCATAGCGCGCCGTAAACCAAGCGATAAGTTTATGGAAATTTCGCTCAACATTGGTATGTTCTTGTTGTTTGCGTTACTTATATTTGCCAATGGTAACGACATCCTTCGTTTGTTCCGATAAATAAAAATCGTTTAGCGTGTACTGAATAATTAGGTTAAGGGTTAAGAGGTTAAAAGTTAATGGAGAACTTCGTGGCGTTGGAAAAGCGTTTAGCGTTCAACGTTTAGCGTTTAGCGAAAAACCATTAACCTATAACCTATAACCTTTTCACCTTTCATCCATGACCCTTCACCCTTCACCTTTTTCACCAGTAGTTTAGTCCCCTTTAGGGGATTGAGGGGTAAATATCGAAAAGCGTTTAGCGGTTCCCTCGGGGCGCGACTTTAAGTCGCACTCCGAGTAAACGTTAAACATTAAACGTTCCACGCTCCATGTTTTCCATTAATCATTTTCATTTTAGTCTTATTAATCAGATAAGTTACAATCAGGTTTTAGTCCAATCAATAGATGAAGATGATCAGGCATTCCATTGATAATCATCAATTTTTGTTTCTCATTGGTTATTATGCCAGTTATGTATTTGTACAAATCTTCTTTCCATCTTGTAGAGATGAGGTTTGAACGCCCTTTAACCGTAAATACGAGGTGAACGTATAATTGTGTGTAGGTGTTGGCCATAATTAACGTAATGTTTCACCCCTAATGGGGTTTCGTTTTTTGTTGTTTGTATTGAGCTAGTAATATGTCACCGCTACGCGGTTTAACGTTAAACATTCCACATTAAACGTTTTCCACTTGTTGATTGATGCTTTCGATATAATTCAAAATATCGTCCTTCCCAACTCCTTTTTCGGCAGAAGTGACAAAAATAGGCGGTAGTGCTTCCCATGTTTCGAGTAGTTTGCGTTTATAGCTTTCACATTGGCACTGAGCTGGCTGTTCGATTGTTTGTCGCCTTTGGTAAACACAATAGAAAAAGGCACTTCCTGTTCGCCGAGCCACTCCATAAATTCCAAATCGATTTGTTGAGGTGCCAAGCGGCTATCCACCAATACAAACAAATTGGTCAATTGCTGACGAAAAAGCACATAACCTTCGATGATGCCTTTCAGCTTGTCGCGCATGGTTTTACTGGCTTTGGCATAACCGTAACCTGGCAAATCGACCAAATGCCATTGTTCGTTGATGATGAAGTGGTTGATTAAAAGTGTTTTGCCTGGTTTGGATGAGGTTTTAGCCAAATCTTTTTTGCCAGTCAGCATATTGATAAGCGACGATTTGCCTACATTCGAACGTCCAATAAACCCATATTCGGGTAGTGAAGACGATGGACATTTTTTGTAGTCCACGTTCGAGATAACAAATTCTGCGGAGTTTATAATCATAAGGTTATATAATGATAGATTAATTGAATAACAGAATAATTGGGTTAAGGGCGAAGAGGTTAAAAGTTAATGGCGAACTTCGTGGCGTTGGAAAATCGGTTAGCGTTCAACGTTTAGCGTTTAGCGAAAAAACATTAACCTATAACCATTAACCCTTCACCTTTCATTCCACACTAAACATTTAACAACTTTCCACTATCCATTGTCAACTTTCCCCTGGTTTGTTCTGATTAATGATAGTCCTACAAAGGTAATCAAACCATTCAACATAAGCAACTCGTAGCCAAATTGGTAGTTCAAGTAGTGAGCGCAGGCCCATTGAATGCCATACGTTAGAATTGGCGAAAGTAGCGCTACCAAAGGAATTAAACGATTACGACAACGTTGTTTTGTGAGCAATCCAAAGGCAAAAAGTCCTAATAATGGACCGTAAGCATAACCTACAATGGTATAAATGGTGTCGATAATACTCTGATTAGGCATGGCATGAAACGCTACCACTAAGCCAATAAATAGCACGCAAACAGCCAGATGAATCCATTGACGCCAACGTTCGGCTTGTGTGGCTTGCCGTTTTTCTATGCGTAGTAAATCCACCGAAATAGTAGTGGTGATAGCTGTTAACGCTGAATCGGCGCTTGAGAATGACGCGGCGATGATGCCTAGCATAAAAAAGAACGCTGTGACTGGATGAAAGTACGAAGTGGCTATGTAAGGTAAAATCTGATCGGGTTCTTCGGGAAGTAATACCCCATTTTGTTGTGCAAACAGAAGAACCAAAGCGCCTAAAGTAAGCAGCAATAAATTCACGGGAAGAAAAGCTGCTCCACACCATAACATATTTTTTTGCGACTCTTTCAATGTGCGACACGTGAGGTTTTTTTGCATCATATCTTGGTCGAGTCCAGTCATCACGATGACAATGAAGATGCCACTCAAAAACTGTTTAAAAAAGTTTTGGTGACTGTGCCAATCGTTCAACGTAAAGGTGTGACTCCACGTACTCTCGTACACCGTGCGCAAAGCGTCGCTAGTGGAGGAGTTTACGAGTTGTATCATGTTGACTACCATTAAGATAAGCGCTATTACCAAAAAAAGCGTTTGTAGCGAATCGGTCCATACCAAAGTGCGAATGCCGCCTCTGCGCGTGTACAGCCACATCAGTGCCACGCATAAGGTCACTGTTACCCAAAACGGAATATGCCAAGCGTCGAATATAAACTGTTGTAACACCAGAGCAGCCACATACAGTTTGGTGGCGGAGCTCACCAATTTCGCCACAATGAAAAATAGTGAACCCGTGCGATGTGCTTCGGAACCAAAGCGATTGTTGAGGTATTCGTAAAT
>JACJXJ010000013.1 GCA_020636695.1 Prevotellaceae bacterium
TTGGGGGCTCAATTGGTTGAGGCTTGTTGATGTTAAAATCCTTGTGCTGAGATTTTTATTTTTCCAATAACATGTTTTGTAAGAAAAACTTGTTTATTACTGATTTTTTTTTTATATCTTTGCATAATCATTTTAATTTGAAAACAAAGCATGAAAGATCCTGTAAAGATTTTATTTATCACACAAGAAATTACGCCCTATTTGCCAGAGAATGAATTGGCGACCATTTGTCGTGAATTACCTCAGTACGTTCAAGAACAAGGCTGTGAAATTCGTATCTTCATGCCGTGCTACGGACACATCAATGAACGACGCAATCAATTGCACGAAGTTCAGCGTTTGTCAGGTATGAATTTGATTATCGACGATTGTGATCACCCATTGATTATCAAAGTTGCGTCTATTCAGTCGGCTCGTATGCAGGTTTATTTTATTGATAATGACGATTATTTCCGTCGTCGCGGTATAGCTGCCGATGATCAGAATAATGAATATGAAGATAATGATGACCGTGCCGTGTTTTATGCACGTGGTGTTTTGGAAACCATTAAGAAACTCCGTTGGACACCAGATATCATCCATTGTCATGGTTGGATGACAGCATTAGCACCACTTTACATCAAAAAAGCGTATAACGAAGACCCATTTTTTAGCAAATCTAAAATTGTGTATTCCGTTTATGCCGATGGTTTTAATGGCTCGTTTCGCGATGGATTCACCAATCGCGTAATCACCGAAGGGGTTTCGGTCGAAGATATGAAAGCGGTTGATAAAAAAGAGGTTAGTTTTGTTGATTTGTCTAAGTTGGCCATCGATTTTTCAGATGCAGTGGTAGCGGCAAGTCCTCAAATTAATCCCGAAGTAGAGGCATATGCTCGTCAAAAGGATGTGGTATATGCTCCATATAGCGAAGATTATAAGGCAAATTATACCAAGCTTTATGCCTCGGTATTTCCAGGATTTGGAGAAGATATTTAATATAATTACGATTTGAATAGTATGAAAAGGGCTTATAAACTGGTACTTTTTGCAGTGCTGGCATTAGTGGTGTCGTCGTGTAACGATACCGAACAGTTAGGACTGCTACTTCAGCCCGAAGGTGACAAGATTGCACTTCGCATGGATACATTTACTGTGGAAACGCAGAATGCATACGTAGACGCTATTTCCGCTCAATGTGATACTTCGAGTATGGCGTTGGGTGAGTTTTATGATGCTAAATACGGTTCTACTAAAGCCGAGTTATTGGTTCAATTGGCTCCTCCAGTTGGTTATAAGTTTGCACCAGATTCTCTTAATCCAACTCCTGACTCTTTGGTGTTGTATATGTATTATGATAGTTGGTTTGGTTCAAAAACATCACCGCTTGAATTGAGCATTTATGAGTTGAATAAGCAGCCTTTGGTTTATGATCAAACTTACTATTCAAATTTGAATGTGGCGGATTTTACGGATCAATCCATATTGATGGGCAAACGTATGGTGACTTCGGTGGACCAAACTTTACCTGATTCCGTGTTGAATGATAATAATTACAATCCGTTGGTGCGTTATAAATTTTCGAAAGAACAATTAGATCGTTTCTTTGCTATTCCTCATTCAGCGTATGCTTCCGAAGAGCAATTTGCCCAATATTTCAAAGGGATGTATATTACCACCAAATATGGAGCTTCTACGGTTTTGTATTTCAATCAAATAGATTTAAAACTCTTTTATCATTATACTTACAATAAGAATGGTAAAGATACAATTGTGAATACGTCTATTGTTTATCCTGCCAATAAAGAAGTACGTCAGTTAAATAAATTTTCGCACACGGATGTGTTAGCTACAACAATTCCAGACTCGGTGGTGTATGCTAAATCGCCTGCGGGTATGTTCCCACGTGTAACGTTGCCAATAGGTCAAATACGTCGTAAAGTACGCAGTGAAATTGGTAGTCGATTGTTCAATGTGAACAGTGCTATGTTGGTAGTGGAAGCAACCGAATTACAAACTGGTACTTTAGCAATACCAGTTCCAGAGTATATGACTTTGATTAGACGGTCGAAGATAGAGGAATTTGTAACGAAAAATCATATTCCACAAACAGCCGACTCTATTGCGGTGTTGGGAACGTATAATAGCAAAACCAAAAGTTATGTGTTTGATTTATCATACTTCCTAAATAGCGAAATCCCGCCTCACTATGTGAATGACAAAACGGATGAAACGCTTGAATTGCTTTTGGTACCAAGTTCTGTGGTTCTTAGTAGTTCGGGTACTATTACAAGTGTGAGAGCCTTGCGTAAAATGGGGGCAGTTACCCTGCGGAGTGGTACTAATGCTAATTCGCCGATGCGCCTCAAGGTTATTTATAGTGGTTTCTAATATGGAATTAACATAAAAAGGTCATCTCGATGGCCTTTTTTATTATTTAAGAATGAAACGTGGTTTAATCATATTACTAACGTGTTTG
The DNA here is from genome assembly GCA_020636695.1 of Prevotellaceae bacterium. Lineage (GTDB taxonomy): Bacteria > Bacteroidota > Bacteroidia > Bacteroidales > Paludibacteraceae > W0P28-013. The sequence continues at coordinate 2,459 of JACJXJ010000013.1, forward strand.
TGCGTCCTCCAGTTATTTGGACGTGATTCCATTTCGACACACTATGCCGATGGCGAATTTGTGAGCTATTGTAGTGTTGAAACCGACGCACCAATGGTTGTGGCTGATGACGTTGTAGATGATTTAATCGATCAGTTTAGAGGCGACCCTGAGCTGTTGTTTGAATGGGCATTTAAAAACTTAGGGAAACAGCCTGGCGACGATTCAAAAAATGAGGTACTTATTAAATTGAAACTGGCCACTTTTGACAAAATGACAGGAAAAAGTCGGTTGTTGACAGATATTATTGTACCTGGTTTTACAACATACAAAGATGTTGCTATAGATAGTAGAGTGACGAAAACAAAGCTCACTAATGGGGGAACTCGTGTTTTTGTCGATATATTTTATTCAAATTCACTTTTGAAAAAAGCTTATGGCACATTCTTTGTCACTCCTATAGCACCAAATAAGGTGATGCTCTCAATGCGCATTCATATTCGATTTGGTTGGTTTTTTAATATATTTATAACTCAAAAACGCTATCGAGATATTGTTGAGTGGCGTATGCAAGGGTTTATGAATAATATGCGTGACGAAGCAGAACGTCGCGTGATAACTAAAGAAAAGTAGACACTCATTATATGGAAAATTATTATTCAGATCAATTAAAACAAGTGCTCACCTTTAGTCGTGAAGAGGCTGAACGTTTAGGGAATCGTGAAATTACCCCAGAACATTTGGTTTTGAGCATGTTGCGTATAAGCGAATCTAAAGCGGTTACCTTATTGCAATCATTAGAGGTCGATTTAAAACTAGTAAAACAGTCTATTGAAAAAGAAATTCGATTAGATATTATCACGCCCAATGTATCATTGGCGTTGTCGGATGATGCCGAACGTATTCTTAAATTAGTACACCTAGAAGCACGTTCTTTGAACGAAAAAATAGCTGATACGGAACACTTACTGCTGTCGATTCTTAAAAATGGTACCGGTGTGGTGTTAGATAGTTTATTGGCACAAGGTGTTTCGTACGATTTGGTACGCGAAAAAGTAGTAGAACGCACCGATGTGCGCATGGGTTCTGTATTTAGTGATGAAGATGATTTAGAAGATGAAAAACCAGTAACGCCTACGGCAAAAGCTACACAATCGAAAGAGAGTAGTGATACGCCTGTATTGATAATTTTGGCAAAGACATTACCAAAGCCGCTATCGAAAATAAATTGGACCCTATTGTTGGTCGCGATAAAGAGATAGAGCGTGTTGTACAGATTTTGAGTCGTCGTAAGAAAAATAACCCAGTTTTAATTGGTGAACCTGGCGTTGGTAAATCCGCTATTGCCGAAGGTTTGGCATTACGCATTGTACAACGTAAAGTGTCGCGTGTGTTATTTGATAAACGTGTAGTGGCTCTAGATATGGCTTCTATTGTGGCTGGTACAAAATACCGTGGACAATTTGAAGAACGCATGAAAGCCATCCTGAACGAACTTGAAAAGAATCCGAATATCATTTTGTTCATTGATGAAATTCATACCATTGTAGGTGCTGGTGGCGCATCTGGTTCGTTGGATGCTGCCAATATGTTGAAACCCGCTTTGGCGCGTGGCGAAATTCAATGTGTGGGTGCTACTACGCTCAACGAATATCGTCAAAGTATTGAAAAAGATGGTGCCTTAGAGCGTCGTTTTCAGAAAATCATGGTGGAGCCAACGTCGAAAGAAGAAACATTACAAATTCTTGAAAATATTAAATTCCGATACGAAGATCATCATCAAGTTATTTATACACCAGAAGCCTTACGTGCATGTGTCGATTTAACCGAACGTTATATTAGCGACCGTGCATTCCCCGATAAAGCTATTGATGCTCTCGATGAAGTTGGTTCACGTATACATATGCTCAATTTAAGTGTGCCTGCCGAAGTGGAAGAATTGGAAAAACGCATAGAAGCTATCAATACGGAGAAAAACAGTTTTGTCAAACAACAAAATTACGAATTAGCTGCTAATGCGCGCGATAAAATTCGTCAACTGTCCGTAGAATTGGACCATGCAAAACAAACTTGGTTAGAACAATCGAAAGAGAATCGTATTGCCGTAACTGATGAAGATGTCGCTCATACTGTTTCCATGATGTCGGGTGTTCCAGTACAACGTATTGCACAAGCCGAAGGCTTGCGTTTGTTGCAAATGCAGGAAACGCTGCAAAAAGAGGTTATCGGACAAGATGATGCTGTTAGCAAAGTGGTTAAGTCTATTCAACGTAATCGCGTGGGATTAAAAGATCCTAATAAACCGATTGGCACCTTTATATTTCTAGGTCCTACGGGCGTAGGTAAAACGCATCTGGCAAAACGTTTAGCCGAATTTATGTTTGGTACGTCGGATGCTATTATTCGCGTCGATATGAGTGAATTTATGGAAAAATTCAGTGTGTCGCGTTTGATTGGTGCGCCTCCAGGCTATGTAGGTTATGAAGAAGGTGGTCAGTTGACCGAAAAAGTACGTCGTAAACCATACGCCATTTTGTTACTCGATGAAATAGAAAAAGCACATCCCGATGTGTTCAATATCTTGTTACAAGTGCTTGATGAAGGTCGTTTAACCGATAGCTTAGGTCGTAAAATTGACTTTAAGAATACGGTTATTATTATGACCTCTAACATTGGCACACGTCAGCTTAAGGATTTTGGACAAGGTGTTGGCTTCTCAGTGCCCACGGACAAAGCGAATAATGAGTATGCCCATGGCGTGATTCAAAAAGCCTTGTCAAAGACCTTTTCGCCAGAATTTTTAAATCGTGTGGACGATGTTATTATGTTTGATCAGTTGAATCAAGAGGCTATTTTTAAAATTATTGATTTGGAGTTAGCCAATTTGTATAAACGTATTGGTGATTTGGGTTTTACCATTGATTTGTCGGATGAAGCTAAACAATTTATAGCCGAAAAAGGATACGATGTTCAATTTGGTGCACGTCCGTTGAAACGAGCTATTCAACGTTATTTAGAGGATAGTTTATCAGAAAAATTACTTTCTAACGAAATTAGTAAAGGCGATGTGGTACATGTGGAGTTGAATAAAGAAAAACAGGAATTGATAATTGATATAAAACATTGATTTTTTAATCTCTTATAATTGCCTGTTTATTAAATAATTAAATTGTATTATTTTTAATTTGTGCTTTAAAAATGACCTGTAAATTGTTGTTTTTTGAACAAAATGACTAACTTTGCAGCCGAAACATAATGGGTGTTTCCCGTTTGTAATTATACAGAAACCAAAACAACCAAAATAACCAAAACAGACGAATACTCCGACTTTGAGTACTCGCTAAAATTTTTTATTCAATGGAAACAACTAAATTACGGGCCGCTATCACCGCTATAGAAGCCTATGTCCCTGACTATATTCTTACTAATGATGAATTGAGTGGCTTGGTCGACACGTCCGACGAGTGGATTATGTCGCGTGTCGGCATTCGTGAACGTCACATATTGAAAGGTGAATATGGTATGACATTTATGGCTGTGAAGGCAGTAAAAGCATTGTTGGAAAAAAACAATATTGATCCGAGTGAAATTGGGGCACTTATTTGTTCTACTGTAACGCCAGACATGGTTTTCCTTCTAGTTCGTCAATTATTGCAGGCGAATGTGGTATTGTAGATGCTATGACATTTGATATGAATGCCGCATGTGCTGGTTTTATACACGCCTTGAAAACTGCTTCTTTGTATATTGAAAGTGGCTTTTGTAAAAAAATATTGGTGGTAAGTGGCGAAAAAATGTCATCGATTACCGATTATACAGACCGTAATACTTGCCCACTTTTTGGTGATGGCGCAGGGGCTGTTTTGCTTGAAGGTCGTACCGATGGCACAGGAATACAGGATGCTATTTTACGTTCTGATGGTATAGGTAAAGATTATTTGTATATGCATGCTGGCGGGTCATTGCATCCTGCAAGTCATGACACGGTTGATAAACGCCAACATTATATTTATCAAGATGGTAAAAATGTCTTTAAATGGGCAGTAACCAAGATGGCTGATGTATCTGCTGAGATTGTTGAACGTAATGGCTTATCGCCTGATGATGTAGCCTATTTATTACCTCATCAAGCAAATTTGCGTATCATTGATGCGGTGGCAAACCGTATGGGTATTGATAAAGAAACAAAAGTCTTGATCAATATTGATATGTATGGAAATACGTCGTCGGCCACCATCCCAATTTTGATGTGGGATAACCAAACTAAATTCAAAAAGGGCGATAATTTAATTCTTTCATCCTTCGGTGCTGGCTTTTCGTGGGGTGCTGTGTGGTTGAAATGGTCCATTTAAATAAGATAGTCTGACAAAAGTGCAGTCACTTTGTCAGATTGACTATCATAAGTCCTCAACTTCTTGTTGGCAAGCTTTTTGATAAAAAGAGTTTGCCAACTTTTATTTTTAAGTAGATTATGAAAAAGAATACCGATCAAACTCATTCTGAAAAGCCAGAAGTAAAGGAGGTTGTAGAAGAAACTGCAGTGAATCAAGCCGCTCCAGAACAAGCATCTGAGGCTACCGCAGGAGCGGTGGATTACGAAACTAAATTTAACGAGCTAAACGATCAATATTTGCGTTTGATGGCTGAGTTTGACAACTACCGTAAACGTATGATGCGCGAACGTGTCGATTTAATTAAAAATGCATCCGAACGTGTCGTGTTAGATTTGTTGCCTATCATTGATAATTTTGAACGCAGTTTGAAGTCGATGGAAACGTCGGAGTCTGTTCAACCTGTAGTTGAAGGTGTAAATCTCATTTATCAACAAATGATGACCTTGCTTAAACAACAAGGTGTTTCGGTAATTGAAACTGAAAATCAATTGTTTAATGATGAATTTCACGAAGCTATTACGACTACGCCAGCACCTTCGGACGATATGAAGGGTAAAATTATCGATTGTGTGCAAAAAGGTTATTTGATGAATGACAAAGTGATTCGTTTTCCTAAAGTAGTTGTAGGTCAATAAAACAAACCAACATGGAAAAAAGAGATTATTATGAAGTGCTTGGCGTATCTAAGTCCGCCTCGGCTGAAGAAATAAAAAAAGCGTATCGTAAGAAAGCTATTGAATTTCATCCCGACAAAAATCCTGGTGATAAAGTGGCGGAAGAAAACTTTAAAGAAGCTGCCGAAGCCTACGAAGTGTTGAGCGATCCACAAAAACGTCAACGTTACGATCAGTTTGGACACGCAGGCATGGGTAATAACGGCGGTTTTGGTGGCGGTTCCAGCATGAATATGGATGACATATTCTCGCATTTCGGCGATATTTTCGGCGGACATTTTGGCGGTTCATTTGGTGGATTTAGTGGTTTTGGCGGTGGTGGCTCTCGCGGACAACGTGTGCGTAGAGGTTCCGATTTACGTGTAAAAGTGAAATTGACATTGGCTGAAATTGCTACTGGTGTAGAGAAAAAAATTAAAGTAAATAAATACGTCACTTGTTCTCATTGCGATGGGAGTGGTGCACGCGATAGTCATAGCACGAAAACGTGCGATACTTGCCATGGTTCTGGTTATGTAACTCAAGTTCAACGTACTATTTTGGGACAAATGCAAACGCAATCGGTTTGTCCTACATGCGGTGGCGAAGGTAAAATTGTGACCGATAAATGTACACATTGTAGTGGCGAAGGTGTAGTACGTGCCGAGGAAATAATTACTATTAAAATTCCTGCTGGCGTGGCTCAAGGCATGCAGCTATCGATGCAAGGAAAAGGTAATGCTGCGCGTCGTGGTGGCGTTAATGGCGATTTGCTCATTGTGATTGAAGAGGAAAAACATCCTGAATTGATTCGTGACGAAAACGACTTGATATACAATTTACTATTGAGCTTGCCAACGGCTATTTTGGGTGGAACGGTAGAAATTCCAACCGTTGATGGTAAAGTGAAGGTAAAAATAGATAAAGGCACACAGCCTGGCAAAGTACTCCGTTTGCGTAACAAAGGTTTACCTGATGTCAATCGTTATGGAACGGGCGATTTGTTGGTTAATATTGGTGTTTATATTCCAGAAACACTTTCGTCGGACGAGAAGAAAGTAATTGAAAAACTGGACGAATCGTCGAATTTTAAACCTACAGCCACGGCTACTAAAAATTTCTTTAGCCATTTCAAACAGATGTTTGGCTAATGTTTCTATTATAAAAAAGCTCCCAATTGGGAGTTTTTTTTATGTGTAAAAGTGACACGAAATTATAATTTTAAATCGTTAATCTTGACTAACATCGTGCCTTGCGCATTGGCATCGAGGCGAACGGCTCCTGGAACCAAATTTAAACCTGTGACTGTGATGGTTGAAATCGAACCATTTAAATAGATACCATCGTAAATTTGGTAGTTTTTCAACATCGTGTTGGCTTCGCTTTTCATCGACTCGATATCACTTTTTACAGGATAACTCAAGTATGGTTTCAGTTTATTGAGTATCACACCGTGCAGTAACCATTCGGCAGACTTGAGCAACCCATTTTGGGTTTTTAGTTCAAACTGTGGATTTTCCACTTCGATGGCCGTTTTTTCCGCATTGTAGATTAAATTACCTGTAAAATAGATACGACCTTTGACAGAGCCCACGACATCGGCTACAAAAATGGCTTTGCCTGCGCTGCCATAAATAGATACATCGGTGATAGTAATCGACTTTTTGCCGTCGGCAAAGGTTTTATTGACCAATTGTTGGCGCGTTAATTCGGTAATTTTGTCGAACGTTACATCGGCAGCCACATTGAGATTGAAATTTTTAGAAATGGCGGGTACGCTTTTGAGCGGTGCTAATGCTACTGGCGCATTGGCTTTGGGTTGAACACCCATAAACGATTCAATTTGCGCATTCATCGACATACCAATGGATAATTTCTGACCTACCGTGGTAAATGGTGCCACACTCATCTCTTTGGGCGTAATGCGTAGCCATAAATTGGTTTCGGGACTCACTTGCATTGGTTTTTGTATTTCCGACCACGCCATTTGTACGTATTTTTTCAATTCCACCATCTGTGCCAAAGTTTGGTCTATTTGGTCGGTGATGAGTGTCGTACTTTTATCTAACGCAAAGTTGGCGATGGGCGTCACAGGAACGGTTACGCCAACCACGTTCAATTTGGGTGCTTCAATCCATTGATAACCCGTTGGTGTGGTTTTAGCAATCAATTTCCAATTTTTGTCAATAGTAATGGTGGTTTTATATCCAAGTGCAATGGTGCCGGTGGCTTCGTAATGGTCGCCAATGGTAAAACCAAATTTTTCGATGTTCCACGCAAAACGCGTCCATATTTTGAGTGGCACTTGGTATTCAATCACATTATTTTTAACTGTAAAAGCAAAGTTCTGGGCCTTCCACACTTTGATACTTAAATCTTGATTGTTGATATTTTTGCCCTCGTACAAAAGTCCTGTGAGCTTTTTATTCAACGTGGTTTCCAGCTGTTTGACATCAATTTCGGCTTGTATAGGAAATTCCGAATTGGCTGGTGCCAAACTCGTTGGCAGGTACGACTCTTTAGGAGCATCCAGTTGTAAGGTTTTACAACTACTGAAGGAGAATGCCACTAAGGCAATGATAATGAATAAGTTATTTTTTTTCACGGGTTGTTATTTTTTTGACCTGCAAAAGTAGATAATTTATGCCGAACCTAATCTTATTTTTTTATTATTTTAGCATAAATCCAATGCTGTTTTTCCCTGTTTTTTAATATTTGTTGTTTATAAGGATAGTTCTTTCTTATAGATATAAAAGAGGGCGGATATTTTATCTACTCTTGACTAATGAATATTCAAAGGATAATTTAAAGATGGTAACTAATATTTTTGCTGCTAAAATTATATTTATAAACTAATATCTTACTTTTTATAAAAGATTAACTGTTGAAAATTTATTAATTTTTCAACCCTTGGCGTAGTATATTTTTTATATTGTTATATTTCTTTAATGGTTCAAATTTTTTACATTTGCTATTGATAACCTTTCATTCATAGTTTTGACATTAATTTTCAACTTGTTTGCGGCTTGGTTTTATTACTTCAGTCTAGATTGCATAATTTATTATTATGTCCTATTGATTGTCATAATATGAATTTTTTCTCTTAAAAATCTTTGCTTTACGGTTTATATTTCGCTATTCATATCAAATAATCTTCATGTATTAAATTTGTAATTTCCTTTTCTTGTATTTTGAGTAAATTTAATTAAATTATATTCTTACTTTTGCAATTCTCCAAATATATCCAGATAATTTCATTTAATCGTTATTCTGAGGTCCTCATAAGTTTAATAAATATTTCTGGCTTTTATAATCATAATTGATTTTCTTGGTATTCAATTCGTTTTGCTGTTACCTCATATCTTTCTATTGCATTTGTCTCTCCCCATATGTAACTAGTTAAAACTGGACTCAGATTAGTTTTATTTTTTATCTGTTTAGAGTCTATTTTATAAAATTCAGATAAAAACGTCAAAATAAAACCAAAAAATGTTTGAGGATTACTCTGGTTGATTGCAAATTTGGGATTAAGCCATTCCGCGTATTTAATGGCTGCAGAGTATGGATCTTTCTCAATTGCTGACATAAAAACATCCATTTCGGCCCATCCGTATGTTTCCATACCCATAAAGGCCATTTTGTATTCGCATCTATCATAATTAGTGCCTGCGATAGGGATATGTGGTGCAGGTATACCATCCATCTCTAATTCTTTAATTTCTCTTGCAAAATCAGTCAAAGGTTTTTTGTACTGATTACTAATTCTTTCATTTGTTGTTGTCATATTCTGTTAATGTTTGTTTATTAGCAATTCGTAAAATTAAACATTTGTTTTCAAATAATAATGTTTATTTAATAAAATATCAATTACCCTACGCCAATAATGGTGTAGGGTAATTTCATTTTTTTTAGTCCAGTAATGCTAACACGTGACCATCTTGATCGATAGTTATCTGTTTGAATATTGTAGGTAATACGGGATTACCATTTTTATCAAACAGACCATATTTATTCTCTGTGGTTTTCACTCGGAATTGGTGAGTAGTTCTGTTGAATGTGACATGCTTATAAAGGCAAGGTATCACTATTTCACCATTTACATTGATGTAACCTCGCAATCCTTCACTTGATTTTACAGGAATGAGTTCTTCACATCCAAGTACCAAAATCTCGGCATAAGTTGGTTCTACAATCACTTTACCTTCAGGTGTCATCAATCCGAACTTTCCATCTTGGTAGAATGCTAAACGATTTGATGCCACCCACATACAACGCCAATAAGGATAAGGTAGAGAGTCATCATAAGTTGCAGAATAATTGGTATGATGGACTATTTGTTCCTCCTCATCAATAATTACTAGTTTGCCATTTACTTTAGCAATGGCATAACCAGCTTCGGTAAATGGTTCCAAAAATTCGTAATGTCCTTTAGTAATGCGTTTCTTTTGTGCTGATAATAGAAAATACTCCCCATTGAGCGCTACGGCCACTGATTTGTCTTTTGCTTTTGCTCCAATTAATAGTCGTACATCTTCTACCATGGAATAGCTTGTTTCTAATTGTTCGTTCAAAACAAGCCAGCAACGATCTGATTTTTTTAACCAATAAGTCTCTGCAAAATAGATGATACGCTCATAAATAGCTGGTAATAGAACTTGGTAGTTACTATCGCAAATTCCGAACTTTTTATTTTCTTCTAGATTACTTGTACCGTTTACATGTTCGTAGAAAATACAATGACCGTTACTACCATTGTAATCAATCATGATTGGTAGAATTTCATTAAGATTGGTGTCAAAAGTTGCATGCGTAAAATCTTCTTTTGTTAGATCAAACAAATGGTCGTTTAGCGCAATAACTGACATGTAGTCTTTGGCTGGAAAAATAATTTCTCCATTGCGTTTTATAATACCTTCTTTATTGTCGGAGGTACGATAGACGCCATACTGATTTTTAAAATCCTTCACCGAAATGAGATTTTTCACTTGAGATACATTCATAAGCATAATAATTAGGTTTAATTTTTTAAATAAATAACTGTCAATATAAGCGGTTTAAACCGCAAATTGGAGTATTTGAAAAAACCTATATTTGATTATCAATTAGTTATGATTTTGTGTAAATTGGTTTTGACGCTTTTTTAACAGAAAACTAGGGGAAGATATGTTGAACGAGTAAAAATTTAACTCGCTAAGTGGTGTTATGAAATAACTAAAAAGAGCGAGATAAATTATCTCGCTCTTTTTAGTGCTTTGCGGAAGCTGGGGGATTCGAACCCCCGGTACGGTTACCCGTACGTCAGTTTAGCAAACTGGTGGTTTCAGCCACTCACCCAAACTTCCTTCTTAGTCGGCTAAGCCGCAAAAGCGGTGCAAAGATAGGATAATTTTCTTACATTTGAAAATAAAAAAACTATTTCTTTTCAAAAAACTTATTACTACCTTTACACGTTAAATCATTATTGATAGATTTATGACATTTAAAAAGATGCGTGATTTTATAGTACGAAATAAGCGGCTGATATTGCCCATTTTACTCGGACTTTTTATCGTTTTATTTGTGGCCTATCGTCGTGTGGCGATTGCCTTTTTGCCGAATTTTTCGGTACCAAATGGCGAAAAGGTATACGTGTATGTGTATCCTAACACGACCGTGGATAGTGTGTCGGTACAGCTCGAACAGTTGCAAGTGGTACGTAACGCCTCGGGTTTTGTGCGCTACATGAAAACCAAGGACTACGATAAACGCATAAAACCAGGTAAATATCGGATTGAAGATGGTATGACCAATCGTACCTTGGGGCAACACCTTATTTTTGGTATGCAGGAAGCGGTGCAATTGAAATTTAATAATATTCGTTTGAAGGAACAGTTGGCAGCTCGTTTAGCACAACAACTGATGGCGGATTCTACGCAATTTATTCACTTAATGAATGACGCTGAATTTCTCAAACGTTATGATATGACGCCTGAAACTGTTATTGCCATGTTTATTCCAAATACGTACGAAGTGTACTGGGATGTAACCGCTGAAAAATTGTTTGATCGCATGTTTCAAGAATACAAACGCTTTTGGACAGAAGAACGTTTGGCTAAAGCTCAAGCAGCCAATCTCACGCCGGTAGAAGTGTCCACGTTGGCGTCTATTGTGGATGAAGAAACGAATGTGGCTAAAGATAAACCAGTAATTGCAGGTTTGTACCTCAATCGTATGCGTAAAGGAATGCCTTTACAAGCGTGTCCTACCGTGAAATTTGCGTTAGGTGATTTTACGTTAACACATGTACTGACAGAACACACGCGCGTGAATTCGCCCTACAATACGTACAAAAATCGTGGTTTACCTCCAGGTCCTATTCGTATGGCGAGTATTGCAGGTATCGATGCGGTGCTGAATTATACAAAAAGCAATTATATTTATATGTGTGCCAAAGAAACGCTCAATGGGGAACATAATTTTGCGACTACGTTAGCCGAGCACAACCAGAATACACAACGTTACTACCGCGCTTATCGCCAGTGGGAACGTAATAAACAGAGTCAAAAATAAATCAGTCATTTAATACATTAGTAGATTATGAAAAGGAAATTAACCATAGCGCTGGTAGCGCACGATCAACGGAAAGCCGATATGGTAGAGTGGGCAGTGTTCAATGCCGACTTCTTGTCGCAGCACAAAATTGTGTGCACAGGAACCACTGGTAGCTTGATAGAAAAAGCATTTGCCGATAAAGGTGTGGAAGCAGAAGTTCAACGTATGCATTCGGGACCTTATGGTGGTGACGCTGAAATTGCTGCCATGGTAGTACGCAAGGAGATTGATTTGGCAGTTTTCTTGATCGACGATTTGAGTGCTCAACCTCACGAAGCTGATATCCAGATGCTTTTGCGTCAATGTCGGGTGCATAATGTACCGATTGCTTGTAATCGTTACAGTGCCGATTTGATGATAACCAGCACCTTGTGGGACGATGACACCTATCAACCAACTGCTCCTCAATACATTCATTATAAACGCGATTAATACTAGAAGCAATGAAAATTTTAGTTGCAACAGAAAAACCTTTTGCCAAGGTGGCTATAGATGGCATACGTCAAATAGTAGAAGCTGCTGGCTGTGAATTAATATTATTGGAAAAATACACCGATGTGTCGCAATTGTACGATGCCGTGGCGGATGCCGATGGTTTAATTGTTCGGTCCGACAAAGTAACGGCCGAAGTCGTTGCGCATGCATCAAAATTAAAAATTGTAGTACGTGCTGGAGCTGGTTATGATAATTTGGATTTGGCGGCTTGTTCTGCCAAAGGCATTGTGGCGATGAATACACCAGGACAAAACTCAAATGCTGTAGCTGAATTAGCGCTTGGCATGATGCTGTTTATGGCTCGTAACCATTTTCAACCAGGCACAGGAACTGAATTGAAAGGTAAAACACTTGGTATTCAAGCGTATGGAAATGTGGGTCGTTTGGTGGCTCAATTGGCTAAAGGATTTGGCATGGACGTGTTGGCGTTCGACCCGTTTGTGCCAGCTGATAAAATGGTGGCTGAAGGCGTTACGCCTATCACTGATTTGAAAGAATTGTATCGTCGTTCTAACTATTTGTCGTTGCATATTCCAGCCAACGAGCAAACCAAGAAATCAATCAATTACGACCTCTTGAGTGTGATGCCTAAAGGGGCTTGTTTGGTGAATACCGCACGTAAAGAGGTTATTCATGAAGAAGATTTGATGCGTGTGATGGAAGAACGGCCGGACTTTAAATACGTGTCCGATATCGCGCCAGATTCCTTGGCGGCTTTGCAAGAAAAATTTGGTACACGGGTATTTGCTACAGCTAAAAAGATGGGTGCAGAAACCGCTGAAGCTAATGTGAATGCAGGTCTTGCTGCTGCAAACCAAGTCGTTGGCTTTTTGAAAGAAGGCGTCGATCGTTTTCGCGTAAATTAACTTACTTATGGCTGATGCCATTGCACACATACCAGTAGTTAAACGTTATCGTGCCTATTTGCGGCTCGAAAAATCGCTGTCGGAAAATACTATTGAAGCTTACATGCGTGATTTGGGTTTGTTATTCGATTTTTTCGATAACCAACAACTAGATTACTTAAAGGCTCGTTTATCCGATTTTCAACAGTTTTTGTTGGAGTTGAATACGTTAGGTCTACAAGCACGATCGCAAGCGCGTGTGGTGTCGGGCATTAGGTCGTTTTATCGTTTTTTACTGTACAATGATGAGCTGAATGTGGATCCGACAGAGTTGTTGGAGCAACCACAGTTGCCTTTATATTTGCCCGAAGTGCTTTCGATAGAAGAAATTGAAGCGATTGTGGCAGCGGTGGATTTATCGAAACCTGAAGGTCATCGTAATCTAGCAATTATTGAAACATTGTATGGTTCAGGTTTGCGTGTGTCGGAGCTGGTCAATTTGAAACTCTCGAATATGTTTAGCGATAAACATTTTATGAAGGTGGAAGGTAAAGGCAGTAAACAGCGATTAGTGCCTTTGTCGGAACCTTCAGAACGTGCTATTCAATTGTGGTTGCGCGATCGGAATTTGTTGACTGTCCAAAAAGGGAATGAGGATTTTGTATTTCTGAATCGTCGTGGTGCAAAATTGACACGTGAAATGATTTTTATCATTGTCAAACAGTTGGCTGCCATGGCTGGTGTTACTAAAACGATTAGTCCACATACATTCCGTCACTCCTTTGCGACGCATTTGCTCGAAGGCGGTGCTAATTTGCGAGCTATTCAACAAATGCTAGGGCACGAAAGTATTTTAACGACTGAAATTTATACGCACATCGATGTTGATTTTTTGCGTTCTGAAGTACTGGATAAGCATCCGCGCAATCATACATCATCATAAAAAAAGGACTCAATTTTGAGTCCTTTTTTATTAATCGCAGTCGTTAAGCCACAATTCTGATGAAGCGTCGCTAGGCATGCGCCAATCGCCACGTGGCGAGAGATTCACGCTACCAACTTTTGGTCCATCGGGCATGCAGGAGCGCTTGAATTGTTGTGCAAAAAAACGTTTCAAGAACACTTTTAACCATTTTTTGATACAGGCATCGTCGTAAGTTTGCGCAAATGCTTTCGTAGCTAAATAGAAAATTTTAGCTGGAGCGAATCCATAGCGGAGCATATAATAGAGGAAGAAATCGTGTAGTTCATAAGGCCCAACTAAATCTTCGGTTTTTTGTGAAATCAAACCATTTTCATCAGCAGGTAATAATTCGGGACTTACTGGTGTGTCGAGAATATCGAGTAGCGTAGCTTGTGCCTTTTTATCTGTTTCGCCACTCGCCGCATAACGCACCAAATAACGCACCAAAGTTTTTGGAATGCTATTATTTACCGCATACATACTCATGTGATCGCCATTGTAAGTAGCCCAACCTAGTGCTAGTTCTGATAAATCGCCAGTGCCAATAACTAATCCGTTGCATTGGTTAGCCACGTCCATTAAGATTTGCGTACGTTCACGTGCTTGTGTATTCTCGTAGGTCACGTTATGTAGCGTTGGGTCGTGTGCAATATCTTTGAAATGTTGGTTACAAGCTTCTTTGATACTGATTTCACGTAAAGTGGCTCCCAAGTTAGTGACCAATTGCGTCGCATTTTGATAAGTTCTATCCGTAGTGCCAAAACCTGGCATGGTGATGCCGATGATATTTTGGCGCGACAGACCAAGTTTGTCGCATGTGCGGGCGCAAACCAACAAAGCAAGTGTGGAATCTAATCCGCCAGAAATACCTAATACCACATGTTTGATGTGTGTGTGATGTAGTCTGGTGGCTAATGCATTGACTTGTATGTTGAGAATTTCTTCGCAAGATTCAGACATACGTTCGTCGGTTGGCACAAACGGTGTGGCGTAGACTGAACGTGTTAATTCCAATTCTGTTTTGGGTAGTTCAAATGGAACAGTGGTGATATGGGTATCCAGTTCAGTGTGAGCTAGCCCTTGCATAAACGTGCTGTTTTTTTGACGGTCATGTTGTAGGCGTTCTACATCTATTTCGCTCACAATGAGTTGCTCCTCCAATGAAAAACGTTCGTTTTCAGCTAAAAGCGTACCGTTTTCAGCAATTAACCCATTACCTGCGAATAGTAAATCGGTGCTCGATTCGCCGAATCCTGCAGAAGCATAAACATAACCAGCCAAACAACGTGCTGATTGTTGTTTTATTAAATCGCGGAGATAACTATTTTTTGCTATCAGTTCGTTGGATGCCGACAAGTTGAATATGACGTGCGAACCTGCTAACGCATCGATACTGCTCGGTGGAATTGGCGTCCATAAATCTTCACATATTTCAATGGAAAAAGTGGCTTGTGGTGATTCAAACAAAAGATGTTCGCCAAAGGGAACTTTTTGTCCGCATATTAGAAGTTCGCTCGTTGTTGTGTCCGAAGCCGAGGCGAACCAGCGTTTTTCGTAAAATTCGTTATAATTGGGAAGATGTTTCTTGGGTACCACGCCTAAAATTTGACCTTTTTGAAATGCCACAGCGCAATTGAAGAGTTGATTTTGAATGCGTATAGGTAATCCTACGATGGTAATGATATTGAGTTGTGCAGTTTGTTGTATGAGGTTAGCCAATGCTTTTTCGGCTTGTGCTATGAGTAGTTGATTGTGAAATAAATCAGCACACGTATATCCTGTGATACAGAGTTCAGGAAAACCAAGAAGCTGCACGCCTTTGGCAGAAGCTTTCTTTATCAATTGTTCAATAGCAACAATGTTTGATTTGCAGTTGGCCACTTCTATCGCAGGAATAGCAGCAGCGACTTTTATAAATCCAAAATTTTCCATATCATGTGTATTTAGGAGATAATAGAACGGGTGTTTTTATAACGAAATGCCTAATAAGGCCATTACAATGCCACCAACACTTAGCAACATCAAAATGCCACCAGTGATTTTATTTAAAATCCAAAGTCCACGTACATTAAATTGATTGCGTAATTTTCCAACAATTAATGTGAGTAAAAGCCACCACGAAAAAGCGCCCATCAAAATAGCAACTAATCCCACAATATGTTCAAAGAGTGTTTGGGTTGGCGTAAAGAATTGGAAACGAGCAAATAAACCTATAAATAAAAATATAATAAGCGGGTTACTAAAGCATAATCCAAAGGCTGAAAAAAAATCGTTGGCATAACTCCCTTTCGATGGTTTCCGTGCCGAAGAGAGTTGCTTCACAGGATTGGTGCGAAAAATATGTAAACCAAAACCAAATATAATGAGGCTTCCTATAATTTGAATCATGACTTGATGAGTTTCAATAAAGTTGATAACGAAACTCATACTAAATCCCACTAAAACGGCATAAAACAAATCGGATGTAGTGGCTCCTAACCCTGTAACAATACCGTGTGCACGACCACGGTTCACAGTGCGTTGAATGCACAGAATTCCTATCGGTCCGACTGGAACTGATATGAATAAACCGATGATGATGCCTGTTAGTATAGTGTGGAACATAATGACAATAGCTTTTTATAAGTGTGTTTCTACAAAGGTTATTATGTCGTTAACTTGTTCAGGGTGAAACCAATGTATTTCTTTGTCGCGATTGAACCAAGTTAATTGTTTCTTGGCATAACGACGTGAGTTTTGTTGTATCATATTGATGGCAAACTCTTTAGTCCAAATGCCATCAAAATAGTTGAATAACTCTTTGTAGCCAACCGTGTTGAGTGAATTCAGATGCTTGTGTGGATAGAATTGCCGCGCTTCGTCTTCTAATCCTTCATCCATCATTTGCAATACACGTTGGTTGATGCGTTCATAAAGTTCTTCGCGTGGGCGAGTGAGCCCTATTTTGATGATGTTGAATGAACGCTTTTTGATTGATTGTGTGCGTAATTCTGAAAATGGACGCCCTGTCATGGTGCAAACTTCTAACGCATGCAACATACGTTTTACGTTCATTAAATCAACCTCTTGATAATGTAAAGGATCGAGCAATTTTAACTTACGACGTACACCCTCAATGCCTTCTTGCTGATAAAAATCAAGAATGTCTTGTCGAATTTGAGGATCGATGGTTGGAATGTCGTCGATGCCTTTACAAATGGCGTCCACGTAAAGCATAGAACCTCCAACAAGTAATGTATTTTCGGTACGTTTCAGCTCTGCTTCAATCATCGGAATGGCATCCAGCTCGAATTGTCCAGCACTATAAGTATCAAAAATAGATTTGTTACCGATAAAAAAATGCGTTGCTGCTTGTAATTGTTTTTCCGAAGGCGCGGCTGTACCTATTTTCAGCTCGCGAAACATTTGGCGCGAGTCGCATGAAAAAATGGCACAACCCAATAATTTGGCAAGTTGAAGACTAATGTCGGTCTTGCCAACTCCTGTAGGGCCTACAATAACAAAAAGTGTATTCAAATGATGTGTATTTTAAGTCGTTCGTTAACGATTTAGACAATAAATGCCCGATAAATCGAGCATTCACGTGATGTGATAAACTTAAAGTTCTCGACCATTCTCATCAAACGTTACATCGCCGAAACTATCTTCGTTGAGTTCTTCTAGGTCAAATTCTTCGTCGCCATAAAAATCGGTGTCGAAATTAACTTTCTGATTTGATGCAAAATCATCTATATCCATGGTTTGTACAGGCGCTTTGCCTTTACTTAAGGTGCATACGCCAGCAGACAAATTTTTGCCAGGAATTATCGCTTTTAATTCAATAAAAAAGGAGCGTTCTGTCAAATTATCAAACACGTATAATAAACGTTGACCTTCGTCTTCTATAAACTCATCCAAACGCGTATCTTCCATCACGAAATTGTCATATTCTGAACTAGAATCCATTTCGATGAGGGTGATTTCTTCACGTTTTTCCCAATTGTCGCCACAGATAAAAAAAGAGGTAATTTGGTCTTTGTTGTAGCCTACCGATTCCAGAATAGTTTCGTGAAATTGAAAGAAAGTTGCATCTGAACTAATCTCAATTTCGCGGCTAAAATTGTCCGCTTCGTCCGATAAAAGTAAAAATTTATAAACCATGAGTTGTGTTAGTTTTTATGGGTTCAAAAATAACATTTTTTTTTCGTGTATCAAAGTGTTACATCAAAAAAAGGCGTGTTAACTATGCTTTTCTGTTATTTTTAAGTTTGTTTCAAAATATCAACGCTGGATATTGTTTTGCAAACTCTGCCATGAGTGTTTCTTTATAAGCTATAAATTTTTTGTAATCAGCTGTATCATTATGTAGTGGCCTATGTTCCATTAGTTTATTGAGCTTTTCAATTTTAGGAAGCAACTTCTGTGTTTCTTGGTCGAAAAATGCATCGACAAATCGTTCCCAAATATAGTCAATTGCCACTTTTGATGGATGAATCATGTCTTCGGCAAAAAAACGGTAATCGCGTAACTCGTCTAGCACAATTTCGTAGGCAGGAAAGTAAGCTACATTTTCAAATTGTTCGGTAAGTTCTTCTATGGCGAGTAATAATATGGCTTTGTTAGTTTGGTTTTCGCTTGCTCCTTGGCGCATGTAACGTATAGGACTGACCGAGAAAATCACCTGTAGATGCGGATTTTTTTCTGACAATTGCTGTATCAGTTTTGTATAGGTGTTCACAATTTCTGCTACTGTTAAGCGTCGTTGTGTGAACTCTGTTTCTGCTACTTTGTGACAATTGGCTACCGCGACACCGTGATATTCGTACACCCATGATGACCCGAAAGTGATTAATAATACCTCGCTTTGCTTTAACTGATTAGCCGCTTCTTGGTAACGTGTGTTAATCTTCGCCAGCGTTTCTTCTTTTGAAGCCGTTGAAAAACTTCCGTGATGCACCCAACTGTGGTAGAGCCCGTGGTGCTCAAAAAGTTCTTCTTCTACAAATGGCTTTTGTGCTATAAGTCGTTGCACGGCGTTTGCTATTGACAATGGATTATAAAGAATTCCAAACGGATTACTCAAACAAGGCAGATGATAATCGATTAACTTTTGCCCTATATTTTCGCTAAAGCAAGACCCCAAAAGCAAAATTCGTTGTTGGTAATTGATTGGCTTCTGTTTGGGTATGGTTATAACTGTTCTGAAATTCATACTTAATTGCTTTTTAATAAATTGATAGCGTATTCAATAATCGTATCTTTTCCAGTTGCAGCGTCTTCTTCGGTGGTGTTAATTTGAATGTCAGGATTGACGCCAAATTCGATTTCGGAGCCATTTTGATCATACATAGGCACGGCCGAAAAACGAACCATCCAACCATTGGGTAATTCACTTGAAAGTGGCATGCCTCCGCCTCCGCCAGTTTTGCCGCCAATTACGGTAACGTTTGGTGCTTGTAACATTTTTACCACAAAATCGTTGGTTGCGCTGTAACAGCGACGATTACAAAGTACCACTACTTTTCGTTCGCTCCAATCGATAGGGGCTAAAGCGGGATCGACATACATCGGTTGCATCTCCGAAAAATCAGTGTGACCAAAACCTGTTTTGTGACGCATATAACCTGTAATGGTTTTCTCGGTAAAGAAACACGACGCAAAATTTTTGCTGTAATCGAGTTGACCGCCTCCGTTATTTCGTACGTCAATAATAATGCCTTTGCAATCTTTAAAATAGTAATCCATGTACGAGAAATTAGCACTTGTAAAGCCGTTTGAAAAATCGCGATAACGTATATAGCCAATTTCTCCGTTGTTGATGCGCCCGTAATGGAAACCGCCAGCAATGCGATAATTTGCACCTAGGTATTGTGGACCATATACAATGTTTTCGTTGTAGTTGGCTGGATAGTTGTCGAACCAACCTGTGCAACGCGATATGTCGAATGATGAATATAAATTAACGTGTCCATCTTGCAACGTGTCGAGCATTTGGGCACAGACATCGAATAAATCAAAAGCGGTTTTTACGTGTGTCAATTTGGCGCGATAAACTGTTTTTACACCATCCCAATCGAGGTTTTTGGTCTCAAAATAGCAATATTTTTGGTCGAGCGTTTCCCACAACGCATCAAAATTAGTATATGGATTGGAATCGAAGGTTTTATAAGTGTTATCTTCGCAGCTGACCAACAATAAAAGAGTACTGAAGGCAATTATGATAGTTCGTTTCATAGCGTTTGTTTCGAGTGTGAGTGAAAATTAGTAAATCTCAATGACTTATTTTTCTGCATTTTTACCGCCTAATCGGATTATATTGTATGTGGCTCCTATAAGAATATTAAACTGCGATTGTTTGAAATTCAAGTCGTTACCTTGCCACGTTTGGTTGTTGTGTGCAAATCCAGCACGCAGTGTTACGTTTTTTAGTAGAAAATCGAGTGTGAATTTTCCTTGAATGCCTTGTTTGTTATGAAAGGATGAAAAATGAGTGACTTTGTCTAAATCATTGGGGAGATTTTCGTAAATTTCATAGTAAGAGTGTCCCATTTCTGGAATAAACATACATCCTAAAACTGGCGTCATCAATTCATATTGAATATTCATGTGTAAACGTTCGGCTCGCACCTTGTAACGCATAATGGCTGATGCATACAAGGTGGTATTGAGGTCGCCAGAGCCCATATTATTCACGTTGCGACTATTGTATTTGAGCGCACCTTCTATGTTTACAAATCCTCCAGTCATAATGGTTAAGTTGTGCAATGGTTGAAAATGGTAGTGACTTCCATATCCCAAAATCCCTCCAAAATAGTTGATAGATGCCGTTTTTGCAGGATTGTACGTGTCGCCGTAAGAGAGTTGTAGGCGCGTGTCCCACGATATTTTTTCGTCACAATTTTTATAAAAAGCACTTTCTGCAATATCCAAATTTAAATTTAGTCCCGAATAAGAGGCTGGCGATAGGTAGCTATCATGTAGTGTCATATTGCCAACACCAATAGACCATGTGTGATTCATAAATGGTTCTGATGTTTGTGCGTACAACTTGGTGAGCCACAAACTCGAGATTATAAGGATGATGGTAAAACTATGTCGCATAAGTCGTTATTTTTGTGTTGGAATTTCTATTAGTTTGAGATTTGCATCAAGTCCCCAAATGGTGTCTTGGTTTTGCAATTGAGGGTTTACTATGCTTAACGAACTATCCAAATTGGCATAGTGAATGCTAGCCATATCAATTAGTGAATTGAAAATTACCATCGACGACATTCTTTTTGATTTATTCTCCTGCAAGGCGGCAATTTTTTGAGGATGTAATCGCTTATATTTGTTTGAATACCAAACCATCATTGGTACGTGATATTCGTAAGCACTGCCACTATAGGTTCCGTGCAAAAACATGTGACGTTCATCGTCCAATAGGTTTTCGCCATGGTCGCCTACATAGACTAAAATACATGATTTGCCTGTTTTTTCTAAAGCCTCAATGGTGTTGTCGAGAAAATAATCAGTATATAAAATGGCATTGTCATACGAATTCACTAACAAGGTTTTTACTTCTGTCATTAGTGGTTTGTTGTCCAATTTACCAGAAATATCTTCCAATTTGTTCAAATTATACTTATCCAGAAATGCTGTTACATCAGTTTCACTATTTAAATCGGGTTGAAATTGTCCAAATTCTTTTGGGTAACGACAATTATATTTGAAATGACAACCTAATGAGTGTAAAACGATAAATTGTCGTCCCTTTTCGTTTTTGAGTAGTGGTTGTAAATAATCTAATAGCTTGATGTCAAGATTCTGGTGATTTTTTATATCTGCTGGTAAATAGTGCGTGTAATCGCACGAACTCGAAATCGGCATTAGTAGTTTGTTCCCAAAACTTTGATTGGCAATCCATGCTGTGTGATAACCAGCTTCTTGGAATGCTTCCACAATAGATTTCTCTTTGTTAAATATAGCTGTTGTTTGTGGTGTGGCACGTGATAAAATAAAAGGAACCGATACTGTGGTTAAATTGGCAATAGCATATGTACTATCAAAGGATATCAAATTAGTACGTTCACAGAGCCTTGGCGTAGTGTTACGTGTGTAACCATTGATACCAAAATTACCATAACGTGCTGT
Organism: Prevotellaceae bacterium; assembly: GCA_020636695.1. Classification (GTDB taxonomy): domain Bacteria; phylum Bacteroidota; class Bacteroidia; order Bacteroidales; family Paludibacteraceae; genus W0P28-013. The sequence goes on from JACJXJ010000013.1 coordinate 24,492, forward strand.
TTCTCCTATCACTAATACAACTATTTCTTTAGGTCGCCTAGTTTGTTTTTTAATTCCGAATGAAAAAGATTCAATTTGTTCTTTTTGGTGTTCTATGTCTTCATTAAGGAAACCTATTTTAATGGTATGAATGACTAAATTTAGTGGAAAAATTTTTTCGCCAAATGATAGATATTCTGTCCGTATTTTTTCATTGTGAATCGGAATTTCCAATGTGTTTAATAGTTGGTCATTAGCTTTGTAAGCGCCACCGAATAACATAACTGAGAGTAAAATAACATACACAATATAGCGTCGCATTTTGCTTGGGAATAAGTATGTGTTATTTAATCGATGAAAAATACATCTCCAATAGAGTATAAATAATAAAAAAACAATTAGGATAAGAGGCCAAGCCGTTGACCACAGTTCTACCGCTTCACCAGTTTCTGATATTAGAATGGTATAAACAAAGAGTAAGGAAGTGGTTGCTTTGTTTATGATTAAATGTGTTAATTCAACTAAACCTAGGAGCAATGTTATGCTATGGAAAGCGAAAAACCAACGTGCTTTTAGAATGGTTGCTGGTAGGAGAAAAAGCAATATAGAACCAATGAGATAACATAATCTCATCCAAAATGAACCTAAATCGATAGCCACAAAAGTAGCCACCAGGTTTGGTAATAATACGATGGTGGATAGTATAATTACAAGCACCGATTGAGATGACAGGTGAATTTTATGCTTGGGTTGTGTTGTGTACATTATCTAAAAATGCTCAAGGTTGTATCTAGTACGTCTGTTTGTATATGTGCTCCATCAATGATAGAGTGATAAAAATAATCAGTTCTATAGCGTTGGCAACAATTTTTATGCGCAGCTGCAACAAAAGTAGGATATTTTTTCTTGTAAATATCCGAAAACCACACAAAAGATGCCGTTTCATGAAGCGCCTTTATTGATGGATCGGAGGCATGTAGCCATTTACCATCTTCGCCTAATGCCTCGCCATGGTCAGACAGAAATAAAACGATGGCGTTTTTATGTTTTAGCGACGCGATTACTTGACTCAGGAAATAATCTGTGTATAAAATTGTGTTATCGTATGAATTCACAATAGCCATAGAGTCTGCACCTGAAATAACGCGTGATTCTACAATTGGTGTAAATAGTGAATCCATATCTGGTGTTTTTATAAAATGCGCATTATACCACCAGTGTGAACCGATACAATGTAATACGATTAGTTGCTTGTTGTATGGCCGTTGTATTATATTATTATAAAGTGGCAACATGTCGCCATCAAGCCATTTGTCAAAGGTGACAAATGATCGTCCACTGTTTATTCGAATGCTGGTATCAGCTTCTGAGAAAAAATAGAAATAAGGTTTTTCAGGATTCTGGTTAGCGATAAAAGTGGTTTGGTAATCGGCAGCTTTGAATACATCGATAAACGACGGCTCCGAAAAAGCCCGATCTGGGTTTAAAGAGTCTGCGCGCGTTAAAATGTGAGGTACGCTGCGATTGGTGTGAATATATTCTGAATAGATGTTATCAAACGAAACAATTCCTAATTGTTCTAAACGAGGTGTAGTTTGGCGTTTATAACCATTGCAGTGTAGATGGTCGGACCGTAGCGCTTCTCCAATTATGGCAACAACAATCAGGTCTTCTGATGTTGTGGCATAAGAGAAAACCGATGGTCGTTCCGTTTTTATTTCTTGCCTCTCAGATAGGTAATCCTGAGTAACACTGTATATGTTGAATGGTAAGTGGTTGCGTACAGAGTTCGCCAGTGGCGAAAAATTACTTGTAAAAATAATTAAACAAACTGATGATAACCCAATAATAATGATGGAAGCCAGATGTTTATACTGAATTTTATAGGCGTAGCGTTTTCTTGAAAGAATTATACTCGTGGTTACAAATAGAACTATCCATACGAATAACTGCCATGATAGAACGTCGGCAGAAACCGTAAAATCAGTTTGGAAGATAACGTCTAAAATGATGGTATTAAATGCAAATCCTATTTTATAACGAAAAAACGCTAAAATGGCACTAATGCCTCCCAAAATAGTATAAAGCGTGCAAAAGGCTATCGGTGGTAATAGGGACAATAAGAGCAAAAAAGCCCATAAAGTAATGCCAATTTCTACAAAATGGTAGCCTGCAGAAAGAATATCGTTAACTTGAGTAGCTGATGGTAACGGTAAAAAATCGGTGATAACACAAGTGAATAAAATAAATAGAGTACATACAAATGTATGTATCAGCCATTTAATGATATCCGATTGCATGGTGTTACGGTTAATTAATAACCAATATTTTGGCCGTAGCATATTGTTTTCCATCGGGACTGAAGCAAAGTGCTAAATATACACCAGTTGCAACACGATCTCCTGTGCGGCGATTACCATCCCATGTTGCGACACCTCCGTTTGAAATAGTCTCAAAAACCACATTGCCTGTAATGTCTGTAATTTTGACACGTGAATCAGTTACCAAGCCAGTGATTGTAATTACACCTTTATAGGTCTCGCGAACAGGATTTGGGAAGGCGTGTACATTATTGAAAGAGTCGCCGCCTTCAATAGCATCCGATTGGTAGGAGATTAAACCTTTTCCTGTACCAAAAAATACTTCACCCGTTTTTTCGTTAATGCCAATGCTGATGATGTTATTCGATAGCAATGGACTATTTTCGCTAGTAAAATGTTTCACGGTTTCTAATCCGTTTGCCGATACCAAAAATACACCTGACGATTCTGTTCCAATCCATTTACGATTAGCTCCATCTACTGCAATAGCATTGATTTTCATACCATCTAACAAAAAGTCCGCTAAATTAGTACCGTCATTTCGTGGAATTTTGATACGTGTACACGCGTAGTTCGCATCAAATGCTTTGGATTGATTGTTTAACACTATAGGGCCGTCTGTTGTTCCCATCCAAAGCGCATTATCTTGATCTTGTACTACACATAGAAAGTTGGTGGGTTGAAATTTATTCCCATCTTGATCGTAAAAGAACGTAAATAAACGAGAAATATCATCATCCGATGTTTCTGTACCATTGTCGTTAAAGGTAAACATACCTGTGGTTGTACTATTAAAGAGTCGAGGTATTAGCACCCATTTTTGATTTTTATTTTGTTTAGAAATAATAATATCTTGAGCTGTTTCTACTGATTTGATACTTTCAAATGGAACCATTTTAACATCACCAGTTGAATTTTTAGGAAAATATTTGATAGTGGATGACGTCATATTATTTAGAAACCATAAATTACCTTGGTCATCATATTTTAATCCATCAATACGTTGATATTTATAATACGCATATTCGGGTTTTCTTGTTGGAAATATGGTTTCAACGCCGCTATTGTCGGCATTATAAAGTTTATAGTATTTGTTATCTCTAAATTCATAAATACCTGTTCCGTAAGTAGCTACAAAAAAATGTGAATTATCCAAAGGGTCTATCACTGCATCCACAAAGTCAGTTGCATAGAGTTTTATTGCGGCTCCTGTTGGTCCAGGAATAAAATCATTGAGGATATTCGTCCATACGCCATTTTCAAACATCATAACGTGCCCAATTCGGTTGTATTCTACTGCCCAGCGACCTCCTGGAATAGTTAAAATTTTACCATTGCTGTAAATAATACGCCAAGCATAATTGACTGTTGGTCCACTTGGGCGAAATAGATCAAAAGACTGATTTGCTATGGACCATTTGCCTACACCCGCATAACTCGCGGCTACCCACACATTGTTGTCTTCGGCATCGTAAAGAGCCATTTTTGTATCTACTCGGCTGATAGTGGTTGGAGTTGTTAAATCACCATTATGGTAATAGTTGATTTGTTGTTTGTTAATAACAAATAGATAGCCATCGTTTGAGTTGATATTTACAATTTCAGAAAAGGTTTTTCCACCTACCCAAGTGTCTGAAGAATAAGCATGTACATCGCCATCGGTTTGCAAAAGTAATAGTGTGTTGTCATATGCAACAGCACGTACATTATTACCACTACTTGGGGCAGCTGCTAATGGTTTCCAGTTCTCAAAATTAGCTAAATTAACGCCAGTAGTATTGGCTGTGAGGATAGATGTTTCTGTGGTCGCATAAAATTTGCCATTTAACTCCGCTAATGACAAAATTGGTGTTGCTTCACCTGTTGCACCAATGATATAGGTGTCAGTAATTTCTTGTTTTTTTAAATTGAGTACCACAATACCAAAATCGCACGATAGGTAAGCATACTCGCCTTTGAAGTAAATATCATTAATGGTTTTACTACCACTCATGTTTTTGCGATAAATATCGCTAATATTGAATATGCCATCTTCTGTTATTAAATCAATATTTGAGTTCGCATATGCGATAAGTAAAATATCATTTTCTTCGAGTAGCCAATGCGTAAAATATTATTATCATTCAGGCCAGAAATTTTTGATAAATTTCAATATTATCATCTTGTTTTCCAATAGAGAAGAGTGCACCTTCACTTACAGCGTATATTTTATCCTTAGTTTGTGTTATTACTTCGGTGTTGTTGTACGCTAAATGTGTACGCCAACTTCCCATGGGTAGTTGTTCTGCAAATAGCGTAGTGCTGATCAAACAGGCTAGAAGTAGAATTCTGATTTTCATAGCTTAATTCTGAGTATTCAAAAAAGTTACAAGTTTACGTATGGCTTGCCCTCTGTGGCTAATTGTATTTTTAACTTCGGCAGGTAATTCTGCAAATGTTTGGTCGTAACCGTTAGGCATAAATATAGAGTCATAACCAAATCCGTGATCGCCTTGTCGTTCTTCTATAATCCGACCTTTGATAACGCCCTCAAAATAATGGATGCGTTGTCTGTAAATCAGGGCAATGACTGTTCTAAATTGGGCGTTGCGGTTTGTGATACCTTTAAGATTTTTCAATAATTTTTCAATGTTAGCTTCCGAATTGGCTGGCTCTCCAGCGTACCGTGCCGAAAAAACACCAGGTTCTCCATTCAAAGCTTCCACCTCAAGGCCAGTGTCATCGCCAAAACAGTCACATTTGAAACGTTCGTCCACGAATTGTGCTTTTTGCAACGCATTCGATTGTAGATTGAAGCCTTTTTCAGGAATTTCTTCTGTGCAGCGAAGATCGGTGAGGCTCACGACCTGAATCATATCATCGAGCATTTTAGCGACTTCCTCTAGTTTGTGTGCGTTGTGCGTGGCAAAAACGAGTTGTTTCATATTTTTTTTGTATTAAAGAACTAACGGGCAAAGATACTAAAAATTGTTCGAATTTTTCTGTCATTGAATGTGATTTTTACTGTAGTGGTATAGGGCGTTAATGATATATGGTTTTTTTTATTTTTTTGAAAATAATTTTATTTTTTTCTTTGTTTATATAAAATTAAACGCATATCTTTGACCGACCGTTCAGTCATTTAAAATTATGGTAAAGAATAAGAATCAAGAATTACGTGAAAATCGCCGTCAGCAAATTATGCAGACGGCCATGGAATTATTTGTCGAAAAGGGTTTTGTTACAGCATCGGTGAGTGATATCGCTAAAAAATGTGGCATTTCAAAAGGGATTGATGTATAACTATTTTGAAAGTAAGGATGCCTTGCTTAAAGCGATATTGGATGATGGTATGGCACGTATTTATGGTGATTATGAATTGCCAGAGCCATTTGATCGTGCGGCATTGCACCATTTTTTAGATTTTAGCTATGCCAAATATCACGAACAGAGTACTTTTTTTCGCTTGTATATGTCCATGATTATGCAGCCACAGATTTATGAAGTAGCTATCAATATTGGAGAAAAGGAACGTGCCATTGCTATGGCGGTGTACAATTATTTCATGACTCATTTTGAAAATGGATTGGAGGAGTATTTTTACTTTTCAACTTTTGTGAAAGGTTTGAATGTGCTGATGACATTTCATGATGAGAGTTATCCTTATTTGCAAATGATTGAACGAATAAAAAGTCAATATTAAATTTAAGAATACTTATTTATAAAAAATTAATAGTATGATTAAAATTAACCATTTAACAAAAGATTATGGTCAACAACGGGGCATTTTTGATCTGACGTTTGACGTTCAGCGTGGTGAAGTTTTTGGCTTTTTAGGCCCTAATGGGGCTGGTAAAACTACTACTATTCGTCATTTAATGGGATTTATTCATCCCAATGCTGGGAATTGTAGTATTAATGGGCTTGATTGTGGAACGCATTCGGCTGAAATTCAACGTAATTTGGGCTATATGCCAGGCGAAATCGCACTGCCTGATGATATGACAGGTCTCGAATTTTTACATTTTGTGGCTGATTATCGTGGTGTTACTGATTGGGCTAGAGTAGAGCAGCTCATGGCACGTTTCGAATTGGATGCGCGTGGCAACTTGAAACGTATGTCCAAAGGTATGAAACAGAAAATAGGTATTGTATGTGCATTTATGCACGATCCACAAGTGCTAATTTTGGATGAACCTACGAGTGGACTGGATCCGTTGATGCAAAACCATTTTATCGATTTAGTGTTGGAGGAAAAGGCAAAAGGGAAAACGATTTTGATGTCGAGTCATATTTTTGAAGAAGTGGAACGAACTGCTGATAGGGTGGGTATTATTCGTGAAGGGCATTTGGTTACGGTGGATAGTGTGGCGGCTTTGAAAGCAGCACAGCGTAAGCGTTATACGGTGAGTTTTGCTTCCGAAAAAGAGGCTCAGGCATTCTCTAAAGAATCTCTTGACTATTGATTTGTTAAAGGGAAAGAAGTTACCGTGACAGTTAATGATTTTCAACCTTTTGTGGAGGCTATGTCGCGTTATACGATTACAAATATTGTGGCAGTAGAGCAGAGCTTAGAAGAAATTTTTATGCATTATTATGGTAAATAAAGCATTATAATTATTTAGATTACAAACTTTTAATTTATACTAATGAATACAACTTTATTTATGCGCGAAGTGCGCTCCAGTTATAAATTATGGCTAATTTTTATTGCTATTTTAGCCATGTATATTTCGGTTATTATTTCCATGTTTGATCCTAAATTGGGCGAAACATTAGACCTGTTTGCCAAGGCGATGCCTGAAATGATGTCACTTTTTGGTATGGGCGAAACAGGAGCAACCTTGATTGAGTTTTTGTCGAATTACTTGTACGGTATGCTCATGATTGTGTTTCCTATGGTTTTTATCATCATGTTAGCAAATCGTTTAGTGGCAGCACATGTTGATCATGGTTCTATGACCTATTTGTTGGCTTCGCCTAATACGCGTCGTAAAGTTGCCTTGACCCAAGTAACGGTTTTATTATCAATGACATTTACGTTGTTACTAATTTGTGTTGGAATTGCTATTGGTGTGAGTCAAGCTATGTTCCCTGGGGCATTGATTATTGGCGATTTTTTGTTGCTCAATTTGGGTCTGGCTTGTTTGCTTTTTGCTTTGTGTGGATATTGTTTCTTTATTTCATGTATTAGTAATGAAACAGGTCGTGCGGTAATGTTTGGTGCAGGTATTCCAACGTTTTTTTATTTGGTGCAAATGTTAGCCAATATGGGTGGTAAATTAGCTGATTTGAAATATGCAACTATATTCACGCTGTTCAATCCAAAAGCCATTATTGCAGGTGATGTTTCCGCTTGGTGGATGTGTGGCGTATTAGTAGTTATTGGCGCTATCTTTTTTTCAATAGGTATAGCACGATTTGAAAAACGCGATTTGCCATTATAATTTATTGGACAACAGAGGGGAAGCCCTCTGTTGTTTTTTAAATTATAAAAGTGGTTTATACCAAACATTCATACTTTCAATATTTCCAGATATTTGGGTGTTTTGTATTAGTGTACCAGTGTATTTGTATTGCGAATTATAGAATGTTTTATTCATAGCTAAAGAGTTTAATCTACAAATAGTATAGACTGTTTTTATCTGTTTGTTAACAAGTTTTGCTTCCATTGTAGCCAGTAGGTGTATGGCTAAATGATATCCTCTATGGCTGGGGAGAACTGCAAAAGTCAGTCATCTCAGCGTATTGCTCTTGATAATTACATTCGGCAGAACTTATTGCTACTAATTGATGGTTATCCCATACCCCAAAATAGGTAGTGTCATCTTCTTCCATACTTTTTTTGATAAATTGTGAATTAAAAATGGGGAATGGATAAGTTTTGAAAACCTTTTTAAATACATCAATCATGCAAGTGATATCATCTGTTGTTAATTCTCTAATTGTGAATTGTTCAGGTAAAATTTCGATAGGCTCTTTAATGGGTGTTGAAAATAGTATTTGAAACTTATTCATAGATTCAGAATCTAGTAATTTTCTTTTTGGATCTCTGTATTTTACTAGAAAAAAGCAATCTTCTTGACCGTTGAAAAAATGTGGTACGTATGCTTCAATTTTATAGCCATTTTTTATAAAAAGAGGAGCATAGGAGGACGGTATTTTGACAAAGAGTTTTGTGTATTGATGTGTTTGTGCAAGATTTTCTATATGATTGATTATATAAGGAAAATCTTCTTTGCAAAAATGACTTAAATAGACTCTATCGCTTTCTTTATCGTGCGATATGTTGGATTGTATATTAATGCTCATTGGAATGTTCTCTGCGTTGAATTCGTTCATTATTAGATGGTATAAGTGAAATTGTGTCGTTACTATCAGATAATAGTTTTTCAATGCCAATAGCGTTAACTTCTTCTCCCTCTTTGATGTTGAGTTCTAAGTTACAATTTGTACAATTTCTGTCACATTCTCTGTCTTTGTAGTCTGATGGTTCTTTGTACGAGGTTATAACGCCTTCGTAATTTCTTAGTATCACTTTATTTGTATTCCATGAAATTAAATAATTCGGCATTATCGGAATTTTACCTCCACCACCTGGAGCGTCAATAACGTACGTTGGTACTGCAAAACCACTAGTGTGACCAATTAAACTTCTCTATAATTTCTATCCCTTTTCCTACTGGAGTTCTAAAATGAGATAAACCTTCAGATAAGTCACATTGATACATATAATAAGGGCGTACTCTATTTTTGACCAATCTTTGTACTAATTCTTTCATAATGCGTGGACAATCATTGACGCCAGCTAACAAAACAGATTGATTACCTAATGGAATGCCAGCATCAGCTAGCATTGTAAGTGCTTTGCGTGATGAATCTGTTAGCTCTTTTACGTGATTGAAATGCGTGTTAATCCAAATTGGATGGTGTTTTTTGAGTACGCTGATAAGGTTTTCGGTAATACGATACGGCAGTACAACAGGTGTACGTGTCCCGATGCGAATTACTTGAACATGTGGTATGGCTCGTAGCTCAGTTAGAATCCAATCTAAATAATTGTCAGATAACAAAAATGGATCTCCTCCTGAAAGTAACACATCCCTAATTTGTGGCGTGTTTTTTATGTAATCTAGGCCTAGCTGTATTTGTGATTTGGAAGGGATATTGTCTGCGTCTCCAACTTTTCGTTTACGCGTGCAGTGTCGACAATACATAGCACAGACGTTACTGACTAAAAATAAAACTCTATCAGGGTAGCGGTGCGTAATCCCAGGAACTGGACTATCATGATCTTCGGCTAAGGGGTCCTTCATCTCATCTTTGGAGATATGTAATTCTCGTGTGTCTGCAAATGCCTGTTTAAAAATGGGGTCATTCTGATAATTGTCTTTATCTATTAATGATAAATAATAGGGCGTAATTGATAAAGGAAAGTGGTCGATTGTTTCTTGCAATGCTTTTCTTTCCTTATCGGAAAATTGTATGCCAGTGAGTAACTCAAATTGTTCGATAGATTTAATAGCATGTTTGACTTGCCATTTCCAATCAAGCCAATGACTTAATTGTGATTCGGATTCAATAGTAGTTGCAATCTCTTGCTGATTTTTCGTAAATATTGCCATGTTGTAGTCTTTTTGTTAACAAGATTCAAATTTGAAATATTATGTTGTGAGTTTAATCTTGTTATGTGTTTTAATAAAAAATAATTAATGTTTGTGTGTATAATTTGATTGCTCGAAAGCCTTATTTAAATCATCTAATGCATCCATTGGGTTTGTTAATGGCATTTCTGTAGTATATAAGGAGTACTCCAGTAGTCCAGCTTTCTTGGTGTTGGTTAGATTTGGAAGCTTGCCTCTATTCGTCGTTTTAACGTGTTTCCCTGTATGATCAATAATAATTAATTTGGGTAAAAATACCCCCTTGCGACCAATAAATTCATCCATAATTTGAACTCCTTTTTCGAATTCAGAAAGTGTCGATCTGCCTAGAGCTTCATATTTATTTAATTCTTTAGCATCCCATGTGTTGACATTTGCAAAACTGTCAGAAATTGTGTCGTCTATTTTGCGTTGGGTATTTAGTGTGTCATGGCCAGAAGGCATTAATAGAACTTTACCTCCTCCGCCTTCAATGTTGGCGGCGTATTTAGGTACGGTGATTCCAGAAAGCCAACCTTGGAGATGTTTCATGTATATTTTCCCTATTTGGATGGGCTCAATAAAATGAACAATCCCTTTTTCTTTGTGGCATTGTAATAAGTAATAGGGATGTATGCCTATCCAAAACATTCTTCTGAAGGTTTCGGCAAGTGTTTTAAAGTTGTTGTTGACATGATTAAGAAATACGGTTTGATTACGTATCGTAAATCCACGCATTCTGATTTTTTTGATTGCATCAGCTAAATCTTGTGTAATTTCTTGATAATGATTGACGTGTGTCATGAAGTAGACGTATTTTTCAACACCTTCTGAATATTTATTAGCAGAGGTTTGAATTAAGTCTAACAAATCATCTGTGATGGCCATTGGTAACACTACAGGTACGCGAGTTGCAATTCGAATAGAACGCAAATGCTTAATTTTGCTAAGTTCTTCGAGAATATATTGCAAGCGATGTTTGCTAATCATGAGCGCATCTCCTCCAGTTACTAATACTTCATTTATATTGGGATTGTGTGAGATATAGAATAGACCTTTATCTATTTCAATGCTATTTACATCTACTGAACCATCAAGTGATTTCGCACGCTGGCAGTGTACGCAGTATGATGCACAACTTGTATTTTCGGCGACAAATAGGGCTACTCTGTTTGGATAGCGTTGGTATGCAGCCCCAAAACTTCTAGTGCCCTCGCTCATGGCTCCTTCTAGGCCTGTGTTGGGGAATAATAAATTGGCGGGTGTGGGTACACTTTGCCAAAAAATGGGGTCAAGTCGATTTTCTGAATTTTCACCAGGTAGCATGACTGGATGAAAAGGGTCTTCTTGCATGAGGGTAGCATAATAAGGAGTGATACGCAAAGGTTCTTTTCCCTCACTTTTTAATACGGCTAGCGTACGTTTTATTTCAGCTACTTGGTTTGGTGATAGAGGGATTACTTTTTGTAGTTGTTCTACACTTTGTATCGCATTTTTTAATTGCCATTGGGCATCGTACCATTGCTTGTTTGTAATATCTTTCCATAATTCAATTGAAGTAAATTTTCTCGGCTCAAACAAGATTGTGTCATTTTTAATCATTAGGCTTCTGTTTTTTTTGATGTGTTGTATTTTATGTATTTTTTAAAATGAGTGTTATTGATTTTTTAAAGAAGGACTATAAACACGAATATTTGTGTTTATAGTCCTTTGAGAAATGTGCAATCTTACATAGTCTTGAAGGCCTTGCCCCCAGCAAAGTGTGCCATTCCACCTAGCTCGTGTTCTATGCGCATGAGTTGATTGAATTTTTCAACACGTTCGCCACGGCAACCGCTGCCAGTTTTGATGAGACCAGTATTTAATCCTACTGTTAAGTCTGCAATAAAGCTATCAGGTGTTTCGCCGCTGCGGTGTGATACAAAGGCTCTGTAATTATTGGTTTGAGCTAATTGTA
>JACJXJ010000014.1 GCA_020636695.1 Prevotellaceae bacterium
GCACTTCGTCATACTCACACGCTTCGCCTTGACAAGTTGTTTTCAGTTCTTTGTCACGCTGATAATGCTCAATATGAATAGGAGGTTCACCCCAGTTGGAAGTACGCCAAATAACCTCTACACCATTGCGATACAAATAATTGGGCAACAATTCATATAAGTCATTAGTAGATTTATATTCCAATATACTTTTTACACTTGCCGTAGTATACGTAGCATCTGAGTTTGCCTCAAACACACGTAGATTTGGCATTTGAGATAACAGTGGATTTGTATTGCGCTCATAGCCATAAAGCGAAAAATTCTGACGTCTAGCCGATTCGCCTATCACTAACACCACAATAGATTTTTCGTTGTCCTTAATCGTAGCATTTGGTAGTAAAATCTCTTTTTGATTCGCCTTATGCTTGTGAGATTGGTACAATACAGCATTTACGGAATAAGACCAAGGCATGGCAAGTCCACCTAACACTTTAGAATTTTTATCTATCCATAACCAATTGCTCGCATTAGCAAACACTAAAATTAAGACAAACAACAATGTGGCCGAAGATGTCGTGAAAAAGCGTTTCCAGGTACCATGAATAACTTTTACCTTAAATATATAAATAGTTGGAACTAGACCTAACAATAATACGTACCAGAGCAACTTGAATGAGAAAAAACCTGTAGCCTCTGAATAATCGGTATTAAACACATTACCAATCATACTCTCATCAATTATAACACTATAAGTATTAATAAAATAAAGTGCTATGGAATTAAGCAAGAACGATAACGCCACAAGAATTTTTCCAACAAACCTCAATAAAAAAAACAGCACATAAAACACAAAAAAGTTCGCCACCAACATCACCACTATCAAACTAGCGATAATCACAATACCATTCAAGGTCTGATAATCGACATTTTGAACAACAAAATTGTAAAACGGAACATGAAAAAAGAGAAAATTAACGAAGCTCATCACCAAAGCAAAATAGATGAGCTTTACATCACTTGTTAACACTGACCAATAGTGTTTAACGTTAGAAGAAAAAGACATATTCACGAAAATTAATTATGTAAACTAGAAAAAAGTGATTAACAAAATTTGCGTTAATCTTATTTTTCCAACTTAAATGTTTGAGTACCTATCAAATGACCATCTACAAAAATATCAACACGATACGTGCCCGCTGACAAAACCTCTTCAACCTTCCAATACAACGTAGTGGACAACTCTTCACCACCATATTCAATCTCTTTTTTACAAGAATATTGAATTTGTTGATTTTCGTAAGGGAACAGATCAGAAGCGCGTTTTTGAAGTACATCATCATCAGGTTTCATAATGCGTAAATAAACATTTTTTTGTCCTGTTTCAGCTGTAGTATTTTTAGCAATCGTAAAATCGAATTGAATTAATGCTATTTTCGACAAGCGCGTCGTTTTTCTATTACGACTATTCAGTGTAGTAACAACAATATTACGCGCATCTAGTTGCGCAGCAATAGAGACAATTTCAGATAATTGTTGCTTTTCTAAAGCCAGTTGTTCAGCCGTTTGGGTTGCTTCTTGGTATTTTTGAGTCACCTTACGGTTTTCAGTGACCAGTTTCGTATTCACACGATTCAACGAATCGACCTGAGACACATAATACACCAACACTTTACGCACCGAGGCCAACTCTTTTTTCAATTCGGTTATACGACGTGCATTAGTGGCTTTTACCGTTTTCAACTCTTCCAACAACAGTTGCACACGCGTTTGTTCTTGGTCAAGCAATTTCAAAATAGAATCATTATTAGTCTTATACGAAAAGCCTTCCATCTCCACCGATAAATCGGTATAATCCTGTTCCAATTGTTCCTTCTCATAGGTCATCATCTCCACCATTTCAGCCATTTCCGTTTCCTTTTGTTTCGATTTTTGCCAAAAGAAAAATACGGCAGCCACTAAACCCACTATAAAGATAACGCCTGCAAAGGCCCATACTGTATAATCTTTTTTAACCATAATATATTGTTTTTCAATCTATTAAAACCATCTAAAAAGTCAATAAACCGATGCAAAATTACTATTTTATTTGCAATATAACAAACGTCCACACAACACAATCTATTCCATAACAATTTATCAGTTTTTAGAACACATTTTGAACAAAACTAAACCAAGCTACATGCAAAGCAAAGCTAGTATTAACCGAATAAAAAATTGTGTAAAATAATTACGGAAAAATTTCTTTAATCACTTTTTTCGATTTATCTTTGTAGCAGTTTCAGTAGACTTAAAAACTAACAATCTATCATAACCCTTAAAATTAAAAAATTATGTCAAAAGTAACCGTTGTAGGTGCAGGTAACGTAGGTGCTACGTGTGCCAATGTATTAGCAGTCAACGAAGTAGCAAACGAAGTTGTACTCATCGACATCAAAGAAGGTTTTGCAGAAGGCAAAGCTATGGACATTATGCAAACAGCTCAATTAATGGGCTTCGACACGGTAGTAACTGGTGTAACTGGCGATTATTCAAAAACTGCTAACTCTGATGTAGTAGTTATCACATCTGGTCTTCCACGTAAACCAGGTATGACACGCGAAGAACTTATTGGCGTAAATGCTGGTATCGTAAAAGCAGTTGCTAAAAGTGCCTTGCAATATTCACCAAATGCAATTTTGGTTATTGTATCAAACCCAATGGATCCAATGGCTTACCTCACACTTAAAACACTTGGCTTACCACGTAACCGCGTGATTGGTATGGGTGGTGCTTTGGATAGCTCACGTTTCAAATATTTCTTAAGCCAAGCACTTAACTGCAACGCTAACGAAGTAGATGGTTTAGTAATCGGTGGACACGGCGACACTACTATGATTCCTTTAACTCGCCTAGCTACTTACAAAGGTGTGCCAGTAAGCACTTTATTAAGCGCTGAAAAATTAGAAGAAGTAGCTAAATCAACTATGGTTGGTGGCGCCACATTAACTGGTTTACTTGGTACTTCTGCTTGGATGGCTCCTGGTGCAGCAGCTTCATTCTTGGTAGAATCTATCATCAAAAATCAAGGTAAAATGATTGTTTGTGCCGCTTCATGCGAAGGCGAATATGGCATGAAAGACATCATGATTGGTGTGCCATGTATCATTGGTAAAAACGGTATCGAAAAAATCGTTGAATTTGAATTAACCGCTGACGAAAAAGCAAAATTAGCAGCAAGCGAAGCAGCTGTACGCGGTACAAATGCCATTCTTTACGCTGAAGGCATTCTCTAATAAATTCGTGTATATAAATAGGAAAAGACCTTGGACATTTTGTTCAAGGTCTTTTTTTGACACAAACCCTTACACAGGTCATAAATTTTATTACTTTTGTTGCATGATGCACTACCAATTATTCGAAGGACAAACCAACCTAGTAGCCTTCACCACCCAACGTGACGGCGGCGTAAGCGTAGGCAACTATCAATCGCTAAATTTATGCCACTACGTGAACGATAACCCCGAACACGTCGCCCGTAATCGCCAACTCGTGTGCGAGCAGTTGGGCATCGATGCTGCTCAACTCATTTTCCCACGTCAAACGCACAGCAATCATCTATTAGTGATTGACGAGGCATTTCTAAAACTAACAGCTAAAAAACAGACCGCATTATTAGAAGGCGTGGATGCGTTGATAACGGCACAAAAATCCATTTGCATTGGCATTAACACCGCCGACTGCGTACCTGTGCTGCTGTTTGATCCCGAACGCAACGTGATAGCCGTGGCACACGCTGGCTGGCGTGGCACCGTAGCGCGCATAGCTGCCAAAACAGCGCAACAGATGATACAAGAGTTTCAGTGCCGTGCCGAAAACCTGTTAGTGGCGATTGGCCCGAGCATTTCGGCTGCCAATTACGAAGTGGGTAACGACGTGTTAGCCGAATTTGTAAAAGCCGACTTCCCCACGGGCAAATGCTTTACCAAAGCACCCAACAGCGATAAATTACAGTTGGATTTATGGGCTGCCAATCGGTGGCAACTGGAAGAACTCGGCATTTTACCCGAACACATTGAAGTAGCAGGCATTTGCACCTTCGACCAAGCCGACACCTATTTCTCAGCACGCAAACTTGGCATTCACTCTGGTCGCATTGCTTCGTGCTTGATGATGAAATAAAGTGATACTTTTTACGAAAAGCAACAAAGCAAAAATTAGCAAAAATGAGCAATTTATAAAGAAGAACAATTTAAACGCTATCAACAGCAACAATTAGAAAAGCGAATGGAAAAACTAACAGAAAACGCAGTTCTAATTGAATCTTTCATTGATTATTGCAAAAGCAAAGATATTAAGCTAACAACAAGTAATTTTGATTACATTCAAACAATTGGAATTGTAGCTAAATACCCAAACATTGTTCATTTATTAAACAACAAAATTTCAAAGGACAAAGAAGGTTTAGTTAAAGTAAATATTTTAGAGAAGGAATTTTACAAAGAATGTTTAACTACTGGCTACTATTACTCTAATAGATATATTGTAATGGCAAACCCGTATTTTAGACGAGAACATGATGAAGACAACAACTTTGCTCCCCATTTTGTAGATGTTTATTTGGGTTACAACAGCGACAATATTGACAAATACATCGCTATTGACAGCGACAGAGTGAGAATCAACGTTGACAAAAGTATATATATGGAATTTGACACATGGTATGGCGCAAAATTCAAAAATACAATCTCAGACATTGAAGATGGGATAGTAAAACTTAGACCACCACTTCAATTTGATTCTATTGATACTGATTGGTTATTTGGAGGGACTTATTCGCTTGACATTAAATGGACTTCAAAAAACGGAATTAAAACATTTCAAGCAGAAGAATTTAAAATCAAGGAAAGAAAAATTAAGAAAAATGGACATGAATATTACCCTGCCAAATATTTACATGCCGAATTTGATACTAATACGGGAACTTTTAGACATTTTGATGGTGCTATTCACTTCTACAAAGAAGATGAATATTTCCAAAGAAGAGATAGTGACTTTAACCACAATAACAAAAAAAGTCTGAAACTAAAAACCCTTTCTCAAAAATTATTCAAAGTGAACGGGCAAGTTTCTGTTGAAAAATGGATTGAACTAACAAGCCATTATTTACAAGGCGACCCATTAATTTTTGAATATTTTGAAGGTAAGCTACCAGACAAAATAACCAAACTTTTAGAAAAAGAGACATAACCAAAATACCCCACGCCACAAAAAATTAGCAAATACAACACCAAAACTAAAAAAGAGGCTTTCGCCTCTTTTTTTTATGAATTATTTCTGGTTGTATTTTTTCAGAAATTTATAAGTCATCAACTCATACGACAGACGCGCTGCCAAATAGTCGGATGCCTTTTGATTAGGATTTGGACACAACTCTACCACATCGAAACCTACCACATTGAAGCGTTTAAATACGCGGCGTAAGAAATGTAGCACTTGGAAGTACTGCAAACCACCTGGCTCTGGTGTGCCAGTAGATGGCACAATGGCTGGGTCGAACACATCTAAATCAATGGTGAGATACACATTTTCGCTCAACGTGTCGAATGCTTCGAGTTCCCATCTGTTTTCGTGATCAAAATAGATATCGCGCGCAAAGAAAATACGACTAGGATCATAACTATCCGTTTCTTCCACACACATGCTACGAATGCCCACTTGTGTAATAGCCGCCACTTGTTTGGCTTGATTCATCACACAGGCGTGGTTCAATTCCGAACCTTCATAACTTTTACGTAAATCGGAATGCGCATCAAGTTGCAACACAGTCAAGTTTTTGAATCGTTTGGCTGCCGCACGAATAGCACCAATGCTCACCGTGTGATTACCACCAATGGTAACCGGGAATTTGCTAGCGTCGAACAAATCGCCCACACGCTGCTCTACCGCAGCACAAAGAGACTCTGGGGTTTCCATTTCGGTTACCGCCGCTGCCGTGTGAATGCCTTGTTTATACACTTCAGTTTGAGTTTCGGTATCATACCATTCTAACTGAACCGATGCTTCCAACAACGCTTCGGGTCCTTTTTCGGAACCGTGAATCCAACTGCTTGTAGCATCATAAGGAACGGGTAACACGACAATTTTAGCACTGTCGTAATCGGCATATTTGCCAGTAAGTCCTGCAAAGTTTTCCATAATAGTATTGATTTTAAAGTCCCTTTAAGTGCTAAAAGAGCAGCAAAAAGTATTCCAAATTACATATAAATTTACTAATCGCGACGATTCATTTTTTTTACCACAAACTCTTGACGTTTTCCACGAAATAGTTCGTATTTCCAAAATTCACAATCGAGTGCGCCATTAAGTAATTTCACCTTAGCCGATGGGCGTAATCCCACACGTTGTAAACAGTCCACATGCGACGAAATAACCCACGCCGTAGAACCCGTAAATTTATGTTTCAAAGTTTCGCCCAACTGCGCATACAAACCAAACAAATCGTCCGACAAAAGACGTTCGCCATACGGTGGATTGGTTACAATTAAGCCTGTTTCAGCTTGTGGTTCCCAATCAGAAATAGAGCGTTGTTCTACCGTAATATATTTGTGAAGACCTGCGGCTTTAATATTTTCTTGTGCAATTTTCACCGCACGAGGCGATACATCGGCACCCATGATTTTAAACTCAAAGGGACGTTCCAAACTATCGTCGTTATACAACTCTTCAAACAATTCTTTATCGAAATCCGTCCATTTTTCGAAGGCAAACGACTGCCGATAGATACATGGTGGAATGTTTAAAGCAATCAACGCTGCTTCAATCAAAAACGTACCAGAACCACACATCGGGTCAATAAAATTGGACTTGCCATCCCAACCAGCCAATAGTAACATACCAGCAGCCAAGGCTTCGTTGATAGGTGCTTCGGTTTGCGCATCGCGGTAACCACGTTTGTGCAACGACTCACCAGAACTATCCAACGAAATAGTACATTGCGTATGCGAAATATGGACATTCAGGAATAAATCGGGATTATCTAAACGAATGGATGGACGTTTATTTTCACGTTCCATAAACCAGTCCGCAATAGCATCTTTAACACGATAAGTCACAAATTTAGAATGACGAAACTCTTCCGAAAAAACAGTAGCATCAATGGCAAACGTTTTCTTCACGTCGAGATACTGACTCCAATCAATCAACTTCACCTGTTCGTACACTTCGTCGGCGTTAGTAGCCTTAAACGACACAATCGGTTTTAAAATACGTGACGCCGTACGACAATACAAATTGGCTTTGTACAACATACGTTGATCGCCCGTAAATGATACCACGCGTCGCTCTATCGACACATTATTGGCGCCCAAATTAACCAACTCTTTTGCTAAAACTTCTTCCAATCCTCGGAAGGTTTTGGCCGCCATTTGAAATTCTTGTTTCATATAGAATAAATAATAATAACGTGAAAACTACAACTGTTTCCCTTTTTGTGAAATTTTGCCATCGGCAGGTACATCTTTATCGACCCACACGTTACCACCAATGGTGGCATTTTTGCCAATGGTAATGCGGCCTAAAATGGTCGAATTGGCATAAATAATCACATTATCTTCGATAACTGGATGACGCGCAATGCCTTTAATTGGATTGCCTTGCTCATCCACGGGAAAACTCTTAGCGCCCAAGGTAACTCCTTGATATATTTTGACATGTTCACCAATGATGGATGTTTCGCCAATCACCGTTCCTGTGCCATGATCGATGGTAAAATAACTACCAATAGTGGCTCCTGGGTGAATGTCAATACCCGTTTCGGAATGCGCCAACTCAGTAATAATACGTGGAATAAGCGGCACGCCCAACAGTAACAGTTCGTGCGCAATACGGTAATTGGTGATAGCACGAATGACTGGATAACAAAAAATCACTTCCATGCAACTTTGCGCTGCTGGATCGCCTTGATAAGTGGCCTCTACATCGGTACCAAGTTGTGCACGTAACGCAGGCAAACGACTAATAAATTTAGACGTAATAGTTTTGGCTTGTTTCCGAGCTTGGTCCAAATTAATAGTACGATCGCTAAAACAAATGCCAGCAAATATTTGTTCTACAAGTAGTTTATTAACCTCTTCTACGCGCACACCTATTTGGTACTGGAGCATTTGCGGATCCACCAATAACGAACCAAAATAACCAGGAAATAAAATACTGCGTAAAATATCAACCACTTGCCCGAGCACCACCGTATTTGGTATTGGCGCGTCTACATTTTGTTGATGGCACAAAGCTTGGCAATTATCCATATTTGATAATTCTGCAATGGCCTTATTCATGACGTCATGTTGTGTCATACTCTATTAGTTAACTAAGTTATTCTTTACCTATTTGAATAGCAGCTATAGCATTTTGCAAGCGCGCTGTGCCGAGCCCACCAATTTCAACAAAAGGTTTGTGTAGTGCTTCCAATTCGCGTTTATACCAATCATATAAAAATTCGCGAATGTCTGGATTTTCACGCACCGGATCATATTCCCACGGGATATCAGGCTTACATAATAAATACAAATCCACTTCCGACGATTCCAAAGCGGATTGCAGCCACTCAGGACACCGATTGAATCCGTGTAAAAACCACACTTTAGTAATCACCAAATCGGTATCAAAAAAAACATAATCCGCATCGGCATAAAGTTGATTGGCCTCTTCTTGCTCGTGCCGTTGCTGACGTGCAATCAATTCCACGTCGGCATACGTATAAGCACGATTCAAACCAGCCACGTACTCACGCGCATATTCTGGAATCCAAGGGCTAGCAAATTGGTCACTCAACGCGCGACACAAATCTGTTTTCCCTGTCGATTCTGGACCTAAAACAACTATCTTTTTCACCGTTTCGTATTCTTTTCTAATTTAGTCCAAGCGGCTTTATAATCGCTCAGCACTTCAATCGCTTTTTGCACCGTGGCGTCATCTGTATTCATCACTTTGAAATAATCGGCATTGGTAAATACATCGCGCGCA
Organism: Prevotellaceae bacterium; assembly: GCA_020636695.1. GTDB lineage: Bacteria > Bacteroidota > Bacteroidia > Bacteroidales > Paludibacteraceae > W0P28-013. The sequence continues at coordinate 8,983 of JACJXJ010000014.1, forward strand.
ATCAGCGCTTTCAATTGCAAACGCATCAAGGGTTTTGAAATTTCAAATTCTGCTTCATTCAACACGACGCCAGCTTTTGTGCCATTTTCAACCAAGGTGTTGAGCAACTGCTCATCAACTTCAAAACTAGTTTGATACACATCAAACGAGCTATATTTCTTGCTAAGTGCAGCGCGGTTTTTCTCAATAAATTCTACTACCGTTTTATTAAAAGCACCTTTCGCCACAATATTACGATGATACGTGGTAAACTTAGTGGTGTCGAGTGGAATAAAAATATCGGGCATAATACCACCACCGCCATATACCGTGCGTCCTAAACGTAAGGTTTGGTAACGCAAAGAATCAGGAAACGCGATGCTATCGGCATGTTGCAATTCTCCATGATTATAGCGTTCAATCAAATCTTTTTGATACTTTTCGGCTCCGTCGGCATACGATTTTTGAATATTGCGACCACTTGGCGTGTAATAACGAGCCACCGTTAAACGCATCATCGAACCATCTAACAAAGGAATTGGACGTTGCACCAAACCTTTACCAAACGTACGGCGTCCTACAATAATAGCGCGATCCCAATCTTGCAAAGCACCTGACACAATTTCACTCGCCGAAGCAGAATATTCATCCACCAACACTACCAAATCGGTATTCTCAAATGCACCAGAAGCAGTAGCACGAGCCGTAGATTGTGGTTGATTCAAACCTTTGGTATACACTATCATCTTATTGGCATTCAAAAACTCATCGGACAGTTTAATGGCGGCATCAAGCAAACCACCACCATTGCCTTGTAAATCGAGAATCAATTGCTGCATGCCTTGTTTACTCAACTCCTTCATCGCCTTATGAAACTCATCTACCGTGGTGCTCGAGAAACTATTCAGTTTCACATAACCAATAGTTGGCGTAATCATATAAGCAGCATCCAACGAGTAAATAGGAATTTTACCACGCGTAATCACAAAATCAATAGCCGTTGGTACGCCAGCGCGTTTTATTTTCACGCTTACATCGGTACCACTTCTACCACGCAACAATTTCATAATGTCAGAATTTGGTTTCTTCACACCAGCGATGGTTATTCCATCCACTTCTAACATGCGATCGCCGGGCAATACACCCACTTTTGCTGCTGGACAGCCCGAAATAGTTTGTATCACAAATAGCGTATCGTTCAACATTTGAAATTGAATGCCAATACCTTCAAAACTACCTTCCACACCTTCGTTCATACGTTGTACTTCTTTCGCTGGAATATATGTAGAATGCGGATCTAGCTCTGTTAAAATGCCTTCAATGGCATCCTCTACCAATTTATCTACCTTCACAGAATCAACGTACATGTTACTAATGGCATATAGAGTTTGATTCAATTTCTGTAGTTGTAACATAGGAACATCACGCTGCGCCATCACAGACGAAACCGTTAACACGCACACAAACAATGTTATAAGCTTTCTAGTCATCTTTCCTTTTTATTAAAAAATACAATCGTCAAAGTTAATCAAAAATTAGAATTATCGAAAAAAAGATATGGCTCCTATAAAAAATAGTGAAAGCACTACGAATAGCGCCCAAACTCTGCCAACAACAAAGAACCCAAAGAAATGATATAAAGCCATTTTCACGATACAAAAAATAAGCGTACCTTTGCAGAGCCTAATCATTAGGTCGTATTACCTCATGAATTTTGACTTATGAAAGAACAAACCGAAGAAAAAATAACGCTTGAATCATTGGGCGAATTTGGACTTATCAAACACCTCACCAAATCAATCAAACTCAAAAATAAATCATCGCTCAAGGGGGTTGGTGACGATGCAGCTGTAATCAACTTTGGTAAGAAGAAAGCATTAGTCACAACCGACATTTTGCTCGAAGGTATTCATTTCGACTTAACCTATACGCCACTTAAGCATTTAGGTTACAAAGCTGCCATGGTCAATTTTTCTGACATCTGCGCCATGAACGGCACACCCACACAACTGCTTATCACGATTGGTGTTTCCAAACGTTTTGCTTTAGAACAAATCGAAGAAATATATGCCGGCATTTACATGGCTTGCGAGCAATACAATGTCGACGTAGTGGGAGGCGATACCACCTCGTCACTTACGGGATTAACGTTAAGCATCACCTGCTTAGGCGAAGCCGACGAAAACAAAATCGTCTATCGTAATGGTGCCAAAGTAAACGATTTAGTGTGCGTTACGGGCGACCTTGGCGCTGCCTACATGGGATTACAACTATTAGAACGTGAAAAAATGGTCTTTCGAGGTCAAAAAGATCCCGAATTCCAACCTGATTTTGCTGGCAAAGAGTACATACTTGAACGTCAGTTGAAACCTGAAGCGCGTAAAGATATTATTGAAAATTTAGCCAAAGCGAATATTGTTCCAACCGCTATGATGGACGTGTCTGATGGTTTGTCGTCAGAATTATTACACATCTGCAATCAAAGTGGCGTCGGTTGTCGCATTTACGAAGAAAAACTACCAATTGATTACGTCACAGCCACCATGTGCGAAGAATTTAACATAAACCTTACTACCGCAGCACTCAATGGTGGAGAAGATTACGAACTCTTGTTCACTGTACCACTTGATTTACACGATGCTGTGAAAGAATTAGACAATGTGCATATTATTGGCCACATCACCGATGCGTCGGAAGGTTCAGCTCTTGTTACACGTGATGGACAAGAATTTGCTATTCAGGCACAAGGATGGACTGCTTTTGCACACGACCAGAAATAAATACGTATTTTTGCACATAGAATTTATATAACACAAAAAAACATACATAATATGAAACCTTTACATCATTTATCTATTGGTATTGCATCCGACCATGCTGGTTACGAACTCAAATCAGCCATCATCAAAATGTTAGAAACACGTGTTGCCAACGTCTATGATTATGGCACACACAGCACCGACAGTTGCGACTATGCCGATTTTGCTCATCCATTAGCCAATGCAGTAGAAAACTCAGCTTGCGATTTTGGCATTGCTATTTGTGGTAGCGGCAACGGCATCAATATGACCGTAAACAAACACCAAGGCATACGCGCTGCACTTTGTTGGAACGAAGAATTAGCCTCTTTGGCACGCCAACACAACAACGCCAACATACTTACATTGCCAGCTCGTTTTATACCACAAGATCTCGCATTTAAATTAGTAGAAACATTTTTAGCAACCGATTTTGAAGGTGGTCGTCACGAAGCAAGAATTCAAAAAATTCCTGTTTGCAAATAATTTTTTAGAAATAGGTTGCAAAAATCAAAAAGATTAAATACCTTTGCAGCCCGAATTTAGATTTATTAAAATTTCAAATCATAAAACTCATCAACATGATTGTAGTTCCTGTTAAAGAGGGCGAAAACATCGAAAGAGCCCTAAAAAAATTCAAACGTAAATTTGAAAAAACTGGCGTAGTAAAAGAACTTCGTCGTCGTCAACAATTTGACAAACCTTCAGTAGTAGCTCGCGAAGAAAAAATGCACGCTATCTACGTACAACACATGCAACAAAAAGAAGATTAAGATTTTTTGTTCGAAACGTTTGTTCGATTCGAAAATATCTTCTATTTTAGCTGCAGAGTTGTAACTACTATTTTTTATGATAGATTCCTTTCTGCAATATTTACAGTATGAGAAGAGCTACTCTTCTCATACTGTTTCGTCATATCATAGCGACCTCTTACAGTTTCAAGAATTTCTGAAACAATCTCATCAGGAATTCATTCCCCAAAACATCCAATCGGAAACCATTCGTTCGTGGCTCATGGAGTTACGAGACTCTGGAATATCAGCACGCACGGTAAATCGCAAGCTTTCCGCTTTAAAATCCTTTTACCATTTTCTGTTAAAACAAGGGCGTGTAACCATTGACCCAACGGCAAAAATCAACTCACAAAAAAAGAGCAAAAAACTGCCCTCTTTTTTCAGCGAAAAAGAATTAGACCAAGCCTTTGCGAATACCAAAAATTGTTCTAACTTTGAAGCGTGTCGAAACGAGGCGATCATTGAAACGTTTTATCAAACAGGCATACGATTGTCGGAGCTTATCAACTTAAAGGATACGGACATTGATTTTCACAGAAACACCATCCGCGTATTCGGTAAGCGCAGCAAAGAACGCATTGTTCCCTTTGGCGAAAGTCTGAAAAACTTTTTTCAAACTTATATAGAGCAACGCAACCAGCAAACAGAACGCAGTACACCATATTTATATGTGCGTACTAATGGGGAAAAACTGTATCCAAAATTAGTGTACCGCATAGTGCACGACACCATGTCAGCCGTTAGCACACAACGCAAATGCAGTCCACACGTATTACGACATACGTTTGCCACCACGTTACTCAATCATGGAGCCGATATTAACGCAGTAAAAAAACTACTCGGGCATGCAAACTTGGCTGCTACAGAAGTGTACACCCACACCACGTTCGAGCAATTACAACACATTTACGAACAAGCCCACCCAAGGGCAAAAAAGAGGAGGAATTATGGAAATTAGAATTCAAGCGATGAAATTCGATGCAAGCGAACGATTAGAAGCTTATATCGAAAAAAAAGTGACTAAGTTAGAAAAAGTGTTTGATAGCATTCTTACCGCAGATATTTATTTAAAAGTGGTAAAACCAGAAACCGACAATAATAAAGAAGCTGAAATTAAGATTAAAGCTGCCAATGCTGAATTCTTTGCCGCGAAAGTGGCCGACACTTTTGAACAAGCCATTGATGAGTGCGTCGATGCTCTCGACAAACAAATCAAAAAACAAAAAGACAAATATTAAATGCCCGTCATAAGTCTCAATAATGCTCGTCAGACGAGCATTATTGAGACTTAAAAACACTTATAACCAACCTGTTATAAAAGTTTTCAACAGAAATTAAGCGAAAATTTATATTTTTCTTTGTAGATATCAAATAAATATCTATCTTTGCAAGCCGTTTTAGTACTACTCTGTTGAAGAGTGGCTAAATGGGATATGCCTCTTTAGCTCAGTTGGCCAGAGCACGTGATTTGTAATCTCGGGGTCGTTGGTTCGAATCCGACAAGAGGCTCAAAATTAAAGTATTGCACACATTGGGCAGTTACCAGAGTGGCCAAATGGGGCTGACTGTAACTCAGCTGTCTTTCGACTTCGGTGGTTCGAATCCATCACTGCCCACAACGAAAAAGTAGAGCTTTTTTATATTCAAAAGTAATTTTTAATTATTTATTGAATAAAATGCGGAAGTAGCTCAGTTGATAGAGCATTAGCCTTCCAAGCTGAGGGTCGCGGGTTTGAGTCCCGTCTTCCGCTCTCTTTTTTCGCTGTTGTAGCTCAGTGGTAGAGCACTTCCTTGGTAAGGAAGAGGTCACGAGTTCAATCCTCGTCAACAGCTCAACAAGCAATAAAGATAATTGAACAATTTTAATTATATCACTTTTAAATAAATTTTGAGTTATGGCAAAAGAAAAATTTGACAGGTCAAAACCGCACGTAAACATCGGTACCATCGGTCACGTTGACCATGGTAAGACCACTTTGACTGCTGCAATTACAACAGTACTTGCAAAAAAAGGACTTTCTGAATTACGTTCATTCGATTCTATCGATAACGCTCCAGAAGAAAAAGAACGTGGTATCACCATCAACACCGCACACGTTGAGTACCAAACTGCTAACCGTCACTATGCACACGTTGACTGTCCAGGTCACGCTGACTACGTTAAAAACATGGTTACTGGTGCTGCTCAAATGGACGGTGCTATCATTGTAGTTGCTGCAACTGATGGTCCTATGCCACAAACTCGTGAACACATCTTGTTAGCTCGTCAGGTAAACGTTCCTCGTTTGGTTGTTTTCATGAACAAATGCGACATGGTTGACGATCCAGAAATGCTTGATCTTGTAGAAATGGAAATGCGTGAATTGCTTTCTTTCTATGAATTCGATGGCGACAATACTCCTGTTATCCGCGGTTCTGCACTTGGTGCATTGAATGGTGTTCCAGAATGGGAAGATAAAGTAATGGAATTGATGGATGCTGTTGATAGCTGGATTTTATTACCAGAACGCGCAGTTGACAAACCATTCTTGATGCCTGTTGAAGACGTATTCTCAATTACTGGTCGTGGTACAGTTGCTACTGGTCGTATCGAAACTGGTATTATCAAAGTAGGTGAGGAAGTTCAAATCATCGGTTTAGGTGCAGAAGGTAAAAAATCTGTTGTAACTGGTGTTGAAATGTTCCGTAAACTTCTTGATTCTGGTGAAGCTGGCGATAACGTAGGTTTATTGCTTCGTGGTATCGACAAAGACGAAATCAAACGTGGTATGGTTATTTCTCACCCAGGAAAAGTAACTCCTCACTCTGAATTCAAAGCTTCTGTTTATATCTTGAAAAAAGAAGAAGGTGGTCGTCACACTCCATTCCACAACAAATATCGTCCTCAATTCTACATCCGTACATTGGACGTAACTGGTGAAATTACTTTACCAGAAGGAACTGAAATGGTAATGCCAGGTGACAACTTAGAAATTACTGTAAAATTGATTTACCCAGTAGCTTGCAGCGAAGGTCTTCGTTTCGCAATCCGTGAAGGTGGTCGTACAGTAGGTTCTGGTCAAATTACCTCTTTACTTAACTAATACAAATACCTAACGGTACCTGTACTATAAAAACAGATAGGAAACGAGTAATCCTCGGATTACTTGTTTCCTTCTTTTAAAAAATAAACGGGTCTAGCTCAGTTGGTAGAGCACCGGTCTCCAAAACCGGGTGTCGGGAGTTCGAGCCTCTCGACCCGTGCAAAAAAAATCTATTTGCGAATTATGAAACTCATCAATTATTTCAAAGAATCTTATTCAGAACTTGTTCATAAGACCTCATGGCCTACACGACAAGAACTGACCAACAGTGCGGTAGTTGTTTTAGTAGCTTCCCTCCTTATTGCACTTGTAGTATGGGCAATGGATTCTGGGTTTGAAAGCATCATGACGTTTATTTACAACAAGGTTCTCTAATTCTAGGAGGTTATCATGTCTGAGACAACAAAAAAATGGTATGTATTGCGTGCCGTAAGTGGCAAAGAAAACAAGGTAAAAGAATATGCTGATGCAGAAATCCGAACCTCTGATCTTGGGCAATACGTATCTCAGGTTTTGATTCCGATGGAAAAAGTCTACCAAATTCGTAACGGAAAGAAAACAATTAAAGAGCGTAGTTATTTACCAGGCTATGTACTTGTAGAGGCTAACATGACCAACGAGACGATGGGACGCTTGCGTAACATCCCTAACGTGTTAGGTTTCTTGGGTGAAGCTCCTGGTGGACGACCTATGCCTTTGCGTGCATCAGAAGTAACCCGTATTTTGGGTTCTGTTGACGAAATGCAGGAAATGGGAGAAGAAATCGCTATTCCTTACAGCGTAGGGGAAAATGTGAAAGTAATTGCTGGTCCATTTAGTGGTTTTTCTGGCGTTATCGAAGAAGTAAATAATGAGAAGAAAAAACTCAAAGTAATGGTGAAAATTTTCGGGCGAAAAACACCGCTCGAACTTGGTTTCATGCAAGTGGAAAAAGAGTAAACAACGAGGTTACGCCCGTGTAGTTGCTCAATCTAATATGTTAATAACAAAATCTTAATTAGAATTATGGCTAAAGAAATTGCTGGACTTATCAAATTACAGATCAAAGGTGGTGCGGCAAATCCGTCTCCTCCTGTTGGTCCTGCTTTGGGTTCCAAAGGGATCAATATCATGGAGTTTTGTAAGCAATTCAATGCCAGAACCCAAGAAAAAGCAGGTAAAATTTTACCTGTAGTTATTACGTACTATGCAGACAAGTCATTCACATTTGTCGTTAAAACTCCTCCTGTAGCTATCCAATTATTGGAAGCTTCAAAATTGAAGAGTGGCTCAGCAGAACCAAACCGTAAAAAGGTGGCTGAAATTACTTGGGAACAAGTAAAACAGATTGCTGAGGATAAAATGACCGACTTAAACTGTTTCACACTAGAGTCAGCCATGACAATGGTTGCTGGCACTGCGAGAAGTATGGGTATTACCGTTAAAGGTGAATTCCCTAATATTTAACACTTAACTTCAATTCAACAATGGGTAAACTTACAAAAAATCAAAAGTTAGCTGCAGAGAAAATTGAAGCAGGAAAAGCTTATACTCTCAATGAAGCCGCAAAATTGGTTAAAGAAATTACTAAAACCAAATTTGACGCCTCTGTGGATATTGATGTACGTTTAGGTGTAGACCCACGTAAAGCAAACCAAATGGTTCGTGGCGTGGTTTCATTACCTAACGGTACAGGTAAACAAGTACGGGTTCTTGCATTATGTACTCCTGACAAAGAAGCCGAAGCGAAAGCTGCAGGCGCTGACTATGTTGGTCTCGATGAATATATCGAAAAAATAAAAGGCGGATGGACAGATATTGATGTTATCATCACTATGCCTGCTATCATGGGTAAAATTGGTGCTCTTGGTCGCGTATTAGGCCCTCGTGGTTTAATGCCAAATCCTAAAAGCGGTACTGTAACCATGGAAGTTGGTAAAGCGGTAACAGAAGTAAAAGCTGGTAAAATTGACTTTAAAGTAGACAAAACAGGTATTATTCACACTTCTATCGGTAAAGTTTCGTTCAACGAAAAACAAATCGTAGAAAATGCGAAAGAATTCATGAATACTATTATGAAGTTGAAACCATCTTCAGCTAAAGGTACATATGTAAAAAGCATTTATCTTTCAAGTACAATGAGTGCAGGTATCAAAATTGATACTAAATCAATTGATGAAAACTAATTAAAACGAAGGTATGAAAAAGGAAGATAAAAGCATAATTATTTCGCAAATACAGGAAACTCTCCAATCGTACAGTAATTTTTATATTACTGAAGCGCAAGGATTGAACGCAGAACAGGTTAGCAATTTGAGACGTCTTTGCAATAAAGGCGACATCAAAATGTTAGTTGTCAAAAATACGTTATTCCAAAAAGCATTAGAAGCTAATGGTATTGAAACAGCACCGTTGGCTGAAGCATTAAAGCAAAATTCAGCTATTTTGTTTTCTAATACTGGTAATGCTCCAGCTAAATTAATTAAAGAATTTAGCAAGGCAAATCAAAAACCAGTTTTGAAAGCAGCTTATGTAGAAGAATGCTTGTATGTTGGCGAAAATCAACTCGAAACTCTTATTACAATTAAGAGCAAAAACGAACTTATTGGTGATATCATTGGCTTATTGCAATCACCTGCTAAGAACGTTGTGTCCGCACTCCAATCAGGAGGAACTACAATTCATGGCGTGTTGAAAACACTCTCTGAAAGAAATTAATTATTTACAAAAACAAAATTACAAACACATAAATTATTATTACAATGGCAGATTTGAAAGCTTTTGCAGAACAATTGGTTAACCTTACCGTTAAAGAAGTAAATGAGTTAGCCGCAATTTTGAAAGATGAATACGGTATCGAACCTGCTGCTGCAGCTGTTGCTGTTGCTGCTGGTCCTGCTGCTGCTGCTGAAGCAGTTGAAGAAAAATCATCATTTGATGTTATTTTGAAATCAGCTGGTGCCAACAAATTGGCAATCGTTAAGTTAGTAAAAGAACTTACCGGTCTTGGCTTGAAAGAAGCTAAAGATATCGTAGACGCTGCTCCAGCTCCTGTTAAAGAAGGTGTTGCTAAAGAAGAGGCTGAATCTCTTAAAAAGCAATTGACTGAAGCAGGCGCTGAAGTTGAACTTAAGTAAGTCTAAATCCTGGTTTTCAGGGTATTACGGTTTAGAATCCCGCTCAAACGGGACTCTAAACCTTTTTATGTATAACAAATAAGTTCAACTAATACACACTAATAAATGTCTTCAAATACTGAAAATCAAAGAACGAGTTTTGCCTCCATTAAAGATCAGTTGGCCTACCCTGACTTCTTGGAAGTACAACTTAAATCATTTAGAGATTTCTTCCAACTAGATACTCCTCCAGAAAGAAGAAAAAATGAGGGATTGTACCGCGTATTTGCTGAAAACTTTCCAATAGCAGATACACGTAATAATTTCGTTCTCGAATTCCTCGATTATTATGTTGATCCTCCCCGTTACTCTATCGACGAGTGTATCCGTCGTGGCTTAACTTATAGTGTTCCATTAAAAGCCAAATTAAAATTATATTGCACCGATCCAGATCATGAAGATTTTGATACGGTTATCCAAGATGTGTACTTGGGACCTATCCCTTACATGACCGCCAAAGGTACATTTGTTATCAATGGTGCAGAACGTGTTATTGTGTCGCAATTACACCGTTCTCCTGGTGTATTCTTCGGTCAAAGCACACATGCTAACGGTACAAAACTTTATTCTGCACGTATCATTCCTTTCCGCGGATCGTGGATTGAATTTGCTACGGATATCAATAATGTGATGTACGCTTACATCGACCGTAAGAAAAAATTACCTGTTACTACCCTGCTACGTGCCATCGGCTACGAAAGTGACCAAGATATTTTGGAAACATTCGGTTTAGCAGAAGAAGTAAAAGTAAACAAAACCAATTTAAAGAAAGTAATTGGTCGCAAATTGGCAGTTCGTGTTGTTAAAACATGGGCCGAAGATTTTGTGGATGAAGATACCGGTGAAGTAGTAAGCGTTGAGCGTACAAAAGTACTTATCGACCGCGAAACTATCATCGAATCAAATCATATCGACGACATTATCGAATCGGGAAATCAAACTATTTTGCTTCACAGAGAAGATCAAAATGTGGATGATTTTGCGATTATCTATAATACTTTACAAAAAGACCCTAGTAACACTGAAAAAGAAGCCGTGTTACACATTTATCGTCAATTGCGTAATGCAGAACCTGCCGATGACGCATCTGCTCGCGAAACGATTAATGGTCTTTTCTTCTCTGAAAAACGCTATGACTTAGGCGAAGTTGGTCGTTATAGAATCAATAGAAAACTCAATCTGACAACAGATATGGGTGTTCGTGTATTGACCAAAGAAGATATTATTGAAATTATCAAATATCTGATTAAACTGATCAATTCCAAAGTAGATGTGGATGATATTGACCACTTAAGTAACCGTCGTGTACGTACTGTAGGTGAACAACTTTATCAACAATTCAACATTGGTTTAGCTCGTATGGCTCGTACTATTCGTGAACGTATGAATGTACGTGACAACGAAGTATTTACGCCTATCGATTTGATTAACGCTAAAACAATTTCGTCTGTTATCAATTCGTTTTTCGGTACCAATGCGCTCTCGCAATTTATGGATCAAACCAATCCATTAGCAGAAATCACTCACAAACGTCGTTTGTCAGCCCTCGGGCCTGGTGGTTTGAGCCGCGACCGTGCAGGTTTCGAAGTTCGTGACGTTCACTATACACACTATGGTCGTCTTTGCCCTATTGAAACACCTGAAGGACCAAACATTGGTTTGATTTCTTCATTGTGTGTGTATGCTAAAATCAACGAGCTTGGATTCATCGAAACGCCTTATCGTAAAGTAGAAAACTCAACTGTTGATTTATCGGCTGAAGGTGTAACTTACTTGACTGCTGAAGAAGAAGAAGATTTAGTAGTAGCACAAGGTAACGCACCACTCGATGACAATGGTAAATTTATTCGTAACAAGGTTAAATCTCGTTTGGAAGCTGACTTCCCAATGGTGCCTCCAACAGAAGTAGATTTGATGGACGTTGCTCCACAACAAATCGCCTCTATTGCAGCAGCCTTGATTCCATTCTTGGAACACGATGATGCAAACCGTGCATTGATGGGATCTAACATGATGCGTCAGGCCGTACCATTGTTGCGCCCTGAAGCCCCAATCGTTGGAACAGGTATCGAACGTCAGCTTATCGCTGATTCACGTACCCAAATTATGGCCGAAGGTGATGGCGTGGTGGAATTTGTTGATGCAAGCGTTATCCGTATCCGTTACGATCGTAGCGAAGAAGAAGCGTTTGTGAATTTTGAAGATTCTGTAAAAGAATATCCACTTCCAAAATTCTTAAAAACCAACCAAGATACTACCATCGACTTACGTCCTATCGTCAAAAAAGGCGAGCGTGTAACGTTGAACCAAATTTTGACAGAAGGTTATTCTACTCAAAATGGTGAATTAGCTTTAGGTTGCAACTTAAAAGTGGCTTATATGCCTTGGAAAGGTTACAACTATGAGGATGCTATCGTTATCAATGAACGCGTAGTTCGTGAAGACGTTTATACCTCTATTCACGTAAGCGAATATACACTTGAAGTGCGCGAAACTAAACGTGGTATGGAAGAGTTAACCTCTGACATTCCAAACGTTAGCGAAGACGCTACTAAAGATTTGGACGAAAACGGTATTATCCGTATTGGTGCTCACGTAATACCAGGCGACATTTTGATTGGTAAAATCACTCCAAAAGGTGAAACCGATCCAACACCTGAAGAAAAATTGTTACGTGCTATCTTTGGTGACAAAGCTGGTGATGTTAAAGATGCTTCGTTGAAAGCTTCACCTTCATTAAGAGGTGTCGTTATTGGCAAAGAACTTTATTCTAAAGCACAACGTAATCGTAAATCACGCAACACGGATAAAGAGATTTTAGCAAAATTAGATGCTGAATTCGAAAGAGAAGTAAGTGCATTAAGAGCTCAATTAATTGACAAATTAATTACTATCACCAACGGTAAAACATCGCAAGGTGTTAAAGATTTCTTAGGCACAGACCTCATTCCTAAAGGCGTGAAGTTTACACAAAAATTACTCAACGAGATTGATTATAACGTGGTTCAATTGACCAAATGGACAACAGACCCACATAAAAACGATATGATTAGAGATATCGTAATCAATTACTTGAAAAAATACAAAGAATGCGATTCTAAATTAAAACGTAAAAAATTCAATGTAACTATTGGTGATGAACTTCCATCTGGAATCATTCAATTAGCCAAAGTTTATATTGCTAAAAAACGTAAAATTCGCGTTGGTGATAAAATGGCAGGTCGTCACGGTAACAAAGGTATCGTTTCGAAAATTGTTCGTCAAGAAGATATGCCATTCCTTGAAGATGGAACTCCAGTAGATATCGTTTTGAATCCACTTGGTGTACCTTCTCGTATGAACCTTGGACAGATTTTCGAAGCTGTACTTGGTTGGGCAGGCAAGGAATTAGGTATGAAATTTGCGACTCCAATTTTCGATGGTGCAAACCTAGATGATTTGAATGAATGGTGTGACAAAGCTGGTGTACCACGTTATGGTAAAGCTTACCTTTACGATGGTGGTACTGGTGAACGCTTTGACCAACCTGCTACTGTAGGTGTGACTTACTTCTTGAAATTAGGCCACATGGTTGAAGATAAAATGCACGCACGTTCTATTGGACCTTACTCACTTATTACACAACAACCATTGGGTGGTAAAGCTCAATTTGGTGGTCAACGTTTTGGTGAGATGGAGGTTTGGGCACTCGAAGCATTTGGTGCATCTTACATTTTACAGGAAATTTTGACTATAAAATCGGATGATGTGATGGGCCGTGCTCGCGCTTACGAAGCCATTGTGAAAGGCGATCCAATGCCACAACCTGGTATTCCGGAATCACTGAACGTATTATTACACGAGTTGAAAGGTTTAGGTTTAAGTGTTAATTTGGAATAAGTTTATTATTTCTACATTAAACCGAATTTTTACATCTTACAAATTTCAATAAGAATATGGCATTTAAAAGAGAAAATAAGATCAAAAATAATTTCACCAAGATTTCCATCGGGCTTTCATCGCCCGAGGAAATTCTTGAATCGTCGTATGGCGAGGTGTTGAAACCTGAAACCATCAACTATCGTACTTACAAACCAGAACGTGATGGTTTGTTCTGCGAACGTATTTTTGGACCAGTGAAAGACTACGAATGTCACTGCGGTAAATACAAACGTATTCGTTACAAAGGAATCGTTTGCGACCGTTGTGGTGTAGAAGTAACTGAGAAAAAAGTTCGCCGCGAACGTACCGGACACATTCAGTTGGTTGTGCCTGTGGCACATATTTGGTACTTCCGTTCATTGCCAAACAAAATTGGTTACCTTCTTGGAATGCCTAGCAAAAAACTTGATTCAATCATCTATTACGAAAAATATGTGGTGATTCAAGCAGGTATTTTAGCAGAATCAGAAGGAGAGCCAGTAGTAGAAGGCGAATTAATTGATGAAGACAAATATTTAGAATTGATGGACAAACTTCCACGCGAAAACCAAATGCTGGAAGATACCGATCCTAATAAATTTATCGCTAAAATGGGTGCTGAAGCTATCTACGATATGCTTTGTCGCTTAGATTTAGATAAATTATCATACGAATTACGTCACAAAGCTGATACCGATTCATCACAGCAACGTAAAGCAGAAGCTTTAAAACGTTTGCAAGTTGTAGAATCTTTCCGCGGAGCACGTCACAAAAACCGTCCTGAATGGATGATTTTGAAAACTATCCCGGTTATTCCACCAGAATTGCGTCCATTGGTTCCATTGGATGGTGGTCGTTTTGCTACATCAGATTTGAATGACTTATATCGTCGCGTTATTATCCGTAATAATCGTTTAAAACGCTTAATCGAAATCAAAGCACCAGAAGTAATCTTACGTAACGAAAAACGTATGTTGCAAGAAGCTGTCGATTCATTGATTGACAACTCACGCAAATCAAGTGCAATGAAAACCGATTCAAACCGTCCATTGAAATCTCTTTCGGATAGTTTGAAAGGTAAACAAGGTCGTTTCCGTCAGAACTTATTGGGTAAACGTGTCGATTATTCCGCTCGTTCGGTAATCGTCGTTGGTCCAGAATTGAAAATGCACGAATGCGGTATCCCAAAAGATATGGCAGCCGAACTTTTCAAACCATTTATTATCCGTAAACTGATTGAACGCGGTATTGTTAAAACCGTAAAATCGGCTAAAAAGATTATCGACCGTAAAGATCCTGTGGTTTGGGATATCCTAGAATATGTAATGAAAGGACACCCTGTATTATTAAACCGTGCTCCAACTTTGCACCGTTTAGGTATTCAGGCATTCCAACCAAAAATGATTGAAGGTAAAGCTATTCAATTGCACCCATTGGCTTGTACGGCGTTCAATGCCGACTTTGATGGTGACCAAATGGCTGTTCACTTACCACTTGGTAATGAAGCTGTATTGGAAGCACAATTGTTGATGCTTGCTTCACATAATATTTTAAATCCAGCTAACGGTGCACCTATCACAGTGCCATCGCAAGATATGGTGCTTGGTTTGTATTATATTACAAAACCACGTAAAGGCGCGCTTGGCGAAGGTTTGAAATTCTATTCTCCTGAAGAGGTAGAAATCGCTTATAATGAGAAAAAAGTAGATATTCACGCTATCATTTCGGTTAAAACGAAAGATATTGATGAAAACGGAAAACCTGTTGTACGTATGATTGAGGAAACAACAGTAGGTCGTGTGATTGTAAACAAATTCATTCCTGATGAAGTTGGTTACCTCAACGAACTACTTTCTAAAAAATCATTGCGTAACATCATTTCTCGCGTAATCGAAACGTGTGGTGTGGCTCGTACTGCTCAATTCTTGGATGATATCAAAAACTTAGGTTACCAAATGGCATTCCGTGGTGGTTTGTCGTTCAACCTATCGGACGTTATTATTCCAGAAGAAAAAGAAGCGTTGGTACAAAAAGGTTACGATGATGTAGAAAGCATTATGGCTGACTATAACATGGGCTTTATTACCAATAACGAACGTTACAATAAAATCATCGATACTTGGACTGAAGTCAATAGCAAATTGGCAAAAGTCGTTATCAACCAATTGGCAAACGATAACCAAGGTTTCAACTCTGTATACATGATGTTGGATTCTGGAGCACGTGGTTCTAAAGAACAGATTCGTCAGTTATCAGGTATGCGTGGTTTGATGGCAAAACCTCAAAAAGCTGGTGCCGAAGGTGGACAAATTATTGAAAACCCAATTTTGGCGAACTTTAAAGAAGGTTTGTCGGTATTGGAATACTTTATTTCTACCCACGGTGCTCGTAAAGGTTTGGCCGATACCGCTTTGAAAACTGCCGATGCTGGTTACTTAACTCGTCGTTTGGTTGACGTTTCACACGATGTGATTATCAACGAAGAAGATTGCGGTACATTGCGTGGTTTGATTGCTACCGAGTTGAAGAACAAAGAGCAAGTAGTTGCTTCATTATACGAACGTATCTTAGGACGTGTTTCTGTGCATGATATTTTCCACCCAATCACGGGCGAATTGATTGTAGCTTCAGGAGACGAAATTCAAGAAGCAGCTGCTAAAATTATTCAAGAATCACCAATTGAACGTGTTGAAATCCGTTCAGTATTAACGTGTGAATCTAAACATGGTGTTTGTGCTAAATGTTATGGTCGTAACTTGGCAACAGGTCGTATGGTTCATAGAGGTGAAGCTGTAGGTGTTATCGCAGCACAATCTATTGGTGAGCCTGGTACTCAGTTGACTTTGCGTACATTCCACGTCGGTGGTGTGGCTTCAAATATTGCTGCAGAATCGAACATGGTAGCACGTTACGATGGTATCTTGGAAATCGACGAATTACGTACTGTAGAAGCTACTGATGCTGCTGGTAAACCATATCAAGTGGTAGTTAGCCGTCAAGCTGAATCTCGTATCGTCGACCCAAATACAAAAATTGCACTGACTACTCAAAATATTAACTACGGTTCTAAACTCTTCTTCCCTAACGGTTCAGCCGTGAAAAAAGGAGATAAAATTTGCGAATGGGATCCATTCAATGCCGTAATTATTTCGGAAGTTGAAGGTAAAGTCGACTTTGAAAGTATGATTGAAAACGTAACCTATAAAGTAGAATCGGATGAAGCTACTGGCTTACGCGAAAAATTAATTATCGAGTCGAAAGATAAAACTAAAGTACCATCGGTTCACATTGTGAACAAAGCTGGTGATATTTTAAAAACCTACAACTTACCAGTGGGTGCTCACATGGTAGTAGACGACAAGAATGAAGTGAAAACTGGTGACTTGTTGGTAAAAATACCACGTGCCGTAGGTAGCGCAGGTGATATCACCGGTGGTTTGCCACGTGTAACTGAATTATTTGAAGCACGTAACCCATCGAATCCAGCTGTAGTGGCTGAAATTGATGGCGAAGTAAACTTCGGAAAAATCAAACGTGGTAACCGCGAAATTAGCATTACTTCCAAAACTGGAGAAGAGAAAAAATACTTGGTTCCATTGTCAAAACAAATATTAGTTCAAGAAAGTGACTACGTACGCGCAGGAACTCCACTTTCTGACGGTGCTATTACACCATCTGATATCTTGGCAATTAAAGGACCTACCGCCGTTCAAGAATACATAGTAAACGAAGTACAAGATGTATACCGTTTGCAAGGTGTGAAAATCAACGACAAACACTTTGAAGTCATCGTACGTCAAATGATGCGTAAAGTTGAAATAGCTGAACCAGGCGATACACGTTTCTTGGAAAACCAAGTAGTCGATAAAATCGAATTCATGGAAGAAAACGATCGTATTTGGGGCAAAAAAGTGGTAGTAGAAGCTGGCGATTCAGCCAATTTAGTACCAGGACAAATTGTTACCGCACGCAAATTGCGTGACGAAAACAGTGCTCTTAAACGTCGTGACTTGAAGTTAGTTGAAGTACGTGACGCTATGCCAGCAACATCGCGACAGATGTTACAAGGTATTACTCGTGCCGCTCTCCAAACTAAGAGCTTTATGTCGGCTGCATCGTTCCAGGAAACTACCAAAGTACTCAACGAGGCTGCAATCAATGCCAAAGTTGACAAATTGGAAGGTATGAAAGAAAATGTGATTGTTGGTTTACGAATTCCAGCAGGTACAGGTTTACGTGAATACGATAAATTTGTAGTAGCATCGAAAGATGACTACGAACGCTCGCTAGATATCAATAAATCAATTACGGATATGGACGAAATAGTAGAAAATATTCACTAATTCACCCATGCAACTCAAACAATGGCCGCTCAACAGAGTGGCCATTGTTATTTATAATCCAACACCAATTAAATCCTTACACCAATTTCGACAAAAAACGGTGAGTATTTGGTAATTAAAATATTTTTATTACCTTTGTAGCGTTGATTATGAAACGTGTGTAGGGGACTCGAAAAGTCCCCTTCTTCGTACAATACATTACAAGTTATGATTAATAAAGAGACTATAAAACAATTAGTTAACGATAAAATAGCGCTTTCTGACTATTTTTTGGTAGATGTTACCGTGTCGACTAGTAATCACATTGTAGTAGAAATTGACACTCAAAATGGTGTCAATATTGATTTTTGTGCAGAACTAAGCCGTCATATTGAGTCTCAACTCGACCGTGAAGTGGAAGATTACGAACTAGAAGTAGGTTCGGCAGGTCTTACAGCTCCATTTAAAGTGATTGAGCAATATCACAAAAACAAAGGTAACGAAGTAGATGTATTGACCAAAGAAGGCAAAAAAATAACTGGTATCCTCACCGAAGTAACTCCCGACACATTTACTGTTACCGTAGAAAAAATGGTAAAACCTGAAGGAGCAAAACGCAAAGTGTTGCACAAGGAAGATATCATCTTGCATTATGATTCTGTAAAATATACCAAACATATAATTAAGTTTAAATAACTATGGCTAAAACTGAAAATGTCAATTTAATTGACACCTTCGCGGAGTTTAAAGAGCTTAAAAACATCGACCGCTCTACGATGATTTCTATCTTAGAAGAGTCTTTTCGCAGTGTTATCTCGAAAATGTTCGGCTCTGACGAGAATTACGACGTTATTATCAACCCTGACAAGGGCGACTGTGAAATTTTCCGCAGCCGTACAGTAGTTGAAGATGATGAGTTGACCGATCCTAATTTGGAGATTTCATTGACGGATGCTAAAAAAATTGAAGAAGATTACGAAGTGGGTGAAGAAGTAACCGACCAAGTAGATTTCTTATCATTTGGTCGTCGTGCTGTGTTAAATTTACGTCAAACATTAGCATCTAAAATTCTCGACATTCAAAAAGATGGTCTTTTTAGTCGCTACTCAGAAATGGTAGGCCAAGTGGTAACTGGAGAAGTTTATCAAGTTTGGAAAAAAGAGATTCTTTTGCTCGACGATGAAGGTAACGAAATGTTATTGCCAAAAACGGAACAAATCCCAAGTGATTTCTACCGCAAAGGTGAAGTAGTTCGTGCCGTGGTTGATAAAGTGGAAAATAAAAATAACAATCCTAAAATCTATCTTTCACGTACCTCTCCTCTATTTTTGGAACGTCTGTTCGAATTGGAAGTACCTGAAATTCACGACGGATTGATTACTATCAAAAAAATTGCTCGTATTCCTGGCGAACGCGCTAAAATTGCCGTAGAATCATACGACGATCGTATCGATCCAGTAGGAGCTTGCGTGGGCGTAAAAGGCACACGTATTCATGGTATTGTACGTGAATTGCGTAACGAAAATATTGACGTTATCAACTATACCAATAATTTAGGTTTATTCGTGGCACGTGCTTTAAGCCCAGCCAAAATAACCTCGATCGAATTTGACCACGAGAATAAAAAAGCCAGTGTCTATTTGAAACCAGAAGAAGTTTCATTAGCCATTGGTAAAGGCGGTTCAAATATCAAATTGGCAACCATGTTATGTGGTTACACTATCGACGTATTTCGCGATGATCAAACATTGGATAGCGAAGATATCTATTTGGATGAATTTAGCGATGAAATCGACCAATGGATTATTGACGCATTGAAGAGCATTGGTTGCGATACCGCTAAAAGCGTATTGGCTATTGCACGCGAAGAATTAATTCGTCGCACCGACCTTGAAGAGGAAACTGTCGATGATGTATTAAAAATTTTGCACGCTGAATTCGACGCAGAATAACTATACACACACGCTAAGCAATAGGTTTAGCACACTCTGAATCAGAGTAACATCTATCTTTTAAAAACATTTCAATTTCAAAATATGGCACGATTAGCACAGGTAATAAAAAAACTAAACATTGGACTTTCCACTGCGGTAGAGTTCCTCAATAAAAAAGGGGAACAGTTGGAAAACAACCCGAATACCAAACTAACTGATGAGCAAGAAGCATTGCTTGTCAAAGAGTTTAGCACAGCCGAAACAGTAAAATTAGAAGCTGACCGCCTAAATCACTTACGCCAAGAGAAAGAGAAAGTGGTAGAAGAAGCTCCTGTAGTAGAAAAAGTGGAAGAAGTCAAAATTGAAATTGAACGTCCACACTTCAAGCCCGTAGCTAAAATTGATTTAGATAGTATTGGTAAACCTAAAGCAAAAGCTGAAGAACCTAAAGTGGAAGAAGTAGTGGCGCCCAAACCTGCTCCAGTAGAACCAAAACCTGCACCTGTGGTAGTGGTTCCTGAGCCTGTAAAAGAAAAAGTGGTAATAACTCCCAAACCAGTGGAAGTAAAACAACCAGAAGTTGTAAAACCAGAACCTGTAGAAGTGCCAACAACACCTTCTAACGACGTGTTTACGTTACGTAAAGTAGAAGTGGAAAACCATATCAAAATGGTTGGTAAAATAGACTTAGACGCTATAAACAACTCCACTCGCCCTGCTAAAAAGAGCAAAGAAGAAAAACGTAAAGAACGCATTGACAAAGAACGTGTAGAGTTTCAAAAAAAGAAACCTATCGTAAAAGCACCTATAACTGACGCAGCCACTGTTGTTCCTAAGAAATCGAACATGCCTAACCTCGTTCTGAAAGCAGACTTAAATTCAGAAGATGCCAAGAAAAAACGTAAACGTATAGGAGGTAATGAGCGTATAGAAATAAACAAATCTGTATATGCTACCACCAATAACAATGCTGGAGGCGCAGGTAATAACAAGAAGTTTGTTAAACGCTCTCCACACGTAGCCGAGGTAAATGAAGAAGATGTAGCCAAACAAGTAAAAGAGACATTGGCGCGTTTAACTCAAGGTAAAAAGGGCAATAAAAAGTCGGCTGAATACCGCAAAAATAAACGAGAAATGAATCTGCAACGTATTCAGGATCAAGCCGATGCTGAACGTCAAGCAGAATCAATCTTGAAATTGACAGAATTCGTAACTGCCAACGAATTAGCTACAATGATGAATGTGCCTGTAACACAAGTTATCCAAACATGTTTTAATTTAGGTTTGTTTGTATCCATCAATCAACGCTTGGATGCCGAAACTATCAATATTGTAGCTGATGAATTTGGTTTTAAAACAGAATTTGTAAGTGCTGATGTAGTAAATGCTATTAGCGAAGTTGAGGATAAAGAAGAAGAGTTACAACCACGTTCGCCAATTGTCACCGTTATGGGACACGTTGACCACGGTAAAACTTCGTTGCTTGACTATATTCGTAAAGCGAATGTAATTGCAGGTGAAGCTGGTGGTATTACACAGCACATAGGTGCCTACAATGTAAAATTGGACGACGGACGTCGCATCACATTCTTAGATACGCCTGGTCACGAAGCGTTTACCGCTATGCGTGCTCGTGGTGCTAAAGTAACTGATATCGCCATCATTATTGTAGCTGCCGACGACGGCATCATGCCTCAAACCATAGAAGCTATCAACCACGCTTCGGCTGCTGGCGTACCAATTGTATTTGCTATCAATAAGGTAGATAAACCAAATGCCAATCCTGATAAAATTAAGGAAGCATTAGCTGCTATGAACTATTTGGTAGAAGAATGGGGTGGTAAATATCAATCACAAGATATTTCAGCTAAAAAAGGAGATGGCGTAAAAGAATTACTTGAAAAAGTGTTACTTGAAGCGGAACTATTGGATTTAAAAGCCAATCCAAATCGTAAAGCCACAGGTTCGGTTATCGAATCCACACTGGATAAAGGACGTGGTTATGTAGCAACAGTACTCGTAAGCAATGGTACACTCCATATGGGTGATGTTGTATTAGCAGGTACAGCACATGGTCGTATTAAAGCCATGTTCAATGAGCGTAACCAACGTATTAAAGAAGCAAAACCTGCTGAACCAGTTATTATTTTAGGTTTGAATGGTGCACCACAAGCTGGTGATAACTTCAACGTCTTTGATCAAGATCATGAGGCACGCGACATTGCCACACGACGTGAACAATTAGCACGTGAACAAGGTTTGCGTACTTCTAAACACTTAACACTCGAAGAACTTGGTCGTCGTCGTGCATTAGGTGATTTCCATGAATTGAATGTGATTGTGAAAGGTGACGTGGATGGTTCTATCGAAGCATTATCAGATGCTTTAATCAAACTATCGACCGAAGAAATCCAAGTGAATGTGATACACAAAGCTGTGGGACAAATATCTGAATCTGATATTATGTTAGCCGCTGCTTCCAATGCTATTATCATTGGTTTCCAAGTACGTCCATCATCGGATGCACGCCGACTTGCTGAACGCGAAGAAGTAGATATTCGTTTGTATTCTATCATCTACGATGCTATCGAAGAGTTGAAAGATGCTATGGAAGGTTTACTTTCACCAGATATTAAGGAAGAAATTACTGCTACGTTGGAAATTCGCGAAACATTCAACATTACCAAAGTAGGAACAATCGCTGGTTGTATTGTAAAAGAAGGTAAAATTAAACGTAATAACAAAATTCGACTTATCCGCGACGGTATTGTGGTATACACTGGTCAATTGGCTTCGCTCAAACGTATGAAAGACGACGTGAAAGAAGTAGGAAATGGATTTGAATGCGGTTTAAACATTGCCAACTATAACGATATTAAAGTGGGCGACATTATAGAAAGCTACGAAGAAGTAGAAGTAAAAAAGAGCTTGTAAAACAAGTGGTAACCCACCGTTTCGCATAACGAAACAGACAATAATAGTAACGGTTGGTAAGTAAATAGATATTTGCTTATCAACCGTTTATTTATAACCGAATATGAATACATTAGATATACTTTTATTGATTCCATTGGCCTATGGCTTAATTAATGGATTGGTCAAAGGCTTGTTTAAAGAACTGGCTTCGTTGTTGGGCATTATTTTAGGCATTTACATCGCTCGTTTATGGGCACCCGATTTGAGCCATTGGCTCGGAACATGGCTTAATTACTCCGAAAAAGTACTGGTTCCTGTATCCTATTTAGTTATTTTTGTCGTGGTGGCTGTTGGCTTGAATGTGGTAGCTTTCATGCTCGAAAAACTCATGCAATTAGTCAGTTTAGGCTGGATTAACAAATTAGGCGGTGGTGCCTTCGGTTTATTGAAATTTGCATTGATTTTAAGTATTTTACTTAATGCATTTACCATGATCAATAATCATTTAACACTAGTTGAATCAAAAACATTGACCGAATCGTATTTGTACACACCCGTGAAACAAGTAACGCATTATTTACCATTTTTATCATTCGACGCCTTAGAGGAGACAGCAAACAAACTCAATTCCAAACAATTATGAAAAAATTACTATTACTCATTACATTATGTATAATTGGGTGTACCACAGGAATGGCTGAACCCGATTGTAGAAAAGGGAAAATAGATTGCCAAGGCGAATGCGGTCGTATGGTCGACGAAAATGGCGATGGTTTTTGCGACCACGGCGGTTTATCGACTCCCGAAACAGAGGAAACCAGTTATCTATTATTAGAAATTATAGCTGGCACACTCATTTTATACGGTGTTTCGTTATTATTAGTCAAAACCAAACGCTACAAAAAAATAACCCATCGTAAAATTTGGAACTACCTATTACTCATCACCTTCCTTGTGTCTGCATTGCTCGGTTTATGGTTGGTGGTTTTGATTAATTATGAACTCGATACCGAATTTTTCAAAAGCTATTTAACGTGGCATGTCGATTTTGGTATTGCCATGTCTGTAGTTGGCATTATCCATTTTATATGGCATTGGAACTATTATTTCCGTAAAAAATAACACTATGAATACGTTCACATCCTTCGATTATACACAAATTCCATCGCCTTGTTATGTGATGGAAGAAACTTTATTGCGCCGTAATCTCGCCCTGATTAAATCGGTGAAAGAGCGCGCCAACGTCGAAATTATTTTGGCGTTCAAATCATTCGCCTTATGGAAAACATTTCCTATCATTCGCGAATACATTCCCTACTCTACCGCCAGTTCGCTCTCCGAAGCACGCTTGGCTTACGAAGAGATGGGCAGCAAAGCACACACTTACGCACCTGTTTATACCGACCAAGAATTCGCGACGATTGCCGCTTGCAGTAGCCACATCACGTTCAATTCGTTGGCGCAATACGCCAAGTTCGGCGCAGCAGCTAGAGCGCAAGGCATTTCGTGTGGACTGCGCATCAATCCTGAATTTTCGGTAGTAGAAACCGATTTATACAACCCCTGTGCGCCCGGATCGCGATTGGGCATTATTGCCAACGAACTCGGCACACAATTGCCCGACGGCATCGAAGGATTGCATTTTCATACTTTGTGCGAATCGACTTCGTACGACTTGGAACAAACGCTACAAGTGGTGGAACAACGTTTTGGACATTTCTTGCCACAAATCAAGTGGTTGAACATGGGCGGCGGCCACTTGATGACCAAAGCAGGCTACGACACTGAACACCTCATTCAATTGCTCCGCACATTCAACAGCCGTTATCCTAATTTACAACTGATATTAGAACCAGGCAGCGCATTTACGTGGCGCACAGGCGTATTGGTAAGCACCGTGCAGGACATTGTAGAAAATCACGGCATCAAAACCGCCATGCTCGACGTGTCGTTTGCGTGCCACATGCCCGACTGTTTAGAAATGCCTTACAAACCCGCCATTATTGGAGCAACTGACGAACAACCAAATAAACCAACGTACCGCATGGGCGGCAATAGCTGCTTGAGTGGCGACGTGGTAGGCAGTTGGAGCTTCGACCAGCCGCTACGCGTAGGCGACCGAGTGGTATTTGAAGATATGATTCACTACACCACCGTGAAAACCACGCAATTTAACGGCATTTCGCACCCAGCCATAGCGCTGCGCCACACCGACGGCCGCGTAGAATTGCTGCGCGAATACAGTTACAACGACTACAAACACCGCATGGATTAACACCTACACGGTTACTTTGCTCACTTAAAAGGTTTTGGAAGTCTATTCCAAAACCTTTTTTAGTTTTACGCTTAAAAAAAAGACAAAAAACGTAACCAATTAAAAAAATAATTGCTACATTCGTTGCACCCAACAGCATACAAAAAACGCTATTCGTAAATGCTTTTTATTCGTGTTTAATAAATGACTTATTTATAAGCAATTATAAATTTAATAAGGGATTCATTTACGAATGTTTTTAATGGGTAGTTACGTAAATAAAACGTTAGCAGTAACAATATGACGACAGTGAAACAAACAATAATTCTTTTGACTTTAACGGTTCTCGGACTGACATCTTGTAAGCAAAAACAGACGACTGAAATTCGTGACGACTTTAAAAGGTATTACGACCAATTTAATGTTGACGGTTCTTTCGTGCTTTACGACCCACAAGATGACAAGTATGTTTTTTA
>JACJXJ010000015.1 GCA_020636695.1 Prevotellaceae bacterium
ATTAATAAAAAATGCCATCGAAAATTCGATGGCATTTTTTATTACCTTACAAGTAGGTATTATTTACATGCACAAACAGGCTGTAATTGTTTGAAGAAATCATTTCCTTTATCATCCACAAGGATGAATGCAGGGAAATCAACCACCTCAATTTTCCAAATAGCTTCCATACCTAGCTCTGGATATTCCACACATTCTATCGATTTAATGTTATTCTGAGCCAAAATAGCCGCTGGTCCACCAATAGAACCAAGGTAAAAACCGCCATGTTTTTTACAAGCATCAGTTACTTGTTGACTGCGATTACCTTTGGCCAGCATAATCATGCTTCCACCATGACTTTGGAATAAATCCACATACGAGTCCATACGGCCAGCCGTAGTTGGTCCCATAGAACCGCACGCCATACCGGCAGGTGTTTTTGCTGGACCTGCATAATAAATAGGATGATCTTTCAAATACTGTGGCATAGCTTCACCGCGATCCAAACGTTCTTTAATTTTGGCATGAGCGATGTCGCGTCCAACAATAATAGTTCCGTTTAACGATAAGCGCGTAGAAACAGGATATTTAGTCAATTCTTTTAAGATATCAGCCATAGGTTGATTCAAATTTATTTTTACAGCATCGCCTTCACCTGCATTTCTCAATTCTTCAGGAATTAAGCTTGCTGGATTATCGTCCATTTTCTCAATCCAAATGCCATCTTTATTGATTTTACATTTGATATTACGGTCGGCCGAGCAACTCACACCCATGCCCACTGGACAACTCGCACCGTGACGAGGTAAACGTACAATACGAATATCATGTGCCAAATATTTACCACCGAATTGAGCGCCTAAGCCAATTTTATAGGATTCTTCTAATACCTGTTTTTCTAATTCAATATCGCGGAAAGCACGACCATATTCATTACCTGTGGTTGGCAATTCGTCATAATAATGCGTAGAAGCTAATTTTACAGTCAATAGATTTTTTTCGGCTGACGTACCTCCAATACAAAAGGCAATATGATACGGTGGACAAGCTGCTGTTCCCAATGTCTTAATTTTTTCAATCAAGAAAGGAACTAATGTATCTGGATTTAATAACGCTTTAGTTTCTTGGTACAAATACGTCTTATTGGCAGAGCCACCACCTTTAGTGACACACAAAAATTTGTACTCCATACCTTCAGTAGCCTCAATATCAATTTGGGCAGGCAAATTACATTTGGTATTCACCTCATCGTACATATTGAGTGGTGCATTTTGCGAATAGCGCAAATTTTCTTCGGTGTAAGTTTTAAAAACACCTAACGACAAGGCTTCCTCGTCGCAATAACCCGTCCACACGTGCTGTCCTTTTTCGCCATGAATAATAGCGGTACCAGTATCTTGGCACAATGGTAATTTACCCTTAACTGACACGTCTGCATTACGCAACATCGTTAAAGCCACGTATTTATCATTATCACTTGCTTCCGGATCTTTTAAAATTTTAGCGACTTGCTCATTGTGCGAACGACGTAATAAAAAGGATACATCGCGAAAAGCAGCATTAGCCATTTGAGTCAATCCTTCTTTTTGAATTTTCAAAATAGGTTGACCTTCAAATTCACTCACCGAGACATAGTCTTTGGTTAATAAATAATACTCTGTTTTGTCCTCACCTAGAGGGAACGGATGTTGATAATGAAATTCTGTTGCCATATTTTTGAGATTATAAATGATTTTAATTTGAGTGGTAAAATTACAATTTTTTCTCGAATAATATAGACAAAAAATACCTCAAAACTGAGTTTTATAATTCTAGACTATTAAAAACCGTCCTATAAACCAAATTACTTAAAATTTCTACCCCTTGGATAGGAAATTGACCCCTATAAATGATTTTTCATACCATTATACTACTTTTCACCTATTTACCAATCAAACTGATTGTCAAAAGTGCTAACAAATTGTATCTTTGTGTTTTAACTTATAAAACAATTCGATTTTTCATTATTAAATTGGTAACAATGGCAGCACCAACCAAACATTTTCTCTCGTACCTAGAAACATCCATCAAACAGAATGCAAACTGTCCCGCATTGAGCGACTACGATGGAAATTTAACTTACACTTATGCACAAATGGCTGAAAAGATAGCACGTCTCCACGTACTATTCAGCACAAGTGGGCTTCGGAAAGGCGACAAAGTAGCAATATGTGGACGTAACAGCGCTCACTGGGCTATTAGTTTTTTAGCAGTCACCAGTTACGAGGCCATTGCAGTATCCATCTTACCAGATTTTCAACCAGAAAGTATTCATGCTTTAGTAAATCATTCTGATGCCAAATGTTTATTGGTAGGACCAGTTGTTTGGAATGCCATAGACATGAATGCGATGCCTGCATTGGGAGGTGTTATCTCCATGAACCAATTTGAATTGTTAGAGTCACGTACCGACAAATTAACTCACGCCTACAACAATTGGGAGACAGCTTTTAACGAAAAATATCCGAAAGGATTTTCGGTGATGGAGGTATCTTACCCACAAGACAATCTTGATGAACCTGCTTTAATCAATTACACTTCGGGCACAACGAGTGACCCTAAAGGTGTAGTATTAAGTTATCGCAGCATAAGTTCTAATGTACAATTTGGTCAAGATCGTATTCCAAACAAAGCAGGCTGGAGCATGATTTCCATGCTACCACTGGCACACATGTTTGGGCTTACATTCGAATTTGTATACCAATTGGCTGGTGGCTGTCACGTTTATTTTTTAAGCAAGACACCGTCACCACAAGTATTGATGAAAGCATTTACTGATGTACATCCATACATGATTTTGACTGTACCATTAGTTATTGAAAAAATCTTCAAAAAGACCATTTTCCCCGTTATCCACAAACCTGTGATGCGTATTTTGTGGTACACACCATTTATCAAGAATGTTATTCGGAAGAAAGTACACGAAAAACTAATGGGGGCATTTGGAGGTGAATTGCGTTATTTGATTATTGGTGGTGCAGCTTTAAACCGAGAAGTTGAAAACTGTTTGAAAGCCATTAAATTCCCTTATACTGTAGGTTACGGGATGACGGAATGTGGGCCTATTTTAGGTTATGAAGATTGGGATGTATTTGAAAAACGCTCGTGTGGTAAAGCTGTACATCGCGTAGAAGTAAAGATTGATTCAGAAGATGAACAAAACAAAGGTGGGCGAAATTTTGGTACGTGGTGACAATGTTATGAGTGGTTACTATATAAAATCCAGAAGCTACCGCAGCCATATTCACTGAAGATGGTTGGATGCGTATTGATGCCAAAGGGGACTTCGAGGCGTAATCGATGCCAAAGGAAATATTTTTATTCGTGGACGTAATAAGAGTATGATTCTAGGGGCATCAGGACAAAACATTTATCCTGAAAAGATTGAAGACAAACTCAATAATATGCCACATGTGATCGACTACAGAATCTGTGGTGGTAGAACGCAACGGACAGTTAACCGCACTCATTTATCCCGATCTCGAAAGTTTTAAAACAGAAGCAAATCATAGAACCATAGGGGAACAGATGGAGCAAAATAGAATACATAAATGAATCGTTTATTACCACAAAATGTGGCATTTTTGCCACCTGCAAAAAGCGATGGAAATTGTAGAGAAAGAATTCGATAAAGACCCCAAAACGAAGCATCAAATTTTTTTCTTATATAAGTAATTAGAGTTGTTGAACATAAATGAAATTAATCTATCAAACGTTAATAACGAGTCCCCGTTTTATCTCAAAACAATTAAATGTTTACAAGGGATATTATTTTTATTGGTGGTTTAGAAAACTATTAACTAGCAATTCACGCGCTGATATGTATGCTAATGCGCATTTAAAAGATGGGCAAGCCATTATCAACGTGTCAACAACAGTATCATATAAAATAATTGCTGGCCCTATTTATATGCAACGTATAGCTACTACTGGTTATATTATTGAGTTTGTAAAATAACTCTTTCAAGCTATCTCATAAAAATAGGGGACGCCACATGGTGTCCCCTATTTTTAAACTCATCATACGTATTTCTTACAGTTACGCTATAAGTTCCAACATGACCATAAAATGCGACAATGTACCGCCTAAGACAAATAAATGCCAAATGGCATGGTAATAAGGACGCGTTTTGCCATAAGCATAAAAATAAGTCCCAACGGTATAACAAACAGCTTCAGCGGCAAACCAAAGTAATCCTTGTACGGAAAAAGCATTCCAGATAGGCACCGCCACAAATACAGCAGACCATCCCATGAGTAAATACACCGTAAGTGATAGACGCGGATGTTTACCTAATGCGATTACTTTGCCTATAGCACCAGCCAAAGCAACAGTCCAAATGGCGGAAAAACCAACCCAGCCCCAAAGTCCACCAATAACACACAACCAAACTGGCGTGTATAGGACGCAGCAATGAGCACATAAATATTAATATGATCGATGTGACGCAAAAAATGCTTTAACTTACCTGGCATCGCCCAATGATACACTGTAGATGCAGTGTACATCAAAAATACAGCAACCGCAAAAATTGACATCCCTAACAATTGCTCCCAAGAACTATCCATACTACGCACAATCAACAGCCAACCTGTGGATAGTGCAAAAATAACACCTACCAAATGCGTTAACGTATTGGCAATTTCTTCATTCGTTCTACAATTTTTCATACACATCGTGTTTTTAGAAAATTATTAAACTCTATAAATCAACTCCTAAACATAAAATAGACAGCTCCCATTAAACACAATGCCGCCCATACAAAATCCCACTTAAAAGGTTGATTCATATAAAATACGGCAAAAGGAATAAAAATAGTTAGCGAGATAACTTCTTGAATAATTTTAAGTTGAGGTAAACTGTACACCGTAAACCCCACTCGATTGGCGGGCACCATGATTAAATATTCGCACAAAGCGATACCCCAACTGGCTAAAGCAGCTATCCACCACGCTTTACCTGACATATTACGTAAATGAGCATACCACGCAAACGTCATAAAACAGTTGGACAACACCAACATAAATACAGTAAAAATATATGGATTAATAAGTTTTATCATCTCTGTAAATTAAATAGAAACGATATAAATTATGAATGTGTCAAAGCATACCAAAAGTCAAATAATGCCTGATTAACAGTCCGTTCTTGGTGTTGGGTACGAGTAGTTCTAAAAACATATTTTTTAGAACTAACTCCTTTGTCTGATGCAATAGCTATCCACACGGTGCCTAATGGTTTTTCTTCTGTTCCACCAGTAGGGACCAGAAATACCTGTCGTAGCAATGGCATAATTGCTTTGAAATAATCGACGACAACCTATCGCCATTGCTTCGGCAGTTTGAGCACTCACAGCACCATATTGAGTCAACGTATCTGTATGCACGCCAAGCAATTGTTCCTTGATATCATTAGAATAAGCAACAACACCTCCTAAATAATAGGCGCTAGCACCAGCCACTTCGGTAATACGATGCCCCAATTGTCCTCCAGTGCAACTTTCGGCCGTAGCTAAAGTGGCACCACGTTCTATCAATAACTTACCGATAACAGAGGCAAACGTTTCATCATCGTATCCGTAAATATAAGTGTCGATAAGCGGAATTAATTTAGCTAATTGTTCATCCATTTGCTGCTGCAATAACAATTTATCATCACCATGTGCCGATAATCGCAAACGCACCTTACCCGCTTCGGGCAAATAAGCCAACCTAAAATTGGTCGGTAATGCTAATTCCCAAGCTTCTATCGTGTCGGCCAAAAATGATTCGCCAATACCGCAGGTTAAAACCGTCTTGTGTAAAATAGCTTCCGTTCCTAATCGTTGTTGAAGTTTTGGTAACACATACTCACTCATTAACCATTGCATTTCAAACGGAACACCAGGTAACGACACCACAATTTTTCCATCACGCTCAAACCACATACCAGGGGCTGTTCCCACTTTGTTCAACAACGGTTCACAGCCATCAGGAACTAAGCCTTGCATTTGATTAATGGCAGAAATTTGCAATCCACGCTTGGTGAAAAAATCTGTCACATTAGCCAACGAAGGTTCGTGCATCACTAATTGCATATCAAAGTAATCGCACAAAGCCGTTTTGGTTATGTCGTCTTTGGTTGGGCCTAAACCACCCGTCATAATGACTACCTCGGCATGCGCTAAAGCGTCGGAAAGTGTTTTTGTAATATCATTGAAGTCATCAGCAATGGTAACAATACGAGCTACGTGTATATTGTTTTTTTCTAACTCACTAGCCATCCACGAGGCATTGGTGTTTACCACCTGACCAATGAGTAACTCATCACCAATATTTATCAAATACGCATTCATACTAATTTGTATCTTAATTATTTTCTAAAGCCCTTTTAACTACGATAAACTTGTTTTACACCTTTTATGGCACGAATTTTCTTAATTAACTGCTCCAACTGATGTACTTCTTTAACCATTACGGTTATATTGCCCTCAAACAAACCATCGTGCGAATCGACTGAAATAGAGCGCATATTCATACCATTTTCCTTGGTAATAACCGATGTTATATTAGTGACAATACCAATATCGTCATGCCCGATAACACGTAGTGTGATTGGATATTCATTGCCATTACCTTCACCCGACCAGCGAGCGCTCACAATACGATAGCCAAACTTATCAATCATTTGTGGTGCATTAGGACAATCTTTACGATGAATTTTAATACCACTATTGATAGTCACAAATCCAAAAATTTCATCTCCAAAAATAGGATTACAACATTTGGATAATGTATAATCGATATTCTTCAAATTACGGTCAATAACTAATGCGTCGTCCTGCGCTGAAATCTTTTGTAGCTCGGTTTCACGTGAAAAACCATCGGCGGTACGCAACGAAACGGGTTCAGAAGGCGCATCTTCTTCTAATAATTTTTCACGCAAAGAAAGCACATTTATTTTTTCCTTATAAATGGCGACATAAAAATCGGTCAGTGTTTTGTAACCCATCTTTTTGGAAACGCGTGTTACATCCCCATCGGTCACATCCATTTTCCAGTTTTTCAAACGACGCCAAAGAATATCACGACCATCCTCGGCTTCTTTATGCTCTATTTCCTTAATGCATTGTTTAACCTTAGATCGCGCTTTAGAAGTGACCAAGAATTGTAACCAATCAATTTTAGGTGTTTGGTTAGGCGATGTCAATACAGCTATTTGGTCACCGTTTTGTAATACATATTTGAAAGATACATGTTTTTCATTCACAATAGCTCCCATACAGTGCGAACCTATATTGGAGTGAATAGAAAACGCAAAATCGAGCACTGTAGCACCTTTACGCAACCGATGTAAATCGCCTTTTGGTGTAAATACAAATACATCGTCGTCATAAAGCTGCATTTTAAATTCGTTGATTACGTCATTGTCAGACGAGTCTGAAGATGTTTCTAGAATTTCACGTAGGTTTTTGAGCCATTCATCCATCTTTTCAGAATCGCTCTTTCCACCTTTGTATTTCCAGTGTGCCGCAACGCCTTTTTCGGCCACTTCGTCCATGCGCTTAGTACGAATTTGCACTTCTACCCATTTGCCTTCTGGTCCCATCACAGTCACGTGCAAACTTTCATAGCCATTGGCTTTAGGTGCCGAAATCCAATCACGTAAGCGATTTGTATTGTAGGAATACATATTGGTAACCACCGAAAATGCTTGCCAACAAGCCGCTTTTTCTTTCTCCTCGGGACAATCAATAATAATACGAATGGCAAACAAATCGTACACTTTTTCAAACGGTACTTGTTGTTTACGAATTTTTGTCCAAATGGAGTGTATCGATTTTGTACGACCTTTAATACTAAAGTTTAAACCTTGAGCTTTCAATTGATCCTTGACAGGTTCAATAAAACTATCAATGTAGATATCGCGCGAACGTTTAGTTTCATTCAGTTTTTGCGCAATTTCCTTATAAATATCGCGAGCGGTGTATTTAAGCGACAAATCTTCCAACTCTGTTTTAATAGCGTATAAACCCATACGATGAGCCAATGGCGCATACAAATAGGAAACTTCACGCGCTATTTTTTGTTGTTCTTCGTCCGTATAGATATCGAGCGAACGCATCACATGAAGACGTTCAACAATCATAATCAGAATAACACGTGCATCTTCGGCAAATGAAATGAGTAATTTTCTAAAATTCTCTGTCTCTACTGCCACATTGCGCTGATATAAGCCATAGGCTTTAACTAAACCAGAAACAATCGAAGCGGTAGATTTATCGTATTTCTTTTCAATATCGGCTACCGAACAACTACCAGCTAAAACGAGTTCGTATAGCATAATAGCATTAAGACCATGACGACCCAAAGATATTTCTTTATGGGCCAACATGGCTGTTTCTAACGCACGTTCTACACGACTTACATCTAATTGGTTCGTTTGAAGGGCGCCTACAACATCATTTTTTAGTAGCCGCCATCCCTCTCGCGAATAAACATCGCTTAAACAAAGGACTGCCTCTTTATAGAGTGACAGTCCCTTGTTGTTGAGAGGTATTTTTACTATTTCTTTTTCCATAAAAATACCTATTAAATAATTTCAAAAATCGATTAGTTACATATCCCTTTCAATGTATAAGTTTTACCTTCGGAAGTAATTTGAATGGCATACATGCCTGAAGATAAACTGTATACCTTGTATTGATCAGCTTTATTATCTGTCAACATTAAACGCCCCACCATATCAAAAATACGTATTTGTGCATTTGATGGCACATTTACCAAACGTAATCCATTAAATTCAGAAACCACCATCACGTCGCTTTGTGAAGGATTTTCCACATCCGTAGTTGGACATTGGCCATACTCTATAGCGATAGATTTGATATACATAGCTTTAACTGTATTGGTTAAGCGAACTTCAAGATTACCTTTTGTTGGTTGTGTTAATGTAAATGTATAAGGAGCACTGGTTGTGGTCAATGAACTTGTTGTACCAACCTGAGTACCGTCCACATAAACAGCCAATTTAGCATCGCCGCCGGAAGCCATAGCTGCATTTACCAACACTTTAGAAACACAACAATCATTGGTATAAGTCGTTGTTAAACTTACTGATTTAGCAGGTTTTGTACCCGAACCAAATTGTGCTCCCCTAGCAGCCTCATAACCTAAGAAAGAAGCATCAGTAATAGTGGCGTTCCAATTATAAGCACCTAAAGTTAATGCTCCTGCCGTTGGTGTGGCAGTAAATGTGTATGAATAATTTGAACAATCAACCTTTGAAGGATCTTTAACTGCAATAGCCACAATGACTAAATTCCCGGTTACATTTGGTATCGTCAAAGTCGTTCCCACATAAGTAAAATTAGTAGAAGCAGTCAAATCTACACCATTCATCGTGATTAAGAAATCATTTTGTGATAATAAATAATCGGTATTAGGAGTCACCGTTGCCGTATACGTAGCACCACGGCTAATGCAGGCTGCCCCTGTAGTGGTACAATTATCTAAATCAAACGTAACTGTAGGTTTTTGACTCGCATAAATAGTAACCGACACATTATCTGTAACACTTGCAGCAGGGATTGAAATAGTCAATGTGCCAGCATTGTAAGTATAAACATTTGTTAATTCTGTTGAACCAACAAGCACTTCCACAGCAACACTAGCGTCTGTCAATGTTTCATAACAACTAGCCGCTGTAAATGTGGCTGTATAAGTCTGGTTTTTAGTAATCACGCCAGCATTAGCACCAGTCACTTTGGTAACACCTTCCAACGTATACGTTAAATTGGCTTCGGTATTATTTTTATACACCGCATATAAAGTACAATTTGCCGTTGGGTGATAGGTCGCACCAGCCACACCTGCATCAGCTGTAAGAGCTGACGAAGAAGTAGACCAACCTACAAACGTATAATTTGTTTTTCCTGTTGCTGTCGGTAGCACTACACCCGCACCAGAAGCCGATTCAGTTAAGCTAGTCGTAGCACACGTTCCATTTGTGCCAGCATTAAATGTAACAGTACATTGTGAAATGCCGCCCATAAATTTGAACGAAATAACGCCTGAATTTTCAGAAATAGAAGTCAACGCATAAGAGCCTGTAGGTGTATAACTAGTTTTATTAGATGTTCCAGGATATGTATCGCCAGCATCACCGCCAGTTGAAACACCATCAGCTTCCACAATATCATAATACATCGGCGTACCATTATTCGGTTTATTTCCATTCCAAGCTGTTGAATTATATTGAACTTTTGTTACTAGCAATCCAGTACCTGGCACATATTTATCCCAACCTGTTTGTTGGCGATTTTCAAAATACCAAGCTGCCGATGTGGATCTTGCAGTAGGTAACGTACCTGCAGTAGTAACAACCCTATAATCATGTGTGGCTGCGGAATTCATGGTAACATTTGCAGCAGTTTTCATTAAGGTAGGAGTTACCCAACCTAAAAAATACTTATCATACGCAGAATAATTGGGAGGAGTTTTACCGTAATTATTATATGAACCTTGATCCATCAAAGTCCACTCTCCTGGCGTTGCATTGTTATTATAATTAGTTCCGTAATTTGTATCATAATAATCAGGTAGACCTAACACATGACTAAACTCATGGCAAAAAGTTCCAATACCAGATCTCACGGTACCAGATTTGCCATCTAGCTCAGAACTACACGCATAATTATTGACCTTTTTGCCATCAAAACTTGGTGTGGTTCCATAATATTCCATATAAAAATTATGAGGCCATATAGTTGATGGATCTGAACCTGTAATATTTTCTCCATAACCAGCATAAAGAATATAAACAAAATCAACAAAACCATCTTGATTAGCATCATATTGACTAAAGTCGACAGAAAATTGGGTATTAGCGAGAGAACAAGCCTCCTCAACTAAATCACCCACATACATATCTTCATCATTAGCATCATTTTGCCCATAATAACTCATGTTTTTCGAAACATTAACTGGTCCAACCACATCAAACACTGGCGAGTAAGAGCCATTTGATTGATCAGAAAAATATTTTTTTGCAGAACCAGTGGCACCATTATGGTTGTAACTAGTACCATTGAGCATTTCACTAATGGCTGTTTGAGTATTAGTCGATTGGAATGGTCTATCACTATAATTAACTAAAATAACCAAGCCTCGTGGCGCCAAGTTAACCTCACCCACTTTCGCTGCTCGAATTGCAGCATGTCTTTTTATCTTTGCTATTTGCCTTTGAGTATTAGTAAACTCTGACGTAATATTTTTGGTGTTTAATTTACTTAAAACTTCAATATCGGAATTTGTACGTTCTACCACAGAACGTGCTTTAACCCCAATCGGTTTAATAGCATTATCTGCAGACAATTCAGCATATTCCAGTACACCTTTGGCATTTTCTTTGACCAAATAACCATCTTCGGTGGTTTTGTAATGAAAAAACTCATCACCGTGGTTATACACTTTTAAAGTGGTTCCATCCGGTTGATTTACAGTAATTAGCCCACGATAAGCAGGCACTGCGTGTAATGTTAAAACGAGTAACATCACAGCAAAAAAAGAAAAAATACGTTTCATGATTTTAAATAAATAATTGGTTAAGGTATAAGTTTTAATTTTTTGTTTTTATCGAGTTTTTTCAAGTAATGCCAATCGCATTTAGTACGATTTTCTGGATTTCGAGCCACACGACAACTTGGTACGATTTGCCCTTTGCTGTTGACCTTGGCATAGCAATAATAGCCTTTTTTATTCTGTTTGATGACATATCCATCGATAGTCATGCGAACATGATAGCGTTCATCTCCACGTAAATAAATCGTTAAAAATGTACTGTCAGGTTGCATTACGTCCATAGGATCGCGTTTTGCAGGAACACGCGAAGGACGTTCTTGGGCAAATCCAGCCATCGCCAAAACTAGGCAGCAAGCAGCAAGTATTAATTTTAGTCTGTTCATACGTCTAATAAATCGGTAGGTAACTCTTTAGTCGCTTTAGCACCTAATTGTTTTATTCTATCGGCCGTGCGGAATACATTACCATTACCTTCTTTCAACTTATTCATGGCCTCGTCGCACGATTTTCCAGCTTTATCCAAATTGTCTTTTACTTTATTCCAATCAGCCACAAAGCCAACTAATTTATCATACATGGTACCACTCAAACGCGCTATTTCAAGCGCATTTTTCGTTTGATTTTCTTGTTTCCAAATACTAGCCACGGTACGCAAAGTTGCCAATAACGTGGTAGGACTTACAATCACAATTTTACGATCCCAAGCATCTGCGAACAAGGCTTGGTCAGCCTGAACAGCTACCGAAAAAGAGGCTTCGATGGGAATGAATAATAGGACAAAATCAGGCGTATTAACGCCCATGGAATTTTGATAATTTTTATCAGCCAATTCGCGAACATGCTTCTTAATGGATGACAAATGTTCCTTTAAGGCTGCATTATAATCTTCATCAGTCATAGCCGAGCTCATTCGTTCATAAGCCACCAACGACACTTTGGAGTCAATTATAATGTGTTTATTATCAGGCAAATTAACAACCACATCTGGACGATAAATTTCACCTTGAGCGCCTTCAACCACTTTTTCTCGTTCGTATTCGAGACCTTTGGTTAAACCCGATGTTTCGAGCACACGTTCTAAGATTATTTCGCCCCAATTGCCTTGTTTTTTAACATCACCTTTGAGTGCTTTTGTTAAATTATTAGCTTCGTCGCTGATGCGTGTATTCTGTTCCGTCAACGTTTTTAGTTGCTCTTTTAAACTCATCTTATCACGCATCTCGGTATTAAACGCTTCTTCTACTTGCTTTTTGAAATCAGCAATTTTATCACCCAATGGATTTAAAATGGCACCAATATTTTTTTCGCTACTTGCCGACAACTCTGCAGCGCGTTCTTTCAATATTTTATTAGCAATATTTTCAAATTCGACGGTCAATTTCTTTTGCAACTCCTCTACTTCCGATTTTTGAACCGTCAACTGTTCCTTTAAATTTGCATTATTTGCTTCAACAGTTGCTAACAAAGTCAGCTTTTCGGCGACCTGAGCACGTAACGCCTGTACTTCGGCTAATAAATTCTGAGCCTCTAACGTTTTTGCTTCCAGCTGCGCTTGCACAACGCTATGAGCAGAACGAACTTTATTGCTCATAAAGTAAGCCACCGCAAAACCTAATAGGGCGGTCAGAAAAGCAATCACAACAGTTAAAATCAAACTCATAAGCTCCGAAAAAGATAGCAACGATAAAAAAAACTATTTATTTTAGCCCACCTTATTTTTGGTCAAATAAAGTGGGGCGATCTTCATCCAACTGACGCAAAGCTGTACGAATAACTGCTTCGCGTAGAAATTTAGAAACATTTTCAACTTTATATTTGCTCACGTATTTGTCTAAAATCTTCTGCTCGTCGTCGTTCATCAAAAAAGCGACCTTATGAGTACGCTTACTAACAGGGCGCTGCGACGGTGTTTGTGATACTTTTTTCTTCATGCAATATTCATTTCTAAATAACCTACAAATATACACATTTTTGGAATAATAAATACCCACTTTACATATTTCCGAAGGACTTTTAAACCTCTTCGTCGAGACAAAATAATAATCACGTAATAAAAAATTGTATCTTTGTACCATAACACAATACAATTTATGGCAGAACATAATGATTTTGGGAAAGAAGGTGAGCTACAAGCGCAGCGATTTTTACAATCAAAAGGTTATCAAATTGTAGCTTGCAATTGGCGCTCTGGCAAAAACGAACTCGATATTGTAGCTCGCTTATCAAACGTTTTAGTGATAGTGGAAGTCAAATCACGATCGACCGAATATTTTGAGCATCCCAAAGATGCCATAACCAATGCAAAAATACGTCGTACGGTAGAAGCTGCACACGAATATGTATTATTGCATGGATTAGACATAGACGTTCGCTTCGATGTAATAAGCGTTATACCAAGCCCCAGCGGCTATAAAATTGAACACATAGAAGATGCCTTTTTAGCTCCAATCAATTAAAGAACCACACAATTACACACAAAGAAAACAGTACAATATTTTAGTTATCAAACCCTTACAAAAGGCGCTACAATTTTTCACAAACTTCTTGTGTAATTCAACAAAAAAGATTACTTTTGCCGAGCAATTCCGATGAGGATTGCGAGTTTTACTTATTCTTCCTTAGCTCAGTTGGTTAGAGCATCTGACTGTTAATCAGAGGGTCCTTGGTTCAAGTCCAAGAGGGAGAGCCACTTTTTAAAAACGTGAACGTGATGATGAGTCATTATTCACCACGTCACACTTATTCTTCCTTAGCTCAGTTGGTTAGAGCATCTGACTGTTAATCAGAGGGTCCTTGGTTCAAGTCCAAGAGGGAGAGCTACTTTTTAGAAGGTAAAGCACTAGTTTTAGGGTTTTACATGACAAGAAGAGACAATTGGAAGCCGCAACTTTTTTAGCAGCGGCTTTTTTATTTTCTAAAAAACGCCAACAAGTATTTCCGCACATGAAAAAAGTTCTCGGCATGGGCAATGCACTTGTGGATATCCTAATGATGTTAAAATCTGACGATTTATTACATCAGCTCAGGTTACCCAAAGGGAGCATGCAACTCATAAACGAGGCAAAGATGCGGGAAATTCAAGAAGCTACCATTCTACTCGATCAACATGTAGCGACTGGCGGTTCCGTTTCAAACACAATTTCTGGCTTAGCACGATTAGGAGTCGACGTGGGCTTTATCGGTAAAATTGGCAACGATTCTATCGGTGATTTCTTCAAAGTTGATTCGTTCGAAAATGGCGTACTCACCTATTTGCTAGGATCACAATTACCATCTGGCCGTTGCCACGTACTCATTTCGCCCGATAGCGAACGCACCATGTGTACGTATTTAGGCGCAGCTAGCGACCTACGTGCCACGGATTTACACGAACGCATGTTTAGCGATTTCGACGTACTACACATCGAATGTTATCTGGTCGAAAATCGTGAATTAATGTTACGTACGGCCGAAATGGCAAAAGCAGCTAACATGAAACTTTCACTGGATTTAGCCAGTTATAATGTAGTAGAATCGAATCTTGACTTTTTGCGCGACTTTGTAAAAAACTACGTTGATATTGTATTTGCAAATGCCGAAGAAGCTTTTGCTTTTACAGGCAAACAAGATAAAGAAGCGGTAGCCGAAATCGCTTCGATGTGCGATATCGCAGCTGTAAAAGTGGGCAAACGCGGCTCCTTTATCCAATCGGGCGACGAATTTCACACCATTGGAGCGGCTAAAGTAAATTGCATCGACTCCACAGGTGCTGGCGACTTATATGCAGCTGGCTTTTTATACGGATATGCACGCGATTTATCACTCGATAAATGCGCAAAAATTGGGACCATTTGCGCTGGTAACGTTATTCAAACCATTGGTGCTAAAATAGACGATCGCATTTGGAAATCGATTAACGCCATTGTGTCTAACTTCTAATAGACCTTTTCACAAAACTTATTGATACAACAAAAAAGCGCTGCTCACAAGTGAACAGCGCTTTTTTTGAGATTCAACCCGATTAGTTCAATCGTTGCAACCAACGTACATAGCAGAAATCCATACGATGAGGCAAATCGCTATTTTTAGGGAACATACGGAAAGCGTATTTATAAGTTCCGCCTTGTGATAGTTGATAATCCAACTTGTACACAAGCAAAGAACCTTCACGTTTCACTAAATCAAATTCTTTTACTTCCGACACATGAGTTTGACCTTTAGCGTCTTGGTAAGTTACCACCAACTCGAGACCAATACCATTATCATTCAAACCTTTAGTATCAATTTGAGCGGTAATATCATAATGATCGCCTACTTCCACAGATTGATGATCTAAGTTTTTAATATCCAATGATTTTAATTCAATGTCATCCCAATGAGTGGCAACATTATGTTTCCAAGCAGCCAATTCTTTTGCTTTTGCAAAATTATTTGCACAAACTTCTGCCGACCGTTTTGAAAGAGGCATGTAAAAACGTTCGATATAATCATCAATCATACGTTTAGTAGTAAAACGTGGCGTAATTTCAGCAATTGATTTTTTGATAGTTGCTACCCATTCTGGTGAAAAACCTTTGGTATTTTTAGCAAAATAGAGTGGAATAATTTCATTTTCCAACATGCTATAAATCGTTGCCGCATCAAGTTGATCTTGATGTTCTTGATTTTCATACGTACGTTTTTCGGTAAGCGCCCAACCAGCACCTTTTACATAACCTTCGAGCCACCAACCATCAAGTACAGAGAAGTTTAATACTCCATTCATCTGCGCTTTTTCGCCAGATGTACCAGATGCTTCCAACGGACGAGTTGGCGTATTCAACCAAATATCAACACCTGAAATTAAACGTTTAGCTAAACGCATATCATAATTTTCTAAGAAAATTACTTTACCCAAGAATTGAGGCATACGCGAAATTTCGATGATGCGTTTAATCAGATTTTGACCGCCACCATCAGCAGGATGCGCTTTACCTGTAAATAAGAATTGTACCGGACGAACAGGGTCATTCACAATACGTTCCAAACGTTCCAAGTCAGTAAATAACAAGTGAGCACGTTTATAGGTAGCAAAACGACGACCAAATCCAATAATCAACGCATTAGGATTAATACGCTCTAAAATAGACACAATCTTAGAAGGATCTTGTTGCGTTTTCAACCAGTTTTCTTCAAATTGTAATTTGATATAATCAATCAATTTATTTTTCAATGCGGTACGTGTCGCCCAAATTTCTTCGTTTGGAACGGCATTAATTTTGTTCCAGATTTTCAAGTTAGACTGATCTTGATAAAAATCTTTATCGAAATATTTTTCGTACACGGCTTTCCATTCCGAAGCCGCCCAAGTAGGCATGTGCACACCATTAGTCACATAACTTACGTGTAGTTCTTCAGGGAAATAGCCTTTCCAAATAGGGTTAAACATTTCTTGCGACACTTTACCATGCAACCAGCTCACGCCATTCACAAATTGGCAAGTGTTACAAGCAAATACACTCATCGAGAATTTTTCTTGCGTACCAGGATTTTCACGTCCCATATCGATGAAATCATTCCACGAAATACCCAATTTAGCAGGATATTCGCCCATATATTTTCCAAATAAGCTTTCTTCAAAGCTATCGTGACCAGCAGGAACTGGTGTATGAACAGTATAAAGTGAACTTGCACGAACAGCTTCCAATGCTTCAGGCAAGGTTAAGCCACCAGCGACAAAATCGACCATGCGTTGTGCATTAATCAACGCTGCATGACCTTCGTTGCAATGGTAAACTTGTTTTTTGATACCTAACTTTTTCAAAGCTAACATACCACCAATACCAAGCATAATTTCTTGTTTCATACGATTTTCCCAATCGCCACCATACAATTGATGTGTAATAACGCGGTCGAATTCGCTATTCATTTCCATGTCGGTATCCAACAAGTAAAGCGATACACGCCCTACTGCCACTTTCCAAAGATATGCATATACAATACGCTCTGGATAAGGCACTTCTACAATAACTGGCTGATCATGTTCATCTTTGACTTGCGTAATAGGAAGCAAATTGAAATTTTGAGCTTCATATTTGGCAATTTGTTGACCTTCCATCGATAAGGTTTGTGTAAAGTAACCATAACGATATAAGAAACCAATGGCTGTCATATCCACATTGTGGTCAGATGCTTCTTTTAAATAATCACCAGCCAAAACGCCTAAGCCACCAGAATAAATTTTCAAGTGATCAGTTAAACCATATTCCATGCTAAA
Organism: Prevotellaceae bacterium; assembly: GCA_020636695.1. Classification (GTDB taxonomy): domain Bacteria; phylum Bacteroidota; class Bacteroidia; order Bacteroidales; family Paludibacteraceae; genus W0P28-013. Next base: position 17,819 of record JACJXJ010000015.1, read on the forward strand.
ATAAGCTACAGAAGGAATTTTTGTACTTGGTTTTGTATCTACATACGCACGGAATTCGGCATAAACCTCATCCAATTGTTTGAGAAATTTTTCATTGGAAGAAAGTTCCACAAAGCGATCCACTTTTACAATCTCCAACATCGCAATAGGATTATGACGACATTGGCTCCACAATTGTGGATCAATACTACGGAAAAGTGATTTGGCACTCACATTCCAAACCCACCATAAATTTTTGGAAATTTCATGTAAACGTTCCAAATTTTCTGGTAATCTTGTCTTTACAGTAAATTCAATCCAATTAGGATCATTCACTTGGTTGACTTTTACATCCATAATTTTATTATCTAAATTTAATAGTATGATTATTATTTCTTTTTACTCAATGCAATTGTATAAGCATCATAATAATAGCCAATAAATTCCTGCCAAAGTGCCTTTTGAGCAATAGCAGATGTTTTTGTTTTGATTTTTTTCTGTTCCACTTCTGAAATATTGGCATATTCAGCCATCATTTCACTAATACGTTTCACTACGTCATGATAATTATAATCAGAGCGATGTACCACACCAACTCCTGTCGTAATATCTTGTGGTGTAGACGATACCCATTGGCCAAAACCTGACAAATCAGTCGTAATTGTTGGGATACCAAACGCAGCACTTTCAAGTGGTGTATAACCCCAAGGTTCATAATAAGACGGGTAAACCGTCAAATCAAAGCCCACCAATAAATCATAATACGATTTATTAAAAATACCGTCAATGCCATTCAAATAAGTAGGAACAAAAATTACTTTAACCAATTCATTCTCTCGATTGGTAAGATGAAACCATTGTAAAGCATTCATAACTGGATCGTTCCAAGGTTCCACCAAAGCATGAGTGCTAAATGGGTTATTTAGTATAGTGGGTGTATGCGTTTGTCAATTTCTGGCTCAAATCTTGACGAGGACCGTGAGCCCAAGCAGGCACCAGTACAAAGGCCACAACTTCGCGAGATAACGGTGCCTGAGAAAGCAATTTGAGCGATTCGATAAAAGCGTCGATACCTTTATTTTTATATTCGTAACGACCTGAAGTGGAAACAAACAGAGCATTATCTTTCAACTCGTAACCTAACAAAGCCTCAGCCACTTCGCGCAATTTTACACGAGCGGCCTTACGAGCCGATGAAAATCGAACCCCTTTAGGTACAAAATCGTCCTCAAAACCATTAGGTGTAACCACATCGGCTGATTTATCAAGCAGTTGCGCACACTCCTTATTGGTGATATCACTCACCGTTGTAAAGCAATCGCACATATGAGCTGCTATTTTTTCAATCGAATGTTTGGCTACCATATTCAACTCACGAGCCATTTGATCGCCATTGTATTCGGTCAAATAATCGTACAGTGGTTTATGATTTCCGGCAATAGAGCGGCCAATAGAAGTAGCATGAGTTGTAAAAACAGTAGCGACTTTTGGTAAATAATGTTTTACATAACATACTCCAAAAGCCGTCATCCACTCATTAAAGTGGGCAATAATCTTTTTCTTACCTAAATCGTGAAATTGTATAAAACTATCCACAACTTTACCTGAAGCATAACCAAACATACTCGCTTCATCGTAATCGCCATAAGCGGTTAAAGATTCCACACCAAACCACATCCAAAAATCACCGTAAATACGATTTTTTTCTTCCAAAAACGGTTTAAAATCGACTAAAATAACTAGTGGTTTTCCCGATACATCCCATCGGCCAACACGTACATGTAAATTGTCATGTTCGCGAGCATACGTTACCCAATCCGCGAAATCAGTAGTTGGAATAAAATCTGGCGATGGCGTTTCGGTCCAAACATCAGGACCAATAAAACAAAGATGATCTCCAAAAGCGGTTTGCAAGGTGCGCGCACGCGTAGAAAGTACCGTATAAATACCACCTACTTTATTGCACACTTCCCAACTCGTTTCAAAGATATAATCAGGATTTATATGTTTCATTTATGCAGTTTTTCACATTTTAGGTCGCAAAGATACAAATAATTATAGAAAATAGACGTTAAAAAACAGAGAATTTATAAATCGTCATGTTTTTAAGTTGCACAGTCTATAAAATTGCATAAAAAATAAATTTACAACTATTAATCAGGTAGTTATATAAACATGAAAAATAAAAAGATAGATACAAAGAGGTAAAAAACGACAAAAACAACTGACGAAAAAATATGTTATAAAACATATATATGTATTTTACCTTTCCAGATAAGCATTGTGACAAAAAGTATCCGCAAAAACACTAAGAATGGTTTGAGAAGGTATACAAACAAAAAAAGTTGACAATAAATTGCCAACTTTTTTTGGTGAATAGGATGATTGATTACAATAAAGCTTCCTTCAAAGCCTCGCGAACGTCTTTCACAAAATGGAAATGAAGACCTTTAAGATAAATATCGCTAATCTCCTCAATATCTTTACGATTATCTTCGCACAAAATAATATCCGTTATGCCTGCTCTTTTGGCCGCTAAAATCTTTTCTTTGATACCACCCACAGGCAAAAGTTTGCCTCTTAGTGTAATCTCGCCAGTCATGGCTAAGTTTTTGCGGACCTTGCGTTTGGTAAAGGCCGATGTTAAAGCGGTAAGCATGGTAATACCTGCTGACGGACCATCTTTGGGAATAGCACCTTCTGGCACATGAATATGCACATTGTAATCCTCGAACATGGCATCATCAATTCCAAATAAATCGGCGTGTGCTTTGAGGTATTCAAGTGCCAACATAGCCGATTCTTTCATCACATCGCCCAAATTACCGGTGAGAGTCAATTTACCACCCTTTCCTTTGCTCAGGCTCGACTCAATATACAAAATTTCGCCACCAACGCTAGTCCAAGCCAAGCCTGTGACCACACCATAATAATCATTGCCTTGATAAAAATCGTGCATATAACGTGGCGCTCCTAAATACGCCTTTAAATCTTCGATGGTTAAAGCTGGTTCAAACACTTCGTCAGAAGCAATTTTACGCGCCACTTTACGCATTAGTTTAGCAATCACACGATCCAACTCACGCACACCAGATTCGCGTGTATAATTATCCACCAAATGACGAACTAATGATTTAGAGAATTTAATACGTGACTTGTCGATACCATGGGCAGCTAATTGTTTTGGAATCAAATGGCGCATGGCAATTTCCACTTTTTCTTCAGCAATATAACCAGTTACTTCGATGAGCTCCATACGGTCGAGCAGTGGTTGCGAAACAGAACTTAACGTATTAGCCGTGGCAATGAACAACACTTTTGATAAATCGTAATCTACATCCAAAAAATTATCATGAAAAGCGTTATTTTGTTCAGGGTCAAGTACTTCAAGTAATGCCGAAGCTGGATCGCCTTTAAAATCAGAACTCACTTTATCTATTTCGTCCAAAACAAACACCGGATTTGACGAGCCCGCTTTATTCAAATTTTGAATAATACGCCCAGGCATAGCGCCAATATAGGTACGACGATGACCACGAATTTCGGACTCATCGTGCAAACCGCCAAGCGACATACGAATATATTTTCGTCCAAGCGTTTCAGCTATCGATTTTCCAAGCGATGTTTTACCAACACCTGGAGGGCCATACAGGCAAATAATTGGCGCTTTCAAATCACCTTTTAGTTTAAGTACAGCCAAATGTTCAATAATCCGTTCTTTTACCTTATCCAAACCAAAATGGTCGCGATCGAGCACCTTTTGAGCTTTTTTCAAATCAAAGTTATCGTTGGTATAATCGTTCCAAGGTAAATTGACAAGCGTTTCTACATAGTTTAATTGAACCGAATAGTCGGGGGCATGAGGATGTGTACGTTCTAATTTTGCCAATTCTTTTTGGAAAATTTCCGCTGTTTTTACATCCCATTTTTTCGTCTTCGCCTTTTCGCGAAACGAGCTAATTTCCTGCTCAGCACCGCCACCACCCAACTCTTCTTGAATGGTTTTCATTTGCTGTTGCAAGTAATATTCACGCTGTTGTTGATCCATATCAAGACGCGCTTTCGACTGAATAGACGCTTTAATCTCCAGTAATTGCGATTCTTTTGTTAAAACGTCAAGTAGCTGATAACCACGCTCCTTCATGTCGTCCAATTCCAACAAACGCTCTTTTTCGGTCAACTTCAGTCCAAAATTGGCACAAATAAAGTTAATCAAGGACGATGGTTGTTCTATATTTCGAATCGCAAAGGACGCTTCTTCGGGCATTGAGCCAGAATTTTTAATAATCTTCACGGCCAATTCCTTAATAGCTTCTAGCAAGGCTACAAACACGCGATCATCATCTTTGGGAAATGATTCGGTCAACAAATCGACACTCGCCATCATATACGGATCAAGCGCATTCACTTGTAAAATTTTTGCACGCTGTTTTCCTTGCAAAATCACCGTAGTCGATCCATCGGGCATTTCCAAAATACGAATAATACGAGCAATCGTACCAATAGGATACAAATCATTTAAAGTTGGCTCTTCTACACGTGCGTCACGTTGTGTCGTCACAAAAAGCTCACCGCTATTATTGTAAACTTCGCGAATCAATTTCAGCGATTTTTTGCGACCAACCGACACTGGCATCACCACCTGAGGATACAATACCATGTTACGCAATGGCAACACAGGCATCACATCGCCCGATTGACAAGCCAAAGGGGTACTATCTTCATCGGACATCAACGGGATGAAATCACTTTGAACATCACCCGTTTCTTCTCCAAACATATTGTCAAACATTACTTTCATATAAATTTTGATCTTTGCATCTGACAAAATAACATTTTACTGACAAATTAACAGCCATGATACTATCTCGCCTAGCAAGTATTAATATTAAAACTCACTCAAAATAAATCATTTAACCTCAAAAAAGTTAAATAGTAACTAATTAAGTCAATTGTTATGCCAAATAGATTAAGGGAAAAAATAAAAACAGCGTTACATACCACGCCCTTTTATGATGACTTCAAGACTATAAATCATAATCTTCAAATCGTTGAGTAGGGTCATATTATCCATGTAAATAATATCATAGTTAAGCCGTTCAACCATTTTTTCAACCGTATCAGAATAACCAATTTTGATAGGCCCCCAAGAGAGTAAACCCGGTTGAATTTTGTAAATTAAACAGTAATAAGGAGCCTTTTCTTCTATCTGATTGATAAAATAACGTCGTTCTGGACGTGGTCCCACCACCGACATGTCACCCTTCAAAATATTCCAAAACTGAGGAAGTTCATCGAGTCGGTACTTACGCATGATAGCGCCAAAAGGCGTAATACGCTCATCGTTTTGCGACGATAGTTGTGGTCCATTTTGCTCAGCGCTCACATACATGGTTCTGAATTTGTACATATAAAAAGGACGACCATCTTTACCAATACGCTCTTGTTTATAAAAAATAGGACCAGGGGAATCGCGTTTAACGCGTACAGCCACATACACCATGATGGGTAAAAATAAAACTAACGCAAAAAGACTCATCAAAATATCAAAAACGCGTTTAACAGATTGTTGCCAAGCTGCCATGGACGGCTGAGTTAATGTAACAACAGGCGTAGAATCGATATCGTGTAAACGAACACGGCCAGTCAAGATTTCAAATGAACGAGGTGGAAACTGAATATCTACATCGTATTTCATCAGGCGATTAATAATAGCATACAAATCGGGCTCTTCCAACGTATCGGCTGCAATAATGACTGAATGAATAGGTTGGCGCTGCATAATGTCATCCAATTGGGTCATCGAGCCAAGCACTAAAAAATCATTTGTAACCACGTCATCATCCATTTTTACATAACCCACTATTGAACGGCCGTATTTACGCAGTTTATGTTCCAAGTCATAAGTTACTTTTTGAGCCATACGCCCTGTACCAATGACCAAAACAGGAATAATTGATTTGCCATTACGCAAATGGGCATAACTACGGCTCGTTAAAATCAATCGGAATAAATAGGTAATACTAAATTGTAAAACCAACAGTACAAGAAATGATTTGTAGTAAAATGTATATGAAGTTACCACATCATCAATCATCACCGAGAAGTAAGCCAAAAGCGAAATAAATACAGCAGTTATTAATGTTGTAAGTAATTCCAACAAACGTGAACGGCTGCGTGAACGATTATAAAATCCAGATAGATAGTGCACCCCTAAAGCCATTACGGGATATAGAGTCATACTCAAATAAAAATTAAACGATGGCGTAAAAATTGGCATATCACCAAATAACGCCATATCATTCACTACACGACGAAACGCATAAAATAGCAACCAAACAATCGTGGCTGCTACCCAATCAAAAACAATATAGTATATGATATTTTTACGATCAATCATTTTTATGGTCGAATAATTTTTACTTCTCCATTAACGCCCAATTTTATGATACTCGAAGGAACAGCTGGCGTCACATCATCTTGTCGATAACCCACCACATAATCAACAGCGGCCACAATTTCTTCCGAGATCTCTTGAAAACAACTTGCCGAAGGATTTCCACTAATATTGGCGGACGTCGACACAATGGGCTTACGGAAAGCCTCACACAAGCGTTTTGAAAAAACTTCATTAGTGATGCGAATACCCACGGTACCATCCTCTGCAACCAAATTCTTCGCTAAATTCTTCGCTCCCGAATAAATAATGGTCAACGGTTTCTCGCTTAACTCAATCAAATCCCAAGCCACATCGGGTACTTCATCAACATAGCCCTGCAATTTAGCCACGCTATCCACCAATACAAGCAATGCTTTAGAATCAATACGCTTTTTAATGTCATACACTCTTTGCACTGCTGCTTCACAAGTAGCATCACACCCGATGCCCCAAATTGTGTCAGTTGGGTAAAGAATCACACCACCTTGGCGTAACACTTCCACAGCTTGTTTGATATCTAACGTCATAATTCAAGATTTATTTGCAAAAATAGCCTATTTTAGTGAGATAATTATCAAAAAGAATTATTTTTTGAAAAACAAGGTGCAACCGATACTACTTTCAAAGAAAAATGATATCTTTAGGCTTCGGTTTGATATATACATGCTAAATGTGTTTTTTACTCAAAAACAGAAGTTTAGAATGTCAAACCACTTGAGCTCGCAAACAAAAACAAATATAATAATGATTAATCAATGGATTTTCAATGCACTCACACCCGAACAAGAAGAAAACCAAGCGCAAATTACCGAGGCGCTGGGGGTGAGCCCTATTCTGACTAAACTATTAGTACAGAGAGGAATAAACACTTTTGAAGATGCAAAAAAATTCTTTAGACCCGATCTTAACGACTTGCACGATCCATTTCTTATTAAAGATATGGACAAAGCTGTGGAGCGTCTAAACAAAGCACTTTCAAAAAAAGAAAAAATTCTCATTTATGGCGATTATGATGTAGATGGAACTACTGCGGTAGCATTAGTCTATATGTTTTTATCGCGGTTTACCAATGCCATCGAATTTTATATCCCCGATCGGTACACCGAAGGTTATGGCATTTCTTATAAAGCTATAGACTTTGCGAATGAAAATGGTTTTTCGTTAATTATTGCACTCGATTGTGGCATCAAGGCCATCGACAAAGTAGCTTACGCCAAAGAAGCGGGCATCGATTTCATCATTTGCGATCACCACACCCCTGACGCCACATTACCCGCTGCTGTAGCGGTATTAGATAGCAAACGCGAAGATTGCACCTATCCTTATAAACATCTATCTGGTTGTGGCGTTGGCTTCAAATTAATGCAAGCATTTGCCCAAAATAATGGTATTGATTTTGCATTACTTAAACCCTCGTTAGACCTTGTAGCCGTAAGTATTGCCTGCGATATTGTTCCCATTGCAGGAGAAAACCGTATTTTAGCATACTATGGTTTAAAACAACTCAGCGAAAGCCCAAGCGTAGGACTAAAAGGAATTATAGACGTCTGTAAACTATCAGGCAAAGAATTGTCTATTAGCGATATCGTATTCAAAATCGGACCACGTATCAATGCCTCTGGGCGGATGCAGTCGGGTTATGAAGTCGTAGAATTACTCACGTCACACGACGTGGCGTTTGCAAAAGAAAAAAGCGCTTGCATCAACGATTACAATGATGCCCGACGCGATATTGACAAACGCACAACTGACGAAGCAAAGACTGTTCTAGTAAACGATGAAGACTTAAAAAACCGTCGTTCTATTGTCATTTATAATGCCGAATGGAGCAAAGGAATTGTGGGTATTGTAGCTTCACGCTTATGCGAAGAATATTACAAACCAACTATCGTACTCACTAAAGCTAACGGCTTTATAAGTGGTTCTGCACGCTCTGTACAGGGATTTGACTTATATAGTGCTATTGACAGTTGCCGCGATTTACTGGAAAACTTTGGAGGTCATATGTACGCGGCTGGTTTAACAATGAAAGAAGAAAACTTGGACGAATTTACACGCCGTTTCGAAGAGTTTGTAGCACAAAATATTCTCGAAAATCAATTAGTTCCTCAAATTGAAATTGACGCCGAAGTAAAATTCAGTGATTTAACGCCAAAATTTTTTAGAATCCTAAAACAATTCAGCCCTTTTGGGCCAGGCAACATGAAACCTGTTTTTTGTACGCGACGGGTGTTTGACTACGAAGGTAATAGTCGCCCAGTAGGAAAAGATCAAGAGCATTTAAAGCTAGAATTAGTCGATTCTAGTTGCGAAAACGTAATGAGCGGAATCGCTTTTCGTATGAGTGATTACAACGAACATCTCAAAGCTCTTAATCCTCTGGACATTTGCTATACGCTAGAAGAAAACACCTTTAACGGCAACAATTCCATGCAACTTATGATTCGAGATATCCAATTATCGAAGTAATAAACTCTTGCAAATACAAACTAAAAAGGCTATCAAATTGATAGCCTTTTTTATGATTCTATTTCAGTAGCCTTTTTACGGGATAATGGAGCAAACTTTTCTTCCCACCACATCCAGAGTAAAAACAAAATAGCATAAAACAGATATTTAAACAGATGCTCATGCAGAAAATCGAACCACTCACGATGGTTATAAATAATCATATTCAGTCCTGTGATACGGATAATGTTTACTACATAGCACACCAAAATACCCAATGGGATAAACCATAATTTATGTTTCCAAGGACCACGACTAAACAGAATGATACAGAAAAATATATACGACTGTTTGATACCCGTACAACTCCAAACGATACGTGCCCCATTACCATTGGCAAAGCGGACGATGGTATCGCCTACACGTTCCACATCGTAGCCAAACCACTGTAAAAACAGGTACACCACCGAAGCTATATGTTCACTCATCCATACAAATGGTGCTGAAATATCACAACCAAAGAACGTCACCTGTCCGCCCGACTCTTCGCCTAGAACCGTAAATTTCCAGACAAAGTGGCTCACAACTAGAATAATCATAAAACGAATAATTCCAGCGTACGGAAGCAATGTGGTTTTGATATCCTTAAAATTCATAATCAAAAAGTAACACGAGAAAATGGCGGTAACGACACATCACAAAAATCGCCTGCTTTATATTTAAAATAACCCGTAATAGCTACCATGGCAGCATTATCAGTGGTGAACGCAAATTTAGGAATAAAGACTTGCCATTTTTTGCGTTGCCCATAATCTATAAACGCATTACGCAAGCCAGAGTTAGCAGAAACACCACCAGCCACAGCCACTTGATTTACGTGTAAATCTTTAGCTGCTTGTTCCAGTTTTTTCATCAAAATATCAATAATCGTTTTTTGCAGCGAGGCACACAAATCAGCTTTATTTTCTTCTATAAAATCGGGATTGATTTTTATTTGATCGCGCAAAAAATAGAGAAAAGAAGTTTTTAAGCCACTAAAACTATAATCATACCCAGCAATATGAGGTTTATTAAATTGAAATGCTAATGGATTTCCCTCTTTAGCCAATTTATCGATAAATGGCCCACCAGGATAAGGTAATCCCATCACTTTAGCACACTTGTCAAAAGCTTCACCAGCCGCATCATCAATAGTTTGTCCTATCACTTCCATATCGGTGTAACCTTTCACCAAAATAATTTGGGAATTACCTCCAGAAACCAACAAGCATAGAAAAGGGAATTTAGGTTGTACAGGTTCTACATCTGGCTCTTGAATAAAATGAGCTAACACGTGCGCTTGTAAGTGATTCACATCGACTAACGGAATGTTAAGCGATTGTGCAAAACTTTTGGCAAACGATGTTCCAACTAATAACGAACCTAGAAGCCCTGGGCCACGAGTAAAAGCCACAGCGCTCAACTCCGACTTATCGACCCCTGCACGCTTCAACGCCTCATGCACCACGGGCACAATATTCTGTTGATGAGCACGAGAAGCTAACTCTGGCACAACACCACCATACGATTCATGCACAGATTGACTCGCTATAACATTCGACAACAACACACCATTACGAATAACAGAAGCCGACGTATCGTCGCAAGACGACTCAATACCCAAAATTGTAATATCCATATAATAAATTAGAGCCTAAAAAGATAAATTCGATACCGCAAACAAATAATCCTCGTACTACTTTTTTTCTTTTATTTTTTTACTTTACAAGTAACACAAATTCTTATTATATTTGCAAATTAAAGCCCAAAGGTATAAAAAAATCGGTTAAAATAACACTCATTGTTACAGCAACACTCATCGTGCTGTTATCGACACCTTTTATTCTATTGAATATCAATAGAGTACAAAATTTTGTTGTCGATAAAATTACCAGTTTTTTAGAAGAAAAACTTCAAACCACCGTCAGCATAGGACATGTCGACATGCGTTTTTTTAACGAAGTTACGCTCGAAAACGTGTATATTGAAGATTTAGAGGGCGACACTTTACTAGCCACCGACGAACTACATGGGCACATTTCATTATTTGCTCTATTTCATAAAGAGATTTATATTACTACGCTGGAACTAAATACGCCACAATTCAATCTAAAAGTAAAGAAAAATGGTAGCACCAATTTAGATTTTATTACACAGTTAATACCGAAATCAAATAAAGAGCCCATGCTATTTCGGGTGGATAATATCGAAATTATTGACGGCGGCTTTAAACTACACACCGAACAACCGCTTAACCCTAAGAATAAAGCAGCCTTTAAGGGAAACAATATTGCGATAACAAAACTCAACACGGTTATCCGTTTAAATAAATTTCTGAAAACAGATATTGTTGGCAAGATAAAGAGCCTTAGTTTTGAAGAACAATCGGGATTTGTAGTCTCTAATATCGCCACAGAATTTCAGATAACGGACTCGACATGCGTTGTGCCATCTTTGGCAATCAGTTTACCAAATTCGGAATTGACATTTGATACAATTTCTTTAAAATACAACCACTTAAGCGATTTATCAAAAAATATAAATGCGCTTAAAGTTAAAACAAAACTACTCCCATCAAACATCTATTGCCCCGACTTACAAGCGTTTTTACCAGAGTTAGGCAATTTGCGACGCAAAACTATTGTGTCGTGCGAACTGTCAGGACATCTAGACAATATTAAGGCTAATTCTTTGAATTTACATTATGGTTCAGATATTGTATTTGATGGGGATTTTGAATTCTCTGGCTTACCAAAACTTAGCGAAACATTTGTCTATGCACGCCTGAATGAAATTAGGTTTACAACAACCAGTTTACAAGATTTGATTGCCAACATCACACAAAAACCATTTGTACTACCAGCTGAATTTAGAAACTTTGGCAGATGTAAATACAGTGGCAATATCGCTGGATTCTTTAGTAATATGGTTCTTTTTGGGCAACTCACCACTGGCGTAGGTAATGTTTCAACGGATATTTCATTAGAGCTATCCAACAACATGCAAGATCTGCATTTAAACGGGCAAGTGCGCTCCCAACGCCTCCAATTGGGACGTATAACACCAGCCCAGAGTGGTTTGGGCGATGTTGCGTTCAATGTCAAAACCCAGCTACAATTGGGCAAAAACAAACCATTAAAAAGTAGTGCCGACCTCACTATCGCGTCATTGACTTATAGAAATTACACCTACAATAATATTAAAGTCAAAGGTGACTACACCAATAAAACATTTATCGGCGACGTTGATATTAATGATGCCAATGGGCAATTAACATTTGGTGGTCAAATTGATTTGAACGCCAATTCATACTTATTTAATTTTGATGCAAATGTCAAGAAATTCCGCCCCTACGCGCTCAATTTAACAACTAAAAATCTAAATTTAGAAGTATCTTTCAATATTAATTCTGAAT
>JACJXJ010000016.1 GCA_020636695.1 Prevotellaceae bacterium
ATGAGCACCAAAAGAGGAAATAACAGCACATACCAATTGGGAGCGACATCAACACCAACTACCAAATAGTAAACATACACTACCAAAAACAAGAATAGTTGAATGAAAAGCCGTACCAAATTGGAAGAAACGGTGGCTAAAGGCACGATTAAACGGGGAAAATATACTTTACCAAAAATATTCTGGTTGGTGGTAAATGTGCTAGACGTTTTATTCAAACAGTCGGCAAAATACTGCCAACACAAGATGCCAGCTAAATAAAAAAGTGCTTGTGGCAGCCCATCGGTACTAATACCAGCTATACCTCCAAACACAATCATGTACATCACCATGGTAAGCAATGGTTGAATAAAGAACCAAGCCGGGCCTAATATAGTTTGTTTGTACTGTGTGATGATATCACGTTTCACAAACATCGAAAACAAATCGCGATAGCGCCAAATTTCTTTAAAATCGACAGATAAAAGCGATGTTTTGGGTTCAATTAGGGTGGAGTATTTTTCGTCCATACGCACATAATTAGTTATAAATCGTTCGATTTATGTTTATTTTTTTACCGTTTATTAGGATTATAATCGACCAAAAGACCATTAACACCTACGAATAACCCACTAGTTAACACATTTTGGAACTGATTATCAACGCCTAACAAAATAATCCCTATTAAACAGCAAAAATACGTAAATAAACTCGAAAAAACAATACAAAAATCTATTATTTTCGTACACTAAAAGCCCTGAACAAGGAGGATTAAGCATAACGCTAACAATAGACACCTGCCATCCCCTTCAATATAGGTTGCCAACGCATCCACAGAGCATGGACTCATAAAAAGTAAAAATGGGAATTACCAATGCATTCACAGAGGTAACTCCCATCCATTCAACCACTCAATACAACTCTATGGCTCTTCTGTAATCTCTGGTACAGAAATAACACCAGCTTTCAACTGCTTAAAATAATAAGCAAAAGCTCTACCTTTAGGCGTTTTGTACTTCGTTTTGTGCAACTTCTGCTCCCACTCAAGGCGTTTAGTAGTATCGCCCATGTCCACGTTTGCTAACCGCTGAGCCTCCGTAAACCAACTCTTTACCAGCCGTTGCTGAGGAGTTTCCTCACCACTAGGTATCGACTTCAGAGTCAAAAAAGTACTACCATAGTGGCGTCTAAAACAATACTTCGATTGCTCCACTTTACCAGAAAGCCCTTCAGTAATCAAATTGTCAATCACCTTCATAGTACACCTCCTTTAGCACTAAAATGATACACTCCGCATCCTTTCATAAGGGCGTTCGCCAGGTTTTGAGTCTTGGCAAGGACATCAAGTAGAATTTGTTTCATACTTAAAATAAATTAGGTCGCTAAGCGACTGTTAATAATAAAAATGTCAATCACACAACACCATCTGCGAAACTGACAGTACAAAGGTAAGTGCTTTATTATCAACAAAAAATAGAGTTTTCCCTCATACAGGAAAACTCTACATAAACAGTAACAAAACCCACACAGTTAGTTGGTGCTACCCTAGCTTTTGAACCAACAACCCTAGCCTTGGTGAGATTTTACCCTAGCTTTTTGACTCATTTATTCAATCTTTTTATAGTTAGCTACATTTTTGTTAGTCGCCAATTCTACCATTTTCGACCGCATGGTATCAAATATAGCGATATGAGCACTCATATCCGATTTCCAGCTGTTGGTCATATCCTTATCATAATGCGCCAATGTCTCTTTACCGAGCCAAGTAGCCAAAAAAGCAAATAACTCCTTTTTGGTCACCTTTTTACCAGACTCTTTGACAAAAAAATCAAGTTCGTACAAGACATATAATACCCGTATAAAATCCAACTTACTCACATCAGAATTAAGGGTAATACCCGATAAACACTGCGATACATCTGAATCAGTAAGCGATTCTAAATCAGCATCTATAATAGCTTCATCTGGCACCTCATGCAACTCTTTCAAATCCCATGGTTCTTTCGTATATCTAGAATAAATATCTTGTAATCGAAACTCTAAGGCTGCACGATCACGTTCGGTCATCTGACGAGGTGCGTAGTAATGTACCAAATTCAACAAATACAGTAAAAATAAAATTTCATCATTATAATCTGGGAATAAAAGTTCCTCTTCACATTTCTTGACCACATACAAATAACTTTTAGGGGTACGAATAGCCCACTGAAAGAAATATAAACCAGTGTGAATAATAGCCAAAGTGTGATTTAGATCATGATCAACAGGAACACATTTGAGCACAAACTGCTCTTCAAAAGGAAGAGTGACCAACGTTTCCAAAGGAACATTCACAGCTTCACGGCGAGCCAATATTGCTTGGAATGGCGGTTTAGCATACATAGATTCAAAATCCAAAACACCCTTCGCACGGAAATTTTGTAAAGCATCATACATACAAACAAACGTCGCATCGCGACCAATCAAATGCATAAACGAATCAAAATTGGGCAAACCGTTGAACCTGGAGAATCGGTAACCGTACACAGATTGTCAGGACTAAACAAATCCATATCACATTCTGAACGTAAGTGATAAAAAGATTAATCGAATAATCTGAACCTAGATAATAACGACACAACCGCTGCATATAATAGGCATCGGTTCTCAAATCATAACGTATAGTGGCACTTAATAAACTCTCAATTAAAAGAACCGTATCAGGTTCATACTGATCATGATGACTACCAAAATAGGCAAAGGCATTAAAATTGGACTCTGGAGTAAAAGTCATAAGTATAGTTTAATAGGATAAAAAACAATTAGAGAGCAAACGATAGCCTAAAGCAATAAAAATTACGCCTCGATCATAGCTCCATCTTGGCTCAACCTTAGCTAAATAAAGCAAGAAAATTTACAATACATCAAACACACCATTATTACATAATAGGAATACAATAGGAGAACAGAAACATAAGATATAATAATAAGCATACCTTACTGGTGAACAGCAAAAATACGTAAAAAAACTCGAAAAAACAATACAAAAATGTAAGGTTTTTCCGAGTTTATGCGGGATTTAACAATTGACCTATTTACCGATTTCTCATGCGAAGGTCTTCTTTTAAAAACCAGCCTTTCGATTTTCGCACATAACTGTCCACCGACATGTCGGGACCCAGTGTTACTGTCTCATCTTCAAAGTATTTCATGGGCGACAAATGGTCGAATACAAACCGCTTGCGAGACGGCTCATAATCAAGGAACATCACAATATGAGCATCGTATTCAAAGACGGCACGCGTAAGCGATTGCTTTTCTTCATCAAACAAAATAGGCATGCCAAACCGAGCCACACCAAATTCGTCGAACGAAAGCACATCTAACACTTTATACTGCGTACGTTCATCGCATTGACTCCAACCTACAAGCATATACACCGTTTGCTTTTTATACTTATACGCCACTGCTCTATAATACAATGCTCCATACCAATTATTGGCAAGAACAACTTGTTTCGTAGTCGGTTTATAAGCGGCTTTAGGCTGTTGGAGTGTTACCACTTCACCCGACAATTTCTGTAAAAAGCCATTAAATACTAACCCACTATCGGTAACCACATTCCAGGTATATAGGCGCAATTTAGCATCATCAGACGTAATTTTACCCACGTAAGTCAAACTGTCGAACGGAAAAATAAACGACTCTTTCATTTCTAATGTTTTGGAAAACAAAGCTTTTACAGAATCGTTATATTGCAGACGTACCGAATCCGTATCCGCCGTTTTAATAGCCTGGAACAGATGCATCAAACGTGTTTGATAATCATTGAGCGTTTGTGCATTCACTCCCAGAGACGCGTATAAACAAACACCAACAAGTAGGAATTTCAACTGTTTTTTAATAACATTCATAGTAAGAAAATAAACGATTTATGCCGACAATCGGTCATCAATGGCGATACGCCATTATCTGTTTGTACAATTTATGATTAAAGTCGGACGCTTGATTCAACTCATTAAGGGTGAGATGCATACGGTAACTCCAAAAATGATGCGGATTGCTAGGATCATTAATGCGTTCAGCTAACGGATTTGCCAAACGTAACGTGCCATCCATAGCTAAATAATCTTGCAACGGTAATATCACCCACATGCCATTGGCTTGGAGCTGCTGACTTATAATTTGTTCCGCCAAATCGGTAGTGCACTCGGTTGGAGCTACGCCTTTATTACGCAGTACACTGGTGTAGTAACGTTGTATCGATTCTGGATTTTCGAGCCACCAACTTCGCAAAGGCGACGTATCGTGCGTTCCTGTACTACAAACCGACAAATAAGGCGTTTCGGATGGCAATACAAATTCCGTGGCAGGATTTTTAGGCATGCGTTGAATCTCTAAACTTAAAATTTGTAACGCCTCCATCACTGCGGGGACACAAGCTGGTACCATCCCCAAATCTTCACCACAAACTAACATATTCGTAGTACGTAGTAATTCAGGAAGTTTTGCCATCGCTTGCTTTTTCCAAAATTCGGTATGACGGTAATAGTAATAATCTTCGTACAAACGATTTAGCTTATTTTTAAAGGCATCATCGAGTGATTTAAAGACATGCGATTTTTGAATGGTAATACGTGGATGATAGGAATTTTTGTGATAAACATCTTCCACAAAAAGCACTTCCGTATGCAACTCCAAAAGCCCATTCAATAACAACTTTTCTTCTGAAGTTACATCATGCGTATCAAAATAGTGTTGTACCTTTTGCTGCGTATCAAACAATGGTTTAAATTGATAAACACCAGCACTTTTAATATCCAAAAAGTGTGAAATAACAGACTCTTTTTGTTCCCCAAAAAGTTCGGTCAATAACGCTTCTGTGATATAAGGTGTGAGTAATCGATCGGCATCAAAACGAATACCATAAGCCTCTATTTCGGCTACAGATAAAGGCAAAGCTGGATTAAAATAACCTAGCAATCCCCACACAGAAGACTTTGGAATTTCCCAGATACGGAAGAATCCTAGAATATGATCGATACGGTACGCATCAAAATAATGAGCCATATTTTGAAAACGGTTTTTCCACCAGCTAAAACCATCTTTGGCCATTTCTTCCCAGTTATAAGTTGGGAAACCCCAATTTTGCCCAGTCACCGAAAAATCATCGGGCGGCGCACCAGCCTGTTTATCCAAATGGAATAAACGTGGATACATCCACGCATCCACACTATTGGGACTGATGCCAATAGGTAAATCGCCTTTAAACACAACGCCTTTAGCATGTGCATAATCACGCACTTCAGAGAGTTGTTGCGCCAAATGATACTGTACAAAATAATAAATGGAAATGGCATCAAAATGTTTATCAGCAAAGGCTTTCACCGCTTTTTCATCATAGGTGGAAAAACGGGGCCACTGACGAAAATCGGACGTTCCAAATTCGTCGCGCAAAGCACTAAAAACAGCATAAGAAACCAACCACGATTCATTGGTTTTAAAGAAATCCTGATAAGCTTGAGTGGCAAATACTGTGGACGATTCCTGCGCAAAAATAGCCATCAAATAGTTCCATTTCAAATGATTGACAGCAGCGTAATCCACAAACGACTTGGCATTTAAAAGTTGTCCTTCTTGTTCAAACTTGGCGAACTGTTTTTTATCTTTAAGCACACCCAACCCTTTCATATTAAGGTACATGGGATGTAATGCATAGACAGAATTGGTACTATAAGGATAGGAATCAGCATCTGTTTTTGTGTTCGTCGTATCGTTAATTGGCAAAATTTGAATCAACTTTTGTCCAGTCTGCTCTGCCCAATCGACCATCTCTTTCAAATCGTAAAATTCACCAACGCCCCAATCATTTTCACTACGCAATGAAAACACTGGAATAGCTACGCCAGCACCTTTCCATTGAAATGTTTGTCGAAACACTTGCGTCAACATGGTAGAAACAGCCATTTCGGGCAATCGGCGATTTTCGCCCTCTTCCCAGCGCACAATAGCATGCGTATTCAAATCGTAAACAACAAATTTATATTCAGCACCTTGCAATGTTTCATCCGATTTCAAAACTACAAACCAATTGGCATTGTCGGTATATTGCATTTCTACCAATTGCGATGCATTCCACTCGCCTAATAACGGGTGAGAACCAACTACCGCCACACCTTGATGCGACTCTACAGCTGGTGCATTTACAAGCAATAACGAATCTAATTTGGATAATTTAGGTAGTTTTTTAGCCTTGTGAAAACAGAGACTTTCTACAAACGGTGTTGTACGAAATACATAGGAAATATTCTTGGCTTGAAACGTATCGTGAACGGTTAAATTACCAACAAAAGCGGGCAATAAACGCTCTACAGGCGATTCTTCTATTACCGATTTATCAGGATTTTGGACATAATAACGATACACGGTGGGCGATTTAGACGTCAGGTCCAATTCGCAATGCCATAAGCCATTCACCACATAGCGCATCGGTACAATAGTTTCGCCAACGGACAGAAATAAATCTTGACCAAAACTCGTTTGACAAACAACATAAAATTTAACCATAATTACTTGATATTTAGCAAAAAAGTATTCTATTTACTGAACCGCTATAGTTTCAATTTCTACCAATGCGCCCAAAGGCAACTTAGCCACTTGATAACAAACACGCGCTGGCTGATTTTCGGCATAATAAGTCGCATAAACCTGATTCATCGCCTGAAAGTCGGCCATGTCAGTCAATAAAACGACGGATTTGACAACATCCGACAATGAATAATTGGCAGCCTCCAAAATAGCAATTACATTTTGCAAGCATTGTCGCGTTTGAGCCTCAATGCCTTCTGGCATAGCGCCTGTCAGTGGATCAACTGGCAATTGACCTGATATATAAAGCGTTCCATTAGCCTCTACAGCTTGGCTATAAGGCCCTACGGCTTTCGGTGCATTCGATGTATTTATTATTTTTCTCATCTAGTGATTAACTGATTAAAATGAATAAAAATTAGTCGCGCATACGTTTCAAATAATTATAGGCTTGGTACATGCCCAATTCGCCCGCTTTACTCAAATCGGCCATTCCTTTTTCACTGTCGCCGATGAAAATATAGGTTAAACCACGATTAAAATAGGCTTCAGCAAACTCATCATCAATAGCAATTGCTTTAGAATAATTTTGAATAGCCGCCTTAAAATCTTTCTGAACAGATAACACATTGGCACGATTAAACCAAGCAAAGGCAAAATCGGGAGCCAAATCAATAGCCATGTCATAATCGCGCATAATCATTTCAAAATCATGAGCATACGTTTTTTCTAAATCCTTTCGTTGTTCCAATGTTCCATCCACACTTGAGCTCTCGCTGACCTTAAATTCAAGTTCTTTGAAACGAATATTTGCCCGTGAAAAATAGGCTAACGGATTCTCTGATTGATAGTAAATAGCTCTGGTAAAATCAGCAATAGCACTCGAAAAATCCTGCACTAAAGCATAATCAATACCACGAGCGAGGTACAAGTCTGCATTGGTTTTATATACTTCCAAACGTTTGGAAAATTCATCAATCGACTTAAAGTGATAATTAATTAACTGTGAAGTCAGAGGCATTTCGTGGCTTACCAATTTCACTTTAGCGGGCAATAAGCGCGTATCGTTCAATGCCGCCACTAAAGGGCTGTAGCGTTCGCCTTTACGCACCAAATCTTCTTTTTGATAATACGACAACACAAAATTCTTCTCGTTAACCACCGTTCTATCTTCATTCTGTATAGAACCTCTGATGGATTCTGTAGTAGAATTGGTCGCCACCGACGTACCATTGAATAGACGTGATTTAGCTTTCACAAACGACTCATCCTGCGCCACGGTAGGCTTTATGACCAATTGCTTTTGAACATTATCGAGTTGTTTATTTTTAGCGGCGGCCAGTAACTTCTCTGCCTGGTCGTAATCGTCAAACGCGGCTCTTTTTTTGCCCATTTTTTCATAAACGCGTGAGCGACCGTAGTAAGCAGGAGCAAACGTTGGATATTTAGCGATAATAGTGGAAAAATCGATTTCTGCGGCTTTCCAATCGTACAATTCTGTGAATAACAAAGCTCGTTGATAAACGGCATTCGGATAATCGGGATTGCGATTAAGTAAAGCGGTTAAATCCGCCACCGCATTGTTTAAATCGCCCACTTCGGCACGCAAAAGCGACCTATTGAACAAGGCCATTTCATTGGTAGGATCTAAAGCAATAGCCTGATCGTAGTCAGCCAAAGCGCCACGATAATTTTTGACCTGATAATTTAAAATACCTCTATTGATATGATAGCCAGCATTACGTGCACCTAACCGAATCGCTTTATTGTAGTCGGTCAACGCGCCACCATTATCGTTAAGTTGAAGTTTTACCAATGCGCGAGCGCCCCAAGCATCGGCATTTAAACTATCGTTTACAACTAAATCGTCAAAAACTTGCAACGCTTGTGTCGTATCCTTTTTGAGTAGTAAAATGCGCCCACGTTCGTACATTAAATCGGTCGCATTTTTGTTTTTACGCAATAAAACATCCACATCAGCCAACGCCTCATCGTATTTTTCGGATCGCAAATAGGCTTCCACACGATTAAGAATATAAGTGGCATTTTCTGGACTAAATTCTAATGCTTTAGAAAAATCCTCTTTTGCCGCCTCCACTTTACCTAGACGCATACGCACAAAACCACGCGCATAAAATGCTTGAGGCATAAAAGGATTTCTCACAATCACTTCATTGCAGTCATCCTCAGCTCCGGCATAATCTTCGAGTTGAATTTTGGCAATAGCACGGTAAAAATAGGGCTCTACAAGGTACGGCTTTACCTTGATAATTTGATTGAAGTATTGAATAGACAGTACGTAATCCTCAAAATACAACGCATTGCGCCCAATGGCCAACACGCGGTCAGTATTCAATTGCCCCATCGCAAAAAGTGCTTGAATACAAAACAATACAATGAGGAGGTATCTACGCATAAATTGATTTTAAGTAAAAACTACTGGAATACTATTTTTCCAATAGTCTAATTTGGTCCAAAATTTGGCGCATCCGTTCGGTCGTTTTTAAAGTTGTTGGAACTAACGGTAAACGTAATTCATTCTCGATAAAACCCATCATGGATAACATGCTTTTTACACCAGCAGGATTTCCATCGACAAAAAGTAATTCCATCAATTCAGTAAAACGGTAGTGAATTTCTCGAGCACCCGCCAAGTCGCCTCGCATAGCCAAACGTACCATACGGCTGAATTCACGTGGGAATGCGTTTCCTATAACCGAAATAACACCTACACCACCCAACGTTATAAGTGGAAATGTAATACCATCGTCACCAGAAATCACCATAAAATGATTGGGTTTATTTTTGATAATTTCATCTATTTGAGCAAAATTACCTGACGCTTCTTTTATACCAACAATATTGGGGAATTCATTGGCTAAACGCAAAATAGTTTCAGCTTTCATATTCACGCCCGTTCTACCTGGCACATTGTACAACACAATAGGCGTACTTGTAGCTTGAGCAATGGCTTTATAATGCTGATAAATACCTTCTTGCGATGGTTTATTGTAATAAGGAACTACCGACAATACGGCATCCACTTGCGATAAATCAGTAGACTTGATTTTCTCAACCACCGTGCGCGTATTATTACCGCCAATGCCCATAACGATAGGCAAACGTTTATTAGTTTTGGCAATCACCACACGGGCAATTTCATCTTTTTCTTCTTCGGTTAATGTAGGCGTTTCCGCTGTTGTTCCTAAAATCACCAAGTAGTCGGTGCCATTTTCAATTTGATACTCCACTAAACGTTCTAACGCATCAAAATCAACAGAACCATCTTTTTTAAACGGGGTAATCAGGGCAATACCCATGCCCATCAATTTATTTGTTAACATAAACAGTAAGTTTGTAATTAATTAGCAGCTCCAATAGATTTTAAATAGTACAAAATTTCACGCCAAAGCTCCTTCTCTTTCTCATACAATAATTGAACTGAAATATCGGGTTTATCGTCTTCAGCAATAACCTCTGGCTCAGGCATTTTTACGGCAAAATCAATCAAACCAAATTCACCGACTGAACCACCCACTTTACAAGGCGCATTGGCGTGTAGCAACAGATATTGTAAAGGTTGACAAAAATGAACGGTGAGGTCAATCACCAAATCAAACTGATCTTCTTCCAATAGTTGTAACAAAGAACTTTTAGGTTGGTAAAAGAAGTCCAAACTTTTAATATCCAACATATTAAAATTATTCATCGATGAAGATATGGCCATCTTTTTAGGAACAAAACCATATACCGACACACGTTTCCCATCGGACGTAAGCGTGCGAATCACTTCTGAAATAAAATTACGATTTTCAGATGGTTCACTCTCATACAAAACCAACACTGACCTGGCATGTGCATAATCGACATATTTCTTTGTACGTTCAACTCGCTTATTGAATTGATTCACATGATAGGCAAAAACCTTACGACGTAATTGATTAAACATATATGTAATAATTTCAAATTTGTTTATTGATTTTTGGAATGGCTAATTAAATGTAGAAAATCATCTTCATTTATAATTTTCACACCTAATTTTTGCGCTTTTTCGAGTTTGGCCGGTCCCATATTGTCGCCCGCCAAAATATAATCGGTTTTAGCCGATACAGAACCTACATTTTTACCACCATGCTGTTCTATCAGCAATTTATATTCATCACGCGAATGATGCAGAAAAGTACCACTAATCACAATAGATAAACCACTTAACGTATCGGACAAAGGCAAATTGGTTTCTGCCATTTCAAACGTAAGTCCAGCTTCCTTCAAACGCGCAATCAACTCTTGGTGTTCTGGCTTTTCGAAATACGCTTTCACACTTTGAGCAATACGCTCGCCTATTTCATCTACAGCAATCAATTCCTCCACAGTTGCCGCTTGTAATGCCTCGATAGAATGAAAGGCACTAGCCAATTTCTTGGCTACAGTTTCACCCACATAACGAATACCTAAAGCGAACAAGACACGAGTAAACGGTACTTGTTTAGAAACGTCGATAGCCTCTTTTATATTGTGTGCCGATTTAGTGCCTAATCGTTCTAAACGAGCCAAATCAGGCACTTTCAAATCGTAAATATCAGCCACATTGCGTAACAGACCTTTTTCATAAAGCAAGGCAATCGTTTCGGTTCCAAGCCCATCAATATTCATCGCTTTACGACTGACAAAATGCTCTATTTTGCCTTTTATCTGTGGCGAACAGCCATCTTCATTGGGACAGTAATGAGCGGCTTCGCCATCATCTCGCACCAAAGTTGAACCGCATTCAGGACACGTTTTAATAAATTGCACTTTATCGCCAATTAAGACGCGGGCATCGGTATCGACAGCCGTTATTTTTGGAATAATTTCGCCACCTTTTTCCACAAAAACCATGTCGCCAATATGCAAATCGAGCCCTGCAATAATATCAGCATTGTGCAACGAAGCACGTTTCACAACGGTTCCCGACAATTGAACAGGATCTAAATTGGCTACAGGCGTAATAGCTCCCGTGCGCCCCACTTGATAACTCACCGAATTGAGCCGAGTGCAAGCTTTTTCCGCCTGAAATTTATAGGCAATAGCCCAACGTGGCGATTTGGCAGTATAACCTAAATTCTTCTGTTGTAATAAATTATTTACCTTGAGTACCATGCCATCGGTAGCTACTGGTAAATTTTTACGTTCCTTATCCCAATAGTCAATGTAAGCGAGCACTTCGTCGAGTGAAGTACATTTTTTCATAGCTGGAGAGACCTTGAATCCCCATTCAGCGGCTTTCTTGAGATTATCGTAATGTGTATCCATGGGCAACTTATCGCCCAATAGATAGTATAAATACGCATCTAATTTACGACGCGCCACTTCTGCTGAATTTTGTAATTTCAGTGTTCCACTAGCGGCATTACGTGGATTCGCAAATAGCGGTTCTTCTTGTGCTTCACGTTCACGATTTAATGACTCAAACACATCCCAAGGCATCAAAATTTCGCCACGAATCTCAAATTTGGACGGATAATCTCCTTGCAATCTCAACGGAATAGTTTGAATAGTGCGTACATTAGACGTTACATCATCACCTTGAACACCATCGCCACGCGTTACAGCTCGCACTAAAGAGCCATTTTCGTAAGTAAGCGATATGGAAGTTCCATCATACTTTAACTCGCACACGACTTCAAAATCATCGTTGAGCGCTTTGCGTACACGTTCATAAAATTCGGTCACTTCGCCAGCTGAATAGGTGTTTGCCAACGACAACATCGGATAGCTGTGCGCCACTTGTACAAACGCTTCGTTCAAATCGCTTCCCACGCGTTGCGATGGCGAATTTGGATCAAAATAGTCGGGATAATCCGCTTCTAACTTTTGTAATTGGCGCAACTTGGCATCAAACTCAAAATCGCTGATGGTAGGAGCATTCAACACATAATAGCTATAATTATGCGCATTCAGCTCATTCCTAAGTTGTTCTATCTGTTCCCGAGGCGTTGTCATATTCAAAAATACCTATTATTTCAATCTACAAAGATAAATATTTTCTTGTAAGAATAGAGCGCTAACAGAAAAAAAACATCGATGATAATGAACACGAGTTACGACTATTGACAAAGAGCGTTTTGTATCAAATTCATGTGGTAAAATGCTTGGGATTTTAAACAAAAAAATAGTATCTTTGTGCGTTTGCTTATCTTTGAACGAAAGTAGACTCAACAAGCATGTTAAACGGCTTGTTTTTAAATCAATTATACCCTTTCAAGGAACACTTGTAACTAACAATATGAAATCAAAAATTGCTCAATTAACAGACGCTGTCAACGCTTTCTCTGCCAAAACGCATGAAGAATTAGAAGCTTTACGTATCCAATACCTCAGTAAAAAAGGAGAAATTTCGGAACTTTTCAACGATTTTCGTACTGTTCCAAATGAGGAAAAACGTGAAATTGGTCAGCTTTTAAATCAACTGCGTGATGCTGCACAAGCCAAATTGAATGACTTAAAAACAGCGCTTGAAGCAACAAAAGGTGCATCCGAAAAGATGGATTTAACACGTAGTGCAGACACACTTCCATTAGGCACACGTCATCCATTGTCATTAGTTAAAGGCGAAATTATTGATATTTTTTCACGTATCGGATTCACCGTGGCCGAAGGTCCTGAAATTGAGGATGATTGGCATGTGTTTGGTGCACTTAATTTTCCACCTGAACACCCTGCACGTGATATGCAAGATACTTTCTTCATCGAGAAAGACCCTGATGTATTGCTACGCACACACACCTCGAGCGTACAAACACGTATTATGACCACGCAAAAACCACCCATTCGTGTGTTGTGCCCTGGTCGTGTGTACAGAAACGAAGCCATTTCCTATCGTGCTCACTGCTTCTTTCATCAAGTAGAAGGACTTTACATTGATAAAAATGTATCCTTTGCCGATTTAAAACAGGCTCTACTCTATTTTGCCAAAGAAATGTTCGGCGAAACACAGGGAATTCGTTTACGTCCATCCTATTTCCATTCACAGAGCCAAGTGCAGAAATGGATATTTCATGTAATTTATGTGGTGGTAAGGTTGTAATTTCTGCAAACATACTGGTTGGGTGAAATTCTAGAGTTGTGGTATGGTTGATCTAATGTACTCGAAGGCTGCGGAATTGAATCCACCATCTATTCAGGTTATGCCTTTGGTATGGGTGTAGAACGTATACCAACTTAAAATTTCAGGTGAAAAGACTTACGCTTATTCTCAGAAAATGAGTGTGCGTTTCTTACATCAATTTCAATAAATCAAAATAAACAAACCAGGGTCAATCAGTATTCATGCAAAACTTTATTCAAACAATCCAAATCTAAAGCGATTATCACGTAGCCGAAATTCTACGTAATGGTGGTGTAGCTAATTTACCTACCGATACCGTTTATGCGATAGGATGCGACATTTTCAACCACGCGCCGTAGAAAAAGTGTGTAAATTCAAAGGAATAGATCCACAAAAGCCAATCTATCACTTATCTGTTGTTAACTTAGCAATATTAGTGAATACGCGAAAGTTGATAATTACCACCTTTAAATTACTGAAACACAATCTGCCTGGAGCATTCACCTTTATTCTAAATGGAAGTAGTAATTTACCAAAATTATTCAAAAACCGTAAAACCATTTAGGCATACGTGTACCAGATAATATATAATCAGAGCATTGAGTGCAAGAACTTGGTAATCCAATTCTTACAGCCTCTATAAAGACGACTGTGACATCACCGAATATGAAACGGATCCCGAATTACTAGAAGAAAAACATGGAAAATCGGTCGATTTAATTATTGATGGTGGTTTCGGTGGAATGGTGGCCTCTACCATCGTAGATTGTAAAATGGTGATGTCTTCATTATTGTGCGAACAGGTGCATAGTTGATTTAACACTCAAAACATGTCAAAAACTAATTTTATTGATAAATAACGACTATTCGCTTTTTTATTACATTTGCAACCCATTATCAACAAAAATAATCATCTAAAATCAAAGAATAGCAAAACATGCTGTTAGAATTTCGTTAATCCTTTCTCATCATCGTATTGGGATACCTCCCACTATCATGGAGTATCTTAACACTAATTCATTTTATGAGAAGAGCGTGCACTACATTGAAAAGCCATCATCGGTAATTTAGTAAATATCCGCAAGGCTCAAATCGAATTTAAAAATCAAAATGGACGTTACACTGCAGTCACTGACACCTTGGATTGATTTATCCTAAATGGAAAAATTATTGTACTAAAAGAAGGAACCACTTTGACGAACAAATGATTGCTGGACTTACTAGAAAAAAGCATTACAAATTGTAAAAAATCAGGGAATAAAAAAGAAATCGCGGCAAATGGTTTGAAAATTTTCGCCGCGACACCTCGTATGTAAGTGTTATGAAAGCTTGTTTTCTAACATCCTAACTGTATCGACAAAGTAAAAGATTGTATATGTCATTCTTTTTCTAATGGTCAAAATTCGAAATGGAAACACGCATGCACACCAATGCTAGGTTCGGGAATTGGCGATACCTCTCTTCAGCAAGCGCGCGCCTCTTACGACACCTATTTGAGCGATCTTTAATCGCCAAAATTAGTGAACGGAAGATCAACAAACTAAAACTTCGAAAATACAATGGATTGAAAGTTGGTTCCGTGAGAAGAACCTAACAACAATGCTGATAACTGGGAATAATACCTAAACAAACTACTCATTAATAATGAATCCATTCGGTATTTACTGAATGGATTTATTGTTGACAATATAAAAACTTTATGAGAATTATTAGCGGTAAATTTAAAGGACTTGTAGACTTCACCTATCCTACAAGCATCGCAGCAGTCCAACTCACCGATTTTGCTAAAGAAGGTCTGTTCAATGTACTGAACAATGGCTACAAGGATTGATGGAACTACAGCACTTGTGATTTATTTTCGGCATGTAGCATAAGTTTGAATGCGTATCACAGGCTGCACACATGTCAGTGCGGTAGAAATGAGCGAACAGCACATTGGATTTATCAAAAAAACCATGTATTGAGTTTGTGGACAATTTACGTAGTATATCATTTCCTGATGTTTTTCGTTTTTTAACCATCAAACCACGAATCGTTTGATTTCATTTTTGCCGACCCTTACCAATTACTAAATATCACCGAAATTCCTGACGCTATTTTTAAACAAAACGATTAAAAGATGGCGGCATTTTTATTGCTAGAACATGGTAAAAAATTCATTCGAAAACACATCCTCATTTTTATTGAACATCGCAACTTACGGGAATGTACATTTTAGTTTCTTTCAATAATAAGAAAAACATAAAATAGCCACATATATGCGCTATTTTTATATACACAATATCAATGCTAATATTTCCCACGCAATAAATTGATATCACCACTTAACTTGTATTTTATAGGATTACCTTCATTATCCAATCCGTTCAGTAGCTTGAATCACATAAATAGTATAGGCTCCAGGACTGCCATTTGTCCATTGATTCACGTCCCATCCAGCCTTTCCGGATCATCAGTGAAGAAAAGACTTTTCGTCTCAACGATTAAAAACTGACAATTGTACGATTTCAAAGATTTAAACACCACACGAAAACTCATCATTAATGCCATCGCCATTAGGTGTAAAACATTAGGAACATCCAAAGGACGATTCCAACACTTTGACATGTCCAAAGAATCGACATATTCACACGAGGCGGCTACGAAGCGCACTGATCAAACGGATACGAACCTGATTCCGTAAATGTATAACGAAAATCACGATTGGTATAACGAATATAACTATTGGGTGACTTAAGATTATAGTAAATGAACCATTCGTAAAAATTGGTAGAAATTGGATTCAACGACTCTCAAAATCGACCACCAATGGACCCGAGCCAGAAATATCAGCACCAGAACGTTCTAATTTCATTCTTGGCGGTACGTTCTCGACACCGTTCCTTTTTACATTGCGCTTCTATAGCAATGGCTTTAGTTATAAGTGAGTTTTGCCATTTGTGGGCAACTATTCATTTTCTGTGGC
Source organism: Prevotellaceae bacterium (assembly GCA_020636695.1). GTDB lineage: Bacteria > Bacteroidota > Bacteroidia > Bacteroidales > Paludibacteraceae > W0P28-013. The sequence continues at coordinate 16,599 of JACJXJ010000016.1, forward strand.
ATAAGTGTCAGCTTCGATAACTGTTTGGTGTCGCAAAAGGGCATTTACCACCAACTCGGTAAATGGAGCTGTTTTTTGGTGAAACTTTCCGTCATTGGATTCTCCTGAAGCGTCATCAGCAAACGCTACATTTTGATAACGTATAGTAAATAAGACGAGGCAAATGGTTACAACCTTATTTTTATCTTGATAAGTCAAATCAGTGCCGTGAAGTAGGTAAATTAATTTAATATGCTCACATTTGTAATCAGCCTCTACCACGGTTAACGACGCAATAGTAATGGGATATTTTTGTAATCAATGACCCAAACAAAAGTAAGGGCTACATTATTGATTTTCAATATATAGCCAGTTACATCTTCAAGCGAAATAGTTTTGAATTGCTTGTAAAACTGACTATCAAATGTTTGCCACTGAGTACAGTTTCAGTCCCCGGCATTTCTGTTAATGCGAAATGCCATTTAACACATAAGCATAATGCATCCAAATTATCTACATCTGGTCTTATGTAAATAAGCATTATCAGACGACACAGAAAATTGTGCATTTACCCAAGAGCAAAGAAAACAAAAGCAGACTAAAATCAGTTTTTTTTATAAATCTGTTATAGTAAAAAGAGGCGGCTTGCCCAAACATACGCCTCTTTATATATTCAAATAGTTACGCAAACAATTTTTCGATTTGTTTCAGCGTACATTTTTTCGACAACGTTGCGTTTTACTTTTTAACGTAGGAATTCGCAATTATTTTGTGTCCACTCGTCGGCAATCAGTTCAAAACGTTTAATATGTTCCCAGTCACCAAAATTAGTGTTTAGTTTTTCACCTCTTTGTGATAACGTGCAATAATTTTACATTTTTAATCATCTCTTCGTTATCTGTTAGGTAATTTGATTTTATGTTTCTTACAAGCTTTTCAAAAAAGACAAAATCAGAACAATTAAAAGCTGCGCAAATTTTTATTTTCACCAAAAAACAACCATGTTTTAATAAACCCAGACTCACAGAATTTAGCTTCAATCACTTGTGGATTAATATATTTACCAAATGAGGTTTTAAAAAATATTTTTCAAACGTCCGTGATAACCAATTAAGCTCCATTATCAATGCGACCAGTATCACCAGTATGCAACCAACCGTCAGCATCTATCACTTTAGCTGGTAAGTTCTGGGTCTTTGTAATAACCCATCATCACATTATGACCACGCGATAAAATTTCATCGTTCGGACCAATTCAATTTGTTCTGTTCCAGGTAATGCATGCCCAATTGATCCAAATCGACGACCACCGCCAGGTAAACGGTCCATAACCGCAATAATTGGTGACGATTCGCTCGCTTACCAACCTTCAAATACGCGGCATTCCATAGCTGGAAAAAGGCCGACATGAGGGGTTGAATTGCGGAATCCACCAGACACAACGATATCAAAATTACCTACGCAAAGTGCTGCACGCCATTTTGAATAAATCAACTTATCAGCCAATTTACTTGACGTACATGATACCAAGACGATTGTGTCAATCTTGTAATGAGTGTAGCCAAATTAAATGCCCAATAGTCCATTACGTTCATGGAAATGGCAATTTCTTACCGACATATACAATTTATCGTATATTTTTCGAGCAAACGAGTTACACAGGTCATGAACGTTGGGTTAATTTCTTTAATGTTATCCGTAATGGTAGAGGCCGAAACTTTCGGCATAATATACCGAAATACCCAAATACTGATACTAAATAGACCATCACACGCTCATAAGCATGGTACAATGGCAAAGAAACTTAATGCTGTTTTATTCCAAGATGCAAGCGTATTACGCATTACAGAAAGTTTTGAACCACATTATTATGGCTCAACATCACTCCTTTAGGATTTACCAGTAGTTCCAGACTTGTAAATAATATCGGTGGCCATATCCATTTTATCGATACCATGCCATGATTTTCTGCACCAACTGTCTGGTTTTGGATGTGCTTTGCCGAACTCAACCATTTGGTCGAAATAAGGATAAATACCTTGATCTGAAACGTATAAACATATCAGATGGACTTCACTTCTGACAAAATAGGCTCTCTATTTTGGTACGCAGTTCTTTTCCTTTCAATAAAAAATTAATTTTATTTCAGCATGATTTAAAATATATTTGTAGCTCATTTGACTAATGGTAGGATAAATTGGTACACTAATAGCGCCACACTGCATCACAGCCATATCGAGCAGTATTCCAATCTGGACGATTAGAACTAATAATAGCAACCTTGTCACCCGGAACTATACCAAGCTCCAATTGGAAACACATAAGATAAATTATTAACTGTTTCCAACATATTGTTGAATACTGATTTTAATCCATTCGCCATTACGTTTGGCTGCCAATGCTGCATCTTGATTTGGATGATGCTCCAAATAGTATGGCAGCAAGTCGATAAGACGTGTTACTTCCATAATTTTAATAAGTTAAATTGTTTTGGTTTTCCACCAATTTTCGAGAAACGTATGCAAATGTAAGAATTATTTTAATATAGGATCAAAAAAAAGAGAAGTTTTCAACAAACAAGCTCTCTTTTTATACACACTCTTTTTTAACAGGATACTACGTCCACTCTGATAAACGTAAATGGACGGACCTAAATAAAATGGTACAGGTTGTTTAATATCTGTACAATAGGTACTTTCACTTTGAATGAATGTAGTAATATCCATTGAGGATGATATTTTATATTGATATAAAATCACTGGTAGTTTACTGACAGCTGAAACAGAGCTAATGTCAAATGAGTAACATTATCCGCGTCTGCCCTGCCTAGATCTAACTTTTCGATTAGTGTCTAAATTCTAAATTAATCACTGAATCAGGCACTGTTTCTGTACTCAAATAGTTACGCGAAGTAAAGTTGTGTTGTTAATAGTTCCCACCTGTAATATTGATACATCATATTAAAGGTAATTGCCACTTACCCAACCACCATTACATTTGTAGGATCGTTACTGAGACTATCATCTTTGATTGGTGGATGTGAATATCAAACAGACTCATGTAGGAACAGACTGAATGTAACGCACATCGACCACATACGTGTAACCTCTTTTTTTCTGGGTACAGTAAATTGAATTCCACATAACAACGTCCTCCCAGTAAAGAATCAGGATAAGATCAAGTGTATAACTCGGCACAAAAGTAGTAGATCATCATCAGCATACAAATCCATAATTGTTGATCTTGAGCACGTTGAGCTGTCCACACGGCAATGATATCAACAGGTTCTGACTTGATTCAACGATGGGTAAACATTAGAACATTAATGCCAATAAAGCCACCAGAACATGATACAAATCGGTATGATTTTATTCATAAGTCTATCAAATTAAAATGTAGTTTACGATTAATATGATGCAGATTTAGATACAAACGCTAAACCAATTGTAAGGTTATTTGTTATGTCATAAAGAACAAGATATACGCAAATAGATAACGTATTTTTTACAGTTAAACAATCGTCATTGATACATTTTTTTGTAATTTAGTGGCTTCAAAAACATAATAAATGACAGATGATGACATTTTTCTGGAACAACTAGCACAGAGATATTACCACCTTTACGGAGAACATGGGAATTCGCCTTTGTCTTCCCTAATCGCCGTGCGGGTTTATTTTTCCGCAAGGCATTAGCTAAAGTGGCTAACCAACCCCTATTTGCTCCTGATATTGTAGCCATCAATGATCTTTTTTTGAAGGAATCAACTCTACTTCGACCGATAAAAATTACGTTGTTATTTACCCTGTACCATAGCTTTAAAAAGTAATAAGCGAAGAAACATTTGATACTTTCCTGTTTTTAGGTGATATGCTATTATCTGATTTCAATGAAATAGATAAATATCTCATAGATGCCAAACAACTATTCCAGAATATCAGTGATATTAAAGATATCGAAGGCGATTTAAGCCGGATGAGTGATGAACAAAAAGCAATTATTAAGCAATTTGGGGCTGCTTTCTTAAAAAGAACATGGGCGAAATCTCGAAACACAATTCGTGGAAATGTGGAGCGGTTTATTTAACCTATACAACACATTCCGAGATGATTTACGAGACAAGGCATTGGTTACGATGGCATGATTTTTAGAGACGTAGCCGAAAGTAAAAAGCACCTTTATGAGTAACCACAAACGAGTTATTCTTTGTTGGTTTTATCGCCCTCACAGCCACCGAAGAACAAATTTTCAAAAAGTACCAACAATTGGGCATTGGCGATTATTATTTTGATTATCAATCCTGAGATTAGAATATAGGAAATTTCGCCAAACAATTTATACAGAAAAGCGAAGCCAAATTTCATTCGTTGAATTTCAATTGACGAACCAACACCAATTCTGATAGAGCCATGAGAATTGATAGCTATACCTTCAGATGGTCAAAACGAAGCAAGTGTACACTATTTTAGAGAGCTAAACAAACAAGTGGAATAAGTTGGACTTAAAACAGCCATTGTTTTCCGACGAACAGTTGCTAATTCCTATGTTACATTCTATTCCGAAAGTATTGAAGACGATTAATATAACCCATGGGTTAATCCTTTGTCGCTCACAACCAATAGCACTCATGGATCACTGTAGCCGCCTTGCAAAAATGGTCGTTTGATAGATGGAACAGCCATATTTTATTACAAACATGTTTGGCAATTCTCAACCATCCTTACATTGTAGATTATGCGAAATTCATGACGTAGAACAAATGACGCAAAAAATTCACAAAGACAATTTATTTTAGTCAGCGACGTGAATTAAATAAGAATACATTGTTCGATGCCTTATTTGCGCCTTATCATCAGGAAACGAAGCGAATTCATCGCCTATTTTTCAACCATTACACAATTGGCTGTCCTGAATCTTATAGGTGATGTAAACAGATAGATGGAATATCAGAATTTTTTACTCATTATCAGCAGCTATCAATCGTTTGGAGGACAACCTAAAACAGACACATGTAAGCCTTTCAACCGATGTTACATTTTTTCAAATTATTGAAACAACTCACGAGCAATATCCATTGCTTTCAAAAAGCGAACCACCTGCAGAAGGATTACAACTTATGGGCACTTTTTGAAACCCAAAGTGCTTAGATTTCGATAATTTGATTATCACCTCGCCTTAACGAAGGAGTTTTTCCGTAAAAACAGCAATCCATCCGGTAATTCCTTACAGCTTTACGTCAGCATTCGGACTGCCAACTTACGAATATCACGATGCACTTTTGCGTATAATTTCTATCGCATGATTTACCGCAAAACGTGTATTTCTACTCTACGATTCGCGTTACCGATGGACAACACGGAGAATTGAGTCAAGCGTTGTCCCAATTAGAATATCTATACCAAAGTTCCAATAGTCCATAAGTCTGTTAGTTATAGTGTATCATCAAACAAAACAGAACCTATTGAAATTACTAAGGATGAACGAATTTTAGAACAATTAACTCAGTTTACACAGCCCAATTCGGATAAAGCCATTGCTGCAAGCGATATCAATAATTACATTGATTGTCCACTACGTTTTTATTTTTTCTAAAATGAGGTAACATTAACTCCTCCTGATGCTGTGAGTGAATCCATAGAATCGAATACATTTGGTACACTATTCCACTCTGTTATGGAGTCAATATACAAACCATACAAAGGACAAATTGTCATTAACAAAGAAATTATCAAAGGATTTTATTCAAGATACAATTTCGTTAGATAATTACATCCCAGCATTCAATAAAACGTTTACAAAAACAAAACCAAAATATGCCGCTTTTAAGTGAAATTTACTAATTGCCAATATCATAAAAGCATACGTGATACAAACCTTGCAATTTGATGAACGGAATGCGCACCTTTTTCTATATCGCTAGAGACGAATTATCGCCAATAACACTTGCACATATTAGAAAATGGGCTGTCGGTAAATCTCAGAATTATTGACCGAGTAGACGAACAGTAAACGTGACACATATTGTCGATTATAAAACGAGGGAACAGTTAGCACTATGAATTTCGAAGATATTATACGATTTGTTTGATAGCACGAATAATAAAGACTAAAGCTGTATTACAGACGTTCTTCTACGCCATGTTGTATCAGCTCAATAATGAAGACAGCACAACACTAAAAACCGTAATGTTATAGTTTACAGAGACCTCGAAAATTACCAAATTACATACCATCAAAAAGTGAAAAGGATATTGTAACAGATTACAGTGTATTCAATCTTTTTGAAGAAGGTTTGACAAATTTGTTTATCAGATATTTTCGATTTCAAAACCGTTACACAATACAATGGATACAAACCATGTGAATATTAATTTTCGAAATTTAATGTAACCGCTATTGAACTAAACACTTTTTTTGATTCTATTTATAATTGTTTTATCAAACCAAAAAAATTAACTTTGCAATCATAACAACAACCTTAAAATAAAGCATTAGATGACGCTTACTGAACGCTTTTTAAAGTACGTATCATTTGCCACCACTTCTGACGACACAACAGGACTTACGCCAAGCTCTTCCTGGACAAATGATTTTCGAAATTACTTAGTGGAAGAACTCAAAACAATTGGGTTAAAAGACGCTGAAGTTGATAAAAACGGCTACGTAATGGCTACATTAATAGCCAATTCCTGATAAAATTACCAACTTTAGGTTTTATAGCCCATTTGGACACTGCTCCTGATATGACTGGAAACATGTGCAGCCAGCATTGTGGAAAAAATACAACGGCAACGATATTTTACTGAATGCTGAAGATGCTATTGTTTATCGACTGAACAATTTCCAGAACTCCAAACCTATGTAGGACAAGATTTAATTACATCAACGGACGCATACCTTGGTGCCGACGACAAAGCTGGTAATCGCTAAAATCATGACTGCTATGGATTATTTAGTAAACATCCTGAAATAAAACATGGCAAAGTGCGTGTAGCGTTTACACCTGATGAAGAAATCGTCAAGGACCTCACCATTTTCGATGTTGAGAAATTTGGTGCCGACTGGGCTTATACCATGGATGGGAAAGAGTAGCGAATTAGAATATGAAAATTTCAAGTACAGCTTCGGCGAAAATCACATTCAAAGGACGCAATGTGCATCCGGGTTATGCTAAACACAAAATGCTCAATTCCATGCGTGTAGCGCACAATTTGCCACCATGCTCCACGCCACTGAAACCCTTCAGAAACATACGCAAAATTACGAAGGTTTTTATCATTTAGTTGGATCGAGGCGATGTGGAAAGTTCTACACCTTGACATCATTCGCGATCATGAGTGCTCGTTTTTGAAAGCCGCAAAGCCGAAATGCAGCATTTAGTAAATAAAATAAATGCCGAATTTGGAGCTGGCTACAGCGAAGTGTGAATTGAAAGATCAATACTACAATATAGCGCGAAAAAATTGAACCAGTGATGCATATTATCGACTTGGCGTTTGCTGCTATGGAAGCTGCAGGCGTAAAACCTCAAGTAAAACCAATTCGTGGTGGCACAGATGGCGCACAATTATCGTTTAAAGGACTTCCCTGCCCTAATATTTTTGCAGGCGGGCATAATTTCCACGGTCGTTACGAATTTGTGCCTATTCAATCGATGGAAAAAGCAACAGAAGTTATTCTCAATATTGTAAAAATGGTAAAATAAACAGCATTTAAGTTGTAATAAAAAACTATGAAAACAACTCCATTTACAGATATTCACATCGCTCTAGGTGCTAAAATGCACGAATTTGCAGGGTATAATATGCCTATTGAGTACAGTACTGGCATTATAGACGAACACATGACTGTGGTAAACGGTGTCGGTGTGTTTGATGTATCGCACATGGGCGAATTCTGGGTAAAAGGACCGAAGGCTCTTCCATTTTTACAAAAAGTGTGTAGCAACGATATCACAGCAATTCCAATTGGCAAAGCGCAATACAACTGTTTTCCAAATGGTAAAGGTGGTATTGTGGACGATTTAATTGTATACCACTACGAAACCGAAAAATATCTACTGGTAGTAAATGCTGCCAATATTGATAAAGACTGGGAATGGGTGAATGCCAATAATGCAGAAGGCGCCATACTCGAAAATGCATCGGACAGAATGGCACAACTCGCTATTCAAGGACCTAAAGCTGCGGAATTATTGCAACAATTAACGTCCGTCAACTTAAACGAAATACCTTATTATGCCTTTACGACAGGTACATTAGCTGGCGTTGACGATGTGATTATTTCAAATACTGGCTACACGGGAGCTGGCGGTTTTGAACTCTACTTCTATCCACAATTTGGCGAACAACTCTGGCACGCCATTTTTGAGGCAGGAAAACCATACGACATTAAACCTATTGGACTTGGCGCACGCGACACGCTCCGTTTGGAAATGGGCTTTTCGCTCTACGGACACGAAATTGACGATACCACATCGCCTATCGAAGCAGGATTGGGATGGATTACCAAACCTGCCGAAGGTAAACCCTTAATAGATGGTGATTTATACGTCAGACAACGCGCCGAAGGCGTTTCTCGCAAATTGATAGGTTTTGAATTGATAGACCGCGGCATTCCACGTGCCGACTACGAACTTACGGATGGAAAAGGAACTGTTATCGGTCGCGTAACATCTGGAACCATGTCGCCAACACGTAAAATTGGCATTGGATTGGGTTACGTACAAACATCATACGCCAAAATAGGCACCGAAATCGCGGTATCTATACGCAACAAAGAGCTGAAAGCAATCGTTGTAAAACCTCCGTTTAGAAAGTAAACCAACTAATATTGACGTAAAAAACGCATTGAACCAAATCAATGCGTTTTTTACTTACTATTTTTAATCTCCTTGTTTTGTGTCGTATAAACCTCAATGCGTTAAATCCGGACTTCTTTTTATAAAGTCTTCTTTCCCATGTTGTGTTATTTCTACGTTATACTCATCTATATAACGAATACAATCTTGATTAAATAGATTATCACAAATAACCTTTATATCACTAGCTAAGGAATCACTATTTAGATCAGGACAAATACTAACTGACCCTGGATTGTGAAATAAGTACATAAGTACGTTATATTCATCTTGTCTCTCTTCTATTGGCATAATTATTCTTTGATCAATTTATTATTAAGCTGATCATATCTTATTTTTGTTTGTTTATCTGAATCTATAACTATTAATTCGCCTGCCAAGGAGCCATCTGGTTGTTTTACATGTCCGGGTAAAGTAGAATTTGGTATTAAAATTCCTTGTTTATTAAAGAAACAACAATATCCATTTCCCGAGTTATTCGCATAAAATACTTGTATTGCATCATTATAATTGACATCCTCGCAGTCATAATCCTCCGTAATCTTAAAGATTGTTTTCGTAACATCAGGGAATCCATCTTTAATATCTTCTTCATTTCCCATAATTATACCTCCTTTTTTATTTTATTTATTCAAATTATTTTTCAGAATTTTGGATAAATGTTTATTATTAATTCGGCAGATACAAGAAATTTTGAAATTAAATTCATCAAAGAGAATGGTTCAATTTGTTCCAAGTATCAAGTATAAGTTTCTTTACATTGTACCACGTGATATTTTTCATTACTTTTGTAATCACTAAAAACAGAAACAAAAGAGCCTTTAAAATAAGATTTAATCACTTAATTTATTAAGTAATTATAAATTTACAAAAGCCTTCTTCCCACTTTATATTATGATTGATACTTCCCAATTCAACGGCAAAAAAGTAGCTTTTCAGACGTTAGGTTGTAAACTCAATTTTGCAGAAACCTCGGCCATTGGTCGTTCACTGCTCGAAGCCGGTTTTCAACGTGCCAAAATGGGCGAAAATGCGGATATTTGCATTATTAATACCTGTTCTGTAACCGATACGGCCGACAAAAAATGCCGACAGGCCATTAACAAACTCATACATCGACATCCGAATGCGTTGATAGTCGTGACAGGCTGTTATGCGCAATTAAAACCCGATGAAATCACACAAATGCCTGGCGTCGATTTGGTATTGGGAACGAACGAAAAAAGTGCCCTACCCGATTTTATCACACAATTAGAAAAAAAACAAAAAGGCGAATCACATACGGTAAAGACTGCGGACATACGCCAATTTACACCTATCTGTTCAGCCGACGATCGAACACGTCATTTCTTAAAAGTACAAGATGGTTGCGATTATTATTGCACCTACTGCACTATTCCATTTGCTCGTGGACGTAGTAGAAACGCTTCGGTAGCAGAAACTGTGGCTGTAGCCCAACGAGCCATTGATGAAGGTGCCAAAGAGATTGTACTAACGGGCGTAAATATTGGCGAGTTTGGACATAATACCTCAGAAACGTTCTTTGATTTACTAAAAGCGTTAGATCTGTTAGAAGGCGTTCGTTACCGTATTTCGAGTATTGAGCCAAATCTCTTGACTGATGAAATAATAGATTACGTGTCGACCTCAAAACACATTATGCCGCACTTCCATATTCCGTTACAATCGGGCAGTAACGAAGTGTTGAAATTAATGAAACGTCGCTATACACGCGAACTATTTGCCGATAAAATACATAAAATCAAATCGTTAATGCCACACGCATTCATTGGTGTAGATGTGATGGTTGGTGTACGAGGCGAAACACCAGAGTATTTTGAAGAAACACGTTCTTTTTTAGCTGGTTTACCCGTATCGCAACTGCACGTATTCACCTATTCAGAACGCGCTGGCACCAAAGCCCTCGACATTGATTATAATGTACCACACGCTGAGCGCAAAAAACGCAATGATGTGTTGCACCAACTTTCAGAACGTAAAACGCAAGCATTTTACGATAGCCAAAAAGGACGTACGGCGTGGGTTCTTTGGGAGTCAACCAAAGCGGGCGACACGATGCATGGTTTTACGGAAAATTACGTGCGTGTGGAAGCACCCTATCAAAAAGAATTGATTAACACCATTCAAGAAATTGTGATTTAGTCATTCACTCAAACAAAAAATAGCGCCTCACAACACAAGTTATGAGGCGCCATTTATATCATATAACGACAATTAAATCAATCTGTTAGTTTTAGTATCTGGGAAAATAACAGCAGGTTTAAATATGCGAGCTTCTTCGGCTTCGAGCCACGTATAAGCCATAATAATAACTACATCGCCCACCGACACCAAATGAGCCGCAGCGCCATTCAAGCAAATAACACCCGAACCACGCTCGCCTTTAATCACATAGGTTTCAAAACGATTTCCATTATTATTATCTACAATTTGAACTTTTTCGTTGGCAATCAAATT
>JACJXJ010000017.1 GCA_020636695.1 Prevotellaceae bacterium
ATATAAAAGCGAAGATAGTAGCTGAGGATCCTCATGAGTTAGGTATTCGTAAAGCATTAAACTTTGGGCACACTTTTGGCCATGCATTTGAAACTTTATCGTATCAAACGCGCGAACCAATGCTTCATGGCTATGCTGTTATTTGGGGTTTGGTGTGTGAATTATATCTTTCTTATACCCAATTGCATCTACCACAAAAAACTGTGATGGATGTACTCTATTTTGCCAAAGAAAATTACGGCACATTCCCATTCTCGTGCAAGCAATACGACGCTCTATTTGAATTAATGAAACACGACAAAAAGAATGAAGCACAGGAAATTAATTTCACGTTACTTTCGGATGTTGGTCACGTGGAAATAAATCAAAAAACGACCAAACAAGCCATTTTTGAAACGCTTGATTGGTTACAATCTATGTAATATATACAACTATGGAACAGAAAACACTCATTATTGGCGCCAGCAATAATCCCGAGCGCTATTCCTACAAAGCGGCTGAAAAGTTACTAGCACATAATCATGATATTGAATTATTAGGCTTACGTCCAGACACTATTTTTAATAAAAAAATAGACACAGAACGTAAAGCGTATACTAACATCGATACTGTTACGTTATACATTGGTGCACAACGTCAACCAGACTATTACGAATACATTATAAGCCTAAAACCACGCCGAGTTATCTTCAATCCAGGAACCGAAAACCCAGATTTTAAAGCACAACTTTCGGCACACGGCATTCTAGTAGAAGAAGCTTGTACATTGGTATTATTAAGCACAGGTCATTATTAAAATTAAAATTGGTAGATAATGAAAATCGCCTTGATAGGATATGGGAAAATGGGTCAAACCATTGAAAAAATCGCCAAAGCGCGCGGACACGAAATTGTTTGTATTATTGATGCCAACAACCGCTCTGATTTTGAATCGGCGGCTTTTGCTAGTGCCGATGTAGCGATAGAATTTACCTCGCCAACAGCCGCAATCGACAATTATCGTCACGCCTGGAAAGCTGGAGTTGCCGTGGTTTCGGGCACAACAGGCTGGAACGAACAACTACCACAAATCCAAGAAGAAATAAAAGCCAATAATTTCACGCTATTTTGGACATCCAACTTCAGTCTGGGCGTGAATATTTTCTTTGAGCTAAACCGACATTTAGCATCTATTATGAACCAATTCGGCGATTACAATGTATCTATTACCGAAACGCATCATATTCATAAACTTGACGCACCAAGCGGCACAGCCATTACCTTGGCCGAAACCATTTTACAACAAATAGATCGTAAAGACAAATGGATTTTAGGTGAAACAGGTTCAGCCAATGAGCTCCCAATAAAAGCTATTCGCAAAGGTGAAGTGCCTGGCACACACACGGTTTGTTACGACAGCGAAGTGGACACCATTACGCTAACGCACGAAGCCAAAAGTCGACAAGGACTAGCTTTAGGTGCTGTTATTGCTGCTGAATTTACAGTTGGCAAAAAAGGGTTCCTAAATATGCACGATTTATTGAAATTTTAAACTCAAACAAATATGAAAAATCGCTTTAACAAACCTGCAAAAAACTGGATTAAATGTGCCATTTGGAGTCTCATTTACGTGTTATTCATTGCATGGGTAGGAAATTATTGGTGGCTGTTATTGTTGCCTTTCATATTCGACCTCTTTATTACACGATTTATCCCTTGGGATTTTTGGAAAAAAACTAAAAATAAAGTACTTTACACCATTTTTAGTTGGATTGATGCCATCGTTTTTGCATTGATAGCCGTTTATTTCATCAATTTATATCTATTCCAAAACTATCAAATTCCCACCTCTTCTTTAGAAAAAAGTCTCTTAGTGGGCGATTTTCTCTTTGTGAGTAAAGCCTCTTACGGTCCACGCATTCCCAATACGCCATTTTCATTTCCTTTGGTACAGCACACATTCCCTGAAATTATGGGCGGTGGAAAATCGTATATCGAAAAACCACAATGGAAATATCGCCGTCTTAAAGGATGGGATAGCGTAACCAAAGGCGACATCGTTGTATTCAATTTCCCTGCAGGCGATACCGTAGCTACAAAAATGCCAAATCCTGATTATTATACACTCTGTCATTATTTAGGTAGAGAATATGTGCACCAACGCAGTGATATTTTTGGCGATATTGTATGGCGTCCAGTCGATCGTCGCGAGAATTACGTAAAACGTTGCGTGGCAACACCTGGCGATACGTTACAAATACGCAATAACGTCATTTATATCAATGGTAAAATGGAAGATAACCATGAGGGCGTGCAGTTCAACTATTATGTACAAACAAATGGTTCGATGATTACAGAAAGCATGTTTGAAAAACTGCATGTAAGCAAAGAAGATCAACGCATGGTTGGCTCGTCAAACCATGATGAGATGAATCTATTAATACAACAGGGTTTTGATATCAACCAGCCAATCTATCGATTTCCAATGACATTAGAATCCAAGCAAAAGCTCGAAAATCAAAACACTATTACTAAAATAGCCATCGAACCTGATTTATTAGCTGGTCGCGTATTTCCACTCAATGCCAATTACGGCTGGTCGCGCGATAACTTTGGGCCACTTTACATTCCTAAAAAAGGAGCAACCGTAGCTCTAACAATGGAAAATTTACCAATCTACGAACAAATTATTCGTAACTATGAATGTAATACCCTCGAAGTGAAGGATAATACAATTTACATTAATCACAAAGCGTCTGACAGTTACACGTTCCAGATGGATTATTATTGGATGATGGGCGATAATCGTCACAACTCCGCCGATTCACGTTTTTGGGGATTTGTACCTGAAGATCACATTGTTGGGCGTCCCGTTTTGGTATGGCTATCACTCGACAAAGACAAGTCACTTTTCCAAGGTAAAATCCGTTGGAACCGCTTCTTTAAAGATGCTTCAAATTAAAAATTGAGGATACTAACTAAAAAAGACCACAAAAAATTGTGGTCTTTTTTTATAACTAGTTTAATATAATCAAGTAATTATTATTTTTGTATCTTTGAATCATTCTAATGTCTTATGTGCATGAACTATTCTTACTATAACATTGCCAATATCACACTAGCAATTCTTGCAGACTCGTTGTTTGAAGAAGCGCTCCCAAATTACATTCCCTTTCGTGTAACTGCAGCACCTTCAGCTGACATCACGTTGTTATTGGGTTCTGATGTAAGCATACATGGTAAAGAAATTCATGCATTTGAAAGCGATTACATGCATTATCGATTTCTTAAGGGCGCAGACAGCAGCTACATCATAGAGTTTTTCGACGTAAACACGGCGCACACATACTTACTAGAAACCAATGCTAAATGCTTGTTGTGCAAAACGAATATCAAAACTTCTTTTGAAAATTGCTTTGTGCTCAACAATATGTTGATGGTAGCTTTTGCCTTTGGTGCCATTCATCATAACGTGTTATTGTTTCATGCTTCGGCGGTTGAGCACAATGGCCAAGCGGCGATCTTTTTAGGAAAAAGTGGGACAGGGAAAAGCACGCACGCCGCCTTGTGGATAAACTATATTCAAAACTCTACTATGATTAACGATGATAATCCAGCCGTTCGTATCGAACCACAAAATCATCGTGTATACGGAACACCCTGGAGTGGTAAAATGACCTGTTTTCGTCAGAACAACTTCCCGCTTCGTAGCATTATCAGATTGGAACAATCTTCACAAAATAAAATTGAGCCATTAACTCCCGTCAAAGCTTTAGCAGCCGTACTGCCCTCATGTTCGGTAATGCATTGGGAGACATTCGATTATACAAAAGTTTATGATTTAATAGCGGAATTAATTACTGATACACCTGTGTTTACATTGCATTGTTTACCTAATAAAGCAGCGGCAGAAATGGCGGCAGAAACTTTAACAAAGGAATAGAATGGACACTAGAACGATAAATAACGCCATTTTGTTTGACGAAATAAAAGACTTATTAGCCAAAGGTAAAACAGTAACTATTACGACCAAAGGTGAAAGTATGGCTCCATTTTTGATAAACAATTGTGACAAAGTGGTTCTTGAGCCATTACCAAGTGGCAAGTTCAAAAAAGGTATGATCGTAATAGCCCGTTTACCAAACCAAACCTATGTCATGCATCGTATCATTCATCTTTCAAAAACAATAACACTGATGGGCGACAACAATAACTCGCAAGAAATAATCACACCAGATGATATCGTCGGATATATTTCGAGCAAAATAAGCCCAAATGGGGAGGTCGTAAATTATAGTTCGCTCACTTGGAATTGGTTTGCTTTTTGGGCACTTGTTACAAAGCGAAATCGCACAACTTGTACAAAAATGTACACTAGCATAAAATGCTTTTTCAAACGAATTAAAAAGAGAATACATCTATGAAACTAAAAAAGACATATCAACTCAAACAAATTGGAGAAGAATTTGTGGTCATGAATAACCAAGCGACATCGGTTGATTTTACTCAAATTATTACACTCAACCAATCGGCCGCTTGGCTTTGGCAGCAGTTGGAGCCAATGGAATCGTTTGATAAAACAACCATAGTTCAACTATTGCTAGATGAATATGAAGTAGATGAAACCGTAGCACAAGCAGATGCTGACACATTTATACAACATTTGATAGAACATCATTTTATTGACTAATCATTGAAGCCATTAGCAGTAAATATCAACCAACAACGTTTATTGGCATTAATGGCCAATAGTTTAAACGGCACACCGATTGACGGGGCGTTGTTCGACTCACTTTCTGAAAAAGATTGGGAGCGGTTGTATCAACTGGCGTTCGAGCAAACCGTACTAGGCATCACATTCGACAGTATAGAAAAGCTTCCTGTCAAACAACAACCACCAAAACGATTGCTTTTGAAATGGTTTACCCAAACTACACGCATCGAGGCTCATTACGAGCATTTGTCAAAAACCTTAATAGCACTTTATGATCTCTATCAGAAACACGGAATTCATGCTAAATTAATAAAAGGACACTACGTAAGTGCTTGCTATCCTAAACCAGCCCAGCGGCAAAGTGGAGATATCGATTTATTTGTAGGACAACAATCCGAAGCTATTGAACAAATTCGCCAAGAGCTAAATGCACCACTTTATGGCTGTAACTATGAGAAACATAGTGCATTTCTTGTCAATAACGTGAAAGTGGAAAACCATTATTTATGGACTGAAACGGAAATTTTTAATGGTAAAAAATGCTTTATGCAGTTAGCCGCTCTGCCAACTAGTACCATTCTGATAAACATCCATCAAATAACAGTTCCATCACCAACTTTGCACGCTCTATTATTGATTGTACATCCATTTGGACACTTTCATTTTGGCGAGGGTGTAGGCTTACGCCACGTGTGCGACTGGATGATGTTTTGTAAAAAGTACCACACAGAAATAGATTTCAAACTCTTAAACAATTGCTTAAAATCACTGAAACTAACACGATTTGAGGAAGCACTTTCCACTATTGCAGTGGTACATTTAGGAGCCAATAAAACTTGGTTCCCGAATACCATACGAACTAATAATGCCTATCGGTGGGTATTAAAACGTGTGCTGACAGAAGGAAATTTTGGAGCATTCAAAGAGGTAAAACCAGAAGAAATACAGCCAACAGAAAAATGGTTATTGCGTTGGTACAAAACAAAAAAACAGATACATGAAAGTTTTGAAATTGTGCATGTTAGCCCTTTTTATACTTACATAAAATTAAAAGAGACTGTTGGCTTTAGAATTTGTAAATACGTGAAACACTTTATTCGGAAAATGCCATGAACAAAACGTCTAAAATGAATTGGAAACGGATACGCGCCATTTTAAAATGGACTTGGAATACGAGCAGCCCCTATAAAAAATCGATTGGTGGCTATACCGTGATTGGTTTACTGGACATTGTAGCAGGATTGGCATTTATCTGGGCGTCAAAATTACTTATCGACGTTGCCACTGGTGCACGTGATGCCGATTTTTGGTTTACAGCGAGTCTAGTTGGCGCCATTTTAGTTTTGCAACTACTCTTCAAAGGTCTCGACAACTGGATTTCTGCCAATTTGAATGTAGACGTGAATAATCATCTACGACGCAGTCTCTTTCATCGTATACTCAAAAGCCGTTGGAACGAACTAGAACAATTCCATTCGGGCGATGTGCTGATGCGTTTGCAACAGGATATTAGTGAAATTGTGACACTACTTACAAGCACTTTACCGTTGCTCATCATCACCATCACTCAACTTATTTTGGGCGTCGCTTTTTTATTTATACTCGATCCAGTTTTAGCATTATTGGTCGTAGGCATTGTTCCTTTTTTCTTTTTATTCAACCGCTTATATTTAGAAAAAATGCACAATTATAATGTGGACATAAAAACCAATAACAGCCAAATACAATCGCACATACAAGAATCCATTCAACACGGAACGATTATAAAAAGCTACGGAATGGTAAGTAACCAAGTGCATCAACTCGAGTTACTACAAGCTAGTTTACGTGAAACTATTCTCAAAAAAACAAAATTGAGTTTACTTCTACGCAATATCGCTCATTTAGGATTTAGTGGCGGTTATTTGCTCGCCTTTTTCTGGGGCGCCTATAAATTGTATCACCGTAGCATTTCGTTTGGTACTGTCACTGCATTTTTACAACTAGTGAATAAAATACAACAACCTGTTGCTCAATTAATAAGAGTGGCTCCCACACTTATTTCTACCATTTCAGCTGTGGAACGCGTCATGGAACTAGAAGCATTAGAACATGAAAGTTGCTTAACACAGGAACATGTCACAGGAGATATTACATTAGAAATGAATCATGTTACATTCGGATATAAAGAGCCACAACATGTGATTGAAAATTTCAATTTAAAATTACATACAGGAGATACAGCTGCCATCGTAGGACCTACTGGCTCAGGGAAAACGACTATATTAAGATTACTCTTAGGATTTATTAAACCTGCAGAAGGTAGCATGGTCATGCGTACACAACATGGATCTATCATTGAGATTAGTTGCCAAACACGGTGTAATTTTGTATATGTACCTCAAGGGAATGCGCTATTTTCGGGTACTATTCGAGATAATCTTTTAATTGGAAACGAACAAGCAACAGATGCACAATTAATCACGGCGCTGCATACCGCCGTAGCCGATTTCGTATTTGATTTGCCCGCAGGACTTGATACACATTTAAATGAATTTGGAGGAGGTTTGTCGGAAGGACAAGCACAACGCATCGCCATAGCTCGATCGCTGTTGAATTCTGGCAGCATCTTTCTTTTTGACGAGATTTCATCAGCACTCGACGAGGCAACCGAAGCGCAATTGATTCGCAACATCTCATCCTATAATGCCAATAAAATAAATATATTTGTCACACATAGAACGGCTGTACTTAATGTGTGCGATAAAGTTATTCAACTGTAACAATAAACAAAAAAGGTTTCCATTATTGATGGAAACCTTTTTTATACTTGAAAAGAAAATTAATATCCTAAAATTTTCAACATTGATTTATAGCTTTGTTCCTTAGCAAACAACTTAGTTGTATACTCACCATCCTCATCGCGGTCGATTACAACCAATTTTGGACCAGGAATCAAACAGTGTTGAATGCCACCATATCCACCAAGCGACTCTTGGTAAGCTCCCATGTGAAAGAACCCAACATATTGTTCTTGTTCTTCGCCCGGTTGCATTTTAGGCATAAACACCGCATTTGAATGCGCTTCCGCATTATAAAAATCTTCACTATCGCAGGTTAAGCCACCCAAATGCACGCGTTGATATTCTTTATCCCAATTATTAACTGCTAACAACACGTATCGTTGATTAATAGCCCATGTATCAGGTAAAGTAGTCATAAACGAGCTATCAATCATATTCCACAACTCACGATCATTTTGTTGTTTTTGATTGACAATAGAATACAACATAGCACCACTTTCGCCCACGGTATAAGAACCAAATTCAGTGAACACATTTGGCTCAGGCACGCCATTATTCAAACAAGTATTTTTGATTTGAGCAATAATTTCTTCGGCCATATACTCATAATCATATTCAAAATCCAAATGCGCTTGAATAGGAAAACCACCACCAATATTTAACGAATCGAGTTCAGGACAGATTTTCTTTAATTCGCAATACAAATTCACCGCCTTTGTTAATTCATTCCAATAATACGCCGTATCGCGAATACCAGTATTAATAAAGAAGTGCAGCATCTTTAATCCCACATGTGGATTGTTCTGAATCTTCTCTTGGTAATAAGGGATAATGTCATTATAGCGAATGCCCAAGCGCGATGTATAGAAGTCAAACTTCGGTTCTTCTTCAGAAGCGATGCGAATACCAACATTAAATTTAAAGTCTTCAGTTGGCTCAAACAGATCTAATTCAAACTTATTATCCAATATAGGAATCACATTATTGAATCCTAGATGCATTAAATTTTGGATATTTTCCACATATTGAGGACGTTTAAATCCGTTACATAGAATAAATGTTTCAGGTTTTAACTGTCCCGCTTCATATAATGATTCCAAAATATTGATATCAAAAGCAGATGATGTTTCAATATTTACTCCATTTTTAAGCACCTCTTCCATGATAAAAGAGAAATGTGAGCTCTTTGTACAATAACAGTACTGATATTCACCATTATAGTCAACTTTTGCCATCGCCACATTAAACATACGGCGCGCACGTTGAATATTTTGACCTATTTTTGGTAAATAGCTAATTCTCAAAGGTGTACCATATTGTTTAATGATATCCATTAACGGAATACCAAACCAATTTAAATCACCATCGTTCACTGTAAATTCATCACTAGAGATGTCGAACGCTTGCTCAATTAAATCAATATATTTATTTTTCATAAATAAATTATTAGATAATCCAACTTAATTAGATTGTACAAAAATTAGACATCTAACTCACTTGGATTTATTAAAAACAACTAAGTTAATCGAATCACGCCGCAAAATTACATAAAAATATTCAAAATCAACAAGATAAAAAGAATTAAATATACCGTCTATTAATAAAAAAATCTTCAATCTTGTAATATCATTAATTTTTGCCACGTACAAGACATGAAAATTAGTACTATAAAAAATTAATCCAACATACACCGCACAAAAAGAGCCCTTACTCCAATATAAGTAAGGGCTCTTTCAAAAATACAATTTTCAATTAGGTTAAACTAATCAAAACTTCAGTTTCTGTTTCGGTAAATGCAACTTTTTCTTCGCGTGCCAACCAGCCAAGCGCTGCATATAAATCTTTTTCACTCAATTTGGTAGCTTTCTTTAAAGCTTTCAAATCCTTTGGCCCGTCGTTCAAAACATTCCAAACGACACCAGCATTCATTCCAATTTTTTCCTTCATAGTTGTAAAATTTTTATGACTAAAAACGTATTACTTTATGTTAGTGCAAAAATACTATCTTTTCGTAAATTTTCAAAATTTCAATATCATTAATTTTTTTTAATATCTGTTTAATCAAAACGAATAGCAGACGCAGGCGTAATACGAGTAATTAAATAAGACGGCAAAATTAACATCATCAACGACAAAATAATAGTGCCTACATTTAATAAGAACCAGTACAAAATATTCAGAAAAACTGGCACATAACTCACATAGTACATAGATGCATCAAGCGGAATAACATGCGTAAAATATTGCACTAAAATGAGTGATACACCAATAATATTACCCCAAAGCATACCTTTACCAATTAAAAACAGCGATTGATATAAAAATATTTTGCGAATAGACCAATTATAAGCGCCCATGGACTTAAGCATACCGATAGTGTTGGTCCGTTCAAGAATAAGAATAAGCAATCCTGAAATCATATTAAACCCTGCCACGACAAACATTAAAATCAAAATCACCCAAGCATTTATATCAAGCATATCGAGCCATTCGAATACTCGGGGAACTAACTCTTTTATGGTACGCGATTGATAAAATACGCCCTCGTTATCATAACGATTGGCAATAGATCGGAATACATTATTTTCAACCTCATCCACTTTAGAAAAATCATCTACCAAAATTTCTAATTGACTCATTTGAGTACTATCCCAGTGATTGAGTTTTTGAATATGACGAATATCTGTTATCAAAAACAAATTGTCATAATCAGCAAAAGACGTTTGATAAATACCCCGCACTTTAAATTTACGAGCGCGTACTGGTTCTGATATAAAGTAGGTCAAAAATCGATCACCCACGTTCAGATGTAAAAGATTCGCTATCGATTGAGATATCAAAACATCATTAGTCAACGCACTATCATTATACACAAGCGTGTCACCTGATACTAAATTGTGTTTAAAGAAATGCCAATCAAAACTTTGATTAACACCTTTCAAAACCACACCATGAAAATCATCCTCCGTTTTGACGATACCTGGTTTGGTAGCTACTTCTTGCACATGCTCCACATGCGGCAAAGAGCGCAAAACGGTCAGAACGGAATCGGAAGGAGCTATTGGTTCGGTTTCATAATTATTAGAACTACCATAATTAGCAACTTGTATATGCGAACCAAATCCAATAATTTGGTTACTCACCTCTTGCTTAAATCCGACAACAACAGAGACCGCTACAAGCATTACAGCCAATCCAACGGAAATACCAAGGATAGCAATACGCACAGCAGGACGGGACATCCTTTGCTGTCCATCTCCATTAAAATGTAGGCGCTTTGCTATAAAATACTCCAAATTCATACTGCTACAAAAATACACTTTTAAGCGGATATGCACAAATAGTTTTTGTGAACAAAAAAAAGACCACCCCTTTAAAAAGAGATGGTCTAGAGTTATGGACTTTATGAACAATTATAATTGAGGTCCAGCAGAAATCAACGCTTTTGCATCGTCATTATCGCAATATTGTTCGAAGTTTTTGAGGTACTTCGCTGCAAGTGATTTTGCTTTAGTTTCCCATTCTGCAACATCGGCATACGTGTTACGTGGGTCAAGGATTTCTGTTTCTACATTATTTAATGCTTTAGGAGCAGTCAAATTCAAAATTGGAATGTGAATTGTTTCTGCTTTTTCAATTGAACCGTCGATAATAGCATCGATGATAGCACGTGTATTTTTCAACGAAATACGTTTGCCAGTACCATTCCAACCAGTGTTTACCAAGTAAACTTTAGCGTTATGTTCGTGCGCTTTACCAATCAATGTTTTTGCATACATAGTTGGGTGTAAAGTCAAGAATGCTTCACCAAAGGCAGGAGAGAAAGAAGGAACTGGTTCAGTGATACCACGTTCAGTACCAGCTAATTTTGAAGTAAAGCCAGAAAGGAAGTGATATTGTGCTTGTTTTTCATCCAAAATAGATACTGGAGGCAAAACACCGAAAGCGTCAGCCGACAAGTAAATAATTTTCTTAGCATGTCCTGCACGTGAAGGAGAAACTATTTTACTAATATGATAAATAGGATAAGAAACACGTGTATTTTCTGTTTTAGAAGCAGCAGCTGTGTAATCAGGAGTACCGTCAGCTTTTACAGTTACATTTTCCAACAAAGCATCACGACGGATAGCACGCCAAATATCTGGTTCTTTATCTTTTTCCAAATCAATTACTTTAGCATAACAACCACCTTCGTAGTTAAATACACCATGATTATCCCAACCATGTTCGTCATCGCCAATCAAATAACGTTTTGGGTCAGCAGAAAGGGTGGTTTTACCAGTTCCTGATAAACCGAAGAAAATAGCGACATCACCTTCAGCACCTACGTTAGCCGAGCAGTGCATTGAAGCAATACCTTTTAGTGGTAAATAGTAATTCATCAAGGCAAAAATACCTTTTTTCATTTCACCACCATACCAAGTACCACCAATTACTTGCATTCTACGAGTAAGGTCAAACAAAGTAAACACTTCTGAATGTAGACCTTGTTCTTTCCAATTAGGATTAACTGTTTTTGAACCATTCAAACTCACGAAATCAGGTTCGCCATAATTAGCTAATTCATAATGTGAAGGACGAATAAACATATTGGTTACAAAGTGAGCCTGCCATGCAACTTCCATGATAAAACGTACTTTCATACGTGTATCTTCGTTTGTTCCGCAGAACGTATCTACTACATAAAGGGTTTTTGCAGTAGAAAGTTGCTTAGTTACTAAATCTTTACAATGATCAAATACTTCTGGAGTTGTAGGTTTATTAATGTTACCATCCCACCACATCGTATCACGTGTAGTGTCATCTAATACGATAAATTTATCTTTAGGAGAACGACCCGTAAATTTACCAGTATCCACAGAAACAGCCCCAGTGTTGGTTAACACTCCTTTTTCGAAACCTTCGTTAGCAGGATCCATTTCGGCTTGAAACAACTCTTCATAAGTTGGGTTGTGCAACACTTCGAAATTACCGGAGATTCCATACTTGCTTAAATCCAATTTTTCCATAATGTTAATTGTTTTATAATGATTAATACTCTACTTGCATTTATACTTTAAGAGATGACAAAGATACAACAAAAATTAAACCTTATAAAGTAATTAAAGAAAAATTTCTTTAATTAAACAGAAATAAATCAAATCATTCATTATGAAATACTTAATAATGCTCATTTAAGTTTTTTTGTGCAAAAAACCAGTTGCAGAGACTGAATTTTAAGACGATTATTATACAAAAACGCCACTTTTACTGCCGTTTTTTTCGTAAAAAAAGTCTTAAAATAAGAAATCAAATGAGCTGCTATTTAGAACCTATACCACTATCGCACACATAATATTAACATCAAAAAAATAATCACATATTAAACAAAAAAAGGGTTGAATTTTTTAAAAAGATATTGTACCTTTGCGGCGCAAAAAAATAAAATTTATTGTTTTGCGCTGATTTTGAATTTATTTCAATTCATTTATATGAAAACAATCAAACTTAAAAAAGGATTAAACATTGAAATTTCGGGCAAGGCCTCTTTGGCTATAGCTTCGATGAGCCAACCTGAAACGGTAGCCATCGTTCCTGATGATTTCAAAGGAATCACACCGAAAGTAGTCGTAAAAGAAGGCGATACAGTAAAAGCTGGAAGCGTTCTTTTTTTTGACAAGACACATCCAGAGTTGAAAGTTGTTTCACCAGTAAGTGGAACTGTAGCTGAAGTAGCACGTGGCGAGCGCCGTAAATTATTGTATATTTCGGTAAAACGTGACATCGAAACAACTTACGAAAAATTCAATAAAATTGATCCTAATGCAAAACGCGAGGAGATATTAAATGCTTTACTAGAAAGTGGATTTGGTGCATTGTTACGTCAACGACCATACGATGTTATTGCCAACCCTTCAATAACCCCTAAAGCTATTTTTGTTTCTGCGTTTGACTCAGCTCCACTCGCTCCAGATTATAAT
Organism: Prevotellaceae bacterium; assembly: GCA_020636695.1. GTDB lineage: Bacteria > Bacteroidota > Bacteroidia > Bacteroidales > Paludibacteraceae > W0P28-013. The sequence continues at coordinate 13,437 of JACJXJ010000017.1, forward strand.
TTCGTACTGAAAGGTCAAGCTTCACAAGTACAAGCCGGTCTTTCTGTTCTTGCGAAACTAACTGAAGGCAAAGTATACTATTCTGTATGCCCTAGCACATCAGCCGAATTGAAAAACATGAAAGATGTAGAAATCAACGAATTTGTTGGTGCTCATCCTGCTGGAAATGTAGGCGTACAAATTAATCACCTCAATCCTGTTAACAAAGGAGAGGTTGTATGGACACTCAATATACAAGACGTTGCTCTTATCGGGCGTTTTGCCAACACTGGTATTGTTAACTTAATAAAAACCATTGCAGTGGCAGGTCCAGAAGTTATTGAGCCTACATATGTCAAAACAGTATATGGCACATCCATAGCTTCAATCACCAATTGTAACATTACAAAAGGCATTAAAGTACGTTACATCAACGGTGATGTGTTAAGCGGAACCCAAGTATTAGAAACTGGAGTATTGAGCCCTTTCGCTAATATGGTTTCTGTGATTGCAGAAGGTGATACAGCTGATGAATTTGTAGGTTGGGCAATGCCACGCCTCAATAAGTTCAGCAATAGTAACCTTTTTGCAACCAAAATTATTCGCAAAATATGTCCAAAAGCGACTTTTGATTTTGACGCTCGTATTTTAGGAGGTGAACGTGCCTTTATAATGAGTGGCGAACTCGAAAAAGTATTCCCAATGGATATTATGCCAGAGCAATTACTCAAAGCGATGATAACCAAAAATCTCGACAAGATGGAACAACTTGGTGCTTATGAAGTGGCTCCTGAAGACTTTGGTTTATGTGAATTTGTATGCACGTCGAAAATAGAACTCCAAAAGATTGTTCGCGAATCTTTGGACTACATGAGAAAAGAATTGGAATAAAAACTTGAACCTTCATTATAAACGATATGAAATTTCTTAAAAACATCCTTGACAAGTTAGAGCCAACCTTCTCTGAAGGCGGTAAACTGTCAAAATTACATTCCGTCTTCGATGGCTTTTCAACCTTCTTGTTTGTGCCAAATCACACCGCTAAAAGCGGTGCACACATTCATGATGCTATTGACTCTAAACGTACGATGATTACCGTAGTGCTAGCCCTTGTGCCTGCACTTTTATTTGGTATGTGGAACGTCGGTTACCAACATTTTTTGGCAATTGGTCAAGAAGTTGGTTTTTGGGAGCAATTTGCATTTGGGTTGCTAGCCGTTTTACCTACATTGGTTGTTTCGTATGTAGTGGGTTTAGGTATCGAATTTATCATTGCCCAAATTAAAGGTCATGAAATCCAAGAAGGCTTCTTGGTAACAGGATTTTTGATTCCACTCATTGTACCTGTTGATACTCCACTTTGGATGATTGCTGTAGCTACAGCATTTGCGGTAATTTTTGCCAAAGAAGTATTTGGCGGTACAGGTTACAATATTTTCAATGTCGCCCTTATTACCCGCGCATTCTTATTCTTTGCTTACCCAACCGCCATGAGTGGTGACCAAGTGTGGGTTCGTACACGCGATGCATTTTGGTGGGGAGCTGGCGAACCAATTAATGCTTTTTCAGGAGCTACTCCACTAGGACAATTAGCCACATCAGCAGAACCTGTAGCAGCTTTCCATAATATCATGGGCGATCCTATTGGATTCTGGGATGGCTTTTTAGGATTAATTCCTGGCTCTGTAGGTGAAACATCTACCCTCGCTATTTTATTAGGTGCAGTTCTCCTTATAGTAACCAACGTTGCTAGTTGGAAAACTATGTTAAGCGTATTTTTAGGAGGTGCTGTTATGGGATTCGTATTCAACACTTGGGGGCCTGATAGTGCTGTTGCCCATTTACCTTGGTACAACCATTTAGTTTTAGGTGGTTTTGCATTTGGTGCTGTATTTATGGCTACAGACCCTGTAACATCAGCGCGTACAGAAACGGGGAAATGGATATACGGTTTCCTAATTGGTGTTATGGCCATTATTATCCGAGTGCTCAACCCTGGATATCCAGAAGGTATGATGCTTGCCATTTTATTAATGAACATTTTCGGATGTTTAATTGACTATTTTGTAGTACAATCGAACATTAAAAAACGTTTAAAACGTACAACCATTAAATAAGCAATTGATTATGGCTACAAAAAAATACAGATGTAAAGTGTGTGGTTACATACACGAAGGCAAAACGGCTCCAGAATCATGCCCAGTATGTAAAGCGCCTGCTTCAGAATTTGAAGAAATTGTGGAAAAACGCGGATTTAATAAGGAAAATAGTACTTATATTTTTGTATACACCTCCGTCATCATCGTCATTGTATCTTTGTTACTGTCATTTACTTCTGGCGCGCTCAAAAGCCGACAAGCAGCCAACATGGAACTTGACAAAAAGAAACAAATCCTTAGCTCTCTACCTGCTGTAAATTTAGAAGGAGCTGATGCGGCAGCACTATACAATACATATATCAAAAAATATATTATTTTAGATGCTAACGGTGAAGTATCAAAAGAAATAGAAGATTTCAACTACAAAGTAAGCAAAGATGAATACCCTTTATATATTGCTGAAGTTGAAGGTCAAACCAAATATATCATTCCACTAAATGGAGCTGGACTTTGGGGTGCTATTTGGGGTTACATAGCTCTCAATGACGATAAAAATACGGTCTATGGCGTTTATTTTTCACACGCAAGTGAAACCCCTGGTTTAGGTGCCAATATTGTAACACCTAAATTTCGAGATCAATTTGTTGGAAAAGAAGTTATGAAAGAAGGTTCATTTGCATCCATTGCTGTCATGAAAGCTGGACAAACTGCTGAAGGTCAAGATCAAGTAGATGCAATTTCGGGCGGAACAATTACTTCAAAAGGGGTAGAATCCATGCTCAAAAACTGTATTGGTAATTATATCACTTTCTTAAAAAAGACAGCGCAAACCGAAAATGTTGCTAAAGAAGGAGGAAATACATTATGAAAATGAACGAAGAATTAAAGAACACTTTACTTGGACCTTTAAGTAAAAATAACCCTATTGCAGTTCAGGTATTAGGTATTTGTTCTGCTTTAGCAGTAACAGTCGAATTAAAACCTGCATTGGTAATGGGTATCTCGGTAACCATCATTGTTGCTTTAGCTAATGTAGTTATTTCATTGATTCGGAATACCATCCCCAATAGTGTACGTATCATTGTACAATTGGTAGTAGTAGCGGCTTTAGTAACCATTGTAAGCGAATTTTTAAAAGCATTTGCTTTCGACGTAAGTGTACAATTATCGGTTTATATTGGATTAATTATTACTAACTGTATTTTAATGGGGCGCCTTGAAGCATTTGCTATGAGTAATAAACCAGGAGCTGCTTTCTTGGATGGTTTGGGCAATGGTTTTGGATATGCCATGATTTTAGTAATCGTCGCCTTTGTCCGTGAATTATTTGGTTCTGGTTCATTATTAGGATTCCAAATAATCCCTCACAGCTGGTACGAAGCTGGTTACGTAAACAATGGGTTAATGATGATGCCATCGATGGCGATGATTCTGTTAGCATGCTTTATTTGGGTTCACAGATCACTAGATAAAGATCTTCAAGAAAAAGGATAAATACTAATTAAAGTTGCAAAAGTATATAGCAGAAGTTACTTTCAACTTTCAACTCATAAAAAATATGGAAAATGCTTTAAGTATATTCGTTCGATCCATTTTTGTGGATAATATGATTTTCGCTTACTTCTTAGGTATGTGTTCATACTTGGCTGTATCGAAAAACGTTAAGACCTCTATAGGTTTAGGTATAGCAGTAACATTTGTTTTACTTATTACCTTACCCGTTAATTATCTTTTAGAAGTACACGTATTAAGAGCAGGAGCCCTCTCATGGCTAGGTGACAATTTTGCAAATCTCGACCTAAGTTACTTAAGTTTCATTTTATTCATCGCCGTTATTGCCGCCATTGTGCAATTAGTAGAAATGGTTGTAGAAAAATTTTCCCCCTCATTATATGCCTCATTAGGTATTTTCTTACCACTTATTGCTGTCAATTGTGCTATTATGGGTGGTGCTTTATTTATGCAACAACGTACCGGATTAGAACCCACAGATCCTAAAGCCTTGACAAGTATTGTTGACGTTCTGGCTTATGCCTTAGGTTCTGGCTTTGGCTGGGCATTAGCCATTGTTGGACTAGCGGCCATCCGTGAAAAATTAGAATATTCCGATGTTCCAGCTCCATTACGCGGTTTAGGTATCACGTTTATAACAGTAGGTCTTATGGCTTTAGCATTTTTATGTTTCAGTGGGCTTAAGATTTAATAATTTCAAGAAAAAAACAGAATTTTGAGGAATGACTTATTTTATAATTCAAACTTCTAACTTTAATACACTAAGAATATATGTTACTCGAAATTAACTCATTAATAATCACCACTAGTTTAGTCGTCTTTTTAGGTGTAGTACTATTATTAGTTATTGTACTACTCATTGCCAAACGCTACTTAGTTGCTTCAGGTGACGTCAAAATCACTTTAAATGGAGAAAAAGAGATGCAAGTTCCTGCTGGAACTTCATTACTAAATGCGATGTCGAATGCTGGCATTTTTTTACCATCTGCTTGTGGTGGAAAAGGTTCATGTGCTCAATGTCGTTGTCAAGTAGAACAAGGTGGAGGTGAAATTCTTCCAACTGAAACTGTACACTTTAGCCGTAAACAAATCAAAGACAATTGGCGTTTAGGCTGTCAAGTAAAGGTAAAAGGGGACATGAGTATTAAGGTTCCTGAATCTGTACTCGGTGTAAAAGAATGGGAATGCGAAGTTATTTCTAACAAGAACGTAGCTACATTTATCAAAGAATTCATCGTAGCACTTCCTAAAGGAGAACACATGGATTTTCTTCCAGGTTCTTATGCACAAATTAAGATTCCAGCTTACACCATGGATTATGATAAAGATATCGATAAATCATTAATTGGTGACGAGTACGTAAAAGCATGGGAAAATTTTGGATTATTTGGCTTAAAATGCACCAATACAGAAGAAACTGTTCGTGCTTACTCTATGGCCAACTATCCTGCCGAAGGCGATCGCATTATGTTAACCGTACGTATTGCTACCCCTCCATTTAAACCAAAAGAACAAGGTCCAGGATTTATGGATGTAATGCCAGGTATTGCTTCTTCATACATCTTTACCTTAAAACCTGGCGACAAAGTTATTATGAGTGGACCTTATGGCGATTTCCATCCTATATTCAACTCTACCAACGAGATGATGTGGGTTGGTGGTGGTGCCGGCATGGCTCCATTGCGTGCTCAAATCATGCACATGACTCATACTTTGCGTACCACTAATCGCAAGATGTCTTATTTCTACGGAGCTCGTGCTCTTAACGAAGTATTCTATTTAGAAGATTTCTTAGCTATCGAAAAAGAATTTCCTAATTTCTCGTTCCATTTAGCACTCGACCGTCCAGATCCTGCAGCCGATGCTGCTGGCGTGAAATATACACCAGGATTTGTTCACAACGTGATTTATGAAACATATTTGAAAAATCACGAAGCACCTGAAGATATTGAATACTACATGTGTGGTCCTGGCCCAATGAGTAAAGCTGTAGAAGGCATGCTCGACAGTCTTGGTGTTCCTCGTGAAAACTTAATGTTCGACGATTTTGGAGCATAACAACAACATAAAAAAAAGCCTTGAATTTCTTCAAGGCTTTTTTATTATATCATTTTCACTTATTCACCACTAATTCTGGCTTACCAGCTTCTATAAAACTATTATTACGATGTTCGCGCTCATCTAACGCAATACGTGCAAATACCTCACCCCAAGTCGCCACATCGGCATAACGGCGAACAATCTCATTAGTCACTGGCTGCTGAAACAACAATTCATGGTCGCGCACAAATTCAGCATACGTATGTTCCGCATGATCTTCAAATTGTGCATTAAATAACAATGCTTGGCGCATACTTACACGGCTTAAAAACCAGGCAAAAGCCATATAACCATATAACGCTACATGCGTTACAAAAGCATTTAAATACCAAGTCGAAGGAATTCCAAACTCCTTACGGCGTTCGTTCAACACCAATAAATGCCAATATTCATTGTCCTGCGCTTCACGACTCCACTCCACCATATGTGAAGCCAACTCAACTACCGATTTATGCCGATACGCAAAGGATAAACGCACATAATGGCGTGTTTCCCATTTACGATACGGAATAGAAGCGAGCATTTCTAGAAAAATAACCTTGGGAACGGTTGTTTTGCGCCCCGCTACAAGATCCATTGACAGGAAAAAGAGCTTGGATAAAACACTGTACTTACAACGTGGAGTTGCCAACGTACGTTCTACTTCAGACTTTAAATCAATAGCTTCCATAATTATACTAAATTTAGAATGATTACTTTCGTCCAAAATCGGCAGGGATTTCACCCCACAAATCAGTTTGCCATTTTAAGATTTTTGTATCATATTTATTCTCTGATAACCATTTCTCAGCGCGTGCCACCAGTTCAAAAACAGTCATATTTTTCGCAGTCGGTTCTAACTTCGATTTACATTTTTTTTGTCGAATCCACGCTTGCGCCGTTATACTATCGGAATAAATGGGGAACGCTAAATTTTGTTTTTTAAGCAGTGCTAAACCATGTACAATAGCCAAAAATTCGCCAATATTATTGGTGGCTCCTTCAAAAGGTCCCATCCTAAAAAGTTCCTCGCCAGTGGCTGTCCACACACCACGATATTCCATTTTACCAGGATTTCCACTACAAGCAGCGTCCACCGACATACTAATGAGTTCTGGTTTAGGCATATCTGTATTAGAATCTAACAAAGTGAGCACCTCCGACGATTTAGTCGCTTTTACCACTTGCCAATAATTTTGCGAAGCAGCTATTTTAGCAGCTTCTTGGGTAGTAAAACCTTTATATTGAGCACCTTCAAAACCCTCTACCTGAGCTTTACAAGCATCCCAACTATCAAAAATACCGGAAGTGCGACCATGCCACACTACATAGAATTTATTCTTTGCCATAGCACAAAGATACAGTCTTTTACCGAAAAAAAAAAGTGCTGTATTGATATCAATACAGCACTCGACCTAATACTAAATAACCCAAATTACTTTTTAAAATAACGATTGTAAAGACCTTCAAAACCTCTACCATGGCGCGCCTCGTCGCGAGCCATTTCATGTACTGTATCATGAATTGGATCTAAATCCAACATTTTGGCACGTTTGGCAATACGCATTTTATCTTCGCAAGCTCCACTTTCAGCATTCATACGTTTTTCGAGATTTGTTTTGGTATCCCATACCACTTCGCCTAACAATTCGGCAAAACGTGAACAATGTTCAGCTTCTTCCCAAGCATAACGTTTAAATGCTTCTGCAATTTCAGGATAACCTTCGCGATCTGCTTGACGGCTCATAGCTAAATACATACCAACTTCGGTCGCTTCGCCTAAAAAATGAGCGTTCAAATCTTTTTTCATTTCATCGTCACAATCTTTAGCAACGCCCAAAATATGTTCAGTTACAAATGATAAACCTGCTGATTCATCCATTTCTTTGAACTTTTCTTTTGGTTGTTTACATTGTGGACATCTTTCTGGAGCTTCATCACCTTCGTGAACATAACCGCAAACGGTACAAATAAATTTTTTCTTCATGATTGTTATTATTTTATATATTAAATGTTAGCTTAGTTATACATTTTGTAAGTTGCTTTTAGTAGCACTCTTTTTCAATATTAATCCGCGGTTACCTCTTTAAATTTTTCTTTTGGTTGTTTACAACGTGGACAAATTTCTGGAGCTTCGTCACCTTCGTGAACATAACCACAAACAGTACAAACAAATTTTTTCATAATAATTTAGGTTTAAAAGTTATTACTTGTTCGGGCTTTCGTTGCAACTTGAACAATACCCTTTTAGATATAAATGTTTTTCTGCCACAATAAAACCATGTTCTAAGGCAATGGCAGTAACGGAGTCTAATACAGCTGGCACATCAAACACTTTCCCACAATTTAGACATTTAAAATGAGCATGATCAGACGTATCTATGTCAAAACGCACATTCTTATCGTCAATGGTTAAAGATAAAATCGCCGCTTGCTGATAAAATAAGTTCAACGTATTATAAACGGTTGTTTTCGATAACGTAGGAATCTGATCGATTAATCCTGCATAAATTTCGTCGGCCGTAGGGTGCGTACGATGCTCATACAAGTAATTAATAATGGCTAATCGTTGAACCGATGGTTTAATATCGTGCTGCAACAAATAATTATAAGCATTAAAATCAGATTTCATATCAAATTTGTAATCATTACAATTTTATATCTAGTGCAAAAGTAGAGTTTATTTCTAAACGCTCCAAATGAATTAACTATTTTTAACCAATAAATTACAGGACGGATGCGAAGTACGGACGTAAATCTTCGTTTGGTTTTACTAAAACCGTTTGAAAATGAAGTGATTGAGCAGCTTTTATATTCTGAATGCCATCATCAAAAAACAGACAAGATTCTGGTGCAACACCTTCGGCTGCCAACAGTTTATGAAAGATTTCCGCACCAGGTTTAGAACATTTGAGCTCGTATGAGAGGTAACAAGCGTCAAAAAAATCGGCTAATTGATGACCATTGTAGGTAAATTTGGTAGCGGCGCACCACGGAAAATGTATGGGATTGGTGTTACTCAACATCACCACACGAAATTTACGCCGCAACGCCAAAAGTAATTCCAATTTCTCGGCTGGAATATCAAGTAGAAAAGCATATAATGCTTGATCTATTTGTTCATCGGTTACTGTGGGAGCAGTGAGTTTGCGTACTTCGTCACGAAAATCGGCAGCAGAAAGTGAACCATTTTCTAACTGCATAAAAATACCAGACTGCACATAATTATCGAGTAATTGGTCGGCGGTATCCAAACCTAATTGACGAAAAGCGTCAATAGCAGCTTCGCGTTTCAGGTTAATCAACACACCACCAAAGTCAAAAATCAACGTAGAAATAGAAGTAAAATCCATGAAAATAATCGGTTAGCACTCATTAAAAAATTGACCAACAATTGGTTAAAATGAGAGTTTTAACTTTTAACCAATAAGCTGTTGCATAAAATGAAAAATTGTGTTACTTTTGCATCACTTTGCAAAGATAACAAAAAACTTTGTATCGACAGCGAGGGGGCCTATAGCTCAGTTGGTTAGAGCATCGGACTCATAACCCGCAGGTCGCTGGTTCAAGTCCAGCTGGGCCCACCAAAAGCGTTTGAAGAAATTCAAACGCTTTTCTTTTTATACGTTCCTAAATATAAACGAGGCTGAAAACCATACGATTTTCAGCCTCGTTTATATTTAAAAGTGTTTGGTTTATTTTACCGCCACTTTCATCACTGAATTGCCAATTTTCACAAGATAAACACCTTGTTGAACAGCAAATTCTGCATTTTGAACTTGATTGCTCGAAATCATCAATTGACCTAATACATTATAGATGGTTACATCAACAGGCATATTTTGTTCAATTCTGATTTTACCTTGGTTTGTGTACACGCCAGCTATCACCACTTGGTGTAACGCGTTACCGCATTCTTCTACAGTCACCGCGCATGTAGCTTCAAAACCACCGTCAGTGGTAGTTGCTGTAATAGTAGTTGTACCAGCAGCAACAGCGGTTACCGTACCAGCAGCAACAGTTGCTACAGCCTCGTTAGAAGATTCCCACATCACCGTTTTCACAGCTGCATCTTCAGGTAATACAGTTGCTACAAGTGTAAAGGAGTTTATTCCACATGGATTTAGGGTCAATTGGGTTGAATCAAGCGCAATGCTTGTAACCACTACAGGACATGCACTTACACTTACGCGACAAGTATCAGTTAGGCTACTATCGCTATTAAAGACGATAATGTCAACACTACCTTCAGCTACAGGACGTACAATACCATCGGCGACAGTAGCAATGGCTTCGTTTGACGATTTCCAGGTCATGCGTTTGTCTGTAGTAGTTTCTGGTAATATTGTAGCACGTAAAATAGCTGTATCTTGGCAAAGTGACACATCAAGGCTAGAACGCAATGTTAACGAAGTAGCCACTATGGGTTGATTTTGCTTAATTCGTTTGTAAATATATGGTAATGGTAGTGTTGCCGATGTATAGTTGGTAATACGAGCATAACTTGCATCTGGTTGATTAAAACGCAACGTGCCATAATCTGTATTTGTGTTAGCAATTTCAGCACCATCAAATGTTAATGCAATAGTCCAATCCATACCGCCTTTATTCCAAGCTAATTTTTTAGCAGCGGTTGCTCCGAGTGTATCATTATATTGATTAACGAAATTCCAAGCAGTACCATTTTTACGTAATTTGAAATACATAAATTCTGGCTCGTACACATCTAAAATATTATGTACTGAATAAACATCCATGTAAGGATATGTTTGAGTGGTATCAATGTCACCAGCAGCAACACCTGAATAATAGATTAAAATATCATCACCATCGACAATGGTACCGTTTTTGGCAACTTTTTCATATTGATAACCCATAGCGCTTTCTGTGGGTGTGGCACTTGGCTCATATTCAATAGTATAGCTATTGATATAAACAGAGCTTTCGGTTCCAGTAATTACAATCGAAATGTCTTCATCTGGTTGAACCACGTGATTGGTGGTCATTGTTTTAGTAACATCTACATAAACATAGTTGATATGACTTACCCAAGAGCCATACCATTGAGGGCTGTTAAATGCAGTTGCACCCATATTGAAAAGCGATGTCGTACCAGCCATTACTTTGAAAGACGCGCCACCTGATTTAGCGTTAGAACACATGTTGAATGTAATGCTTTTGATGGTACAACCTTCCCAACCAACTAAATAAAGCTCCGCCTTTTTATCTTTCGGGATTTGGTTATAGCGATTGCCTATAATATTACCAAATTCGTTATTAAATTCGGCATACGAATACGCAGGTTTCGTGCCAAATGGTTTGATGACATATTTCAAATCATCATCCTTTACGACATTATAGGTAATGGACTCTGCAAAAATAGATGCAGTACACGACAATAGAAGAAAAAGAGCTGTCGTTTTTAAAGGGGACAAATAATTCATGATAATTAGATATTAAGTTTTACGAGGCAAAGATACACATTTTTACTTACTTACCAACCCTATCAAACTGTTAAAGTTGACACTATCGAAACAAAAACGAGGCACTCCACCAAAGGAATGCCTCGAAAAGAGCGGCAAGCGAGACTCGAACTCGTGACCCTCAGCTTGGGAAGCTGATGCTCTACCAACTGAGCTACTGCCGCAAAAATGGTATGCAAAAGTACAGATAAATTTTAATTTGACGAAGATTTTCCATCTTTTATTCTGAATTTTGTATAATTTTGCGGTCATGATACAATCACGACGCATAAACTGGCTCTTACTGTTCACGACCAATTTTTTAGGCGTTTTCAACGATAATTTTCTCAAACACTGTATCATATTTGTAGCTATATCGTGGAACCTGCCAACTTGGCTCACTCAATCCCAGTTAATTTCACTCGTTTCTGCCGCTTTAGTGGTTCCATATTTAGTTTTATCACCTTTTGCCGCAAAACTTTCCCGAACACATCGGCATCAAACAGTACTAGAAATAGCCAAATTAGCTGAATTACCCATTATGGCAGTAGCCTGTGTGGCCTTTATTAACGAATGGGTGTGGTTAGCTCTTGTTAGTGTTTTACTTATGGGCATTCAAAGTTCACTTTATTCACCTGCTAAATACAGCTTAATTCGTGATATTGGAGGCGAAAAAGGCGTTTCATACGGCAGCGGCATTTTTGAATCGATGGCATTTTTGGGTATTTTAGTTGGAACGGTTATGGCTGCAACTATTTCCGATAATTACTCAACGCTATTCACTTGTAGTTTATTCCTAATACTCGCCATCATGGGTTATTATGGGGCACGTAACATCCGCACACAAGAACATGAAATCGCTAACGAGTCACAAACGATTCGTCCTATCAAATTCATAATAGATTCGTATCGCTTTGCCCGCCATTATCCACTACTCAATCTTGGCGTATTTGGAGCTTCATTTTTATGGTTTATTGGTGGCATTTTGCAGATGAATTTAGTTATCTATTGCCACAACGAATTGCAATTAACAAATTCTTCAACAGGCATAATGATGGCTATGGCGGCTATTGGCATTGCTGCTGGTTGTTTTGTTACAGGCCAATTTTCGGGAACAACCATTCGTAAAAATCTCATTCCTGCAGGTTTAGGTGGAATCTCTATTTTACTAGCACTGCTATTACTCATAAAACCAACGGCTTTAATAGCAGGCATTTTTATTTTTGGTATCGCCTTTTTTGGCGGTGTATTTCAAGTGCCTTGTTTAGCGTTAATCCAAAAATCAAACGTGGGAGGAAAATTGAGCGATATGATTGCATACACGAATCTCATCACATTTATTTTTATTGTCGGAGGAACCATTATTTTTTCCATTATCACAACACTTAGTCATGAAAACGCTTACCATGTTTTTGGCGTTCTTTTAATCATTTGCTGTCTTCTTTTTATATTCTTTGTGGCAAAACTCCATCAAGTATCACAAAAAAACGTAACTGATAACCGATAAGTATCAACAATTTAGTATCTTTGCACTCCAAAGTCGAAATCTGCCTAAATGGCAGCCAATAAGATAATGGCTTCATATTTGCACAACTAGAGCAGCGACTTTATTTTAAACTCTAAAATAGACACTATAAACCACTATAAACATGGGAATTAACGATTTTTTATCCAAGCTTTTTGGTAACAAAGCACAACGTGATTTAAAAGAAATCATGCCAATTGTAGACAAAATTACTGCCATTTATCCATCTATCGCTCAACTCACCAATGACGAATTACGTGCTCGTACAGAAGCCATTAAACAACGTTTACGAGATGTTGTACAGGCAGAACGAGATCAAATAACTGCTTTACGCGCCAAAATTGAAGAAACAGAAATCAATGAGCGTGAAAAAATCTATGGTGACATAGACAAACTCGAGAAACATATTACCGAAAAACTCGAACACACGTTAGACGAATCTCTTCCTGAAGCTTTTGCTATTGTAAAAGACACCGCACGTCGTTTCAAAGAAAACGAAACCATTGTAGTTACCGCTAATGATTTTGACCGTGATTTAGCCGCTAAACATGATTTTGTAGACATTGAAGGCGACCAAGCTATTTATCATAACGAATGGGTTGCTGGTGGCAACTTACTCAAATGGGAAATGGTACATTACGATGTACAGCTTATTGGTGGTGTAGTTTTACACAAAGGTAAAATTTCCGAAATGGCTACAGGTGAAGGTAAAACATTAGTTGCCACTCTCCCTGTGTTCCTCAACGCCTTAACTGGCAATGGTGTACACATTGTAACCGTGAATGATTATTTGGCAAAACGTGACTCGGAATGGATGGGACCAATTTATATGTTCCACGGTTTGAGCGTTGACTG
>JACJXJ010000018.1 GCA_020636695.1 Prevotellaceae bacterium
GTTGCCAGAGTGGTATTATTTTGACCGCTAGTCATAATCCTAAAGAATATAACGGTTATAAAGCGTATTGGAACGATGGTGCGCAAATTATTGCGCCACACGATGTGAATATTATCTCGGAAGTAGAGCGTGTAACCGTGGACGATATTAAATTCAATGGAAATAAAGCGTTAATTCAAATTATTGGCGAAGACATTGATAAAATCTACTTGGATAAAGTAAAAACTATCTTATTGTCGCCAGAATCGATTAAACGTCATAACGATTTAAAAATCGTTTATACCCCAATTCACGGTACTGGTATTAAATTAATTCCACGTTGTTTGCAAGAAATTGGCTTTACAAATGTATCGTTGGTAGAGGAACAAACTGTTATTAGTGGTAATTTCCCAACCGTAGCTTCTCCAAATCCTGAAGAACCAGCTGCTTTGGATATGGCCATTCAAAAAGCGAAAGCTATTGATGCTGATATTGTGATGGCTTCTGACCCTGATGCCGACCGTATGGGTATCGCCGTGAAAAACGATAAAGGCGAATGGATGCTGGTAAATGGTAACCAAACCGATTTGATGTTTACGTACTATATCATTCGTCGTCGTAAAGAACTTGGTTTGCTTAAAGGCAACGAATTTATGGTTAAAACCATTGTAACTTCTGAATTAGTAAAAACTATTTGCGACAAAAATGATGTAGAGTTATTTGATTGTTACACAGGTTTTAAATGGATTGCAGCCGTAGTGCGCGACATGGAAGGCAAAAAACAATACATCGGTGGTGGCGAAGAGAGCTATGGTTATATGCCTGCTGAATTCGTTCGCGATAAAGACGCTGTAGCTTGTTGTGCGTTGATGGCCGAAATGACTGCTTGGGCTAAAGATAATGGCAAAACTATTTTCGAAATGCTTCAAGATATCTATTTGGAATACGGTTATAGCAAAGAAAAAGGTATTTCAGTAGTGCGTTTAGGTAAAACTGGTGCCGAAGAAATCGTAGCTATGATGAAAAACTTCCGTGAAAATCCTCCAAAAGAAATCGCTGGATCGGCTGTGAAAGTTATCAAAGATTATCAATCGCAAGAAATGATAGACGTGGTTACAGGTAAAGTAACTAAAATGAATTTCCCTGCTTTGTCAAATGTATTACAATACTTTACAGAAGATGGAACCAAAGTTTCGGTACGTCCTTCGGGAACTGAACCTAAAATTAAGTTCTACATCGAAGTCCAAGCTCCATTGGCAAATCGTGCCGATTACAACGCCGTAGAAGCGAAAGCAAATACAAAAATTGAGGCTGTACGTGCTTCATTAGGCGTGTAATTACACTGTTTTATATTGAAAATCCGATTGTTAATGCAATCGGATTTTTTTATGATAATTCTAAAAAATAATTATGACATCACCAGTAGCTTCTTTATTTAATAACATTGCCAAACATTACGATGTACTCAATCATCTTTTATCGTTTAATATCGATAAAAAATGGCGACGTAAAGCATTGAAAAATCACATTTCTGCAGATACTAAGTTCGTACTTGATATTGCATGTGGAACAGGTGATTTTGCATTACAACTGATTAAAAATGGCGTCAATAGGGTAGTCGGAGTTGATATTTCTGAAGAAATGATAAAAGTAGGACAACAGAAAGTTCTCAAACGTGGTTTACAGTCCAATATTTCTTTACAACTCGGTGATAGTGCTGGTTTAGAGTTTGATAGTGATAGTTTTGATGTGGTCACAGTGGCATTTGGTGTGAGAAATTTTGAGAAACGTGCCCAAAGTTTGAATGAAATGTTACGTGTGTTACGCCCGCAAGGTGAAGTTATTATTTTAGAATTTTCCACTCCTACCAAGTTTCCTATCAAACAGTTGTATCGCTTATATTTTAAGCAGATATTACCGTTTGTTGGAGGTCTTATTTCTGGGCATCGTGATGCTTATCAGTACTTGCCCAATACGGTGTATGCGTTTCCTCAAGGTGAACAATTCTTAGCTGAAATGCGTCAGGCTGGTTTTACTAATTTAAGCTATCGCAAAATGAGTTTTGGTATTGCGTCTGTTTATTATGGTACAAAATTATGAATAAATATATTAGAAGTTTTCGTTTGCGCACATTGCCTTTGTCGTTGGCAGGAGTAATATTAGGTAGTTGTTTTGCCGCTCATAATTTGGGATTAAATGTTCCTGTTTTCATATTCGCTATTTTTACAACGCTTTCACTGCAAATTTTGGCAAATTTAGCTAATGAACTTGGTGATGCATTAAAGGGCACTGATCTTACAAATGAGACACGGCCTCAATATGGTCTACAACAAGGTGTTATTTCGATGCGTGAAATGAAATATTGTATCTGGTTGTTTGTGATTTTGTCGGCTATTTTTGGTGGACTGTTGCTTTGGTTCTCTTTTGGAACACTCTCTAAAGCATTTTTCTTATTTTTGTTACTTGGAGGGCTTTCTATCATTGCAGCAATCACTTATACACTAGGTAAAAAGGCCTATGGTTATCACGGCTTTGGCGATTTGTTTGTGTTCGTTTTTTTTGGTCTTGTCAGTGTTATGGGGTCTTATTATTTACAACATCATCAATTTGAATGGACTTTATTGATGCCAGCCGCAGCCATTGGTTTGTTGATAGTGTCAGTACTTAATATTAATAATATTCGTGATATTACTAACGATATGGCATCAAATAAACGAACATTGGCAGTACTTTTAGGTGAACAGAAAGCCAAAATCTATCAATGCATTTTGATTGTAGGTGCTGTATTGCTCTTTTGTTTATCGGGATTATATGAGGTTTTATGGTTTACACCCTTATTTGCCGCTCACATGTATTGGCTATTTAAATATTCAGGTAAAAAGTTGGATACGCAATTGCCATTAATGTCTTTGATAACCTTATTGTTAGCAATTACTTTGAGCCTATTACAACTGTTTTTTTGAGAAATCACTTGCATTCGTACTCAAAATTTTGTATCTTTGACCTAGAAAAGTATGGTCGCACTGTGCTGAGATTGGAAAATTCTACAAACATTTTTTAAACGAGGTAAGTTGGTTTTTAATGGCGGGCTGCGCCTTCGGGTATGATTTATCACGGCAGATTACAACGAAGATTGACTCCTTAAATCCTATTTTATTAGGAATTTTTCTCAACAAATGACAGTGCGACTTTCTATAAAAAGAGGAGCGATAATAATTCATTATCGCTCCTCTTTTAAGTTCTGCTAGTTAGTTATTTCGTTGGAATAGCTTCTAGTGTAGCCACCAGAAAATCCCAAAACTTTTGAACACTTGGAATATTGACTTTTTCGTCAGGTGAATGAGGATGACGAATGGTTGGACCAAACGAAACCATATCTAGGCGTGGCTCTACAGCGCCTAAAATACCACATTCGAGGCCGGCATGAATTACTTTGATTTCAGCCGCTTTGTCGAATTTAGCTTTATAAACTTCTGACATGGTTTTGAGTATTGGCGATTTTAAATTAGGATTCCAACCCGAATAACCACCTGTAAATTCTACTTTAGCACCAGCCAAAGCAAATACACTTTCCATCATAGAGGCCAATTCTTCTTTTTTGCTATCAACCGAGCTACGCAATAGGCATTTTACCTCAATTTGTGTGGCGTTGGCTTTGATAATCGATAAGTTGGTAGATGTTTCTACTACAGATGGGATGTCAGGAATGAAGCGAAAAACACCATTAGGACAACCTGTAACAGCATTTACAAAATCGTCTTGAATTTCTTCAGGTATCAATCCATCAGGCAGCGAAACCACTTGTGTGTTCACTTTAATAGGATTTTCCGTCGCTTTATATTCCTCGTTGAAGAGGTCAGCGTATTCTGAAGCTAGTTTTTCGATATCTTCTTGACAATCCGCAGGAACTGTGAGAATAGCCCAAGCTTCGCGTGGTATAGCATTACGCATATTGCCGCCTTCTACAACAGCCAAACGGGCTTCATATTGCATAATTGCTTCTTTTAAGAAACGGAATAATAATTTATTGGCATTGGCGCGACCTAGAGCAATATCTAAACCAGAATGTCCACCTTTGAATCCAGAATGACAATTTTAGCCACATCACCTTCGGCACAGGACATTCTTTAAAACTCCATGAAATATTAACATCGTTCCAGCGCAACCAACATAGAGTTCGCCTTCGTCTTCTGAATCCATATTTTAAAAGAATGTCACCTTTCAAAACCTTGTTCTAAACCAAAGTTACCATCCATACCTGTTTCTTCATTTACAGTAAAAATGCTCACTCGGTCCATGTTTTTAGTTCTTTGTTTTCAGTACAGCCATGGCAGCAGCTACCCAATGCCATTGTCAGCGCCCAATGTTGTTCCATTAGCTTTAACCCAGTGCCACCATCAATTATTGTTTCGATAGGATCCGTTTCAAACGTATGCTTTTATCACTATTTTTTTGTGGAACCATATCCACGTGCGCTTGTAAAATCACTGAGCGGTTTTCCATACCAGCTGTGGCAGGGTTTGCGAATTAAAATACTACCTGTTTTGTCAACAAGAGTCTCTAAACCAAGTGATTTTCTCAAAAATCAGTTACGAGTTTGGTGATGGCTTCCATGTGGTAGAGATGGATGTGGAGTTTCACAAATAGCCTGGAAGTTTTCCATAAGGCTTGAAGTTGTAATTGACGAATGTCGTTTGAAGTTGCCATAAGTATTATTTTAAAGTTCTTGTAATGAAGACAAAGGTAATGAAAAAAACAGTAGAGATTAGTTTGAAGCGGTAAAAAATCATTATTTTGCAAAAATAAGACTTCGTGATGTCTCAACCTCGTATTCTCTACTATAATTTCGTTCTCAAAGATCAATTTGGTGCTCATTACAAAAAATATCAATCAATGCAGGATTTACGTGCCCGAATAGAGATGGCTCAAAAGGGCTTGGTGGATGTACGTATTGTAATAATCAAACCTTTAATCCGGATTATTGTTTCCCTAGCAAATCAGTTTCAGAACAGATAGAGGAGGGGATTCAATTTTTTCATCCTAAATATCAAACTCAACGTTATTTAGCTTATTTTCAAGCCTACACAAATACGTATGGTGAGTTAGAAAATTTAAAAAAGAAGTACGAAGAAGCATTAGCTTTTCCTCAAATAGTGGGTTTGGTTATTGGTACGCGCCCCGATTGTGTAACAGATGAGTTGTTGGATTATTTTGCTGATTTGGCGAAACGTTATTACGTGATGATTGAATATGGTGTGGAGTCTACCAATAATGACACCTTGAATTTTATCAATCGCCATCACGATTTTGAAACATCTGAAGAAGCGATTATTAAAACTGCCAAGCGAGGACTATTTGTGGGCGCTCATCTTATTTTAGGTCTACCTTTTGAGTCGTATGATACGATGATAGGTCATGCTGAACGCCTATCTCAATTACCATTAACAATGGTAAAATTACACCAATTGCAAATAGTTAAAGGTACGAAGATGGCGCACCAATTTGTGGAACATCCTGAATGGTTTTCACTATTTTCGTTGGAAGAGTATTTGGATTTAGCCATTGATTTTGTGACACATTTATCGCCTATGATTGCTGTGGAGCGGTTTGTTTCCCAGTCGCCCAAGGAATTATTGTTGGCTCCAAATTGGGGACTAAAGAATTTTGAGTTTACCGATAAAATTAATAAGCGTATTGTTGAACGCAATTTATTTCACGGACAATTTTATAAATAAAAAAAACGGTGCAATTTAACTGCACCGTTTTTTATTTATATCACTGATTGAGTTTATTTTGATTTAACAACCCAAATAAGGCTTGGGAAGTGGTCGCTGTAACCATTGGTCCAAACACCACCAGAATGTGTACGCAATGGATAACCTTTGCGTTTTCCAGATTCTTGTTTTAAGAAGTCTTTGTTGAAAATTTCAGCTTTCCAGAAAGTTAAATTGGTTAAATTGTCACGATCCAACCAAGCGTGTGAAACCATTACTTGGTCATATAAGCACCAAACATCTTGATAACCTAATGAACCTGTTCCGCTTTTGTAAATATTATAATCAGGATTGTATAACTCACCAGGTTGAACTGATGCGCGATTACCTTTAGCTCCTAAGTGTTTCAATACGCTATCGTCATCAGGATTATCATTTAAGTCACCCATAACTACGATTTTAGCTTCAGGTTCGATTTTAAAAATAGAATCGCAAATCCATTTAGTGGTTAAAGCTGCATCTTTACGACGAGGTGTTGAACGTTTTTCGCCACCATATTTAGAAGGCCAGTGTAATACAATAATGTGTACTTGTTCGCCAGCTAAATCGCCAGTAACACAAAGTTGATCACGTGATACAAAATCAGGTATAGATGATTGTAAACGATGTGAAACAACATTTGTTGGTGTAAAGAATGATGGATTGTATAATAAGGCAACGTCAACACCACGACGGTCTGGACCTTCTATTAAAATTGGTTGTAAATTTCTGTTTTTGATGGCAGGTTGTTTTACTAAATCTTCTAATACATTTATATTTTCAACCTCTGATACACCTAATACGGCTAATTCTTGTGGAAATTTAGAAATGGCATAAGACATGCGATCCAGTTTGTTGAGGTATTTCATCGTCCCCCAATGATTTCTACCATCAGGTAAATATTCTGAATCGTTAGTGTCGGGAGAATCAATTGTGTCGAATAAATTTTCTAAATTATAGAATCCAATAACGAAGGTTTCTAGATTTTTCTTTTGATTATCTTGAGCAGAAACTACCAGTGTTAAAGGCAGTAGAGCAAGTAGCAGAAGATGTTTTAGTTTCATGTTTGAATAAGATTTAAGTAAAAGATTTATGGATAAGTTTTAAAAACATTTTGAGTCGCAAAGTTGCCATTATTTTTTGACATATCAAAATTTTTACAAAAAGAAATTTGTTTATATTTTCACTATTTCAGTTTATTGTTTAAAGCTTTTAAGTAGTTGATATTAGTAATAATTTTAACGTAAAATTAATGTTTTTGTAACTGTAATGTTGAACTTCATGTTTTGTTAGTAAATAATTGATTAATTTTCAATTTTGTGTCAAAAAAATTAGTAATATTGCAGTCCGAATTTTGTTTAAGAAAATAGTATAAACCACTATAAAATAATCTAACCAAATTAACACATTTATGAGAAAAAATCTAGTGCTTGCTCTTGCCATGTTTGCGTCTCTATCCATTTGGGCGCAAAATACTGTTAAGGGCGTTGTGAAAATCGGAGGAACTTCGGAACCTGCGGTTGGTGCAGTAGTTACTTTGCAGGGGCAGAATGCTTCAGCGGTAACAAATGCCAAAGGAGAATTTGTAATTCAGGCTACAAAACCTGGTGACGAAGTATTAACTATTGTACAAGACGGTTACGATGTAACAAGTAGATCGATAGCAATTTCTAACTTAGCAACACTTGACTTAGGGGAAGTTGTATTAGTTTCTAAAGAAGCTGAGCTTAAAGCCGATCTTACCGAAGAAATGTTTTTGGCAACTTCAGATGTCGAATTTGACGATGAAGATGGTCTTTCTTCTCAAAGTATTTCTGGCGTTTTGTATTCACGTGGAGATGTCTTTTCTGGTGCAGCAAGTTATTCTTTCAGCCCCGTACGTTATCGTTTACGTGGTTATGCACAATCTTACGAATCTACCTATATTAACGGCGTAAATTTTAATGATCAGGAACGTGGTCGTTTTAATTATTCCTCGTTAGGTGGTTTAAATGATGCTAGCCGCAATAAAGAAATCGTGACTAACTATACTCCTAATAATTACACGTATGGTAATATTGGTAATAGTACTAATATAGATATGCGTGCAAGCACTTATGCTAAAGGCACTAAATTGGGTTTAGCTGGGACTAACCGTTCCTATTGGTTGCGTGCCCATGCAACTTATGCTACTGGCATTCTAGACAATGGTTGGGCTTTCGCTGGTTCTATGGCTTATCGTTGGTCGCAAGAAGGTATTCAAGAAGGTACATTTTATAATTCAGGTGCCTATTTTTTGAGTGCTGAAAAAATATTTAATCCGAGACACAGTTTGTCTATTGTGACATATGGTGCCCCTACGGAACGTGCAGGTTCTTCCGCATTGACTCAAGAAACAGTCGACTTACGATCAATTTATTATAATCCTTATTGGGGTTATCAAAATGGTAAAAAACGTAATTCACGCGTGGTACATAGCTACGATCCAACTGCTATCGTTAGTCATGATTGGAAAATTAGTGAAACACAACGTTTAAGAACAGGTTTAGGCGCTCATTACAGCATGTATAGCAATTCTGCATTAACGTTTTACAATGCATCAGATCCTCGCCCTGATTATTATCGTAACTTACCTAGTTATCAAACAGATGGAAAGTGGCGTTATGATGCTGGTTTAGACCAATTTGTTGCGGATATGTCAATTACAAACTTGGATTTATACAACGAAATGACGGATTTGTGGACATCTGGCGATTTAGGAACTACTCAAATAGATTGGGATGCGTTGTATCGTGCTAACTATGCGAACAATAATAATAATGGAGATAATCCATTAAGCATGGCTAAATATATGGTGGAACGTCGTCATAATAATTTACTTGAAGGGGCTCTTAATTCAGTTTATAAACAGACTTTTAATGATGAACAATTGACTTTAGTTGCTGGTTTTGATGCTAAATATACTAAAGGTGTTCATTATAAAACCGTAGATGATTTATTAGGTGCTAATCAATGGGTTGATATAGATCCATTTTCAGATCGTGATATCGCAGATTTGGCCGAAAATGTCGGTTTGACACAGGCTGAAATAGCTAATGTACGTCAGAATGATGTTGATAACCCTGACAAAGTCGTAAAAGAGGGTGATGTGTTTGGCTATAAATACGATATTAACGTGTATAAAGCGTCTGCTTTTGCTCATAATGAATGGGATTTTAATCACTGGCAATTTTATTACGGTTTGAAGGCTACTTATAGTTTGTTTAACCGTTATGGTTATATGGAAAATGGTCGTGCTGTTTATTTGAGTAATTTGTTAAGTATGCAAAGTGGCACCCCTGTCAAAATTATTTCTAAAGGACATGGCGTAAATCATTCATTTATAGACCCATCTGTTAAAGCTGGAGCTACTTATAATTTTAATGGACATAACCGTTTAGCTGTAAATGTCTTGGCTGAAACGCGTGCTCCATTGGCAAGTTCTTATTATGTATCACAACGTATTTCAGATCGTTCTGTAGATGTATTTTATAATAAAACGGGTAATGCATTGGCTGATTATTATGGTACTTCTGAAAAAATATTAGCATATGATTTGTCTTATATCGCAACTTATCCACGTGTGCGTGCACGTTTATCACTTTACCGTACGCAATCATTAGATGGTATAGAACAAACAGGTTACTATAATGACGAATATCGTACCTTTATTAATCAGGTAATGATTGGGGTGGATAAAGTGTATCAAGGAGCAGAGTTAGGTGCTTCTGTAAAATTAAATAGCAGTTTTACTTTGTCAGGGGTGTTGGCCTTAAATGATGCTCATTACACAGATAATGCCGTAGGTATTGAAAGTGCTGAGAATGGGATGAAATTGGATGGTGAGAGTTTAGAGATTAAAGATAATATATTGATTAAAGATATTAAGGTCGCTTCTGGTCCACAATTGGCTGCGAATGTGAAATTGAATTATTTCCATCAGAAAATGTGGTTTGCGGACATCTCTATCAACTATTTTGATAAAAATTATTTGAGAATATCGCCATCACGTTTTTCTCAAGGAATTATCACTGGTGAACGTGCTGATGGTTCAATTCCAAATTTAGTGTATCCTGATGAAGTTGCAACAGCTATGACAGCACAAGAATCTTTAGTGTCTAAAAACATTTACGAACGTTTCTTGGTGGACGTGTCGGTTGGTAAATTAATTTATTTGAAAAAAGGTGGTGCTATCAATATTAATTTGAGTGTGAGCAATGTAACTAATAATACCGGGATGAAAACTGGTGGTTACCAAACTGGACGTATTCCAACTGTAAACCGTGTATCGCCAACCCCAGGCCAACAAGAGACTGATATTTTTGTGGTTAGTAATGTTCAAAAATATCCAGCCAAATATTATTATGCTTGGGGAACCAATTTCTTCTTGAATATTGGTTATAGATTCTAATTTTAATTCTTAAATTACATTGCTATGAAATCAATTAATAAATTTATTGTAATCTGTTTGACTTTGTTGACACTAGTTTTGTCAGCGTGTCATCAATATGAACCCGTTCCCCAAACTGGATATGTGAAAGAAGCCGATGCATGGAAGGCTACTTATACTATTGGTCAGTTGGTAGATACCTATTTGAGTGTTAATGGTGATATTTTCCCTGTCAGAGAAAATGACTTATCAAAAGATTTGTCATCTAATACAGGTGTATTTAGTCTTGATACATTGCCAGCTTTAAATGCTGATGGTTCCAATGCCATTATCATTCGTGGTCGTATCGTATCTGAAGACGTTGCAGGTAATATTTATAAAACATTGGTAATTCAGGATGAATTACATCCAGAACAAGGATTAAAATTATCCATTGATGCTGGTAGCTTGTCTGGTATTTATCCTATTGGTCAATTAGTGGCTATTCGTTGCAATGGTCTAGTATTGGGGAAATATGCAGCCCAAGTGCAATTAGGTGTTGCTTATTTTAATACCGATAAAGAACCTGACTGGCAACCTGGTGCTACAGGATCAAAAGTAGGTTGGGAACCTGGACGTATTCCATTACCGATTTTCAAAAAGAAGGTTCAACTTATAGAAGTTCCAGATAAAAGTAAACTGGTGGCAGAAGATATGGAGGTTTCAACTATTACAGGTTGGGTAGCTCCTTATTATACACCGAGTGAAGCTGGATATAAAAGTATTGCACAAT
The DNA here is from genome assembly GCA_020636695.1 of Prevotellaceae bacterium. Classification (GTDB taxonomy): domain Bacteria; phylum Bacteroidota; class Bacteroidia; order Bacteroidales; family Paludibacteraceae; genus W0P28-013. The sequence continues at coordinate 10,913 of JACJXJ010000018.1, forward strand.
TAGCAAGCCGTTTTGTACGTCTTAAAAATGTCTATTTCACACAACGTTCTGGTGGACCTGGAACTGCCGAAGATGATTATACGTATACTGTAAAACCAATTTGTGAATTACCAGCGCCAATAGATACAACAGAAGCAGGTTTAGCACAATGGAGACAAAAAGCGAGCATCTTTGCTCCAGAATCTTATAAATCGCAAGGTTATCCACAAAGTCGAGATATTGCTACTGTAGGTGAACCTACAAAATGGGTCTCTATTTCTACTAGCGAATATGCCAAGTTTGCAGAAGCTACCATTCCTAGTCCTATTTATGATGCACCTGTTAGTGGAGCTAATGTTGTTGGTCAATTTCAAGGTGATATTATTGGTATTATTGGCGTTTATTGCGATAAGGGTAAAAATGTGGGTTATATGAATGAATCTTGGTCAATTACTTTACGTTCCTTGAAAGACCTTGAGTTACGCGCTACTGCGGATGGTTATTATCGAATTGGTCAAACTGCAGGTTTAGAATCATTTGTACCAGTAAAAACTGGTGATTTGTGGCATGCAGATGATGTTTTTTACCCTAAATATTAAATTTGGTAACCTTAAATAATAACGAGCAATTATGAAAAATAATCATTTTATATTAGTAATTTTTTCTATCATAATGGGCGCTTTTATGACGTCTTGTGATGATCAAAAAATGGCAGACCCTTTTGCTGGCATTGATGTACAAAAGGGGGTACAGGAATATCCTTATTCCACTACGGAGTTTTTGAATTTGGCAAAAATGACCACAGACAGACTTCATCCGTTAAATTCTACAGAAACAAAACATTGGAAAAATATTTGGTTCCAAGGTTATATCGTAGGTTGTTATGATGCTGCAGTTGAAAATCCTATTCAATTAGATGCACCTTATACTACAAATTCTACTCTGTTAATAGCTGAGACTCCTAATGAAACAGAGTCGACAAAAATGGTATTGGTTTCTATTAATATACCTTATTGGCAAACTCTATTAGGATTACAAGCCACCAATGGAGCTTCTAAAAATCGTTTAGTTAAGTTTTGTGGTGACGTGCTTGCTGCTGGTACGGAACAGTATACTCCTATTGCTGAATTAGCCAATTTGAAAGGTTTCTTTGATATCCAAGATAATGAGGGTTTTATGATTAATGCAAATCCGTATTTTTCTGAATCTTTTTCAGTGGCAATAGGATCGACACAAAGTAATTTTCATGATAGACATGCTGTGACATCTAAAGCATCATGGAAAAGTGTCGTGGCTAATAAATCTGCAATTGGGACGACTACTTCCGCTTATGCACCAGACTCATTGACAACTCCGCCTACAACGGATGAAAGTTGGTTAGTATCTAAAGCTATTAGTATACCAGTTTGCGATTATGCCACGTTGTCATTTAAAGCAAAACCTGGCTATTGGTCACCTTTGAATCCTGCTGAAGAATCCTTTAATCCTTCGGATGAATTAACTTTCTATGTGGCAGAATTAACTGCAGAAGAGGTTTCTGCAGGAACATTTTTAGACCCATTGGTAGTAGCTAATCGCTTTACTAAAATAGAGTTAACTAATTATCCAACAGGTGCGGCTGAAACGACCATGGTTAAAGATTTTACTTCTTATGTAGGTAAACATATTCAAATTGCCTTTAAGTATAAGAGTGTCATTTGGTATAAGTTTGGTGGTAAGGTTTATCCTCAAAGTTGGAATATTTCAACTGTAGAAATTAAATAAAAAAAAGCTCCTACAATTTGTAGGGGCTTTTTTTTGATAACGATTTATACTATCTTTGTGATGAAGTTTTAAAGTAATAGAATTATGACAATACAAGAACGATTACAAGAATTACGTAGTTTGATGAAAAATCAAAAAGTTTCAGCACTTATAGTTCCAGGCACGGATCCTCATGGAAGTGAATATATTGCAGAACACTGGCAAGAACGTCAATTTATTTCAGGCTTTACAGGGTCGGCAGGAACTGTTGTAATTACGGCAGATAAGGCTGGATTGTGGACGGATTCTCGTTATTTTTTGCAAGCTGAAGCACAACTCGCTGATACGGGAATAGCATTATTTAAAGAAGGAATCATGACTACACCATCCATCGTGGAGTGGTTAGGTAGTGTATTAGTACAAGGCGATCAAGTAGCTGTAAATCCAGCCATGTTTTCCATAACTAGTTTGAAATGTCTCAAGGATGATTTACTGGTTTATGGATTAACACTGAATACGAACTACGATTTGATATCAGCAGTTTGGAAGAATCGTCCCGCATTGCCAAATGATTATATTTTTGAGTTAACGACACAATATTCTGGACGTACAACCTTGGATAAATTAACAGCTGTGCGTGCTCAAATGTCAAAAAATAAAGTAGATGTACTTTTGTTATCAGCACTTGATGATATTGCATGGCTATTTAATATAAGGGGTAATGATGTGGAGTGTAATCCTGTGACTATATCGTATGCCGTAGTGGAAATGGATTCAGCCATATTATTTATTGATTCAACTAAATTAACAGCTGACGTAAAAGACCATTTAGTTCGTTCGCAAGTCTCTACACAATCTTATGAAGAGATTTCTGCTTACATCAAAAGTTTACCAAGTGGAAAACGTATAGGTGTGGATTCTAATAAGGTTAATTATGCATTGTATGAAGCAGTTCCTGCCGCTTGTCAAGTAGTCGAAATGGTTTCTCCTGTTTTTCATATGAAGTGTATTAAAAATGAGGTTGAATTATCAGGATTACGTCATGCTTTGGTAAAAGATGGTGTCGCTTTAGTTAAATTTTTCCGTTGGCTAGAAAAGAGTGTGCCAACTGGTGACGTGTCTGAATTAAGTGCCATAGAACAGTTGAGGCATTGTCGTGAGGAACAATCTTTATTTGTGACCGAAAGTTTTGGTACTATTGCAGGCTATGCTGAACATGGAGCTATTGTACATTATGATTCCACTGAAGACAGTAACGTGACATTAAAATCTGAAAATTTCTTCTTGTTAGATTCTGGTGGACAATATTTAGATGGTACTACAGATATTACGCGTACAGTAGCACTTGGACCTTTATCAGCACAACAAAAACGGGATTTTACACTGGTTTTAAAAGGTCATATCGCTTTGGCTATGGCAAAATTCCCGTATGGTACACGTGGTAATCAGTTGGATATTTTAGCTCGTCAATTTTTATGGCAGAATGGTTTGCAATATGGACATGGAACTGGTCATGGAGTGGGGCATTTCCTGTGTGTGCACGAAGGGCCACAAAGCATTCGTATGGACGAGAATCCAACGATTTTGCAACCAGGTATGGTCTTGAGTAACGAACCAGGTTTATATCGTACTAATGAATATGGTATTAGATGTGAAAATTTGGTCACAGTACGCGAAGTGGAAACCAATGATTTTGGAAAGTTCCTCAATTTTGAAACGTTGACCTTATTCCCTTTTGATAGTAATGCTATTGATACCTCAATGCTAACGTTAGAAGAAAAAGAATGGCTCAATAATTATCATCAAATGGTGTATGATCGTTTGTCGCCAGTCTTAGATGATGTAGAAAAAGAATGGCTTAAGTTGAAAACTCAAGCCATTTAAGGTAAAAATAAATTTAAAGGAGACGAGCATTGCTCGTCTCCTTTTTTTATGGTATTAACATATTTAATGCTTGTGGAATCATTTCTATTACATAAGGTGCTTGGGCATCAATCAGAACACCGTCGGTTTCGGCATAAATTTTCTTAGGCGTTTCTACTACAAAACGTTTGGTAACGAATGAGTGTGCACGTTTGTGGTCGGTCAATCTGTCTTGAAATAAGCATTTTAAGGCGGATGGAATTTCAGTCAATCTTAAAGGTTCTACAGCTGTGATGTGAAATAAACCATCCGTGGGGATTGCCTGGGGAGCTTGTTTTAAACCTCCTCCAGAATAACATGTGTTACCGATAGCAATAGTAACAATTTTTTTCTCAACTATTTTATCATCAGCGATTAAACGCATCGGATGATTTTTTAATTTAAACAATGCTAAGAATACCGATAGCGAATAAACCCAAGCACTTCCGCCTAATACCTGTTTAATATGGTTGGTTATTTTTACTACCATGCCATCAAATCCCATTCCAGCACCATTGATAAAAAAACGGTGCTCTTCATCATTGTTGGCATTTACATAAGTCATTTTGCCAATATCTACCGAAACGCTTTTTCGTTCGAACAGATGTCGTGCTAGTTGACGATAATTACGTGTGATTTTCCAATAACGTGCCCAATCGTTGCCTGTTCCATAAGGCACTAAAGCAAGTGTAACTTCTGATTTGTGTTCTATGTTTGATGTGTAAATACCGTTCACAACTTCATTTATGGTACCATCTCCACCAACTACCAATAAATGTTTGTAGCCATGTTCGACCATATTTTTTGCTATTTCGGTAGCGTGTCCAGGGTAGGCTGTCAATTGTTCATCAAAACGAATATCAGCTTTTTTAAGTAAACGGTAGATTTTTATCCAATCTTTGGCGAGTTGACGTTTTCCAGAATAAGGATTGACAATAACACCCCAAAGTTCTCCTCGTATGTCACTATTCATCAGTTGTGTGTTTTATTCAATAAGTAAGCATCTAAAGTGACCATGGCCGCCATTGCTTCAATGATTGGTACAGCTCTTGGCACCACGCAAGGATCATGTCGACCATGCGCTTCTAAATTGATTAATTGTTTTTCGGTGTCGATGGTTTGTTGGGATTTGGAAATAGTGGCTGTAGGTTTAAATACTGTTCGAAAATAAATATCTTGTCCATTGGAAATGCCACCTTGTATGCCACCTGAAAAATTGGTTTTTGTTGTAACTTTTTCGTTTTCTATTGTAAATGAATCATTTACTTCGGAACCTTTTTGCGAGACACACTCAAATCCACTACCGTAATCAAATCCCTTTACGGCATTAATAGAAAGCATGGCATATGCTAAGCGTGCTTGTAATTTATCAAATATAGGCTCTCCTAATCCTACCAGAATACCTTTAATGACGCATGTAACAATGCCACCAATGGAATCACCTTCCGATTTACATTGTTCGATAAACGTTTGCATTTCTTTGGCAATAATTTGGTCTGGGCATCGCACGCTATTTGTTTCAGTTTGTGTGAGGTCTAATTGCTGATAGAGCAGAGAGGTCTTTATTGGCCCAATTTGCGACGTGTAAGCGGTAATGGATATGCCAGCTTGTTTTAAAACTAATTTAGCAATAGCGCCAGCTACTACGCGTGCAATAGTTTCACGCGCTGAAGCTCTACCACCGCCTCGGTAATCCCTTGTCCCATATTTCATTTGGTATGTATAGTCGGCATGACTTGGTCGGTATACATCTTTCAAATGATTGTAATCATCACTATGTTGATTTGTATTAAGAATGGCAAAACCAATGGGAGTTCCAGTGGTCTTGCCTTCAAAAATACCTGAAAAGAATGTTATTTCATCCGATTCATCACGTTGCGTGGTAATCGATGATTGGCCTGGTCGACGTCTATTTAGTTCATTTTGAATGAATTCCAAGTCTATTTCAATACCCGAGGGGCAGCCATCAATAATGCCACCAATGGCAGCACCATGAGATTCTCCAAATGATGTTAATCGAAATAATGTACCAAATGTGTTCGACATAACGCAGGTCAATTAATTATTAGCAACAGCCTCCTTCACAACCATCTCCGCAGCTATCGCCACAATCACAACCACTACCACAAGAATCGCAACCGCAGCCACAACCACCAGACATGGCCCGTAAATCTTCTTCAGTAGGTTCGTGTACTTCAAGTACTTTTCCAGTGAAGTGTAAATCTTCGCCAGCTAATGGATGATTGAAATCTACTGTTACAACGGTTGGTTTTACTTCTACCACTTCTGCGTTGATACGTTGACCTTCAGAGTCAATAAGTGGAACGATAGCACCTGGGTATACACCTTTTTCGTCGATTTTACCATCGATTTCAAAAATTTCACGTGGTAAATCTACAATATTAGCTTCATCGTATTCGCCATAAGCATCAGCGCAGGCCAATGATATTTCGAAGGTGTCGTTTTCGTTTAAGTCAGCTAATCCTTCTTCAAATTTTGGTAACATCATACCCATTCCGTAGAAAAAACGTAAAGGTTGACCTTGTTCAGTTTCTTCCATTAATTCAAGTGTGCCCTCTTCATTTTTTACATAAAGTTTATATTCTAAAGAAACGAGCATGTTTTCTGAAATTTTCATAAAAGTAAGTTTTAAAATTGTATATAGTTTATTTATTAAATCGTTTGACAAAGATACGTTTTTTTGTTGATTGCATCAAAACCAAAGTACATTACGACTGTTGTCGCTGCGTTTTTCGTATTTTAAGTCTTGTAACATGGAGGCGTTTACGCCTACTGTAACCATATATGATTTGTAGCGTCCAAAAGGAGATACAGAGGCTGACATCCGCCAGCAGTGTAAATCTCTTACAATGGATAAAGTCATTTGTGTAATTTCAAGGGCGGTTAAATCAAATGAGCCAGTATAATTTAATTTCCATTTTGGAGTAGGGTTCAGATTACCAGAAAAGCTCAAATTGTGATTCCATTCGCGCTTATAATCCATCATGTCGTAATCAAATTGATTGCTGATTCCCCAACGCACGGAATAATTAAAAGTGAAACTCCACGTAACAGCAGGCTTAACATAACCATCAGAATTAGTTGTGTTTTCTGAATTTGCTTCCGCCTTTTCTTTATCGATATTTGATGGTTGATCTAAATTAAAATCAACACCAGAATTTTCTTCGTCTTGGTTCTCGTCGTTTGTTGGCTTGGTTTTATCTTTCTTTTTGAACGTATCATTATTGAACGTGTATTGAAACGATGTACCAGTGCCTTGGAAGCGTGGAAAATCACGTAATTGATTTACGCGTACGGGTTTTCCATATTCATTTAATCCAAATTTATATGGGTCAAAGGCTCCGTTTAAATTGAGAGAAAAGGATTTGGTTAATTTGATACGTAATTGAGCATTAAAGTTTTGTAGTTTCATCGAATCGGCTGCAAAATTATATCCGCCCGAAACGGTAAAATTGTCAATAAGGCTTACTTTCTTGTATTGTGTGGAGCCTACTTCGTCCGATTTCTTTTGGTCTTTCACTTTCATCTCTACATTATTGCCTAACGACCAACTAATAGCCCCAACCATGCCTTGTCCGGGCACACCATACATGCCGTTTGAATAAGGCGAGTAGGTTACTGTTTGGTGAGTGATTTTATTGATGTCGTTTTTGTCGACAATAATTTTTTCATAACTACTGTAAAAATCCCACACATCATCACCAAAATCAGGATGATAGTTAAATGAAACAGAAGGAGTCATGACGTGGCGAATGCGATCAATTTTATCACCAAATAATTTACGATTTGGTGTGTAGAATCCATATAACTTGGTTTGCATACTGACCCCTACATTAAAATCATACACATTAAAAAATCCACTCATCGTATCTAATTGTTCCTCTTGTTGTTGCTTATTCCATGAGCGGTTTACTTTGTTGAAGTACATCCTGTCATGCAAATTGATACTTGGCGAAATAGTTAGATATTTGAATAAATTAAATGATGCTGTAATCGGTATTTTATGGTCAATCGCATTTTTCCAATCTTTTGTAAAGCTGGAAGTCATCAATTTATTTTCTTTGGCGGTGATACTATTGGCAAAGGTCATGTTGTACGATAGTGCAATTTTTTCATAAAATCGCTCTTTGCCCACGGCTTCTTTGCGTTTGAACGGATAAATACGGCTCATGGCTACTGTAATGTTTGGTAGCGATAGAGAAATAGTTGAATCTTGTGAACGCTGAGAAACTAAAGCGTTGACAGAAAGACTCCATGGACTTTCAGGAAAACGTTGTGTGTAGTTTACACTCGAGCTGGTAATATTTTTTGACTGTTCGGCTGGATTGTAATAGTTGTTTACATTGCTTTGATTGTAGCCGCTGGTTGTGAAATCAACTGAGGCAGAGAGCGAACTGTATTGACTCGCTTTGGGGTCTTGTCGATGACTCCAAGCCACTTTGAAGTTATTATATTTACTATAACCTGGTAAATCTTTTTCACCATACACGTCTTCGCGATAACTAGCTCTGAAATTACCATTAAACTTATACCGTTTAGTGTAAGTGCTACCCAACTGAACTCCCCATGTACCTTTGGTGTAAATTTCACCAGTCACTTCTAAATCGAGATAATCATTGATAGCGAAGTAATATCCACCATTTTTAAGGAACAACCCGCGTTCCATTTCGTCACCGTACGAAGGCATAATAATGCCAGATGAGTAGCTGGAGGTAAAAGGGAAAAAGCCGAATGGAATGACTAGTGGCAGAGGCACATCTTCCATTACCAAATAGGCTGGACCAGCAGCAATGTAACTTCCTGGCTTAACTTTGGCTTTGGTTAATTGTAAGTAAAAATGAGGATGATCATGATGATCGCAAGTTGTATACTTCCCGCCTTGCATACACATTTCATTCTCGTTCATTTTTTTTGTTTTATCGGCTACAATGTATCCTTCGCCTTGCTGCGTGATTCCTCCTTTAATAAATCCCTTGCGTGTTTCAAAATTATAGGACAGCTCTTTGGATGAGTATTCATCTGTATTATCTTTAAAAACAGGTAATTCTATGAGTTTTCCTAAACTATCTAAACGTCCAGTAGCATATACCGTGTTACTATCCATTTTCATTTGAATTAAACCAGCTTTAAGTTCTATTGGGCGAGTTTGATCGTAGCGCACATTGCCATCACCATACAGAAAACCATTCCCTGAACCATAAAATACAATGGAATCATTGGCTTTGTAATGTATAGGAGCATCAATAGCACTTGCTTTTTGTGTGCTAGTAGAAGTGATTGGCACGGTTTCTGTATGAACGGAATCAGGTACTTCTTTTTCTGCTGCAAAGAGCGAAAAAAAAGAGCCAAGAAGATATATGCTGATTGCGTATAATCTTTTGTATTTCAATATTTTGCAGTATTTTCTATACAAAATAAGGCGTTTGATAAAAGGAATGCAAAGCTAATCAATTATAGCCATTTTTACACGTGTTTGGCTGTAATTTCTATTTTTTTAGTAGAATAATTTGTTTTTTATGCCAAAAACCATTAAATAATCACTAATTTTGCACCACTTTAATTAATGCATATAGGTCTCTAAACGCTGCATTCTAAAAAGATTTTTAAATTCACACTTCCGCTATGAAACGTTTTTTTGTTTATTTTATTTTTTCTACAATACTATTTGTTTCTTATGCATCCACGAAACCCTTTACTGTTGTAATTGACCCTGGGCATGGAGGTAAAGATCCTGGGGCTATGGGGCCTAATGGACGCGAAAAGGATGTGAATTTAAAGGTCTCGCTTAAATTAGGAGAACTTATAAAGCAAAATAATCCAGATGTAAAGGTAGTCTTTACGCGTGATGTGGATAAGTATGTTCCTTTACAAGATAGATCTAGTCTGGCCAATAAAGCTAATGGTGATTTGTTTATTTGCATTCACACTAATGCTTCTAAATCTAGATCTGCTTATGGCTCTGAAACTTATACTATTGGTTTAGATAAAACGAATGCAAACTTCGAAGTGGCCAAACGTGAGAATTCCGTTATATTGCTAGAAGATGGTTATAAAGAAAAATACCAAGGATTTGACCCCACGTCACCTGATTCATACATTATGTTTGAATTCATGCAATCCAAATTTAGTGATAAAAGTATCGAATTTGCAGCTTATACGCAAGATGAATTTATTTCCTCAAAGCGTTATAATAGGGGAGTGCGTCAAGAAAATTTTTGGGTGTTACACCAAACTAAAATGCCGAGTGTATTAATAGAACTTGGCTTTATTTCCAATCCCACAGAAGAACGCTTTTTGCTATCCAATGAGGGACAAGATATTATGGCAAATTCAATATATAAAGCATTCGCCAAGTATAAACATGAATATGATAAAAAAAATATAGCTGCTAATACTAGTAGTAGTATAAAAACGGATACCACATTACAATCTTCTGATAATAAAGTAACTTACCAATTACAATTATTTATCACTCGTAAACAACTTGTTGACGATAAAGACCCGCAATTTAGAGGTTTGGTGGGATGTACCTTCTATGAGGAAGGTGATTGGTTTAAATATACGTATGGTTCTACCAATGATTTAGATGAAATATTGAAGTTGAAAAATAATATAAAATCAACTTTTCCCGAAGCCTTTATAATTGTATTTTATAATGGTAAAAAAATATCATTACAAGAGGCAGAGAAGATTAGCAAACAAAAATAGCACTCAGGTAAGTTCTTTTAGTAGTTCAAAAAAAGAAGTATCTTTGCACTTTACATTTTAAAATAAATTTATGTTTAAGAAATTATTTACTAAAGAAGTTAAAATTGGCGTCGCTTTTATTGCGGCATTGGCATGTATTTTTTTCGGAATCAATTATTTAAAAGGAATTAATATTTTTACTCCTAGTAATCATTATTATGCAGAATTTGATCAATTAGGCGGATTAGTAACCTCAAATGGCGTTTTTGTTAAAGGTTATAAAGTGGGGCAAGTACGCGATATTAATTACGATTTTAAACGCGAACATCCTTTTGTTGTCGATTTATTAGTTAACGATGATATAAAACTACCTAAAGGTTCAAAAATTGTTTTAAAAGACGATGGAATTATGGGTGGAAAAATTATTGAATTAGTTTACGCAGAGGCCGAAGATTTATATGTGTCGGGTGATACCATTCAATCAGAAATTGAAGGTGGTTTGATGGCACAAATGGGTGAGTTGGTGCCTAAATTAGAGCAAACCTTCGATCAGGTCGATTCGCTGTTGAGTTCACTTAATGCCATCACTTCATCACCTGAAGTGAAAAAGAGCTTAAGTTCTATCGAAAAAGCGACAGCTGATTTACAAAGTACATCTGCTCAACTAAAAAAAGTTATGAACAATCAAGTTCCAACCATTTTATCTGACGTAAATGTTATCACTGGTGACCTTAAAAAAGTGTCGGGCGATTTGAAACAAGTAGAGTTTGCACAACTATTTGCACGCATTGATAAAACAGTCAATAATTTGCAAATTTTTTCCGATAATTTGAATAGCCAAAATGGAACTTTAGGTCTTTTGATGACAGATAAGTCATTGTATAACAATTTAAATAGTACGGCTAAAAGTGCTGACAATTTACTCATCGACTTGAAAGCAAACCCCAAACGTTATGTGCATTTTTCACTCTGGGGCAGTAAGGAAAAGAAGTAACACCAATGGCATTTAATAGTGGTTTAAATAATTCTTTAATTTTGACAAAATCTAAATAGAAGAAATTGCAAAATAAACTTCGTACTAAAAATTAAAAGAACCGAACTGCCTTGCCAATAGACATTTCGGTTTTTTTATCGTCAATTTTAACATTTATACAATTAATTTATTAACTACTTAATAATGAGTAATGTTAAAATATATTTTTTTATAAATGGTTGATAATCAATTATTATTACTAATTTATTGAAAATAAAAGCGATACCGTTTGTCTAAAATCTCAATTAAAAAAGCTATTTTTTTTTTTGACAAAAGAATACGAATTTTGTAACGTGAAAAAGAGTCTACGCCCTGTTGATAATTTTTTGAAAAACATATTAACACATTTATTTTTTTATTTCCTTTAATAATGATGACACCAGCTGATTTGTGGAACAGATGCTTAAAAGTAATCAAGGATAATATCTCTGAGGCAGCTTACAAAACATGGTTTGAACCTATTGTTCCTTTAAAATATGAAAATGGGGAATTTGTGGTACAAGTTCCTAGTATGTTTTTCTATGAGTACATCGAGGAAAAATTTGCAGAATTATTGCGCGTAACTTTGTATCGTGAAGTAGGTGAAGGTACAAAACTTTTGTATCGTGTTATGGTTGACAAAACCACTCAAAAGACGACTGATTATCCTACAGCTTCTACACAAAGGAATGAAAAGGTATCCACACCCAAGGTTTTGGCGTCAAATTCGGTTTCACCATTTCAACAACGTTTTGTTCCACAGGAAATAGATCCACAGTTAAATGCTGCTTATAATTTCAACACGTATGTTGAAGGTAGTAGTAATAAATTGGCTCGTACGGCTGGTATTAGCATTGGTAATGATCCTGGTAATACAATTTTTAATCCTTTGTTCCTTTATGGCAAATCGGGTGTGGGCAAAACACACTTGGTAAATGCTATCGGAATGATGGCAAAACAGCTCTATCCAGAAAAACGTGTACTGTATGTGTCTGCCAATTTATTCCAAATTCAATATACAGATGCGGTTCGTCAAAATACACAAAATGATTTTTTGAATTTTTATAGTAGCATTGACGTACTCATTTTAGATGATATTCATGAATTTATAAATAAAACAGGTACACAGAATACATTCTTTCACATATTCAATCATTTACATCAAAATGGCAAACAATTGATTTTAACATCAGATCGTGCTCCTGGTGTTTTGGAGGGTATGGAAGAACGTTTGTTAACTCGTTTTAAATGGGGGCTAAGTGCCGAAATTGAAATGCCCGATTTTGAATTAAGAAAAGCAATCTTGAAAAGTAAAATCTATAAAGATGGCTTGGAAATTTCAGAAGAGGTGATTGATTATATTGCAGAAAACGTAACAGATAGTGTTCGTAATTTGGAAGGTGTATTAGTGTCATTGTTGGCTCATGCTACATTGACCGATGCAGATATTGATTTGGCTTTAGCTGAAAAAGTTGTTGGTAAAGTAATATCTTCAACACCTAACGTTATTTCGGTAGAAAAAATTCGGGATTTGGTTTGCGAATACTTTGCGTTACCAATGGACACATTAATGTCTAAAACACGTAAACGTGAAATTGCTACAGCTCGTCAAGTGGCGATGTATTTGTCAAAACAATATACCAAAAGTTCGTTGTCGGCTATTGGTAAAATTATAGGGAATAGAGACCATGCAACAGTATTGCATGCGTGTGGTGTGGTGAATGATTTGATGGATACGGATAAAACGTTCCGTCTTAGTGTTCAAGAGTTAGAGCAACGTATTAAGCATTAAGTTTGAAAAAAGGTGATCTGAATTTCTAAGGCATCCAAAAATAGATTTCTGTTTTTGGATGTTTCTTTTTAAACCGAAGTCATGAAATACAATCTTGTAACCATATTAGGTCCAACTGCTACAGGTAAAACTCAATTAGCTACAGCGTTGGCTGCACGTATTGATGGAGAAATCATAAGTGCTGACTCACGCCAAATTTATCGTGGAATGGATATTGGCACAGGTAAAGATTTAGGCGAATATGTAGTTGATGGCAAACCTATTCCTTATCATTTGATAGATATAGTAGATGCTGGTTACAAATATAATGTGTTTGAATATCAACGAGATTTTCTCAAAGCATTTGAATCTGTTAATCAGCGAGGACATTTGCCCATTTTATGTGGTGGAACAGGTTTATATATAGAGGCTGTTTTGAATGGGTATAAACTCTTAGCGGTACCAGACAATCAACTCTTACGAGAACAATTGGCTACTAAAACATTGGATGAGTTGACTTCCATTTTAAGCGGTTATAAGACGCTTCACAATCAAACGGATGTAGATACGGTAAAACGTGCCATACGTGCGATTGAGATAGAAGCGTATTACCAAACACATGAAGAAGAGACCGTAGAGTATCCAGAGTTAAAATCGTTAATAATTGGTGTAGGCATAGATCGTGAAGTGCGTCGTGAAAAAATCACTACACGATTGAAAGCACGCTTGAACGAAGGCATGATTGATGAAGTAAAAATGCTTTTGGATAGTGGTATACAGCCAGATGATTTAATTTATTATGGTTTGGAATATAAGTTTGTAACCAACTATTTGTTAGGTAAACTTACATTCGACGAGTTATTTACTCAACTAGAGATAGCTATTCATCAATTTGCGAAACGTCAAATGACGTGGTTTCGTGGAATGGAACGTCGTGGTTTTACTATTTATTGGCTAGATGCTTTAAAATCAATGGATGAGAAGTTGGATGAAATAGAGTCTCTTTTAAAACAGTAACTTTTTTGAAAAAAACTTGCAAAAAAGTTTGCTTTTATTGAAAAAAGGCGTACCTTTGCACTCGCTTTTGAGAAACAAAGCGCTTTGTATTCGGGGTGTAGCGCAGTCCGGTTAGCGCACCTGCTTTGGGAGCAGGGGGTCGTGGGTTCGAATCCCGCTACCCCGACGAAAAAATCACTTACAGTTATGTGGGTGATTTTTTTTGTTTAATGAATTCTGCAGTTTATATTTTGGTTATCTTTGCGGTGGTTTTAAATTGTCGTATAACATTATGCCAAATTCATCGTCGAATAAAAAACGTCGTTGAGCAAATCTGTACTTGTGGGAATGAATAGAAATGTAACCGTTGATATTGCTAAAGCTATAGGCATTATTTTAGTGGTGATGGGGCATGCCAATTTTGCGCCAGCATCGCCAGGGCGATTTTTTTATATGCCGTTATTCTTCTTCTTAACTGGTTATTTGTCGTCATTTAATCAAGATTTTAAGGTCTTTATCTCCAACAAGGTAAAAAGTCTTTATCTTCCTTTTTTGATCTGTGAACTTGTCTTTATTGCCTTACATAACTTCTTTTATACCATAGGAATTCTTGAAAATCAATATACGTTTTCGAGTTTTTTATCCAGCGTATTTCATGTCTTTTTGTTTGATAGTAGTGAGTTGATGTTGGCTCCTTTGTGGTTTATGACTGCTTTGTTTGTGGTTAACATACTGTCGTATGGTTTTTGTTTCATACGTAAAAAATGGAATGTATCACAAATGTTATTGCTGGTCATTACTTTCTTGTTGATGTTATTTGGAGTTATTTCTACGCGATTTCAGCTTATTTCGCTGCCATGGTCGTATAATTTTAAAGAGGGCATTAATGTCATCTTAGTAGCTTTGTTTTTTTGCTACTTGGGTCATGTCGTTAAAAATAGTGATAAAATACGTTTTACGAGTTGGCTAATTACATCAATCGGTGTAATCTATTTATACGTAGCAAAATTGGTATTACATCTGTCGGTAGATATGCGTGTTAATGGTTATAGCAATGGGGTATTTTGGTTGCTGGCTTGTTTTCTGGGTATTTATTCGGTTATGTTCATTGCTCAAAAAATG
>JACJXJ010000019.1 GCA_020636695.1 Prevotellaceae bacterium
TATAGGTTTGATGTTAACGGTGGCTTTAATAGAGCCTCGGAAGTAATTACCGTCTTGGTACGATTCTTTTTGGTTCATGCCTTCCACGGGGTTCGATTGACCAGTCCCACTTGGTTTAAAATAACCCGAAGTACTATTCTTATCATAAATGGGATAGGTTGGATTGACGATGGCGGCTTGCTTGAAATCGCCTGTAAAATAGTCGTTACGGTAATGCATGTACGACAAGTCGTATTGAAGTTCTAACCAGCCATCCAATGCTTTTTGAGAGGCGGCTATTTTGGCAATCATCTCTTCACGATTGGAGGTTTTAGCAATACCTTCTGCGTTTTTATAATTGAACGATGCACGGTAGTTAAATTGTTTGGAAGAACCTGATATTGCTAAATTGTGATTGTGAGCAATCGCAATAGGACGTGTAATTTCTGACATCCAATCGGTATTGTAATCAGTTCCTGAACCATCGGAATAGATGGTTGGAGTTACTTTGCCACCAGAGAGCGTTGCTAAATTACGGAATTCGGCTGGTGTTGCCATGCCCATATCACCATTGCGAACAGAACCTGAGGCGTAACCAGAGTATTCAACTTGAGTTGTTGGGAGTTCTGAGAAGTTAGCGCCACGTTTAGTTGTGATAATAATAACACCATTGGTACCACGGGTACCATAAATAGCCGCTGCCGAACCGTCTTTTAAAACGTCCATAGACGCAATTTCTTCAGGAGAAATATTGTCGATACTACTTACTGGAACACCATCAACAATGAAAAGTGGAGATGTACCAGCTCCTTTATCTAATGTAGAGAAACCACGAATTTGAATATTATAACCTGTACTTGTAGGATCACTAGAGGTTTTAATGATATTTAAGCCAGCTACTTTACCTTGTAAAAGACCAACAGGATTACTTTTTACGCCCGCATTAAAATCTTCTGCCTTAACAGAAGCTACAGAACCTGTGACTTCCTTTTTCTTTTGTGAGCCATAACCAATGGCTACAACTTCACCTAAAGCATAGGAGTCTTCTTTAAGAATAACAACCATTGGCGCTTTGCCATTTGCTACAACTTCCTGAGTTTGATAACCCAAGTAGCTCACCTGCAATTTGGCATTATTTGCCACATTCAACTCAAAATTTCCATCAAAATCGGTAACGGTACCATTAGTTGTTCCTATTTCGAGCAAACTTGCCCCAATAATAGGCTCACCAGAGGCATCCTTAACAATACCTCGTACCAACACTTGTTGCGCAAAGAGACTTACGGAGCCAAAAAGAAACATCAGCACCACAACGATTCTTTGCATCAAAGAAATGATTTTCATGCTTTAATTTGTATTTAAGGTTAAAGAAAAAAGTTAAGAAAATATTCAAAAAGACGTTTTTGTGTTAAAAAAAAACTGCTACAAAATTAAGTTTTTATATTTAAAAAACAAGAAAAAATGGTCTTTTTAACAAAAAAAATAAGATTAGTTATGAACAACTGTTCCAACATTCTCACCATCAACAACTTTCAATAAGTTGCCAGGGGTATCCATATCGAATACAATAATGGGTAGATGATTCTCTTTACACATAGTAGTGGCGGTCAAATCCATCACTTTTAAACCTTTTGCATAAATTTCATCGTAAGTAATCTCGGTAAATTTGATTGCAGCTGGATCTTTTTCTGGGTCGGCGGTATAAATTCCATCGACACGCGTGCCTTTTAACATCACATCGGCTTCAATTTCAATACCGCGCAAGGCAGAACCCGTGTCGGTAGTAAAATAAGGATTGCCTGTTCCTGCCGAAAAGATAGCTACTTCGCCACGTTCGAGTGTTTCAACTGCTTTCCATTTGCTATAAAATTCGCCTATTGGCTCCATACAAACGGCAGTCAACACACGCGCTTTAACGCCTATTTTTTCTAATGCCGAACTCAAAGCTAAACTATTTATAACGGTGGCCAACATGCCCATTTGATCGCCTTTTACACGATCGAAGCCACGTCCTGCGCCGCTTAATCCACGAAAAATATTACCGCCGCCGATAACAATGCCAACTTGAATGCCTCGTTTTACAACATCAGCAATTTGTTGCGCGTATTCTTCTAAGCGTTGTTCATCAATACCTTGTTGTTTGTTGCCCATAAGCGATTCACCGCTTAATTTGAGTAAAATTCGTTTGTATTTCATATCTTAAAATTTAAAAGGTTTCTATTTCATAAGTGCTACCACACGTTGTAAATCTTCAGGCGTATCAATTGAATGATTATCAGACAAAGTAATTGCCACATGAATGTGTAGCCCATTTTCGAGCCAGCGCAACTGCTCTAACGATTCAGCTTGTTCTAAAGGCGTTTGGGTCATCTTGGTAATTTGAGCCAAAATATCGGTACGGTAAGCATAAATACCAATGTGTTTATAATAGGTATGCGCCGCTGCCCATTGTGATTTTTCTACACCTCTTAAATAAGGAATCACGGAACGGCTGAAACAAATAGCTTCACCTGTTTGACTTAAAACGACTTTGGGTGTATTTTGGTTTTCTAATTCTTCAAATGACGTATTTTTATCAAATGGTTTTACCAAAGTGGCTAACTGAATTTGGTCAGACACAAAACAATTTTTCAAGGCTTCTATTTGGTCGATAGCAATAAAAGGCTCATCACCCTGAATATTAATTACCACATCGTATGTTTCCGGTAATTTTGTGAGCGCTTCATAACAACGATCGGTACCAGTTTTATGATTGTCTGAAGTCATAACAACCCGACCTCCAAATTGCACGACTACATCGTAAATGCGTTGATCGTCAGTAGCAACCACCACCGTATCTAGCACTTCACTAGCACGCTCGTAAACCCGTTGAATCATAGGTTTACCTAGAATGTCAGCTAAAGGTTTACCTGGGAAACGCGTTGAAGCATAACGGGCTGGAATAATTCCTACAAATTTCATGGTATATTATTATTTAAATCGTTTAGTAACAGTTGCAGGCTTACTTTCATAATTAAAACGGTTCACCACCGTTACGGCAAATTTATATTTCCCTCGCAAACGATTCGCCCATTGTGATAAATCCACACAATTATCAGTTGTTATAGCTAAAATATTCGCTGGATTAGAAAAATCGCCTAATTTAGCACCTTTAAAAGCATAGACTACATAATATTGAGCTTGACAACCACCAGTTTCTTCTGAAGCACGCCATATTAAATGTGGTCGATTATTATCAAGCACAATATGAACTCGTTGTAATTGTCCTGAAGGTTCCCCTTTCAAATGCTTATTTATAGGAACTAATGCAGGATATTTGTAATAAGCGCGCAAACTATCACACAAATGCTGGCGATTTTCCATTAACGCGACAGCACTATAAAAAGCAGCACCTTGTACAGCTGGGAATGCTTCCGTATAACGTAATTGACGCATCAGTTCATTACCATTGCGCCAAGCCCATGAAGCTGACGAATTACCTAAATTGGATGCATATAACCCAACATACAAATTACGTCCTTGTGAATTGTTACTCCACCACTCTACCAAATGAGCATAATCAGTTGTTTTTCTACCGATTTCCCAATATAGTTGTGGCATCACATAATCTATATCACCGCGTTCCAACCACAATAACACATCTGCATACAAATCATCATAATTACTTAAACTACCTTTAGTATTAGAACCACGAGGGTCTTTATCATTACTACGCCAAATTCCAAATGGGCTAATCCCAAATTCCACCCAAGGTTTGATATTTTTGATAGTCTGCTGCAACTGACAAATTACCAAATTAACATTATCACGTCTCCAATCCGTTTTATCGCTAAAACCACGACTATTTGCGCGAAAAGAAGCCTCATCAGGAAAATCCATACCATTTACACGATAAGGATAAAAATAATCATCAAAATGTATGGCATCAATATCATAACGACGAACAATATCTGCGACCACACGATTCAAATAGGCACGAGTCTCGTCCAACGCAGGATTAAAATAATATTTATCGCCATACTTAACGAACAACTCAGGCTTCTTAAAGAAAAGATGGCTTGAATTAAGATGCGAAATATCGTCACTATTCAACACACGATAAGGATTTAACCACACATGCACATCAATACAGCGACGATGGGCTTCGCGAATCAAAAAATCCAAAGGATCGTAAAAAGGGTCTGGAGCTACACCTTGTTTACCTGTTAGAAAACGAGACCAAGGTTCTATATCTGATTGATAGAAGGCATCGGAAGTAGGACGAACTTGAAAAATCACAGTATTGAAATGCAGTGCAGCTAAAGAATCTAAGATGGAAATCATCTCCTGTTTCTGAGCTGTAACTGTATATGAAGAAGGCCAATCGATACGACCAACAGTAGCTATCCATGCTGCCCGCAGCTGATGTTTTGGTTGCGCTTGTAGCGACAATACCATTACAATAGTTATAAGCACAGATAGTTGTTTTCGCATAAATAACAGTTATTTTTTAAATTTGGAACGTTCAGCTTTGGTATAGTAAGTATAACCTAACGTATAATTTAAGGTAAACGTATTACCCGAAGAGTTTCCATAACCAGGCACATACCAAAGTAGTTGTTTTTCGTCCAATGACGTATGTAAAAATAGTTTCATACGTACTGACCAACCCATGGTAAAACCTTTAGCCATATCAACACGCACACCAGCGACCAATTCGCCCCAACCTGCATAAGCATTCTTACCGTCCAAAGACAACAGTTGATTTTCGTTCCAATACCCGCGAGTTATAGGCACATTTGTTAATTGATAATTTACTAAGCTCATTCCATATCGCATCCCAAGATACGCATAATTACGATGAGGGGTCAAATTTCCATTTTTATCTTTAGATTTCAGCAAATTAAAATTCATACCCAATCGTACGAATGGGGCGCTAGCAGAATAAGTCGATCCATTAGTCACTTGAGAGTTGACAGTCCCATACCCCATCTCCAAAATGGGGAAAAAGCGGTTAGATAAATTCACATCCACACTAGCCTCACCAGTCAGAACACCCTTATCTATTGCCAATCCCATCAAAGGGGAAGCAATATCAACATGTGCAGACCAACCATTATAAATTTGGGTCGAATCCTTTTGGGCTGATACTGCAACCTTCTCTTGTGATGACAAAACGCCTATCACCACACAAAGTAGTAAGTTTACAACAATATATCGTTTCAAATAGTTCATTAATTTACACGATAATAAATACGCAAATGATTTTCCGACACATTTTGAACATACGTATTTTCAATCACTAATGAATCAATTTGATGTGTAGTTGTGGTTGCACCTTGTATTGTATGATATACAAAACAGCCACATTCCAACGAAATAAACTGATTCACATTTTCATGAGAAATAACAATAGTATCAGGCTCTAGAACACCCCGTTGCAGGACAAAAGCCGATGTTGATTGCAAAGCATGCAGAGGTAAATTAAAAGTACTCAATGATTGTTCCTGATACAATATGGAATCATTATTCAATCCTTTGATGGTCATTTTTTCTTTAGTAGGCGAAGATACAAACGCTTCTTTTTCGGTATTAAATACCGTTTTATAGAGTGATACACCCATAACCACGACTTTCTCTTTACGACACTCGCCATCCGAAGCCGTACAACCCACTAATACTAGTAGGCACAAAACAAGAGTATATGTCAGTTTCTGTTTCAAAGTTTCTATTTTTTATAAACAAATAACTCGTCATGCGATTTTCGCTTTTTCAAAGGTTGCTCATCCGTAGCAGCATAACCAATTGGCACCATGGCGATAGGCTCAACACCTTCTGGCAAGTCGAGAACTTGGGCACATTTCTGAGCATCAAAATTACAAATCCAACACGAACCAAGCCCCATATCTACGGCTGCCAAAGTAAGATGATCCACCGCGATAGCCACATCAATATCTGTATGATCTTTGCCATCCAACTTGCGATGCCAAGCTTGTTGATGATTGCCACAAGCCACAATGCACATCGGTGCCGTTTTAAACCAATCGCGATTATAACAATCCTGCAACTGAGCCAATAGCACTTGGTCTGTCACTACATAAAATACACAAGGTTGAAAATTAACCGCCGACGGTGCCAAACGCACACACTCTAGCAAACAGTCAATCTTTTCTTGTTCTACAGGTCGACTATCATAGTTGCGTAATGAAAAACGGGCTTCAGCTAAATCTCGAAAAGTCATATTTTTTCTAATTTAAAGAATCACCATTTACATCAATGTCACTTCTTTTCTTAACACACTAAGAGCCAGTTCAGTAGGTGTTATTTCTTTAGCGCATAAGTTTCAATAAGAACTTGTGCCAACTGCATACCGGATTCTGACGGTTGAATTTGTGTCGCTGCACCATTCACTAAGCGCATTAAACTTTCTCGTGCATTCATCACCAACGTCCACGCCTCAGAACTCACATAAATCTGTTGTCCCATATTATGATCAAACTCATCGCGAATAGTGTGTAACAACTGTGTTTGCAAGTCAAATTCGATAAATTTGATAAATTCAGACGCAGTAACATAGCTTCAGGCTTGGTGCGCTCTAACAACAAAGTTAAACGTTCATAAGCACGCAGACGCACTGGCGTAAGCTGATTGACATTCAATTTACGCAACTCAAAATTGCGACGATCAGCCTCATTCTTCAGTTGTTTAGACAACACTACGTAACGTAGCCAACACCACCAAAGCGGGCAAGATATACTTTAAAATTTCGAGAAATGTTTCCATATAAAAGCTATATAATATAAAACAATTAAGCTATCATTTTGGATCCTACAACCAACGCTAAAAAGCCCACGGCGATGCTACCCAAAACATATAAACCAGCCAACACATAATCGCCTTTTGCAATAAGAGCAAACGTATCCGCTGAAAAAGGTTGAAAACGTAGTAAACCCACCACAAAACCAACCATTAACAGCAAACGCAACCTTCGTTAACCATTTTGAAAAAAAGCAATAAGCAAGCCTATAATTAAACAGCCAATAGCATTGGCAGCAAAAGTAGCCAAGCTGTATGCATATTCCATCTATTCATCAAAATCGACAACACATAACGACAAATGCTACCCAAGGCACCACCAGACCCTACTAATAACAATGTTCTTACCATCTTAAATTTCGTCTGCTATTTGGTAATTATTGCGATCTGACGAGCTACGCGCGACGAGCTCCCCACAAAACCAGCTAAAAACATCTGTGTTCCAAGAATCATCATCGTCAATGCTAGGTAAAAATACGGTGTGCAGTTACCAACGGTGCAGGATAATGCCCCCAAAGTGCGGTTAATTTCATCAAACCAACAACACAAACCGCAATAAAGCCAAAAATAAACATCACACTACCCCACAAACCAAAAAAGTGCATAGGCTGCTTGCCAAAACGATTTAAAAACGATAATGAAAATAGATCCAAATAACCATTTACAAAACGTTCTAAGCCAAATTTAGAAGTGCCAAATTCGCGCTTGCGGTGCTCAACTACTTTTTCACCAATCTTTGTAAAGCCAGCATTTTTTGCCAAAAATGGAATGTAACGATGCATTTCGCCATACACTTCGATATGTTTTATTACATCGTTACGATAGGCTTTCAGTCCACAATTCATATCGTGCAGTTTGAGCCCTGTTACTTTACGAGCCGTAGCATTATAAATTTTTGATGGAATATTTTTAGTCAATTTATTATCGTGGCGTTTCTTTTTCCAACCCGACACTAAATCGTACCCATCTTCTTTTACCATACGATACAATTCTGGAATCTCATCAGGTGAATCCTGCAAATCGGCATCCATAGTTATAACCACATCGCCTTGAGCGCGTTTAAAACCACAATATAAAGCGGGGGATTTACCATAATTACGTCGAAAAGAGATACCATGTACAGCGTCCGATTTCTGTTGCAATTCCGTAATAACTCGCCAAGAGCCATCGGTACTTCCATCGTTTACAAAAATAACTTCGTATGAAAACTTATGTGCTTTCATCACACGCTCAATCCATTCATAAAGAGGTGTCAACGATTCAGCCTCATTGAACAACGGAACAATAATTGAAATATCCATAAAGTTATAACTTACTGATTATTGGTTTGAGGAACATCGGTATCAAAAATTGATTTGTCTTTTTTGGCAAAAGCAGCAGTAACCAATGAAACTAACAAACCTACCAAAACATCCATCCAAATATACTGCATAGAAACATAAAGCGGAGTAAGCAACTGACGCACTTGCTCTTCCACTTCATTACCTGACGACATATTGAGTTCATCAAGAATTTTCAAACTCTCATTGAGCATATTGGGCAAATAATCTGGATTTAAAAATTTAAAATAAATAAATTTAAAACTGCAGAAATAAGTGCGGCATAAAAAAACAGTTGGATACCATACCACAAGGCAACCCCGTATGATATAGCGCCACCACTTACGCGGTCGCGGCAATCTATAGTCAAACGGTAAACCAAATAGGGAATAGTTAACGTTACAACCCATTGTAAGGCTGTAAACCAACCATTATTCAAAGTAGACAAAAAGAAATTAAGAGCAAACACAAGACCTAACATCAGGCCAAAATACATCGCATGTTTCAAAGCTTCTGGTTTCATACTGAAAACGTTTTTATTTATAAACAGACAAAGATACAGCGATTTTTTAAAATAGACAAGCAGAAAAAACGTATTCTCTCAAAAAAATAAATGCCTCATTTTGACGCCCCAAAGCCCTAAATTTCGATTATTTTCAAAAAATCGCATCACTCACTTTTGTAATTCCATAAAAAGTAGTACTTTTGCGCTGGGTAAGTCCTATACGACCAGCTCCCTTTGAACTCCCCCAGGGCTTGATCGCAGCAAGGGTAAAAGGTTGTAGCGGTGCGATATAGTAAGCTTACCCACTCGCCTCTTTAGCTCAGTTGGCCAGAGCACGTGATTTGTAATCTCGGGGTCGTTGGTTCGAATCCGACAAGAGGCTCAACAAAAAACCACTTTCATTACAGAAAGTGGTTTTTTGTTTTTATAACATTTTTCTATCCTTGGTTCCAGAAAAATGTTATACCTTTACACATCTATTTATCCACCCTCTTAAAAACCTGATTATGGCAAAGGAAAAAGAAGCTATCGAGTTTGACGACACCGAAGCTATTGACTTTATTTTAAACAGCTTACCAGCAGAATCACGTACTAAAATAAGTGACGATGATGTGCAATACATTCTCGACTTAATTTGCGAATATTACGATAGTAATAATTTAATGGACGACGACGATTCTGTAGGTGAAGCCACCATTGCAGAAGACGAGATGTTCGACTTCATTTGGAAACTCATAAAAAAAGAAAATCAAGTAACACTCACAGAAGAAGAGTTACAATATGTACTTGATGGTGAATTTAATTACGGTAAAAAAATAGGTATCTATACCGAAGAATAATTCATTCGCTTTCCATGAGAAAAGTTCTATTTTACATTACCTATGCATTATTATGGGTAGTGGCTTGGTTGCCATTACCTATATTGTATGTATTATCCGATATTTCCTATTTTCTAGTCTATCATATAGCACGCTATCGTGTAAAAACTACACGACAAAACATACGCAATGCTTTCCCTGAAAAAAGCGACAAAGAACGTCGTAAACTAGAACATCGTTTTTACCATCATTTATGCGATTATGGCTTTGAAACGATTCACATGATGCATATATCAGAAAAAGAAATTGAGCGCCGCATTACTTTTGAAAATACTGAATTACTGCAAGAACTCGCTCAAAACAAAAAAAACATTATTGCTCTATTTGGTCACTATTGTAACTGGGAATGGGTATGTTCCTTGCCGCTACATTTGCACAACACACTAAGCGTAAGCACACTTTACAAAACGTTGAAAGACGATGACTTTGACCGGTATTTTATTCACTTACGGTCACGCTTTGGGACACATTGTTATCCAAAACAAAAAGTGTTACGTGGCATGGTAGAACTTCAAAAAATGGGAAAGCCATTTGTACTAGCCTTCATTGCCGACCAAACTCCATCGTGGAATAATCTACATTATTGGACTAAGTGGCTCAATCAAGATACGCCGTTTTTGACTGGATGGGAAACTATTGCCCACAAAACAAATAATCCTGTGGTTTTTTTAGAAATGCACAAAATAAAACGCGGTTATTATCAATGTCGCGTGGAGTTATTATGTAAAGAGCCTCAAAAAGAAGAGCCATTCACATTGGTCGAACAATATGCGCGACGTATGGAACAAAATATTTTAGATGCGCCTGAATTCTGGTTATGGTCGCACAAACGCTGGAAATACCATAGAAATTAATCCCTTAAAAAGTTGTATACATGTCTGTTGCTGTTGTCATCTTAAATTATAATGGAGAAAAGCTACTCGAAGAGTTACTTCCCAAAGTTATCGCCTATTCACCCGAAGCGGAAGTGATTGTTGCGGACAATGCGTCTACTGATGGTTCGGTGGCATTAATGGAAACTACATTTAGAGATACGCGACTCATAAAACTACCACGTAACTTCGGTTTTGCAGGTGGTTACAACGAAGCGCTGAGCAAAGTGAAAGCTGATTATTACGTACTGCTGAATTCGGATGTAGAAGTTACAGAAAATTGGCTAGCTCCACTCATCAGCTATATGGACGCACATCCAAGAACGGCAGCTTGTCAACCAAAAATCAAAAGTTATTACCAACGCACACACTTTGAGTATGCTGGTGCCTGTGGTGGTTACATCGACAAATTTGGATATCCATTTTGTCGTGGTCGCATATTGGACACGCTAGAACCTGACGAAGGACAATACGACACCATTACCGACATTTTTTGGGCAACTGGTGCATGTCTTTTCATTCGCTCTGAAAAATATCATAAAGTAGGAGGTCTAGACGAACGTTTTTTCGCTCACATGGAAGAAATAGATCTCTGCTGGCGATTGAAAGCCCGCGGCAATGCCATTGTGTGTATTCCTCAAAGTACCGTTTACCACATGGGCGCTCAAACACTAAACAAGGAACATCCACGCAAAACCTATCTTAATTTCCGCAACAATTGGCTCATGTTATACAAAAATGTACCCAAACATCTCGGTAGAATTTTATTGGTTCGTCTATTTTTGGATTGGGCTGCACTTGCTCACCTTCTCATTCAAGGTAAATTTTCGAATGCGTTCGCCATTATTAGGGCTGAATTATCATTTATGAGTAAATATCATCAATTCCATTATGATCGCAAGAATAATTTACATCTAACAAAAACAGCCAAACCTAAAGGTCTATTTCATGGACTCATTTTATGGAGTTACTATGCCAAGAAAGAAAAAACGGCACAGAATTTGATATGGAAATAAACAAAAAGTAAGGGGAAAGTACAAAAATAATTAATAAACAAGGTCTCACTAGATTTTTTTTTATACTTTTGCCACACTAATATCACTCATCAATTAACTTAATAATAAATTTATTATGAAAAAACTTGCTTTATTTTCCATGCTCTTTGTAGCCCTATCAGTAATGGCTCAAGAAAAACCAGTAGTAGAATTTAACGAACGCACACACGATTTTGGCACCGTGAAAGAAGAAGAAGGCAAAATCACCACAGTGTTTACTTTCACTAATCAATTTCTAGCTCCACTAACTATTAAAAGCGTAAGAGCATCATGCGGTTGCACAACTCCTAATTGGAGCAAAGAACCTGTAGCTCCTAAAGGCAAAGGTGAAATTACCGTAACTTATAACACTACAAATCGTCCTGGTTCATTCACCAAAAGTATCACTGTAGTACTGACTAATGGAACAGAAGACTTTACAGAAGTACTGTACATCAAAGGACAAGTAACGCCTAAAGCGGTTGCTCCTACAGCTGAAGTAAAATAAAATTAGCTATTACACGTTGTGTAATTAGCGGTTATGTAAATAACCATCAACTAAAGAGGGAGAAATAAATTTTTCCCTCTTTCATTCTATCTAAACGAATACTGTTATGAAAAAGAGCTTTATTATCCTATCCCTATTGTGTGGCGCATTAACATTGGTAGCGCAACAAAAAGTAGAAATTGTATTTAACGAAACCGAATATGATTTTGGTAACATCCGAGAAGAAGACGGTAAAGTTTCGCATATTTTTACCTTTCATAATCAAGGAGCAGCTCCGTTTACTATTAAAATGGTAACCGCCTCATGCGGATGCACTACACCAGAATGGACAAAAGCTCCAATTCCTCCAAAAGGTTCAGGCTCAATAACGGTTACTTATAACGCCGAAGGTCGCCCAGGCCCTTTTCATAAAGGTGTGACAGTTATCATCGGTGGCTCAAGTGGCGATATTACGGAAACGTTAGACATAAAGGGTTATGTGAGCCCTAAATCTCAACCATTATCAGAAAGCTATCCCTACAATCTTGGTAACATTTTATTTCGCTCTACAATAGTACCATTTGGGATGATACCAAAAGGGAAAACGCCTGAACGTCAACTAGAAATAGCAAACGGAACAAACGAGCCTTTGAAATTAATGATAAATGCGCCTAAACATATTATAGTGCAAGCGCCTGCACTCATTAAACCAAATGAAGAAACAACAATCACATTTAAATATTTATCGAATCAAATTGATAAATGGGCCTATGTTGATGATGAGGTTAGCATTAGCGTAAACGACAAACCAGCAGGCAAGCTCAACGTACGAGCTAATATCCAAGAGGATTTTAGCAAACTGAATAGTAAAGAACGTATGAGCGCACCAATTGCAACACTTTCTGCTAAGAAAATTAATTTAGGGAAACTTAAAATTGGTGGCAAATATACAGGGAAATTAGCCATCAAAAATAGCGGAATCAATCCATTATTAATCCGATCGGTAGTAGCAGAAAGCACCTATATGAAAGGTTCAGTAGGTAAGTCGACTTTAAAAAGTGGCAAATCGACCGATATCAAAATTGAAATTGACGCCACAAAATTACAACCCTTTGCTTTTTATAAAACCATGGAAATTATCACCAACGATCCAACCAATCCTACAATCACATTTGTTGTAGAGTGGCAAACCGTAAAATAACCATGAAAAAAACGCACCATATTGAAAATGCCGATTCATTTCCAGGACTAAATGTGAATGAAGGCGTATCTCAACCACCAATTATAAATCCGTATCTAAAGGGACGCATTAAACGTGCACAATACACGACTGAAGAATACGTAGAGGGTATTTTAAATGGCAACATGTCCATTTTGAGCCAAGCAGTCACGTTGGTTGAAAGTATTAATCCTGCACATCACAAACAAGCCCAAGAAGTCATCGAACGCTGTTTGCCTTACGCAGGCAAATCGGTTCGTGTTGGTATTACGGGTGTGCCAGGTGCTGGAAAATCAACATTTATTGAGGCACTTGGCATGTATTTGGTAAATGCGAACCACAAGTTAGCCGTACTAGCTATAGATCCAAGTAGTGAACGATCAAAGGGAAGCATTTTAGGCGATAAAACACGCATGGAAGAACTTTCCGTTGCTAAAAATGCTTTTATTCGTCCTTCACCATCAACTGGTTCGTTAGGTGGTGTGGCTCGGAAAACTCGTGAAACCATTGTGCTTTGCGAAGCAGCTGGTTTCGATACAATTTTTGTAGAAACGGTCGGTGTAGGACAATCGGAAACGGCTGTACACAGCATGGTCGATTTTTTCCTACTCATTCAACTAGCTGGTACTGGTGATGAACTGCAAGGTATAAAACGTGGCATTATGGAAATGGCTGATGGTATCACTATTAACAAAGCTGACGGGAACAATGTAGAAAAGTCACAATTAGCCGCACGACAATTTCAAAATGCACTCCATTTATTTCCAAAACCTACATCTGGCTGGGATCCTAAAGTGCTTACGTGTTCAGCCTTCCACAAACTAGGCATTGAAGAAATTTGGAACATGGTTATGGACTATATGACATTTACCAAAGACTCTGGATACTTTGACCAAAAACGTCATGAACAAAGTAAATATTGGATGTACGAAACTATTAATGAAGCATTAAGAAGTAACTTTTTCAACAATCCAACTATTGAAAAATTATTAGAACATTATGAAGTAGAATTGAGTCAAAACAAAGTATCATCATTTGTGGCTGCACACCATTTACTAGATGAATATTTTAATCATCAAAAATAGAGTTACCAACTATATCATATACACAAAAATATTAAAATTAATGAAAAAATTACTTATTATTGTCGCTATTCTATTAATTGGCGTAACGACTATTTCTGCTAAAAAGAAAAAAAATGTAGATACCGTGAAACCTGTCGCTACAGTGGACACCGTGATGACACCAGCACAGCAAAAAAGTTATGCATTGGGTGCGAACATTGGAGAAGGAGTTACTGGAAATTTCGAAAAATTAGGTCTCACGATTGACAAGGAAATATTTCTGAGAGGTCTGTCTGATGCTATGGACAAAAAAAATAAATTAACTTCGGAACAAATGACAGCAGCATTTCAAGCTCTTGATGCGGAAGTAACTGCCATGCAAGACTCTTTAAAAGGACTGGAAAAAGCATTTTTAGTAAAAAATAAAACCAATGCAGACGTCATTGAAACTGAATCTGGCCTACAATACAAAGTTATCACGCTGGGAACAGGTGCAAAACCTAAAGCCACCGACGAAGTCAAAGTACACTACCATGGAACAACTATCGATGGGAAAGTTTTCGACAGCTCAGTAGAACGTGGCGAACCTATTACATTTCCATTAAACCAAGTTATTCCTGGTTGGACAGAAGGCGTACAATTGATGCCAGTTGGTTCAAAATTTATTTTTTATATTCCATCGGAACTCGCTTATGGTGAACAAGGAGCTGGCAATGGTGCAATCAAACCGGGTGCGACACTTATTTTTGAAGTGGAATTACTCGAAATTATGCCACAAACCACAGAACCCACGGATGAAGTAAAATAACAAACCGTATCAATATACAAAAAGAGGCTGCATATAATTTATGCAGCCTCTTTTTTATAATAAATTCAATTGCTTAAGCCATCAACTTATCCATGGTCTTAACAATTTGTGCACGCAATTCTACCGCACGTACGTAGGATGTTGTTCCACGAAACCAAAATTTCCAACGGCGAACGCGGTTATAAACTTTTTTCCACAAAACCTTGCTGTGTTGATAAAATACCAAACTTAATGGTAGCACCACTAAATTAACCAAAACCAACCACCAAAGCCCGGTGGTTGCCCACAAAATAGCCGACGTAATAATATACCAAATAGGATAGGCAAACAAAGCGCCAATCACAAAATGGAAAGCTGAATGCAACATTGGATCTTTAATACGACGAGTGACCAACGAACTTACATTGTATGGCAATAAATTATACAGAAAAGAAAAAACAACCAAAGGTGTTAACACAATAGCTAATAGAAAACGAAACCAAAAGCCCAAAACAGATAGTTTCTTACCAAAAATCCAATCGCGCAAATGCAAACGTTCTACGTGACGAATATATTCATGCGTTTGTTTCATGAGTTTATCAAATCCTTCAGGATTATCATTATGATATTCATCCAAGGCCTTCACAACCGCTTTATCTGCTGTTAAATGATTCGGGAAATAGTGGGCTTTTAACTGATGTTTGTTAAGATAAGCTTCTCGATATATAGTGCGTACCATATCGTACTCTTCATACAACGCTTTATCTTCTATATCCAGCATCAACTCTTTGACTTCTACACGGGCACGTTCGGCCAATAATTTTTGGGCACGTTGTGGATGTTGTTTATAGATATCATACAAATCCTCGAATCCAAAAGGTTCGCCGACTACAATCATTAACTCACGTTGCATCCCAAAATAATTGGAATAATGATGAGCTAGTGGTTGAATCATTATTGGTTTCTTGAAATCGGACATTTCTGCGGCTTGAAAAGCGATACGCGCAAAACCCTTTTTAAAGGTCCCCAAATGATGACAATCTTCGTGACCTGCTTCTGGAAATAACCCAACAATACCATCGTCAAGCAATATACGAGCTGACTTATTAAAAATAGCTTCATTTTCACCCAGATTTTCAACGCCTGTATCCTGCACACGAAAGGCTGGCATAATTTTCAGAAAACGTAATAATTTAGCCGCAATTTCACGTTTAAAAATATCGGCACGTGCAATAAATACAGGGCGACGCGGATCATTTCGCAAGGCAAATAAGATACCTAACGCATCAGATAAGCCGTTCTGATGATTACAGATAACCACCAAAGGTTGATTCTTTGATAAACGTTCTTTGTGTATTACATAATAGTGATGATAAAAAATATAATTGTGAACGACGTTCACGTAACGGTGAAGTAATTCGTACTTCCAATCGGGTTTGTTAATGTTTTCAAAACTAATCATTGGTTATCATTTAAGTGAGTATAATTCACAAAAATACGCCTTTTTTAGTTATAGACAAAAAAAGGGTGAACTTTCTTCAAGTTCACCCTCTCTATCACTACATTTAATTAGTGTAATTTATGATGTTCTAACTGAAGGGTTATCGTTGGCTGATCGCACACTTCTGTTGGTCCATAATATTGTATTGGACCTGGATAAATATAGCTAGTATCAGCGTCTGCCCAAGCAACACGGTGCGCTGCAAAATATTTAAATGGTTCACCATCTAAACGTACTAACGCTTTTTGAATAACGGGTTTCATAGAACCGTGACGACGTTCCATATTCATCATCATTGTAATAGGTACACCACCAGCAATCCATTCAGCAGCAGGTGCTGTCAAGTTGCGAACCGATGACATATAACCAGTTTTGCCTTCTGAAATTAACACAGAAGCAGTATAACCTAAAGAATAACAGTAGTCTGCGTCAAAATTTGAAGGGATAGCACAACGTCCTTCATAACCAAAGAAATGATTAATGGCTGAAAATTTACCAACGTATGTACCTTCGCCTTTCATAGTTGCCAAACGTTTAGCCACCATTTCGATAAGTAATTTTTCAGTTTCAACCAACGAAACTTGCACATTACCATGTGGGTCGCGGTCAAGTGTCAACTGACGTGCAATACCTTTTGGTAAACTGCGATATACTTCGCGACTATCAGACGATAATTTACCTTTTACATATTGACGTTTTTCGTCATCTGTATTCAAAGCATTAAATTCGTCGTTGTGTGCCAATAAATCATTTAATTCTGCAATTAATTTTTTCATGGCAGGAATAAATTCAATTAAGCCTTCAGGAATTAAAATGGTACCAAAATTCAAACCTAATTTAGCACGATCGACCACCACTTTCACAATATCTTCTACCACATCGTTAAGTGTCATGTTTTTGGCTTCCACTTCCTCTGACACAATACAAATATTTGGTTGACTTTGTAGAGCACACTCCAAAGTAATATGTGATGCTGAACGCCCCATTAAACGAATAAAGTGATAATATTTTTTAGCAGAATTAGCGTCACGTTGAATGTTACCAATTAATTCGGAATAGACTTTACAAGCCGTATCAAATCCAAATGAAGTTTCAATCATCTCATTTTTCAAGTCGCCATCAATAGTTTTTGGGCAACCAATAACTTGGATACCAGCTTTCTTTTGAGCATAATATTCAGCTAACACACAAGCATTGGTATTTGAATCGTCACCACCAATAATAACAATAGCATTTACACCTAATTCTTTGCAGATTTCAATACCACTATCAAATTGTGCAGGTTCTTCGAGTTTAGTACGACCAGATCCAATAATATCAAATCCACCCGTATTACGATATTCATCTACAATTTCAGTAGTTAATTCCATATATTTATGGTCAATTAAGCCACTTGGTCCACCCAAAAAACCATATAATTTATTATTGGGATTCAATTTTTTCAAACCATCGAATAAACCAGCAATAACATTATGTCCGCCAGGAGCTTGACCGCCCGATAGAATAACACCAACATTCACCGTTGGATATGATTTAACAGCACCTGCCTCAAACTTAACAATCGGCATACCGTAGGTATTAGGAAATAATTCCTTGATAGCGTCTTGGTCTGCAACCGATTGAGTCATTGCGCCTTCTGTAAGTACAACTCCACCTTTAAGTGAAGCTGGTAATTTTGGCTGATATGAAGCCCTTGCAATTTGTAATGCACTTTTTTTCATTGTTAATATATAAGTTTAAGTTATCGAAATATAGTTTGTACGTATTAGGAGAATAATGCCAACAGTTTAACCACTAGTACCAAAAAAACCATGGCAATAGGATACACCGTAGCGTAAGCTATTTGTGGCGCATTCGATTTAGTCATTGGTGAAATAGCAGCCAATCCTGGTGTACTTGTCATACCACCAGCCAAGGCACCCAATAATGTAAGTAAATTAGTTTTGTACACTAATTTGGCGATTAATGTCGTTATAATCATAGGAAGTAAGGTAATAATGGCTCCTGCCAAAAATAACTCATAACCATACTGTGAGTAAGTGTCAGCCAAAGTGGCTCCCGCCTGTGTGCCAACTACCGACAAGAAAAAGATTAAACCAAGTTCACGCAACAATAGGTTTGACGCACTCGACATGGTCCATAAGATAGGTCCAGTTTTACCCAAACGACTCAACACTAAAGCGACCACAAGCACTCCACCCGTTAATCCTAAGAAGGTAAATTTACCAACTAAAACGCCTAATACTATTCCCAAAGCAATGGGGAAAATATCCGTATCAGAAAGACGTTTGGCATCATTCCCAAACAAGCGAAAAACTTGTTCCATATTATCTTTACTACATGCCACCACTAATTTATCCCCAAAACGTATTTTAGAAGCAGGTGACGGCTTTATATCAATACCGCTTCGGCGAATCCGTGTTACGGTAGCATCATAATTCGACTGTAGATTAAGTTGCGCCAAGGTTTTACTCACAACCTCTTTATTAGTTACCAAAACAGACTGCACATCATAATTACCACTCAACGGAATCTCCTGTTCAATAGGTTGACCTATCAATAATTTTACCTTTTCTATAGATTCTTCGGTTCCAACTACACGTACCAAATCGCCTTGGTATAAAATAGTTGTAGGAGAGGGCGTTATGGCTTCTACCCCATGCATCACACGAGAAACTACAGCATCAGTCATACTTCTAAATCGTAGATTACCCAATGTTTTACCATTCACATTTTCATTGGTAATTCTAAAATTTTGAGCTACCAATAATGGCGTATTAGAATGTGCTTCTGACTCCCAAAGTTGTTCCTCTTTAGCAATATTAGCGCGCATAAATTTAGGTAATAAGCGTAAGAAAATGATAACGCCTATCACACCAAACGGATACGCGATACCATAACCAATAGACGATAAACTACCGAATTGATCAGTAGCAGAAGCTAAGCCTGGAGTACTGGTTAATGCGCCAGCTAAAAGTCCCGCAGCGATGGCCGAATCAAAATGACACAAATATTGACAGGCAATGGTTACTATGGCAGCGACAACAATAAGTATCATAGCCAATGAAGCCAATTTAACGCCATGTTGTTTGAGTGAATCGAAAAAACCTGGACCAGCTTGAATACCAATAGTAAAAATGAAAAGTACCAACCCTATGTCTTGAATAATGGGATCAATAGTCACCCCAAAATGGCCAAAAACTAATGCCACAAAAATAACGGCCGATACATCTAAAGAGATTCCAAAAAACTTAATCTTGCCAATCATATAACCAAGCGCTATGATGACAAACAAAGCAAAATAACTATTTTGAAAAAGGTTAAAAAATAGTTCCATAAATAGTGTGATTTATGGCACAAAGGTAACGTTAAAAATGCAATTGAGCAAATACTTCTTATCAGCCAAATTTACTTAAAATCATAGAAAACATGATGAATCTAATAAAAAGTTGTAACAGCTTTTAAATTCAAAATAAAAGAGTTATTTTTGTAAAAAAATATACACATTATGAATGAACATGTAAAGTGCTTAATTATAGGCTCTGGTCCTGCTGGATATACAGCAGCCATTTATGCTGGTCGTGCCAATTTAGCTCCAGTATTGTATGAAGGCATACAACCTGGAGGTCAGTTAACAACCACTACAGAAATCGAAAATTTTCCAGGTTATCCTCAAGGAATTGATGGTAATATGATGATGGCAGATTTTCGTGCGCAAGCAGAACGTTTTGGCGCCGACATTCGCTTTGGAATTGTAACTTCGGTCGATTTTTCGGGACATCCCCACAAAGTAACAGTGGACGGCGAAAAAACAATTGAGGCCGATACGGTCATTATTGCCACAGGTGCATCGGCCAAATATCTAGGTTTACCCGATGAACATAAATATGCTGGCAAGGGTGTATCCGCTTGTGCTACTTGCGACGGTTTTTTCTACCGCAAAAAACGCGTAGCCGTAGTTGGTGGTGGCGATACCGCCTGCGAAGAAGCTATCTACTTGGCTGGCTTATGCGAAAAAGTGTATCTCATTGTTCGCAAACCATTCTTGAGAGCCTCTCAAATTATGCAAGACAGAGTGATGAACACACCTAACTTGGAAGTTTTGTTCGAACATAACACACTTGGTCTATTTGGCAATGAATACGTTGAAGGTGCCCATTTAGTAAAGCGCAAAGGCGAAAGTGATGAAACCACTGTTGACATTAATATTGATGGATTCTTTTTAGCCATTGGGCATCATCCAAATTCAGAGGTTTTCAAACCATTTGTAGAAACGAACGAAGAAGGTTATATTAAAACCTACCCTCTTGACACTCCAAAAACTAATGTACCAGGTGTTTTTGCTGCAGGCGATGTGGCTGATTCGAATTATCGACAAGCAATAGTTGCAGCAGGCAGTGGTTGTAAAGCAGCGATGGAAGCTGAACGCTACTTGAGCAAACTGAAATAATTATACAATTTTATTTCCGATACGAGCCGCGACTAGTGTTGCGGCTCGTATTATTATAACACTTTAGTCGCCCAGATTTTCCGAACCATACATGAATTATTATTCATATTTTATGGTTATCTTTGCGCACTTAAACGAATTACATGGGTATTATCATCCGACAATCAATTAAAGGAACCATTGTGAATTATGTAGGAATAGCCATTGGCTTTTTTACCACATTCTTTGTTCTTACACGATTCCTAACCGCAGAAGAGATTGGGCTAACACGGGTTTTAATAGATGCCGCAGTACTTTTATCTGGATTAGCGCAACTAGGCACAAGTTCTTCAGTAATTCGTTATTATCCTTATTTTAAAAATGACAAAGCACAAAGATCACGGCTTTTTCTTTTGGTCTTTAGTAGTACCGTTTATTGGTTTTAATTTTCGGAACACTTTATTTAATTCTCAAAGTTCCTATTGAGAATATATTTTCCGAAAAGTCGCCTCTATTTGTTGACTATTATTATCTCGTTTTACCACTCACTTTTTTCATGTTATACATGGCTGTTTTCGAAACAAACGCCAATGTATTAATGCGCATTGTTGTCCCTAAATTGGTACGAGAAGTAGTGGTACGAGTACTTGCATTAGTAGTCTACCTGGTATATGCCTTTAAATTATTAAGCCTCGATGGTTTTGTTATAGCCTTTTGTTCGGTATATGCCGTGGCTACACTGATAAATATTATCTATCTATTTTCATTAAATCGTATTTCGTTAAAGCCCGACTTCAAATATATTACAAAATCGCTCCGCAAAGATTATTTGCTATACACACTTTTTTTAATCGCCGCAGCACTCGGAGGAGCTATTACTCCTAGCATTAACACATTCTTTATTAGTGCACAGATGGGGCTTAACTATACTGGTATTTTTGCTATTGCCACTTTTATTGCCGCCATCATCGAAATCCCTTATCGCTCTTTAGGAGCCATTACACAGCCGCAAATTTCACAAACCGTGAAAGATGGCGACATGAAAGGAGCTGATTTATTATGTAAAAGTGTATCTCTACACCAGCTTTTAGCTAGTTCATTTATCTTTTTAATTATCTGGATTAATATCGACTTATTCTTTGCTCTATTGCCTAATGGAACAGAATATAGTGAAGCGAAGTGGGTTGTATTTATTTTAGGTTTATCTAAACTTATTAATTCCACCTTTAGTGTAGGTGTTTCGGTATTAAGTTATTCTAAGTACTATTATTTATCACTAGTATTCACGTTTATACTAACAGCCACAGCCATTATACTAAATAATCTTTTCATTCCCATTTGGGGTATGAATGGTGCAGCAGCAGCCTCTTTAATAGCTTACATCATCTATTTTGGATTACTACTATCATTGGTAAAATGGAAAATTAAAACCTCCCCATTTTCACCAAAACAACTCAAGATTTTAGTGATCACACTAGGGCTTTTTATCGTGAATTGCGTATGGACAGCATACATCACGCCATACTTTTTAGCTATAGCACCAAGTTTAACATGGCAAATAGCCGAAGCTGTATTAAGAACCAGCATTTTATGCGTAGCTGGGATTACAGCTGTTTATTATTGGGGTATCTCATCGGAAGTAGAACACTTACTCCAACTCGCTTGGAGCAAACATAATATCATAAAAAGAACCAAAAAACTATGAAAAATTTAGATTTCAAGACTAAGATTTTACCTAATTTAGGCATCTTGTTTATTTTTATTGTAGCCGCCACTATTTACTGCGCTCCAGCATTGGAGGGTAAAATTATTTTTGCTGGCGATAATGTGAATGGTACTGCGGCATCACGTGAAGGCGCTGTTTATCACGAACAAACTGGCGATTACACTTGGTGGACAGGTTCCATGTTTAGTGGAATGCCCAATTATCAAGTGGGTGGAGGTCGTTACCTTTCAACCAAAATTCTACAACCCTTCTACAAGTTTTTTCACTGGGGACATCGCAATGCCATTTTTATTGTATTATTTTACCTCATCAGTTTTTTCATACTCCTGCGTTCATTCAAAATTGACAAATGGATAAGTCTTGCGGGAGCCTTTGCCATCGCCTTTTCGTCGTATTTTTTCATCATTATAGCAGCTTCCCATCATGGGAAATGTACTGCCATCACATGGATGACGATGGTTCTAGTCGGTTTTCTACTCATGTATCAAAAGAAATATGGCTGGGGCGCCATCTTCACGATGTTCTTTATTCCTATGGGATTTTTTCTACATCCCCAAATGGGTTACTACATTTGTATGCTAATCGGAATTTTATTTTTTGCTGAACTCTACACACACATCAAAGAAAAACGTTATAAAGATTTTGCCATCGCTACTGTGTTGTTTGCTGTATCATTTGGTGTAGGCATGGGCGTTGGTAGTGCCAATGTGTTTGCCAACCAAGAATATGCCGAACAAACCATGCGTGGAGGACACACGGAACTCACCAAGGGTGACGACAAACCAAGTGCTGGCAATGGACTTGACTTAGATTATGCCACAGCTTGGAGTTATGGCATTGGAGAAACTATGACATTTTTGATTCCTAATTACATGGGAGGTTCTTCGGGCTACAATGTGGGCAAAGAATCAACACTTTATAAAGAATTGGTAGCAAACGGCGTTCCTCGACCATCGGCTGCTGATTTTTGTAGCGCAGCACCAACCTATTGGGGAACACAGCCTTTCACATCAGGTCCAGTATATATCGGAGCCATTGTTTGTCTGTTATTTGTACTTAGTTTGTTAATTGTAAAAGGACCTTACAAATGGGCTTTATTGGTAGCTACGTTATTTTCCATCTTTTTGTCATGGGGACATAACTTTATGTCGTTGACGGAATTCTTCTTCAACTATTTCCCCATGTACAATAAGTTTCGAGCAGTGGCATCAATTTTAATTGTAGCCGAAATAACTATGCCGTTGTTAGGCTTCTTGGCATTAAAAGAGATAGCTAACAAATCTATTTCAAAAGAAAAATTACTGAAAAATCTTTACATCTCAGCTGGCATTACAGCAGGACTTTGTCTTATTTTTGCCCTCTTCGGAAAAAGTTTATTAGATTTTACCTCGCCGAACGATGTGCAACTCACATCACAACTACCTGACTGGGCTTATAATGCGGTAATAGCTCAACGTGCATCGATGCTACAAGCTGATGCTTGGCGTTCATTGATATTTATTTTATTGGGCACAGGTTTAATTTATTTGTTTATCCAAGACAAATTAAAAACCATGTGGTTTGGCATCCTCCTTACTGGTTTAATTGTAGCTGACATGTGGCCAGTAAATAAACGTTTTTGTAACGATGACAATTTTGTAGCAGTCAAAAAACGTGATCAGGCATTTGCCATGCAACCTTATGAAAAACTGCTATTGCAAGATACCACCTA
The DNA here is from genome assembly GCA_020636695.1 of Prevotellaceae bacterium. Classification (GTDB taxonomy): domain Bacteria; phylum Bacteroidota; class Bacteroidia; order Bacteroidales; family Paludibacteraceae; genus W0P28-013. The sequence continues at coordinate 24,307 of JACJXJ010000019.1, forward strand.
TTTCAGAGTACTTAACGTAACTACAAATACATTCAACGAAGCGCGCACATCGTATTATTTAAAATCAATTGGAGGTTATTCTGCTGCTAAGTTACGTCGTTATCAAGATTTAATTGATGAGCACATCTCATCTAAAAACATGAATATGAGCGTGCTCAACATGTTGAATGCTAAATATATTATTGTACGTGACAATAACGGCGAGATAGCACCACAACAAAATCCTGACGCATTGGGTAATGCTTGGTTTATCGATTCCTTAGTGGTAGTCAACACACCAAATGAAGAAAGTGATGCATTGAACACAATCAACGTGAAAAACACCGCCGTGGTTGATGCGAAATTCAAATCATTCGTTACTAGCTTCACACCATCAAACACAGCCAGTAGCATTAAACTGACAAAATATACACCTAAAGAACTAGAATATGAATCCTCATCAACAACACCTGGCATAGCGGTATTCTCAGAAATCTATTACCCTTATGGATGGAAAGCTTATATTGACGGACAGTTTGTAGAACATTTCCGCGTGAATTATGTTTTACGCGCGCTCAATGTGCCAGCCGGCAACCACCATATTCGCTTTGAATTCCGACCTGATAGTGTAGAAAAAGGGAATACATTCTCATTAATTTTCATTATCATTATGGGAATAACCATCGTAAGCGTAGTAGGCTACGAAGTATTTAAAGTAGTCAAAAAGAATAAGGAAGCCTAAACGGCTACCAACCATAAAAAAAGCTTGATAAATTACTTATCAAGCTTTTTTTTATTAGATAGCGCCTTGACGTTTACGTTCCCACCGACGGTACCATTTCGCCCACTTTCGAGGCCATCCCATTATACGCTGTGGAACTTTGATACTCCAACGTACCAATTTATCAAATCGAAACATAAGTCTATCGCCTACTGAAAAAGAAAGAACCTGCACTCCACGAACAGCATACGATTCACGTATGAGATTATCAATACGCAATTTTTGTTTGCCTGCGCCCTTTTGGATAAATCGTACCACAAATGACGACATGCTATAAAAACGCGCCATCCAAGCGTGGTAACAAATTGGTTGATTTTGGTGATTATATAAAATGGTAGAAATACCATCTTGATGTTTCTGGCTTGGCAAATAGTAGGTCTTAAAATTGTAAGCCAACCAAAAGAAAAATGGATAATAGGGTTCGTAATCCAATAAGTCAAAGTT
>JACJXJ010000002.1 GCA_020636695.1 Prevotellaceae bacterium
TTATTGGTTTGAACCGCACATCATAAATAAACTTCGAAAGATTAATAATTGATAAGTTGGTAAACACCCCTTTTTTGCTAATGTAGTTTGCTAATGTACGTTTTGTGTATAGATTTTAATATCTAATATTGTTTAATTATGCTTTTATCCATCATCATACCAGTTTACAATGTAGCGCCTTACATCGAGAAATGTTTGGCGAGTTTGTTGTGTCAAGGGCTGGCGCCGTCGGACTATGAATTGATTGTGGTCAACGATGGTTCCACCGATGAGTCGTACACGATAGCTAAAACATTTTTGGAGCATCAAGCTAGCCTTGCGCCTTTCACCTTTCAACTCCTATCTCAACCTAACGGTGGATTGAGTGCTGCTCGCAACACAGGTATTCGTCACGCTAAAGGAAAATACATCCAGTTTGTCGATTCCGACGATTATTTAGAACCGAATGTATTGGGTACCTTGGTTCAAAAAATGGAGCAAGAACAGTTGGATGTGTTGCGATTCAATTATCAAAATGTGAATGAACAGTACCACGTGTTTGAGCCGTATAAAGCCATGAAACCATTTGTCGATTACCGCGATGAGGTATGCGATGGTTTAACGTTTCTCACAGAGCGACTTGGCTACGGCTGTTATGCGGTGCAGTTTATGATACGCGCTACACTGTTGCAAGCCGAAGCACATCACTTTAAAGCGGGCATCTATTTTGAAGATACCGAATGGACGCCTCGTTTATTGGTGCGTGCACAGCGTGTAACTTCCGTAGATACCATGGTGTACAACTATTTGATGCGCACGGGTTCTATTACGCAAAGTGTGGATCCTGAAAAAACTAAAAAGTTGCTGAACGATAAATTGTTACTTATCGACTCTATGAAACAGCAAGCCGAACAACAGCCTGATAAGCGTTGGTTTGATGGCATGATAGCCGCCACGGTTATTTCGCTGCTTGGTTATGTAGGAGCCGACTTTTATCCTCACAGAGCTTTTTATTTCAAAGCGTTACGCGAAAAAATGATTTATCCATTGTCTATGTATCATAGTTCTAAAGGGGCAAAGCGCAAAATACGGGTTATTAATCTGTCGCCTGCCGTGTTTTGCTGGCTATTACGCGTTAAACGTTAAGGGTGAGGGATGAAGGGTTAAGAGTTAAGGGTTTACAGAACTACATTAAACGTTGAACGTTTAGCGTATAGCGTATAGCGTGAAGAAATTACGTTTAGCGAATAATGAGCAACGTTAAGGGTTAGGGATGAAGGGTTAAGGGTTTAAAGAACGACATTAAACGTTGAACGTTTAGCGAATAACGAGCAACGAATAACGAATAACATGACACACTAAACATAAAACGTACATGAAAGTAGCGTATTTATTAGGTTTACACTAAAAAAATAATTTTTTAGCAAAATTTTGAACAGATAATTGAATTAATTAGTAGTATCTATTCCTATTTTTACTATTTTTGTAAACTAATTTGAATATTTTATGAATGCACTCTCAGAAATAGGGGCGGTTCCAGTTGATTTTTCGCTACTGAAGGCGATGTATCCTAATCACAAATCTATACATAATAAAATCAGTGAGTTAGAAAATGAAGGAAAACTTATTCGCTTGAAAAAAGGTTTGTATGTGGTTGCTCCCCAAGAGAGTGGTATGGTGTTATCGTCAGAGTTGATAGCCAATCATTTATATGGTCCATCTTATGTTTCCAAAGAGTCTGCTTTACGTTATTATGGCTTAATTCCAGAACATGTTTATACGATGTATTCAATGACCACAAAACATGCCAGAAGTTTTACAAATGCATTAGGTACATTTGGTTATTCACACTGTTCGAACGATTATTTTACCATAGGTATTAGGCAAGAATCGAAAGAAGGTTTGTTTTTTTTAATGGCAACTCCAGAGAAAGCTTTGTGCGACTTAATTATAAACACACCCAACCTAAATCTCCGTTATCAAAAGGAAATCAAAACCTATTTAGAAGAGGATATCCGATTTGACATGCAGGCATTTTTTAAGATGGATGTGGAAATTCTAAAACAATGTCTGTTGTATGGTAAAAAAAAGCCTATCATTACCAATTTAATTCACCTCATCAGAAAATCATGAATCCAATGTTTGAACAAATGGTTTCGTCCTATCAAATGGTGACCGATAAGGATAGACGAAATGCTATGTATGAAGTTATGCAAAAAATAACGTTAGCTGGACTTTATCGAGGAGGTTTTTTCGATAAAGCTGCGTTTTATGGTGGAACTTGTTTACGGATTTTTCATAACATGGAGCGATTTTCAGAAGATATGGATTTTTCTCTTTTAGTGGCCGATGACTCGTTTAAAATTGAACACTATTTTCCCGCTATTATCGAAGAGTTTCATTTGGTAGGCCGAGAGGTGGAGATTACTAAAAAAGATAAAACACGGTTCAGCAAAGTTGATTCAGCCTTCTTAAAGGATGATACAGATGTGTATGATGTGGTATTTAAGACTGAGAAAAGCTTGAAAATAAAAATAGAGGTGGATACCCAACCTCCGTTGCAATTTCAAACTGAACATAAATTGTTATTGCGTCCCTATTCGTTTATGACACGCTGTTTTACACTGCCTAATTTATATGCGGGGAAAATGCACGCATTAGTTTTTAGAACCTGGAAAAATCGTGTAAAAGGCCGTGATTGGTATGACTTTGAATGGTACGTTCGCCATGAAGTTCCCTTAAATTTTACTCATCTACAAGAACGTATTAGGGTTTTAAATGGCTTGGAGATGGATGAAAACCAATTTTTACAACTCCTTAAGGAGCGGTTAGCTTCCACTGATATCAAACAGGTGAAACAGGATGTGGAACCTTTTATAAAAAACCCTAAAGCATTGGAAATTTGGACCAATAACTATTTTTTGCAGTTGGCTGACCTGATTAAATTTGAATAAATAAAACTAAACACACATGAAAGTAGCATATTTATTAGGCTCATTAAATCGGGGCGGAACCGAAACGTTGGTGTTGGATGTGTTTAAAAAAGCATCGCAAGCGCCATTTCAAGTCGTGGGCATTCATCGAAAAGGGGGTGCTTATTTGCCAGATTTTAAAGCCACTGGCGAAAAAATGATAGCTTTAGCACCGCGGTTCGTGGGTGATGTGAGTTATTTTGTCAAACTGCGTCGCTTATTGCAACGTGAACGTGTAGATGTGGTGCATGCGCAACAGTGCTTGGATGCGGTGTATGCTCGTATAGCGTGTGTTGGAACGGGTATTAAAGTGGTGCAAACGTTTCATGGATACGATTTTAATGCTGGAAAATTGATGCGTGCGTTTTATGCGTTTTAGTGCTCATGGGTGGATGCTAATTTTTTGTAAGTGCATCACAACGAGATTATTATATTAAATCTTATCAATTAAAAGACCACCATAAACAGCACGTAGTTTATAATGGCGTTAATTTCGATAAATTAGACCAACAGGTAGTGCAAGTTGATTTACCAATTGGTGGCGACCCTGCTTCGCAGGGACTCAAATTGGCGATGGTCGGCAATTTTGTTCGCGTCCGCGAACAAAATACCGTTTGTCAATTTCTCAAGTTATTAAAGAGGCTGGTGTGCCGTTCGATTTCTATTTTGTTGGTCGTAAAAGTGAATCAGAGCCTTGGTTGTACGACGATTGTGTTGCCTATTGTCAAGAACATCAGTTGCTCAATTGTGTTCATTTTCTGGGTGGACGGGCGATGTTCCAGCCATTTTAAAACAGTTGGATGCTTTTGTATATAGTACCGACCACGATACGTTTGGTATAGCTGTCATCGAAGCGATTGCGGCTGGCGTGCCAACCTTTGTAAACGATTGGGAGGTCATGGTAGAAATTACGCAACAAGGTAGATGGGCTACTATCTATAAAACGAAGGATGCAGCCGATTTATTCAATAAATTTATTACTTTTGTAGACCATACAGAACACTATAAACAACAAGCGTGTTCGCATGCACAGGACGTACGTAGTACCTACAGCATTGAACAGCATATGTTAGCGTTGTCAAATTTGTATAATACACTGTAAAGCATTGATTATTGATAATAGATTATTGATGTACAAAACACAATGTCATTGATTATTGATAATAGATTATTGATGTACAAAACACAATGCCATTGATTATTGATAATAGATTATTGATGTACAAAACACAATGCCATTGATTATTGATAATAGATTATTGATGTACAAAACACAATGCCATTGATTATTGATAATAGATTATCGATTTATCCATAATCCATTTATCCATAATCTATATATTGATTTATCTATAATTTTAATATTTTGAATGACAAACAAATAGCGTTTCGTGACAAGTGTATGGCGTTTGCTGTGCGTGTGGTGAAGTTGCGTAGTTATTTGTGTGAGCAAAAGCATGAACACGATATATCTCGACAATTATTGCGGAGTGGAACAGCCATTGGTGCATTACAACGAGAGGCTTATCATGCTGAAAGTGATGCCGATTTAGTTCATAAATTAGCGATAGCTCAAAAAGAGTGTAACGAATCTCTGTATTGGATTGAATTACTGTATCTTACAAATTATATAACCAAAGCAGAATCGGAAAGTTTATCGAATGATGCTTTAGAGCTGTTAAAAATGCTCACAGCCAGTATTCAAACCCTGAAAAAACGTATAAAACAAAAACAATAACATTGATTATTGATAATAGATTATCGATGTACAAAACACAAAAACAATATTGATTATTGATAATAGATTATCGATGTACAAAACACAAAAACAACATTGATTATTGATTTATCTATAATCCATTCATCCATAATCTATATATCGATTTATCTATAATTTATTCATCCATAATCAATTATCTATATATCCATAATCCATTTTTCTATATTTTTAATTCATTTTGCTTAATTACTTTCCTAAATATTTAACCGATAAAGCTTTTTTACTTTATTTTGGAGCGTTGGGGCTTATCAGCTTGGCGTTCTTTTCTCATGCTATGCCTATTCAATGGTATCTGTTTGGGATAGTAGATATTTTGCTCTTTTTTCATTTTTCGAATACACTCACCAAGCAGTGGTTTTCATTGTCGCCTCAGGGTATACAAAAACTGTTTACTGGGGCTTTGTCTTATCGTGCTATTTATGGCTATTTCCTATGTCACGTTTAGTTGGTTGCGTGGTGAACCATTTGAATATGATCCATCTGATGGTTTGGCTTATCATGAAGGGCTGTTTGGTTTGCCAATGAGTTTTGGAAAGGCGATACAATTATTGGCGTTAATGGTTTATACAACAACCACTATCCGATCAAGGCTATCCATTGTATTTAGCGTTAATTTATCCGTTTTGGGTTCTAATGTTTTTTAGTGCGTGGTAAAGTGTCTATCGTGCTTGGATGGGCGTATTGGTGTATAAGTTGGCTGCACGTACTTTTGGCAGAGCGTGGGGCTATGGCGGGTATTTTGTCTGTTTATGCCTAATATTACATTTTATGCTGGTTCGCACCGTAAAGGATGGAGATGATACTGTTAGCGGTGTGGGCTATCGAACGCTTTGATGAGCTGTTGCGCAGTAAACAGTTTAAATTACATAATATAATACTGCCCGTTTTTTAGTGTGATTGTGCTGTTTACGTTTAGAACAGCGTTAGAGCAGCCATTATGATTGCATTTTGGTGACGTTAATGTTTACAAAGGTGGCGAGTAAACGTCGCAAACGTAAAATTTTGGTTTGGTCGTTTGCTTTATCTTTAGTGATAGCTGCCGGTCCTATTTATGGCGAATTGTCGAGCTTTGGAATCGAAATTTAGTGGTGAGTACTCGGGTAAAACTATTGAATGGCGAGCCGAATATGGTGGTAACTCATTAGTGAAATATGCTAGTTCAGCTATTATTGCTCCTCTTATTGTCGTTATTCCATTTCCTACTATGACGGATCCACGGTGAAGCGCACTATAATTTTCAACGATGAATGGCGGTTATTTTTATTCGAAACTTTTTAGCGTTTTTTGTATTGTTGGCGCTATTCAAGGATATAAATCAAAAAAGTGGCGTAATTACATTTTATTTATGCCTTTATTTATGGTTATTTGGGTATTATTGCATTGAGTGAATTTGCTCAGTCAGAGCGTTTTCACTTACCAGCAGTCCCATTTTTGTTGATTTTGGCAGCGCATGGTATTTCCGAGTTTACCAATAAGGATAAGCGTGCGTTTAGTATTTATATGGTGCTTTTGTTTGTCGCTATCATAGGGTGGAATTGGTTCAAATTAGCAGGTCGAGGTTTAATTTAATACGTTGGTTATGAAAGTATTGATTGTTTGTAGACACAAAGAAAATTTCCCGCGAAACTGCATGCCGTTTATTACCGAACAGGCTGATGCTATAGCACAAGTGGGCGAGGTGGAAATAGACTATTTTACGGTACGTGGCAATGCGCTGTGGAGTTATTTCAAAGTGCGTGACTTAAAACGTAAAATCAAAACGTTTCAACCCGATTTAATTCATGCACATTATGGCTTAAGTGGGTTTGCTAGCTATTTTACAGCGACAAGTGCCCGTAGTGATTACATTTCACAATGGTGAGACGTTGTCGGCAAAAGCTAATCTAATGTCATCGGTGGCGTCGTTGTTTGCAAAGCACGTTATTTACGTGGCGCAACATATTTATGATTTGTGTTATCTAAAGCCAAAAACAAATTATACCATTTTGCCTTGTGGTGTTAATTTAGAGCAATGTATGGTGGTCGATCAACAACAAGCGCGTCAAGAGTTAGGATTCTCAGCCGATAAAAAATATGTGTTGTTTGGCGGTGCTTTTGCAAACTTACGTAAAAATTATCCGCTGTTACAACAAGCGATTAAGCTGCTTAATAGAAATGATATTGAAGTTTTTGGAAATAAAGGACTAGATAGAGCCACCATTACCAAACTCATTGCGCCTGCGATTTGTTTGCTACCTCCAAAGTGAAGGTTCGCCGCAAGCATTGAAAGAAGCCATGGCTTGCAATTGTCCCATTTTAGCTACCGATGTGGCTGATATCAAGCATTTATTGGGGACTTTAGACGGACATTATTTGTGTTCGTTTGAACCAGCCGATGTGGCCAATAAGTTGTCTAAAGCACTTGCCGATGGACGTCGTACACACGGACGTGAACGCATCGTGGAGTTGGGGCTTGAAAACCGTAAAGTGGCAGAAACTATTCTTGGTATTTATAACAATGTAATGGCTAAATTATGAATACATTAAAATACAAACGTAAAATTTTAATGACGTTTTTTCTCCATTTTCCCTATCGTGGTGTCAGATGTTGGGCACTCAAAGCGTGTGGATTTGAATTGGGAGAACAGGTTTATATTGGCGATAATCTCACGGTGACAGTAGGTTTTGCCGATAAGTCCATGAAATTAATTATACAAGATAGGGTGAGTATTGCCCCTAATGTTACTTTGATTATAGCATCGCATCCCAACGAAAGTCGTTTAAAGCCGATATTACCAGCTCCTAAACGCAGTATTGTTATTGGTCACGATTCTTGGTTGGGTGCCAATTGCATCGTGATGCCTGGTGTGACTATTGGCGAATGTTGTATTGTGGGAGCGGGTAGTGTCGTTACGCACGATGTACCGCCGTACTCTATTGTAGTGGGTAATCCTGCTCGTATTGTAAAAACGATTGATAAAACTCAATTAGAAGTTTAAGTATGGATTGTTTGAAAGATATTGATACTGGAAAATGGAATGAATTAGTGGCGAAATCGTCAGTCGCTAGTTTTTTTCAAACGCCGTCTTGTTATCATTTTTATCAGTCATTACCTTTTGTGGAACCTTTTGTTTATGGGGTAGAGCATCAAGGGCAATTGCTGGCGGTGGCATGCGGTTACATCATAGCAGACGGAGGAAAGCTAAAACAGTTTTTTTCGAGGCGCGCCATCATTCCTGGTGGTTTTTTGTTAGCAGATAACTGTCCAACAGAAGCGGTTACGTGCCTGTTAAATTTCACCAAAAATGCGTTGAAAAAGAAGGCTATTTTTGTCGAAGTACGTAACTACGACGATTATGCTTGTTTTTCTTCGGCCATACAAGCGGCTGGTTTTGAGTATCAACCGCATCTCAATTTTCATGTGGATACTACTAGCTTGGAATCTTCACTTCAAAAATTGAGTAGCACCAAAAGACGCGATGTGAAAGTGTCGCTTAAAGAGGGCGCAGAACTTAGTTTGTTGGATAATGAGGCCGATTTAAAGGCTTATTACGATTTATTACGCGATTTATATAAAACCAAAGTTAAAACACCTCTGTTTCCATACGAGTTTTTTCAACAACTCTATCAATGGCCAGAAGGACGTATTTTTGTGGTCAAATATCAAGGTCGTGTTCTGGGTGGTAGTGTGTGCGTGGAGTTACCAAACCGGGTTTTGTATGAATGGTTTGTTTGTGGTTTGGATAGAACCATCAAAAATGTATATCCTTCCACTTTAGCCACTTGGGGTGCTATTGAATATGCCTCAACGCATGAGATTACCCGTTTTGATATGATGGGCGCCGGTAAACCGAATGACGGCTATGGCGTACGTGAGTTTAAAGCCAAATTTGGAGGAACATTGGTGGAACATGGACGATTTTGTTATGTGGCAAATCCGATGTTGTTTTTCATAGGTCGATTAGCTGTGAAATTATTAAAGCATTTAAAATGAATATTTTAATAGATATTGGTCATCCAGCACATGTACACATGTTTCGCTGTTTTGCACATGAAATGATACAACGTGGACATCGTGTGTTGTTTACCTGCCGCGATAAGGAGTTTGAACTTAAATTGTTGACTGCAGAACAGTTAGAGTATGTTTCGTTTGGGAAAAAACACACGTCCGTACTTGGTAAAATTTGGGATTTAATTCGGTTTAATTGGAAAGAAATTAAAGTCGCTCGTAGGTTTAAACCCGATCTATTTGTGAGCCATGGTTCTATTACCGCGGCTCATGCTTCTTTTTTGTTAGGTAAACCTCATATTACGTTTGAGGACACGTTTAATATGGAGCAAATTCGTCTATACGAACCATTTTCAGAGGTTATTTTGACCTCCGATTATGAACACCCATTACATTCAAAACGTGTTCTTAAATATCAAGGTTATAACGAATTACTCTATTTGCATCCCAATAGATTTACACCCAATACCGCGATTTTACAAGAACTTGGTGTTAAGGAAAACGAACCTTATGTGGTCATGCGGTTTGTCTCTTGGAATGCCACGCATGATATGGGACATGCTGGCATTTCGTTCGAAAATAAACGCCGTGCCGTGGAATCGTTTTCAAAATTTGCTCGGGTATTTATCTCTTCAGAATCGCCATTGCCAGATGAATTGAAGCAGTATAAATTGCCAACGTCACCTGAAAAAATTCATGATGTCATAGCTTATGCATCGTTGATTTTTGGTGAAAGTGCTACGATGGTAGCCGAAGGTGCTATGCTGGGCGTACCAGGTATTTATATCGATAACACAGGCCGATTTTATACACGCGATATTGCTCAAAAATACGATTTGTGTTTTAATTATTCTGAATCCGAATCGGACCAATTATTAGCTATCGAAAAGGGAGTGGATTTATTAAAACATAAGGCTAGCCATGAATATAAGCGTAAAAATAGAGCTCAATTGTTGGCTGATAAAATAGATGTGACCGCTTTTTTAATGTGGGTAGTGTTAGAGTATCCTAAAAGTATTCAACAACTTAGACTAAATCCAGATATTCAGCAGCAGTTTAAATAACGTTTTTTTTGCAGGGCGCATTCCCATATTAAATAATATCTTGTATCTTTGGAAACAAATATAGACTTTTGTAAGATGAAAGTAGTAATAATAGCTGGTGGTAAAGGCACACGTATAGCGTCGGTAGCTGCCGATATTCCTAAATCAATGATTCCGATAGCAGGCAAGCCTGTGGTCGAATATCAAATTGAGTTGGCTAAACGTTATGGTTTTACCGATATCTTATTTGTCGTTGGTCATTTAGGCGATCAGATTGAAACGTATTTTGGCGATGGTAGTCGCTGGGGCGTTACTATTAGCTATTTTCATGAACAGGAACCACTTGGTACTTCGGGTGCTTTGCCTTTATTGGTCAATCAGTTGACTGATGAGTTTTGGGTGTTCTATGGCGATACCATGATGGATTTTGATATGGAAGCTATGCTGCAAGCTCACCAACAACGTGGTGCTAAAGCAACGCTGTTTTTACATCCAAACGATCATCCGTACGATTCTGATTTGGTGGAAATCGACGAACAGGGTATGGTCAAAGCGTTTATTTCGAAGCCACACGACCCAGCACAAGATTATCGTAATCTGGTGAATGCGGCATTGTATATTTTAAATAAGGATTGCGTCTCTTATATTCCCGAGGGAAAAAGTGATTTTGGAAAACATATTTTTCCGAGCTTATTGACGCATCAGTTACCATTGGCAGGTTATGTATCGTCTGAATACATTAAAGATATGGGCACGCCCGATCGCTGGGCGAAAGTAGAAAAAGATGTACTGTCGGGCAAAGTAGCTCGATTGAATCGTAAATATCCACGTCCTGCAGTCTTTTTGGATCGCGATGGCGTGATTTGCAAAGAGGTTAATTTGTTGTCGCAAAAGCAACAGGTAGAATTATTACCTGGTGCAGCAGCAGCTATCAAACAGATTAATGCGGCTGGTTATTTGGCTATTATTGTGACCAATCAACCTGTGATTGCGCGTAATCTCTGTTCATTGGATGATTTAGCCGACATACATAAACGACTAGAAACACGTTTGGGCGAGGAACATGCGTTTGTTGATGCCATCTATTTTTGTCCGCATCACCCCGACAAAGGATATCCTGAAGAGCGTGTCGAATATAAAATAGAATGCATGTGTCGTAAGCCTAAACCGGGTATGTTGCTCCAAGCAGCTAGCGATTGGAACATTGATTTACAACAGTCGTATATGATTGGTGATAGACAATGGGATGTGATGGCTGGCGAAGCGGCTGGTGTTAAGAAGAGTGTATTAATTGAAACCAATAAGGCGGATGCATTATTGCACGCCATAAATGAATTACTATGATAATTTCACGTACGCCACTTAGAATTTCGTTTGCAGGAGGTGGCTCCGACCTTCCTAGTTTTTACGAGCAAGAACCTGGTGCTGTATTGAGTACCACTATCGATAAATACGTCTATTTGGCGGTGCATGAGTTCTTTTTCCCTAATCAAACGTTGTTGAAATATTCAAAAACAGAGTTGATACACAATTTTGAAGAGATCAAACATCCTATTTTTAGAGAATGTCTCTCCATGTTGAATGTTTCTGGTTTGGATATTAACTCCATCGCCGATGTACCTGCTGGTACAGGATTGGGCTCAAGTAGTTCGTTTACAGTGTGTTTGTTACACGTTTTGAATGCGTGGAAACGTCAATTTGTATCGGCTGAATATTTAGCTTCTACGGCTTGTGATATTGAAATTGGGAGATTAGGCGAACCTATTGGCAAACAAGATCAATATGCAGCAGCTTATGGTGGTTTGAATTTTATTAAGTTCAATGCCGATTCGGTTGATGTGGAAAAGGTGATTATGAGCGCTGATGCTAAACGTCAGTTGGATAAGAATTTGATTATGATTTATACGGGCGAAACGCGTTCGGCTAGTGGCATTCTTGAACAGCAAAATAAAGAGATGGGGCATGCCGATAAACGCCAAATTGTGCGCGATATGGTACAAATGGCGTACGAATTAAAACATGTGTTGGAACGTAATCAAATTGACGACTTTGGACGGATTTTGCACGAAGGTTGGTTACTCAAACAATCTATCATGAGTGGTATTTCGAACGATCATATTTCGGAATTATATCAAAAAGGCTTAGATGCAGGCGCATTAGGAGGCAAGTTATTAGGCGCGGGTGGTAGTGGTTTCATTTTATTTTATTGCCCAGAACATAAACAAGAAAAATTCCGTCGCGAAATGCAACACGCTCGTGAATTACCATTCCAATTTGAGAATTATGGTTCTAAAATTATTTATATAGCCGATTAAATCTATGGCACACAATTTTATACCAAACATACAGCACTATTTTCAAACCTTGAAAGCAACGATTGACAAAATCAATGTAGAGGATTTGAATAATTTGATGAACTTATTACTAAGTGCACAAGACCAAGGGAAACAGGTTTTTGTATTTGGTAATGGTGGCTCTGCTGCTACGGCGTCGCACTATGTGTGCGATTTCAATAAAGGGTTGTCGTATGGTAAAGAAAAACGATTCAAATTTATCTGTTTGAACGATAATTTACCAACTATGATGGCGTATGCCAACGATATGTCATACGATGATATCTTTTGGGAACCTTTAAAGAATTACTTTCAACCAGGCGATTTTGTGATTGGAATTTCAGGTTCTGGTAATTCTAAAAATGTACTCAAAGCCGTTGAATGGGCTGGCGAAAATGGTGGTGTGACCATCGGATTAACGGGTTATGACGGTGGCAAATTGAAACAAATAGCACACCACGGTGTTCATATTCCTGTGAACGATATGCAAATAACGGAAGATTTGCACATGGTGCTCGATCATTGTATCATGAGCGTGTTGACAAATCATCCTGATTATTAATTAATTGACCAAACTGCGTGTATGAGAGATTTTACACTTCAAACTTATAATCGTCTCTTGCTGGCTTTACAGAAAGCGGGCTATCAGTTTTACACGCTTGAACATTACTACCAACACCTAGCGATCGGATCTGGACAGACTCGGTTTGTGTTATTACGCCACGATGTCGATTTGCATGCTGAACGTTCATTGGCTACAGCACGTATTGAGGCTGAATTAGGCATTCGTGCTAGTTATTATTTTAGAGTGGTGCCACAAAGTAATCAACCTGCTATTATTAAAGCCATTGCCGATTTGGGTCACGAAATTGGTTATCACTACGAAGATATGGCTATTTGTGGAGGTGATGTAGTAAAAGCAAAAAAGCATTTTGAGACGCAATTGGCCTATTTCCGCAACTATTATCCCGTAAAAACTATCTGTATGCATGGTGCGCCACAGAGCCAATTTGATGGAAAAGAACTCTGGAAAACATGCGATTACCGTACTTACGGCATTATTGGTGAACCGTATTTTGATATTGACTATAGTCAAGTATTTTATTTGACCGATACCGGGCGTCGTTGGGATGGCTTTCATGTGAGCGTACGCGATAAAATTCCTGTATATCAAGACCAATGGATTAAACAAGGTTTGATTTTTCATACCACGGATAATATCATAAAGGCTATAGAAAGTGGTCAATTACCAGAAAAGGTGTTAATTACCACTCACCCTCAACGTTGGACTGATAATAGTGTGGCTTGGGTGAAAGAATATGTTGCACAAACCATTAAAAATCAAGTGAAACGCACATTAATTGGGTTGAGAGGGATAGCTCAACGTAGGTGAGCGCAAGGGAGCGTATATCCCTTGTTAAAAATGGTGGAATTGGCGAAAGCGATTCATACGAACAACGTGAGTATGCTGGATGATGATTTAGTTTTGATTAATAAACACACACTAAAACGTGTATATGCACTATAACCGATTACTATATAAACTACGTAGAGCTATTTACAAACCAATGCTCAAATTGGTTATACTTGACCTATTCTTTTTTCTAGTTTCCATTGGGGCATTCTTTGTGACCAAAGGGTATGCTATTGAGTTCTTTGTTTTTCGGTATAGTATCCCATTGGCTTTTGTTACTACGGTTTGGCTTTTAGTTGGTTATACATTCAAAAAATATAGAGGATTACATCATAATCGCTATCGTGACTCGTCGTTTCAAGTATTTGCTACCACACTTTTGACTTTGGTTATTGTGCATCCATGTATTTACTTTGGATGGGTTCATTTATCCATATTTCAATCTTTGCTACTACTGTGGACTGTTTTTTTACAAAATTTGGTAGTAGTAGCATTGCTTCATACGGTATTTTATGCGGTATATCTCGATGAAGAACCTAAAACATTTGATGAACGTGCGCCCGTTTCGTTAGTTAAACCTGCTTATCCGCTCGAACCAGAAGCTGTAAAAGGCATTGAAAAAGCTATCGAACAACAAACATCTTTGGATGTGCTTAATTTTTTACGTCAGAAAGTCGATTTAGGTAGTTCTAGTACCTTGGTTTTGGCTACTACGACATTGTTTAATGTGGTTTCTTTGCGTCCTTATCGGTACGATATGATTATCAATTTGGTACGTTTAAACGATATACGTGGTATTAATAAATTATTTTGTGCAGCCAACGATAAATTACCTGATCATGGTGGTTTGGTCTGTTGTTTTGAAGCCAAATCTACTCGTAAGAAACGCTTATTACAACAATGGCCACCAGTTATCAATTGGCTCTTGTATGTGGGCGATTTTGTGGTGAAGCGTATTTTGCCTAAATTATTTATAACCAGTCGTTTGTACTATGATATAACACAAGGTAAAAATCGTGTTTTATCAAATACAGAAGTGTTGGGACGGTTGTATTATTGCGGATTTGAAGTAGTGGAAGAACAACTGATTGGTGATACGACGTTTGTGATAGCACGTCGCAAACAACAACCAGAACGACAACTTAAAAAACGTTATGGTCCATTGATTAAACTACGTCGTATTGGTAAAAATAAAAAGTTCTTTAACGTGTTTAAAATGCGTACGATGCATCCATATGCCGAATATCTGCAAGCTTATATGTTTGAGAAAAATAGTTTACAAGAAGGCGGTAAAATATCGAACGATATACGTGTGACAACGGTTGGTAAGTTTATGCGCAAATATTGGCTCGATGAGGTACCTATGTTTATCAATGTGTTGCGTGGCGATATGAAATTGGTAGGTGTTCGCCCATTGAGTAATCACTACTTCAGCCTTTATTCTCAAGAATTACAAGAAAAACGCACGAAGTTTCGTCCAGGCTTGTTGCCACCTTTTTATGCCGATATGCCTAAAACATTGGATGAAATCCAAGATTCCGAGATGCGTTATTTAGAAGCCTGTGAAAAACATGGTTGTTTTATAACGGATTGTGTTTACGCTTGGAAGATTGTTGTTAATATTCTTTTTAGAAAGGCACGAAGCAATTAAATGTAACATGGTGAACACGCTTTTATAGTGTGAATTAGATGAAAGAACAGATTTTTAAGAGATACAAATGAGCACAGAACCCAAAATAACTCCGATGATGCAACAGTTCTACGACATCAAGAATCAATATCCTGATGCTGTATTGTTGTTTCGTTGTGGTGACTTTTACGAAACATACGCGAAAGACGCTGTTTTAGCTTCCGAAATTTTAGGAATTACGTTAACGAAACGTTCCAATAAAAATGCTGATGCCATTGAAATGGCAGGTTTCCCACATCACGCCTTAGATACCTATTTGCCTAAATTGGTGCGTGCAGGGTTACGCGTGGCTATTTGTGACCAGCTTGAAGATCCAAAATTGGTCAAAGGTCTCGTCAAACGTGGCATCACAGAGCTCGTTACACCTGGTGTATCTACCAATGATACTATACTTGATATCAAAGAAAATAACTTTTTAGCGGCTGTTCACATCGCTAAAAATCAAGCCGGTATTTCGTTACTCGATATTTCTACGGGCGAATTTTTGGTAGCAGAAGGCGCGTTGGATTATGTCGAAAAGTTATTGAATAGCTTTGCACCTAAAGAAGTGCTTTATGAACATGGCAAACGTAAGGAATTTGAATTGGCTTTTGGAAGCAAATTTCACACACAAGAACAGGACGATTGGGTGTTTACCTTGGAAGCCGCCAATGATCGGTTGCTGAAACATTTTGAAGTGCAAAATCTCAAAGGATTTGGTGTTGATAGTTTGAGTTTAGGCATTATTGCATCGGGAGCTATTTTATATTACCTCGATTTAACGCATCATAAACAAATAAGCCATATTACACATTTGGCGCGTATTGAAGCTGAACGGTATGTGTGGCTCGATAAATTTACGGTGCGCAATTTAGAGTTATTTGGTTCGTACAACGAACATGCACGTACATTGTGTTCGGTTATCGATAAAACCATTACACCAATGGGAAGTCGTTTGTTACGTCGTTGGTTGGCTTTTCCACTCAAAGACGTGGAGCCTATAAACGATCGTTTAAGCGTGGTTTCGCATTTCTTTAAATATCCCGATCAAAAATTGGTTTTGAGTGATTGGTTGGCTACTATTGGCGATTTGGAACGCTTACTGTCGAAAGTCGCTGTAGGGCGTATTACACCTCGTGAAGTAGGGCAGTTGCGTATTGCCTTGTCCGCTATTGAACCCATTAAAAAGAGCTGTTCTGACACCGATAATTTGGTTTTGCAACGTTTTGGTGAACAATTGAATGCCTGTGCTATCATTCGTGATCGTATCGCTCGTCAATTATCCGATAATCCGCCCATGTTGTTGAATCGTGGTAATGTAATTGCTGAAGGCGTGAACGAAGAATTGGATGAACTGCGTCGTATTGCTTATTCAGGTAAAGATTATTTGCTACATATTCAGCAACGCGAAAGTGAACAAACGGGTATCCCAAGTCTCAAAATTAGCTACAATAATGTGTTTGGTTACTACATAGAAGTACGTAATACACACAAAGATAAGGTGCCTGATACGTGGATACGTAAACAAACGCTTGTAAACGCGGAACGTTATATAACACAAGAACTTAAGATATACGAAGAAAAGATATTAGGAGCTGAAGACCGTATATTCGCAATAGAGGCGAAGTTGTTTACCGATTTAGTGACGGCTATTATGGAATATATTCCAGCCATTCAATTGAATTGCAGTATTTTGGCACAATTGGATTGTCTGTTGTCGTTTACGCGCGTGTCAGAAGAGAATAAATATCAGTGTCCTGTTGTTATCGACGACGATGTGATAGATATCAAACAAGGTCGTCATCCGGTGATTGAAAAACAGTTGCCCATAGGTGAAAGTTATGTACCTAATGATGTGTATTTAGATTCTGAAAAACAACAGATTATTATCATTACTGGACCTAATATGGCAGGTAAGTCGGCATTGTTGCGACAAACGGCACTCATCGTACTTTTGGCTCAAATTGGCTGTTACGTGCCTGCTGATAGCGCCACGATTGGGGTTGTTGATAAGATTTTTACCCGTGTGGGAGCTAGCGACAATATTTCGTTGGGTGAATCTACGTTTATGGTGGAAATGAATGAGGCGGCTAGTATTTTGAACAATATTTCCCATCGTAGTTTGATTTTATTCGACGAACTAGGGCGTGGTACAAGTACTTACGACGGTATTTCCATTGCTTGGGCTATTGTGGAGTATATTCATGAACGTCCCAATTGTCAAGCGAAAACCTTATTTGCAACGCATTACCACGAGTTGAATGAAATGGAAAAATCCTATGCTCGTATCAAAAACTATAATGTGTCTGTCAAGGAGTTGGATAAGAAAGTGATTTTCTTGCGTAAATTAGTAAAAGGCGGTAGCGAACACAGTTTTGGTATTCACGTAGCTAAAATGGCTGGTATGCCTAAATCAGTAGTCAGTCGTGCGGATGAAATCTTGTCGCAGCTTGAAACCGACAATCGCCAATCCGTAGTAGCAGGTAAAAATCTGGAACACGCCTCACAACGCGAGGGTATGCAGTTGAGCTTTTTCCAGCTCGACGATCCAGTATTGGTTCAAGTTCGTGACGAAATAAAAAATGCTGACTTAAACAACTTAACTCCAATTGAAGCTTTAAATAAATTGAATGAGATAAAACGCATTATTACAGGAAAATAGAGCTTGATAATTAAATTAAAAAAGGAACCAAATTTGGTTCCTTTTTTAGTTGAAATATACGTTTATTCCTAGAGTGTTATGCTATTGGTTTTAAATAAGCACGACGACGTTTGTGTTGTATTTTTTCGTATTCTTCAAAGTTGGCTAGACTCTTATTATTGGTCTCTAAAATAGAGGTAGTTTCTGCATATTTTACGCCATATTTTACGAAATGCTTCGCTGAATCGTAAAAGAAGAGGGCATTGATTCCTTTATTTTGATAATCAGGACGTACAGCGATGAGTAACATATCAAAATACATCATATTCTTTTTGGCTTTCAAGGCTTTTAGGATATGATACCAGCCAAAAAGGAATAAGCGACCTTTACATTTGCGTAAGGCGTCCGAAATATCAGGCATACCTAAACCAACACCTACAATTTCGTTGAGTTCGTTGATGACAATGGTGACAAAGTCAAAATTCAACAATGGGAAATACATGTTACTGTAATACGTTTTTTGTTTTTCAGTCAGTGGTTGGTAGTTGTATAATGCTTTTGATAAGCTTGGTCAATGACATCTAAATACTCATTATTTGGATAGTATTTTTTGAGTTCTTTAATGGATTTAATTTTGTGGATTTCCAGCTTACTTTTTTCCATAACAACTTTAGCGAGTCTTTTCATGCGTGGAGGCACTTCGTCAGGCATAGTTAGTCGGTATTCAATCCAATCAATCTCTTTTTTGAGACCAAATGCCTCCAAATGCTTTTCGTAATAAGGGTAGTTGTACAAACTAGCCATCGGGGAGTTATACTCAAAGCCTTCAATTAAGAGGCCTTGATGGTCGAAATCGGTAAATCCTACTGGGCCATTCATTTCGGTCATGCCATGTGTTTTCCCCCAAGCTTGAACTGCTTCTAATAGGGCTTGGGATACAGCCAAATCATCAATAAAATCAATCCATCCAAACCGAAGTCGTTTATTTTCCCATCTTTCATTAGCTTAATAATTGATAATGCCCACAATACGCCCTACAATTTTGCCGTCTTTATAAGCCATGTAAATGATATGATCACAGATTTCGTGTGCGGGATTTTTAGTTGTGTCAAACGTATTTATTTCATCGAACACCAAAGGAGGACAAAAATAGGGATTCCCTTTAAATAAGTCGATGCCAAACTGTATGAACTGTTTGAGCTCTTTTTTTGTAGTAACTTCTTTAATTTCAATAGCCATAAATTAGTCTTTTAAAAGGTGTATGGGTTTAATAAAAATAATCCGTTATGTTAATTTACAAAACGGATTATTGATTTGTAGCTTGTTCTAAATGCGTTTGGTGTATTATTCAATCGCTTTTAAGAAAGCACGACGTTGTTTGTGTTGTATGGTTTCAAAATGCTCCCAATTGGCCTGGTTTTTAGCATTTGTTTCTAAAATAGCCGTTGTTTCGGAGTATTCTATGCCATATTGAATGAAATATTTTGTTTGATCGTAAAAGAAGAGCGAGTTGACGCCTTTGTTTTGATAATCGGGTCGAACGGCAATGAGTAATAAGTCAAAGGCTTTTATCTTTTTAGCTTTCAGGGCTTTTAGTATATGAAACCAGCCGAATGGGAAGAGTTTACCTTTGCTTTTGCGCAATGCTGGCGATATATCGGGCATACCAACGCCAACGCCCACAAGTTCATCGTGTTCATTGGTGATAAAGGTTATGAAATCATAGTTAACCAATGGGAAATACATATCACTGTAGTATTTCTTTTGTTTTTTGGTCAGCGGTTGATAGTTGTAGAGTGGTTGATACGCTTGGTCAATGACATCGAGATATTCGTAATTTGGAAACCGTTTTACGAGTTCTTTCTGCGATTTAAACTTCACAATATTAAGCTTATAGCGATCTAAAACAATTTTCGCTACGCGATCTAAACGTTCAGGTACGGCATTCGGAATAAATACACGGTATTCAATCCAATCAATTTCTTTTTGTAGCCCAAATGCTTCAAAATGATCTACATAATACGGAAAATTGTACAAACTAGCCATAGGCGAGTCGTATTCAAAGCCTCTAACCAATAATCCTTGATGGTCGAAATCGGTAAAACCTACTGGGCCATTCATTTCGGTCATGCCTTTGGCTTTTCCCCACGTTTGAACGGCTGTTAGCAACGCTTGTGAAACGGCTTTGTCGTCGATAAAATCGAACCAGCCAAAACGTAGACGCTTCTTTTCCCACTTTTCGTTGGCAGTGTAGTTGATAATGCCAGCAATACGCCCCACAATTTCACCCTCTTTATAGGCTAAATAACAAATGTGGTCACACAATTCGAGTGTTGGATTTTTTTTAGGGTTAAAGGTATTTAATTCGTCAAATTCTAAGGCTGGACAGAAAAAAGGATTACCTTCATATAACTTTGTACCAAAGCGTATAAACGCTTTTAAATCTTTTTGAGATGTTACTTCTTTGATCTGAATGGACATATTATTCACTGTTTTGGTACACGTGATAACGTGTGTTTTAGATTCTTATAAGGTTATGTTTAATTATTGCTTGAGCTTTTTAATTGTGGCAATCATATCGTCAGAACCGAACACGGAACTGCCTGCTACTAGACAATCGGCTCCAGCTGCAAACAGTTGCTGACAATTGTCGGTAGTGACGCCACCATCTACTTGAATAAGCGCTTTCGATCCACGACGTGTAATCATGTCGCGCAGACGTTCTAGTTTGTGATAAGTATTGGTAATGAAGCTTTGGCCACCAAAACCAGGATTGACAGACATAAGTAATACCATGTCTACGTCGCAAATAATGTCCTCGAGTAGCTCCACTGGCGTGTGAGGATTAAGTGTGACACCTGCTTGCATGCCAGCTGCGTGGATGCGTTGTATGGTTCTATGTAGGTGAGTGCAAGCTTCGTAGTGCACGTTCATCATAATAGCTCCTGTGGCTTTTACCTCATCAATAAATTTATCAGGTTCCACTATCATCAAATGCACATCGAGTGGTTTTTTGCTCAGTTTGCTGACGTATTTTAAAACTGGGAATCCAAATGAAATATTTGGAACAAAAACGCCATCCATAACGTCGATATGGAGCCAATCGGCATCACTTTGGTTGATTATATTGATATCCTGTTCCAGATTTCCGAAATTGGCTGAAAGTAATGATGGAGCAATCATTTTTTTCATGGTTTTCACGTGTTTTAAGTAGTAAATTATTGGCAAAAATACTAAAAAAATACGGATTGCAAAAATATGAGCGGGCGAAACGAATAAGAGGTTCTACCTTTGGGTGGAACCTCTTATTTAATGATTTAATTCATAACGAATTGTAAAATATCACCATTGACCAATTTTTCAACCTGATAAGCCGCTGCAAAGGCTAAAATAGTTTGAAGGGTGGTTTCCTTGGGTTGGAGTTGTTTGGTGATTTTTTCGGGTTTTTGATTAGGAGTAAAATTTTTTATCATAGGCAAATAAATGGTTTATTTGTCTATAAAACGATTTCCTTATCGTATTATTGTGTGCCGTTATTTAAAATTTAGGAGGCGATGTGTTCAAAGTCCGATAATAAATTTTTCTCTGTCGCCAATTTACGGAGGTTTAAAATGGCATAACGCATTCGTCCTAAGGCTGTATTGATGCTAATATTTTGTAATTCAGCTATTTCCTTAAAACTTAAATCTTTGTAAAATCTCATTTCTACGATGGAACGCTGCGATTCTGGCAGTAAATCGAGTAATTTAACCATATCTTTGAGCGTTTCTTCGTACACAATACAGTCCTGAATATTGTCGTCGTAGAGTTTGGCGTTATTCAAAACATCATACTCTTCGTTATCATCGTTCGAGAAGGTATTTTCACTTTCCGTACGGCGATAATGGTCAATCACTAAGTTATGTGCTATGCGCGACATCCACGCAAAGAATTTGCCTGAATCGACATAACGTCCTTGCTTAATGTTTGTAATGACTTTAATAAACGTTTCTTGAAAAATGTCGTCAGTCAAATCGCGGTTGCGGGTGATATTAAAAATATACCCAAATAAGCGGTCTTTGTGACGCAATAGTAGAACTTCAAACGCTTGATTGCAGCCTTGCTCGTAACTTTTGACCAATTGTTCATCGGTCAAAGATTGTAGTAGTTTCATTACCTTGTTGTTTTAGTGAATCAAAGTAATAATGTTACGATAGGCGTGTGGGTTTAGTGTTAAATAAAAGGATTTATGTGGGCAAAGATAATGGATTTATAATTAGATACCAACTTTTTTAGATAAAAAAGTGGTTTTAGATGGTTAATCATACGTATTTTATTGTTGAACCAACTCCTTTTCGTATCTTTGTCATTCAAACAATATGTAAAATTTATGAAGAAAAATTGGGCTTATCGCTTATTAGAATTCCAAGGATGGACAATTCCTGATGAGGTAGAGCTGCCTGCTAAAAGCGTGCTTTGTGTGGCACCGCACACCAGTAATTGGGATTTTATTTACGGTATGTTATTTAAAAAGGCGGTGCATTTAGATGCCCACTTTTTTATGAAAAAAGAGTGGTTTCGTTTCCCTTTGGGTGGGTTGATGCGTAGTTTGGGTGGCGTGCCTGTGGACAGAAGTAAAAAAACAGCGTTGACTGATCAAATAGCAGAGGAATTCTCAAAACACGACGTGTTTCATATTGCTATCACGCCTGAAGGTACGCGTAAAGCTGTTTCTGACTGGAAAAAAGGCTTTTACATCATTGCTCAAAAGGCTGGCGTACCTATTGTATTGACGTATATTGATTTTGCTAAAAAAGAAATAGGGTATGGAAAGATTTTCCAACCAACTGGTAATATGGAGAGCGATATGGCTGAAATAAAAGCTTTTTTTAGAACTAAAGTGGGTAAGATACCTGAAAATTTTGGGATATAGTACTTTGTGACTCTTTTAAAATAAAAACACCTTGCAAAATCTGATTTGCAAGGTATTTTTTTGTTTCTGTTATTATGCTGATTAATTGATTTTTTCTGCAATCTTCTCAGCGCATAGTTCGCCATCCATAGCTGAAGATGTAATGCCACCTGCATAACCAGAACCTTCGCCACACGGGTAGAGTCCTTTTATTTCGATGTGTTCCAGCGTTTCTGCATCACGTGGAATGCGTATAGGCGATGATGAACGACTTTCAACACCTACAATCACGGCGTCGTTGGTCAGAAAGCCGCGCATTTTCTGATCGAAGGCTTTAAATCCTTCTTGTAGGCGTTTACCAATGCGTGGAGGCAGCCATTCGTGTAAAGGCGATGATACAATGCCAGGGAGATAAGAGCAAGGCGGTAAATCAGCAGATAAACGACCGTTGACAAAGTCCTTGAGGCGTTGTGCTGGGGCTGTTTGCAAACCACCGCCGTTGTGTTCCCAAGCCAGACGTTCTAAATCTTCTTGAAAACGTAATCCACATAGTTCACCAAATTGGGCATATTCGGTTAAATCTTCGGGGCGTATTTCTACCACCATGCCCGAATTGGCAAATGGAGAGCTGCGGTGCGAAGCCGACATGCCATTAACTACAATTTGTTGGTCGGCTGTGGCTGAAGGTACAATATGGCCACCAGGACACATGCAAAAAGAGTATACGCCACGTCCGTCAACTTGGTTAACAAGTGCGTATGATGCGGCTGGCAAGTAGGGATTACGTATTTTGCTATGATATTGAATTTCATCGATTAACGATTGAGAATGCTCAATTCTTACTCCCATAGCAAATCCCTTCGCTTCTAATTTTATACCTTGTTGGTGCAATACGTGGTAAATATCACGGGCGGAATGACCTGTGGCTAAAATGACGTTGTTGGATTTGTAAATTTCACCGTTTTCAGTTTTAACGCCTTGTATTTGATGGTCAGTAATTAACAATTCAACCACTTTATGGTCGAAGTGTATTTCACCACCACAATCGATGATGCGTTGTCGCATGTTTTTTATGACAACTGGCAGTCGATCGGTGCCAATGTGTGGATGTGCTTCAAAGAGAATTTCATCTTGCGCACCATGTTGATGGAATATTTCGAAAATACGTTGTGTATTGCCGCGTTTTTTGGAGCGTGTGTAGAGTTTTCCGTCCGAAAAAGTGCCTGCACCGCCTTCGCCAAAGCAGTAATTAGATTCTACGTTTAACGCCGTGTTTCGGTTGAGCTGCGCAATGTCTTTCTTGCGTTCTGAAACCTCTTTGCCGCGTTCGAGTACAATAGGGCGTAAGCCTAATTCAATTAAGCGCAAAGCTGCAAATAACCCAGCAGGACCAGAACCCACAATAATGACTGCAGGTTTCTTCGAAACGTCGCCATAATGAAACGTATTTTCGTATCGATATTCGGGGTGTTCATCGCCTAAAAATACGCGCACTTTGAGCAGCACAAGTGGTTGTCTACTTCGCGAATCGATGGATTTTTTAACTAACTGAATATGCGAAATTTGGTTAATGTGAATCTTTAACTTGTTTGATATAACCTTTTTTAATTCAGATTCTTCCGAAGATTCTTTTGGTGTTAATGTGAGTTGTAATTCAGTCATATAGTCATACGCTTTTTAAACGATTGGTAAGCAAGTTATTGGGGATACAATAATGGTTAATGTCACAAAAAATGCGTGTACAAAGTTAGCTATTTTTGCGCTAATCTGGTCGAAAAATTTACACTTGTGTCGTATAGGTCGTAACTAATGATTATCTTTGCGACAAATTTATAAAAATGGTAGAAATAGGGAATACGGTAGTGAGCTTCGATTTGTTCGAACAGCAGTTCTGTTGCGACTTAGGCATTTGTCGTGGTGCATGTTGTATCGAAGGCGATGCTGGCGCACCGTTGGAGCTTGATGAAGTAGATCAGTTGGAAGAGGCTTTACCTGCTGTGTGGAACGATTTGTCGGATGCTAGTAAAGCCATAATTGATGCTCAAGGGGTGGCTTATGTGGATGCCGACGGCGATATGGTGACATCCATCGTTAATGGGCGTGAATGTGTGTTTACTTATACCGATGCGGCCGATGGCATTTGCAAATGTGCGCTTGAAAAAGCCTATCGGGAGGGGCGAACCAGTTTTTATAAACCGATATCATGTCATTTGTATCCTGTGCGATTAGAGCACTATAAACGCTTTACAGCGGTTAATTATCACCGTTGGGATGTGTGTGCCTGTGCCGAGCGAAATGGGAAGCAGTTGAAATTACCTGTGTATAAATTTTTAAAAGTGCCATTAATTCGCAAATTTGGGGAGGCTTGGTATAACGAATTAGAGCAAGCTGCCGCTGCTTACGAGGCAGAATTTAAACGATGACCTTACTTGAAATTGTTTTGATTGCTGTGGGTTTGGCCATGGATTGTTTTGCGGTGGCTATTGCGAGCAGCGTGTCGTATGGTCATTATAATTGGCCTAAAATGCTACGAATGGGCTTATTTTTCGGCTTTTTTCAAGGAATTATGCCTTTGCTTGGTTGGTTGGCAGGTGTGAGTTTTGCAGAACAAATAACGGCGATTGATCATTGGTTAGCTTTTGTGATTCTAGGCTATTTAGGTGTCAAAATGGGTATCGAAGGTTTTAAAAAATCAGATAATGATACATGTTGTCACAAAAATACGCCGTTTGGATCGTTTAAAATGCTGATTACACTTTCGTTTGCAACAAGTATTGATGCGCTAGCTACTGGATTGATTTTTTTGTGCCTATGGGTCATTTAATTTATACGGCATCGGGCATTATAGCTTTAGTAAGTTTGGTGTTTACTATTCTAGGCTGTATTATTGGTATTACCTTTGGCAAACGATTTAAAATAAATGTAGAGCTCATAGGCGGACTTATTCTGTTTGCCATAGGCACCAAAATATTAGTGGAACATTTGTTGGTGGGTTGTTAATCACAAAAATTTACACATATCATCTGTAACAGCATGAAATTGATTCATTTAAAACATCACGATATTGACAAAGCGGCTTGGGATGTGACTGTGGGAGAAGCCTTGGTGCGTCTGCCTTATGCCTTTTCGTGGTTTTTGGATGTCGTTTCGCCTCAATGGGAAGCATTAGTGACGCCCGATTACACGTATGTGATGCCATTGCCTGTAAAGCGTAAATTTGGCATTGCTTATGTTATTCAGCCACGTTGGACACAGCAATTAGGGATATTCTCTAAAGAACACTTGACTTCCGATATTATTGATGAGTTTCTTCGCCATATTCCGTATCTGAGTTATGATTTTAATCTTCATTACGGTCATCTAGGTACTTTTAAGTCTCTGCCTAATCGTATTATCGATTTGAGTGCCAGTTATAGCGCGATACAACAGGTGTTTTCAAAAAATACAAAACGCAATATCAGTAAAGCAGAGCAGGCTGGTTTACAAGTTGCGACTATTGAAAGTTCTGTATTAGTCGATTTTTGGCGTTCACAAAATGGCGATAAACCACTTGAATTAGGGCATAAATTGCCTTTATTGTGCGAAGCTACTCAACAACACCAAATGGGCGTTTGTTATGGCGTTTTTACGGCCAATCACGAATTGGTGGCTACGTTGATGACGCTTGAAACGGATGCACGCATTATTTATTTAGTGCCAACGTCCAATAGGTTAGGAAAAGAGTTGTGCGCCATGTTTTTGTTAGTTGATTATTTGTTGAAGACCAACGCTGGCACAGCCAAGGTGTTTGATTGTGAAGGTTCTCAAATTCCTGGTGTTTCCAGATTCTACGAAGGTTTTGGAGCTGTTTTACAACCGTATTTCACGGTTAATCGATGTCGTCCTCAGTGGTTAGTGAAGTTATTGCATCGCTAATTGCGTGATGAACTTGACGAATTCTACTTTTATATTTCCCCAGTTATATTTTTTTTCTGCGAGCTGACGAGCCAATAGGCCATGTTCAGTATATAATTCGTGGTTGTTTACATAAGCAGCGATAGCTTGTGCCACTTCTTCTGTGTTTGCAGGGTTCACTAATTGGCAACAAGTTGCACAATCGGGCGCGTCTATCTGTATAGCCTTGAGATTGGTAAAGATGGAGGGGCGCCCACAGGCTAAATAATAAAATAATTTGATGGGCAGACACTGTGTGTTTTCGCTATCATTGGTTCGTAAATCGAGAAATAGATCACTTCGGGTAATTTCATTACAAAATTCTTCAAATGGCATGAATGTCATCATGCTGATGGTGACATTGGAGGGCAGTGTACGTGTTAATTCTTCAGGTTGTTTTGTGATGATTTTGAGTGTGAAATGAGTATTTGGGCATTTCTCGGCGGCTAAGATGACAGACTCTACAGTGGCAAAGAAACCTTTTTCTACCGTTAAATTCCTGCATAAAATAAGTTACAGTTGTTTGAAATAGTTTGTGAAGGCTGATTTTTTATATATTGTAAATCAGCATAATAAGAGGTAAAAACAGATGGCTTATGTGGCTGTTTTTTTAGAAATGGAACGGCTTTTAAGTTGTTCTCCAAATATAAATCCATTTGTAAATTGGGCAGCTAACTTATTAGCTATTTTGAGTGTGGCTGTCTTTATTATGCGTTTTAATCCAGACAAACCAACAAGATTTTTTTTTAGATGGATACCATTCTGTAACATCGTACACAATACGACATTTAACCTTCTGTTGGTAATATTTTGCAGCAAATATGGCTAAAGGCGTATCGCAGATAATAATGTCAGGATGTAGCTGATGTAATAATTCAACCGCTTTTTTGATTTTGCCAATGGGCGAATAACTTCCTCCTTCAAAAGCATACACATCTTCTTCTACTACATTTACAGGCATAGCAGAGATGACGGAAACATGGTAACCTGTTTCGGTAAGTGCCAACCGTTGATGAAACCAAATACGTTCATCGTAGGGTGGATGTACCATGGCTAAGAATGTAACTTTTGTCATGTCGACTTGTTTCTGTTCCTTATACTAATTGTTCAATTACTTATTTTCGTTATTGAAAATATGACTTACAAGGTTGATTTCTAAAAAGGTTGTTCCGCTGACGCCATTACGATCGTTGCTACTTAAATAAACCACTTTGTCCGTGACTGAGATTAAACCTTTATCCACTAAATTATGAAGCGCTTTTAAGTAATAGTCGCGTACGTGTCCGTCACCTACTTGATAAACAGGGATAACACCATACGATAATGCTAACTGGCGAACCAGTGATTTTGTAGGACACATGGCGTAAATAGGATTTACTACCGCGATAGGCCGCTAAAAAACGTACAGTACGTCCTGTGTAACTAGCCGTTAAAATGGCTTTTGTTTGTAACACTTGTTGTGATTCTACGGCTTGGCGTGCTAGAAAAGAAGTGATATCACGTTCGTTTGTGCTATGCGGAATTTTGATATCATTGTCGCTGAGTTTGCCTTTTTCTGCCTCTTCAGCAATTTTGGACATGGTGTGTACCGATTCTATAGGATACTTTCCATAAGCAGTTTCGCCACTGAGCATTAAGGCGTCTGTTCTGTAAAATATAGCATTGGCCACATCGGTTACTTCGGCACGCGTTGGGCGTGGGTTTTGAATCATAGAGTGGAGCATCTGCGTGGCTACAATCACAGGTTTTTGTGCTAATACACATTTTCGAATCAGCAGACGTTGTATTCCAGGAATTTTTTCTTGAGCAATTTCAATACCTAAGTCGCCACGAGCAATCATCACACCGTAAGCCGCTTGTAGAATTTCGTCGATATTATCCACACCTTCTTGATTCTCAATTTTGGCGATAATTTTGATTGAACTTTTATGCTGATCCAATATTTCTTGAATGTCTAATATATCTTGTTTCGAACGCACAAAGGAGTGTGCTATAAAATCGATGTTGTTTTCAATGGCATAGACGATATTGGCTCGGTCTTTATCTGTTAATGAAGGCATGTTGATGCGAGCGCTAGGTACGTTTACACTTTTACGACTGCCAAGTATACCGTCGTTATGCGCTTCGCAGAGTAAGTAATCGTCCCTTTTTTCAATTACTTGTACTTCAATTTCGCCATCGTCGAATAAGATGTCTGATCCAAGAGCGATTTCTCGTACAAAATAGGGATATGACACTGCAATCGTTCCAGACTCTGTTTTTCGGTTTGGGTCGCCATAAATTTTAATAATATCGCCACTTTTAATAGATAATGGTTCGTCTGCGATTGTTGTTCTAATTTCTGGACCTTTCGTGTCCATAAGTATTGCAATTTCATCGCTTACGGCTCGCACATTACCTATAATTTTATCGAATCCGTCTTTGCTTAAATGCGCAGAATTGAGTCGAACCACGTTGAGACCTTCGTTGAATAAGGCTTGGATAAAGTCTACCTCGCAGCGTTTGTCGGATATGGTAGCAATAATTTTTGTTTGTTTAGCCATCGTGTATGATCTATTAAGTATTTGTTTATTTATTAGTTACAGTGAAGCGGTTAGGTTTGTCTGTTTATGCCTCTTTTTCAAAGCATCCCATAGCCCAATCATTATTTTCGGTGTAACTTAGTTGTTTTAATCCCAGTGATTCAGCTTTTTGCTTTATTATATCAAAATCTTGTTTGTAAAAACCGCTCATAAGGAGTTGTCCCTTGGGAGCTAAGGTGCGCACGTAAGCCTGCATATCGCGTACTAAAATATTACGATTAATATTTGCTAATATCATATCAAATGATTGATTTTTAAGCAAATTAGCGTCACCAAGTTGTACGTGAATGTTGGTGCGATTATTCAAATGTATATTTTCTTCCGTGTTTTCTTGTGCCCAACTATCAATATCAATGGCTTCTATGTGTTTTGCTCCTCGCAGAGAGGCCATAATTGCCAAAACACCTGTTCCACAGCCCATATCAAGAACCTCTTTGTCGGTGATATCGTGTTCTAGCAAATAGGTTAACAACATGCGTGTTGTTTCATGTGTTCCTGTACCAAAAGCTTGTTTTGGATTAATCACGATATCGTATGTTACCTTTTTAGAGGCCGGTTTGTGAGAACTATGAATGATGCAGCGATTGTCAATCTCGATAGGCTCAAAGTAATTGTCTTCCCATGTTTTATTCCAGTTCTGATCGGCTATATGTTCTATGCGATAGGTGTACTGAAGTTCTGGTAATGATGCATGAATAGTTTCAACCATGGCAGTTTCATCGAATGATGGGGCAGGGCTGTAAGCCATGATGCCTTGCGTGGTTTCTTCAAAACTTTCAAATCCAATATCACCTAACATGGCGGCCAATATATCAGCCATAAAATCTTCTGTATCAGTTAAGCGGAAAGATTACCTTTTTATAATCCATACCGTGTGACTTTAAACTGCAAAGATAATCAAAAAAGTAGAGGATAGATGTACTGTTATTTATTTTTCTTGTTGTTGAAATAATTGTATCTTTGCATATCTAATTTTACGGTATGAAAAATTTAATTATGTTGATACGACGTTTTGTACCACCGTACAAACGCTATGTTATTTGGGTTTTTATTCTGAATTTACTTTCCACTATTTTTAGTCTTTTTTCCTTTGCGACCATTATCCCTATTTTGCAGATTTTGTTTGGCATGCAAACCAAATCGCATCTGTTTATGGATTGGAGCCAATATACTTCAATGAGTGAATTGGTTGACATTACTAAGAATAACCTGTTTTTTTACATCGAACAGATGATTGTTGTTTCAGGTGCGGCTACTACACTTTTGTATTTGGGTTTATTTTTAGTGATTATGACCGTGCTTAAAACGGGTACTACTTATTTGGCGTCCAGTTCATTAGTTCCTGTTCGTACTGGCGTTTTACGCGATTTACGTAACCAAATATATGCTAAAATCATTGATTTACCAATTGGTTATTTTAGCGAAGAACGTAAGGGTGATATTATGTCGCGAATGACGAGTGATGTGGGCGAAATTGAAGCCTCCATTATGAGCTCTCTAGAAACGATTTTTAAAAATCCAATCATGATAGTTATTTACATGATTGTATTATTTTCGTTGAGTTGGCAGCTCACTTTATTTGTTCTCTTATTATTGCCATTTAGTGGTTTTCTCATTGGCAAAATCGGACGTACGTTGAAACATCGTTCTCTTAGTGGTCAAGAACAAACCGGGGAACTGTTATCTCAAATAGAAGAAACATTAGGCGGATTGCGTGTTGTGAAAGCTTTTATAGCCGAAGAAAAATTGAAAGCCCGATTTGCAGGACTGAATGATCGCATTCGTAGAACATTCAATCGTATCAATAGACGCTATTTGTTGGCTCATCCTATTAGTGAATCGTTGGGAACAGTTGTTGTGGCTATTTTTTTGTGGTATGGCGGTACACTTATTTTGCAGGGCGAAGGTTCAATTTCAGCACCTGAATTTATCTATTATTTGGTGATATTTTATAGTATCATTCCGCCATCCAAAGATTTGTCGCGTGCTATGTACAGCGTGCAAAAAGGAATGGCCTCGTTACAACGTGTTGATGAGATTTTAAAAGCCGAAAATCCACTGAAAGCTCAAAAAAAATGCCGTTAAAATAGATGAATTTACGTCGCGTATAGAATTTAACCATGTATGGTTTAAATACCGTGAAGATTGGATTTTACAAGATATCAACTTGACCTGTGTGAAAAAGGAAAAACTGTCGCTTTGGTTGGTCAATCAGGGTCAGGAAAATCGACCATGGTCGACCTCATACCTCGTTTTTACGATGTAAATGAAGGTGCTATTTCGGTAGATGGAACAGATATTCAAAATCTTGATTTGCAAATGTTACGTGAATTGATGGGAAATGTGAATCAGGAAGCCATTCTGTTCAATGATTCGTTCTTCAATAATATTACATTTGGAGTGGAATCAGCTACAATGGACGAGGTGATTGCTGCGGCTAAAATAGCGAATGCGCACGATTTTATTATGGCAACGGAAGAGGGCTATCAAACCAACGTGGGAGA
Organism: Prevotellaceae bacterium; assembly: GCA_020636695.1. Classification (GTDB taxonomy): domain Bacteria; phylum Bacteroidota; class Bacteroidia; order Bacteroidales; family Paludibacteraceae; genus W0P28-013. The sequence continues at coordinate 31,730 of JACJXJ010000002.1, forward strand.
TCGCGGTTGTCGTCTTTCGGGTGGTCAACGTCAACGAATTAGTATTGCACGTGCTATCTTGAAGAATCCTCCTATCTTGATTTTGGACGAGGCAACATCTGCTTTGGATACAGAATCTGAAAAATTAGTTCAAAATGCGCTTGAAAGTTTAATGCAAAATCGCACAACAATTGTGATAGCTCACCGTTTGTCCACTATTAAAAAGGCAGATGAAATATGTGTTTTTCACGAAGGTAAAATTGTAGAACGTGGTAAACATGAAGAACTTTTGTCATTGAATGGTTATTACAAGCGTTTATGCGATATGCAAAGTTTTTAACACGGAAGTATCATTTTTAAGTATTAATACACTAACCATTTTATTCAAATCATTATGAAAAAAGCAATTATCATCGGTGCAACGTCAGGTCTAGGACACGAAGTTGCTAAACAGTTGTTAGCTGCTGGTTGGCAGCTTGGTATTGCAGGACGTCGTGAGGCTGAATTGGTAGCATTTCAGAAACAATCGCCAGATAAAATTGCTATTCAACCTTTAGATGTTACTCAAAGTGATGCGTCTGAAAAATTGGATCAACTTATAGCCAAAGTTGGTGGCATGGATTTATTCTTTTTGGCATCAGGTATTGGTTATCAAAATCCTGATTTAGAAAGTGATAAAGAAATTAGAACGTTAGAAACCAATGTTGTAGGTTTTACCCGCATACGGTTACTACGGCATATCGTTTCTTCCGTCAGCAAAAACAGGGTCATATAGCTGTCATTAGTTCTGTAGCTGGAACTCGTGGTATTGGTGTTTCTGCTTCTTATTCGTCCTCAAAACGTTTTCAATATACTTATATTGATGCATTGGAACAATTGGCTCATGCTGAAAAATTAGATATTCATTTTACCGATATTCGTCCTGGATTTGTGGAAACCGCCATTTTGAATCCTGATAAAAAATATCCAATGTTGATGAAAGTAGAGTATGCGGGCAAATGCATTGTTAAAGCATTGAAATGTAAAAAACGTATTGCTGTAATCGATTGGCGTTATTCTATTTTAGTATTTGTGGTTCGCTCCATTCCTCGCTGTATTTGGAATAGACTTTCTATTAAAAATTAATAACGAACAGAATTTATAAATTTTAATAAAGGCTGAACTTCTTAAGTCCAGCCTTTATTTATCTCGGATATATCATCTGTTGTATCAGTGAATTATTTAGATTTCTATCGCAAATATCAGAAAAAAGCAGTAATTTTGCTGACTATGAAACGAATTGAATTTCTTTGTGTATTGTCTATAATAGCGGTTTCGATAAGTGCGCAAACGGCTAATAAACCTGCTACAAAGTCTGATGAAAAAATAGTGCCAGCAGATGTTCGCGCTTGGCGTATTGACGAACGTTTTGGCATCGCTGATACGTGTGCCGTAGATACCGCTATTGTTAGCTATCAGGATAATCAACCAATCAACAAATATAGTATTGCTAATTCTTGGAATGGTAATTTGGGTTCGCCGTTGCAGTCGAAAATTTATTTTGACCGTACGTCTAAAACGAATACGTTTTATTCTCAACCTTATGATGCTTATTTGATTGCTCCAGAAGACATTTTGTTCTATAACACTAAAACACCTTATGCCAAGTTAGAATATCGTTCAGCTTTGCCTACGTTTTACGAGGAGGATTATTTCAAAGCTCTGTTTACGATGAATGCCAATAAATCAACTAACTTTGGTGGATTGGTTAATTTGATTTATGGACGTGGTCAGTATGCCAATCAGGCTTCACGTATGCTCAATGGTGGTTTTTGGGGAAGTTATAATGGACGCCATTATTCAGCACAAGGGATGGTTATGTTTAACAATTTTAAAAATCACGAGAGCGGTGGTATTATTCACCGCGATTATATACTTAATCCGACATCCATAGCGGGTACAGCTGACTTGAATCCTGTTAATATTCCTGTTAATTTGAATGCTATTTCAGGTTATGCTAATAATATTTATTACTTTAATCATAAGTATAGCATTGGCATCGAAAAAGAACGTACCGTGTCGAAAGATTCAGTGGTAATGGATTATATTCCAGTTACTTCGTTCACACATACTATCAAGTTTGAAGATACCTATCGTCGGTATGTGGAAACCGATTCGGTGACTTCTGGTTTTTATGATAATAATTATTACAGTGGAAAATTTACTCAAGATTCTATACGTTATTGGTCGTTGAAAAACACCGTTGCTGTGACGATGGAAGAGAAGTTTAACCGCTTAATGCGTTTCGGCTTAACTGGATTTGTGGAGTATGATTTACGTCGTTTTGGTCAATTTGCTGATAGCGTACCGACTAATAAATATGAAAATCACTTAAAAGTGGGTGCTGTTATCTTTAAACGCGAAGGTAAAGCGTTTACGTTTGATGCTAATGGGGAGATTTATCTTCTAGGCCCTCGTGCAGGAGAATTAGCCATTTTTGGTGGAGTGCAAACTATTTTTCCAGTTTCGTCCAAAGACACCATGTTGATTGCAGCTCGTGGTGGCTTTTTCCATGAATCGTGTGATTATTTCTCAACGACCTATTTTTCCAACCATTTTCGATGGAATACCGATTTTAACAATGATTTGCGTGCTCGTATTGAAGGACGTATAGCTTTGCCCACACGTGATATTTCGTTGGGCGTGAAATTTGAAAACATTACCAACTATATTTATTTTGATACACAAGCATTACCTACTCAATATGACGGTAATATACAAGTACTTTCGGCGGATTTGAAAGCTAATTTACATGCTTGGCGTTTTCATCTCGATAATCAAGTAGTTTATCAATTGAGCAGCAATCAAACTATTTTGCCTTTACCAGAGTTGGCGTTGTACAGTAATTTGTATTATAAAGATACTTGGTTTAAAGTATTGCATGCTCAGTTGGGTGTTAGTGTGCGTTATCATACGGCTTATTATGGTAATACGTATATGCCTGCTACAGGGGCTTTTTATCTCCAAAACGATTATTTGGTAGGCAATTATCCTGAAATGAATGTGTATTTGAATTTCCATTTAAAACGTATGCGCTTTTATGTGCAATACGCTAATTGGAATGCTACTGTGTTTGGCGGCAATAATTATTTCTCGATGCCATATTATCCACAAAATCCTGCCACCTTTCAATTTGGTTTATCATGGACATTTTACGATTAATCCCCAGCCATCGACTTACGAAAAAACAATCATTAATTGCTGTTGCAGTTAGTGTGGTGTTGGTTATTATTATCGCTATTTGGGTCATAGTAGCGCATCAGGCGCGTGACTTGGACGACGTGATGGACGACAAGACATTGCGTGTGGTAACGGAGTATAGTTCTATCGGTTATTTTGTAGAAGATAACCAAATTAAAGGCTTTCAGTATGAGTTGATTAAACGATTTGCTGATAGTCTTGGTTTGGCGCTTGATTTTACGGTTGAACCCGATTTACAAAAAAGTATAGCGGGCGTTAATGATGGTAGCTATGATTTGATAATGAGGACATTACCAGTTACGCTTGAACTTAAAAAAGAATTGGATTTCTCCGAACCACTCATCAAAAGTCAACTGGTTTTAGTTCAGCGAATTGGTGATAATAATAAAAATAATTCTCCCATTCGTGGAGCAATGGATTTGGATAGCATCACTATTTATGTGACACCGAATTCGCCTTATTTGATGAGGTTAAAACATATCGAAGAGGAGTTAGGTATTACTATTTTTACAAAATCAATACCTGATGTTGATACAGAATTGCTTATGGCTATGGTGGCGCGTGGTGAAATAGATTATACCATATCGGATGAATTTACGGCGCGTTTTTCAAAGAGTTTTTATCCTGAATTAGATATTGCTACACAAATGGGTTTCAAACAGTTTCAGGCGTGGGGATTTTCTAAACACTCGCCAAATTTGCAAAAAGCAGTGAATAGTTGGTTGAAAGAATTTACGAAAACCAAAGCCTATCGCGATTTGTATAGAACTTATTATCGTTAGTTATTATGCCTTTAAATTTACCCAATCAAATACCTGCTATTGACTTATTGAAAGAGGAAAATATCTTTGTCATGAGTTCACAACGTGCTCAATCACAAGATATTCGTCCACTTAAGGTTTTGATTTTGAATTTAATGCCATTCAAGATAACCACAGAAACTGATTTAATTCGGTTATTGTCCAATACGCCGTTGCAGATTGAAATTGATTTTTTAAAACTTGATAGTCACACGTCAAAAAAAATACACCAATAGAACATTTGTTGGCTTTTTATCGCTCATTCGACGAGATAAGCATGAATACTTACGATGGGATGATTATTACAGGTGCTCCAGTAGAACAAATGGCATTTGAAGAAGTGAATTATTGGTCTGAAATAACCCGTATTTTCGATTGGGCTCGTACACATGTGACCTCTACTTTTTTTATCTGTTGGGCAGCACAAGCAGCTTTGTATCATTACTATAACATTCAAAAACAAACATTGCCCGAAAAACTATTCGGTGTATTCTCGCATCGCGTGTTAGATCCTAAAAATCCTATTTTCAGAGGTTCGATGATGAATTTCAGGTGCCTCATAGCCGTCATACCACCGTTTCGCGTACCGATGTGGAACAACACCAAGAATTAACTATTCTGTCTGATTCTCAAGAAGCTGGTTTGTATATGATGATGGCACGTGGAGGACGTGAGTTTTTTGTAACAGGTCATTCGGAATATGCACCCAATACGTTACATATCGAATATTTTCGTGATTTAGATAAAGGGCTAAGCGTGCCTAAGCCACAAAACTACTATCCAAATGATGATGTGACAAAACCGCCTTTGGTCAAGTGGCGTGGCCATGCCAACTTGTTATTCTCCAACTGGTTGAACTACTTTGTTTATCAGCAAACGCCTTATAAGCTATCTGATATTCATTAGTTGAATAATTCCTACTTCTTTTTCTGTGTTTGTTCGAAATAGCGGCAGTAAGGACTGAGTCCGCAAGTGTCGCACTTAGGTTTGCGAGCTAAACAAACATAACGTCCGTGTAAAATGAGCCAATGATGTGCTTTAGGAATCAGCGCTTGTGGAATATGTTTCACAAGCGTTTCTTCTGTTTGTAGTGGATTTTTAGAATTGGTGGTCAATCCCAATCGTTCTGAAATGCGAAATACATGCGTGTCGACCGCCATTTTAGGTTGGTTGAAAATAACAGAAGCCACCACATTAGCCGTTTTGCGTCCAACTCCAGGAAGTTGTTGTAGTAATTCGGTATCAGCAGGGACGATGCCATTAAAATCGGTCACCAGTTTTTGCGCCATGCCCGCTAAATAATGCGCTTTACTATTGGGATATGAAATGCTTTTGATATAGCTTAAAAGGAGTTCAGGCGATGCTTCAGCCATTTTTTCGGGCGTAGGGAATTGTGCAAAAAGCGTTGGTGTCGTCATGTTGACGCGCTTATCTGTGCATTGTGCCGATAAAATGACGGCTACCAACAATTCAAACGGATTGTTGTATTTCAGTTCACTTTCTGCCACAGGCATATTGTCGGTGAACCATGCAATAATGTACTTATATCGTTTTTTGGTAGTCATAATGCCACAAAAATACATTAATTTTTATACACGCAGTGCAGGTGCTTGAGGTTGCTTTAATTTTTTTATTTGAAAATAGAGCATTGTTGAAGCTACTGCCGTTGATATGATATCGGCGCAAGGCAGCGCCATCCAAGTTCCTGTAAGTCCCCAAATAGGAGGAAAAATGAGAATAAACGGTACTAAAAAAATGAGTTGGCGTGTTAAACTTAAAAAAATAGAGATTTTAGCTTTCCCAATGGCTTGGAAAAAATTAGTTACTACAATTTGTCCACCAACTACCACGAATAACGCATAACAAATGTGCATGCCATGAGCCGTTAGTTCTATTAGTTCAGAATCGGAGGTAAAGAGGCGAGCCAATTGACGCGGGAATAGCTCTGCACATAGGCCACCTAAAGTTGTAGCCAATGTAGCGATGATAATACCATAACGTAAGGTTTTCAATACGCGATCGTTTTGCCGAGCACCATAATTGTAGCCTATAATGGGCTGCATGCCATTGTTTAAACCTACAATGCCCATGATAATCAACGTGGAAAAACTATTGATAATGCCAAACGCTCCAATAGCTAAATCACCTCCTGTATTTCTAAGTGCGTGATTCATAAGTGCATTTACCAAACTGGCGCTAACTTGTATGAAAAATGGCGCCATACCGATGGAGATAATAGCTAAAATGATTTTTTTCTTTAACTTGAAACAGCCACGTTTAAAGTGAAGATTGCTTTTTGGGGTTCGTAAAGTGGCGCATGACCCAAATGGCACTTACGGCCATCGAAATAACTGTGGAATAAGCAGCGCCTTCAATGCCCCAATCGAATACAAAGATGAAAATAGGATCGAGTATGGTGTTGATTACTGCGCCAATAAGCATGGTTAACATGGCTTTTACAGGATAACCGGAAGCACGCATACTGTTGTTAAACCCAAAACTTAAGGCCGTGAATATGTGTCCAGGAATAATAATCTTTAAGTAATCTTTGGCGTATGGAATAGTGGCTTCACTTCCTCCAAACGCAATTAAAATGTCGTCAAGAAAGAATAAACTCACGCTTATCACTATCGACATGGTTATAAAGGTGAATACGAATGCATTCCCAAGAATATTTTCGGCTGTTTTTTTGTCTTTTCGACCCAGATAAATAGATATTTGTGTAGCCGATCCTTGCCCTATTAGCATGCCGAATGCGCCTAAAATCATCATCATGGGGAACGTGAGGGTAAGTCCAGAAATAGCCATTGGACCAACGCCATGACCAATAAATATGCGGTCCACAATGTTGTATAAAGCATTCACCAACGTTCCAACGATTGTGGGTAGTGAATAGGCCCATAGTAGTTTGCCTATTGGCTCTGTTCCAAGTTCTGATGGTAATCGTTGTTTATTGGCTTTTTTCAACATCTTTTAAGAATGTGCTAGGTGTAATACAAGAAAGAGCACCGTTAAGTGCTCTTTCAGATAGAATTGGTGCTTGGGTTATCCGAGATAACCTTTGAGCAATTTGTTTTTAGAATTTGTGCGTAAACGACGAATGGCTTTTTCTTTAATCTGGCGTACACGTTCACGTGTTAATCCAAATTTGTCGCCAATTTCTTCGAGTGTCATTTCTTGGCAACCAATGCCAAAGAACATTCGAATAATGTCGCGTTCGCGTTCACTAAGCGTTTCAAGAGCTCTGCTGATCTCTGTCAATAGTGATTCGCTCATTAAAGAACGGTCGGCTATTGGTGAGTCATCATTGACTAACACGTCGAGCAAACTGTTGTCTTCTCCTTCTACGAATGGAGCATCTACAGAAATGTGACGACCTGAAATCTTGATTGTGTCGGCAATTTTGTCAATAGGAATGTCTAACTCCTCGGCCAATTCTTCGGGCGATGGGCGGCGTTCGTTTTCTTGTTCAAACCGTGAAAAGGCCTTGTTAATTTTGTTCAAGGAACCAACTTGATTCAACGGTAAACGTACGATACGCGATTGTTCGGCCAAAGCTTGTAGAATCGATTGACGAATCCACCATACTGCATAAGAAATAAATTTAAACCCGCGAGTTTCGTCGAACTTTTCGGCCGCTTTAATTAAGCCTAAATTACCTTCATTAATCAAGTCGGGTAAACTCAAACCTTGATTTTGGTATTGTTTGGCCACTGAAACTACGAAACGAAGATTCGCGCGTGTCAATTTTTCGAGTGCTAAACGGTCACCTTTACGGATACGTTGAGCCAACTCAACTTCTTCTTCTACAGTAATAAGATCTTCACGTCCAATCTCTTGCAAATACTTGTCAAGCGACGCGCTTTCACGATTAGTGATTGATTTGGTAATTTTTAATTGTCTCATTCTTGTAAAGAAATTAGCTTGCAAAGATAAGCTTTTTTTTGGATAAATAACCCTTTTCAGCCGTCAAAAACAAAAAAAGTTATGAATGACGTTGTTTAATATCAAACTATCCTTTGTAAATTGAGCTATTCAAGTACAAAGGATAGTTGAAAATAGTAGCTTTTTTATTTTTTGTTATTCCAAGTTTACAGCGTAGTAGGCTACTTGACCGTTATTGTAAATTCCGGTAATGAATAGCACTTTTTCATTAGCCTCATTATTCATGGCTTCGTTGTAGGCACGCTCTATATCTTCTTGATTTAGAAATTGTTATATTGTTGATTTTTAAAATAACGAATCCTTCTTTTAAACCTGATTTTGCGAACTTACCGTTTTTATCTAATTGACTAATTTGAAGGCCCATTATTAATTCTGAATTTATATTTAAATTGATCAGATACGGTACTAAATTTTGCACCCAAATGACTTAAATCAACTGCTTTTACAACGCCCGTGTTGCCAGCTCTATTTTTTAATTCAACCACGATTTTCTTGGTTTTATTGTTGCGAATCAAACTTACTTCTACTTTGTCACCTGGACGGTAGCGCCCAATTTGTTCTTGTAATTGAGCCACCGATTTGGTTGATACATTATTGATGGCTACAATGACATCGCCTTCTTCAATACCTGCAGTTTTGGCGGCACTGTTTTCGCCAACAGCTCCTACGTAGGCGCCTTCAAGGGTGGTAAGTTTTTTCTCTTTAGCTAATTTATCGTCAATATCACTTATTTGTACACCTAAGATAGCGCGTTGTACCACACCAAATTCTTTTAAATCGGCGACAACTTTGCTCACAATACTGGTTGGAACAGCAAATGAATAGCCTGCATAAGAGCCTGTTTGCGACGCAATGGCGGTATTGATACCCACTAATTCTCCTTTGGTGTTCACTAAAGCGCCACCACTATTTCCTGGGTTTACAGCAGCATCAGTTTGTATAAAGGATTCAATTTTCATATCACTATTCAGGATGTTAATGTTTCTTGCTTTGGCACTTACGATACCAGCTGTTACGGTGGATGTTAAGTTAAATGGATTGCCTACAGCAAGCACCCATTCACCAATTTTAAGATTATCAGAATTTCCGAAGATAATAGGTTGTAGGCTATCTGCTTCTATTTTCAGTAATGCAATATCAGTAGAAGCATCAGCTCCAATTACTTTTGCTTTAAAAGTGCGTTTGTCGTTGAGTGTGACTTCTACTTCATTGGCGTTATCTACTACGTGATTATTGGTTACAATATAACCATCGCTACTAATAATTACGCCTGAACCTGTTGCCATTTGTTCTTGTTGTGGCATGAGGCGTCCACCGTTATTTGGTCGCCCAAAGAAAAAATCAAAAAATGGATCGCCTGAAAACGTTTGTGTTTGAGTCATTTTATAGGTGGTTTTTACGTGCACTACGCTGTGTACCTGATTGCTCAGCAGCCATGGTGAAATCTGTCGGCATGGCTTGTGTTGCTGGTAATGAAGCAAATGAAGTTGGCACGGCTAGCTGGTCGGATGAAGCGTTGTTGAATGCGCTATCCATTTTTTTTGTCGTGGTTACGGTGGCATAACTGGTAAGTATGCTAATGCATGCTATGGCTAGACCGTAAAAAATCTTTTTGTTTTCCATAATTCAATTAATATTTAGTTAGTAATTAAATAAATTGCTTTAAACTGTTAATTTGCTGTTGATGTTTCAACAAAATATAGACCATAAACGTAAATTTCATCTGTTTTCTTGTTAAAATTAACAGTTTTAACCTGCGTTTATTAGTTTTTAAGAAGAGTTCAGGGTGCTTTTGGGTGAAATTCTGAAAAAATGTCAGCGTTGTCAGTTTTCGCAATCCACCGAATCTTTGTACCTTTGTCAGCTTTTAAAATTTAGGCTTAATCAACATGGTTTCAGTAGAGCAACTTACGGTAGAGTTTGGCGGACGTCCGCTGTTTGACAGTATTTCATTTTTAGTTAATCCAAAAGATAAAATTGCTTTGGTAGGTAAAAATGGGGCTGGCAAAACTACGCTTTTACGTTTGTTTGCGGGTCAACAGCAGCCTACGCACGGTAACATTATTAAACCTAAAGAGTTGACTATTGGTTATTTGCCGCAGCATTTGTTGGTTAAAGATCAACGTACGGTACAGGAAGAAGTGGAGTTGGCATTCGGTGAAATTCGGGTGATTCAACAACATATTGATAAACTCAATATGGAAATAGCAGAACGCACGGATTACGAAAGCGAAGAATACCAATTGCTGATTGAAAAAGTAACGCACGAAAATGAGCGTTTACAGCTTTTTGGTGCCACCAATATGCAAGCCGAAATTGAAAAAGACGCTGCTTGGATTAGGATTTGAACGTACTGATTTTACACGTCAAACGGCTGAATTTAGTGGTGGTTGGCGTATGCGTATCGAATTGGCTAAAATATTATTACAACGTCCTGATTTGTTGTTGTTGGACGAACCTACCAATCACTTGGATATAGAGTCTATTCAGTGGCTCGAAAATTTCTTAAGTACGTGTAATGGCGCAGTTATTTTAGTCAGTCACGACCGCGCTTTTATCGACGCAGTGACGACACGTACCATCGAAATATCGTTAGGCAGAATTTACGACTATAAAGTGTCGTATTCTAAATATGTTGAATTGCGCAAGGAACGTCGTGAACAACAGATTCGCGCCTACGAAAATCAACAAAAAGTAATTGCCGAAACCGAGGATTTTATTGAGCGTTTTCGCTATAAAGCTACTAAAGCTGTACAGGTGCAAAGCCGTATAAAACAGCTCGATAAGTTGGAACGTATTGAAGTGGATATGGAAGATACGTCGCGCCTAAGTTTGAAATTTCCTCCAGCTCCACATTCGGGGATTTTACCTGTCGAAATTGAACATTTGACAAAAGCGTATGGCGACCATATTGTATTGAACGATATATCGTTACAAATACGACGTGGCGACAAAGTGGCTTTCGTTGGCAAAAATGGCGAGGAAAATCTACGTTGGTAAAATGTATCATGGACGAAATCGCATACAGCGGTACCATGAAGTTGGGACATCAGGTGAGCATTGGTTATTTCGCGCAAAATCAAGCAAGTTTACTCGACGAAAATAAAACCGTATTTCAAACCATTGACGATGTGGCAGTGGGCGATATTCGTACTAAAATACGCGATATTTTAGGAGCCTTTTATGTTTGGTGGCGAAGCGTCCGACAAAAAGTAAAAGTGTTGTCGGGTGGCGAACGCAGTCGTTTAGCGATGATTCGTTTATTGCTGGAACCAGTTAATTTACTGATTCTCGATGAGCCAACTAACCACTTAGATATGAGCTCAAAAGACGTTCTTAAAGAAGCTATTAAAGCCTTTGATGGAACAGTTATTTTGGTGTCGCACGACCGTGAGTTTCTCGATGGTTTAGCGGATAAAGTGTACGAATTTGGTCATCAAAAAGTACGTGAACATTTGGGTGGTATTCAGGAATTTTTGCAGCATAAACGTATGCAAACGTTGCAGGATTTGGAACGCAAGCAGGTGATACAAAAAGCGGACAAAGAGGATAATCAGTCTGAAAATAAGTTAAGCTATGAAGCTCGTAAAGAGCAGTCGAAACTCGTACGTAAACAGGAAAAATTAGTTGCCGAAGCTGAATCTTCTATTGCTACGATGGAAGAGAGTTTGGCAGCGATGGAACAACAATTTGCCCAAGGTGATTCGTCGGCCGAGGCGGTGGAAACATACCAACGCACTAAACGCTTATTGGAACAAAAGATGTACGAGTGGGAACTGTTATGCGAAGAGTTGGAGAACTTAAAACAAGCGCTGTAACTGTTTTACAGTGAATTAAATAAAAAAAGAGTCGTTCAATGAGCGACTCTTTTTTATTGGTATAGATAGACGTTATCCTAACTTTTCGATGGCAGTTTGGATACGGCGAATGGTTTCTTCTTTACCAAGAACGGCTGTAATGTCGAAAATATGAGGTCCTTTCATCTCGCCAACTAACGATAAACGAAATGGATTCATCACGTTGCCCATGTTGTAGCCACTGGTTTCAATCCAGCCGATGACTAACTTTTCGCTCAGTTCTACCGATGCAAAATCTGCATCGGTTATGGTTTTCAAATAGTTAACTAAAGCGCCAAGTTCATTTTTGGTTTCTGGTTTCCAACGTTTTTGTACCGCTTTTTCGTCGTATTGAGTAGGTGCTACAAAATAGAATGATGTTTGGTCCCATAGCTCATTGGCAAACGTAACGCGCGATTTCACAGCTCCAACAATTTGTGCTAACTGCACTTCGTCCATATCAAATCCTTTGGCTTGAATGGTTGGACGGAATTGTTTGGCCAATTCCATGTTGTCTTTCAATTGCAAATATTGATGGTTGAACCATTTACCTTTTTCGTAATCGAATTTAGCACCACTTTTACTGCATTTTTCGAGGTGAAAGAGTTGTACCATTTCATCCATGGTCATTATTTCTTGGTCGTTACCTGGATTCCAGCCCAATAACGCTAAAAAGTTCAGAACAGCTTCTGGGAAATAACCGCTTTCACGATAACCCGATGACACTTCGCCAGTTTTAGGGTCGTGCCATTCGAGTGGAAAAACGGGGAAACCTAAGCGGTCACCATCGCGTTTGCTTAATTTGCCATTGCCATCAGGTTTTAAAAGCAACGGAAGGTGCGCAAATTGTGGCATGGTGTCAGTCCAACCGAAATAACGATAGAGTAGTACGTGCAACGGCGCACTTGGCAACCATTCTTCACCACGAATAACGTGTGTAATTTCCATCAAATGGTCGTCCACAATGTTGGCGAGGTGGTAAGTTGGTAGTCCGTCAGCCGATTTGTAAAGCACTTTATCGTCCAAAATAGATGAATTAATGCGTACTTCACCACGTATAATATCGTTTACGAGAATTTCTTCACCAGGCTCAATTTTCACACGAACTACGTATTTTTCGCCATTGGCTAGGCGTTGTGCGACCTCGTCTTCACTCAATGTGAGCGAATTGTTCATAGCAAGTCGTGTGGAAGCATCGTATTGAAAATTAGCTATTTCAGTACGTTTAGTTTCCAATTCTTCGGGCGTATCAAAGGCCATGTAGGCTAATCCTTTTGCCAACAATTCATCCACATAGGTTTTGTAGATATCTTTGCGTTCGCTTTGACGATACGGACCATAATTGCCACCAAATGAAACGCCTTCGTCGAAGGTGATTCCTAACCATTTGAACGATTCGATGATGTATTCTTCGGCACCTGGCACAAAACGATTACTATCGGTGTCCTCAATGCGGAAAATGAATTCGCCACTATGTTGTTTGGCGAACAAATAGTTATATAAAGCGGTTCGTACACCGCCAATGTGCAAAGCGCCTGTTGGCGAAGGTGCAAATCTTACTCTTACTTTTCTAGTCATGTTAGTTATAAATAGAAGCGCTATTTTGTTATTCTTTGATATCTATTTTAAGACACAATTCATCCAATTGTGATTGGTCTATTTGTCCTGGTGCATCGAGCATGACGTCGCGTCCTTGGTTGTTTTTAGGGAATGCCATACAGTCGCGAATGCTATCTAAGCCAGCGAATAGCGAAACAAAACGATCCAAACCATACGCCAAACCGCCGTGAGGTGGTGCACCGTATTTGAAGGCATTCATCAAGAAACCAAAACGTTGTTGTGCGCTTTCGGGTGTAAAACCAAGCAATTCGAACATTTTTTGTTGGAGTTTGCTGTCGTGAATACGAATAGAACCACCGCCCACTTCAACACCGTTGATAACCATATCGTAGGCATTGGCACGTACGGCACCAGTGTCGCTGTCGAGCAATGGAATATCTTCTGGTTTTGGTGAGGTAAATGGATGGTGCATAGCGTAGAAACGTTGATCTTCTTCGCTCCATTCGAACAATGGGAAATCGACTACCCAAAGACATGAGAACTTATTTTTATCGCGTAAGCCCAATTGTGAGCCCATTTCAAGACGAAGTTCACACAATTGTTTACGGGTTTTGTTGGCATCAGGGCCACTCAAAATCAAAATCAAATCGTTAGGTTCTGCACCAAAAGCAGCTTTTAACTGTTGCAATACTTCAGGTGTGTAAAATTTATCGACGCTTGATTTTACGCTTCCATCAGCTTCTACGCGGGCATATACTAAACCTTTTGCGCCAATTTGAGGACGTTTTACAAAGTCGGTAAGTGCATCTAACTGTTTACGTGTGTAAGTAGCGGCTCCCTTAGCACAAATACCACCAATGTAAGCTGCTTCGTCGAATACGCTAAAGCCATGTCCTTTCAACACGTCCATCAATTCTACAAACTGCATATCGAAACGCGTATCTGGTTTATCGGAACCGTAGAATTTCATAGCATCGTGCCATGTCATACGTGGTAAAGCTGGAATGTCGATGCCTTTGATTTTTTTGAACAGGTGACGGCTCATGCCTTCAAACATATTCAATATGTCTTCTTGGTCAACAAATGACATTTCGCAGTCAATTTGAGTGAATTCAGGTTGACGGTCGGCACGCAAATCTTCGTCGCGGAAACATTTTACGATTTGGAAATAACGATCGAAGCCAGAAACCATCAACAGCTGTTTAAGCGTTTGTGGCGATTGTGGTAAAGCGTAAAATTGTCCAGGATTCATACGACTTGGTACCACAAAGTCGCGTGCACCTTCGGGCGTAGAATTCACTAACACAGGAGTTTCAACTTCCAAAAATCCTTGTGCATCCAAATATTGACGAACTTCAATCGTCATTTTGTGGCGCAATTCGAGGTTGGCACGTACTGCATTACGACGTAAATCGAGGTAACGGTATTTCATGCGAATATCATCGCCGCCATCGGTTTCATCTTCAATGGTGAAGGGCGGTGTGAGTGCTTCGTTTAACACAGTAAGTGTCGATACGATGATTTCAATATCACCAGTTGGCATGTGGCTGTTTTTCGAGCTGCGTTCTTCAACTTTTCCGGTTACTTGAAGCACATATTCGCGTCCGAGGCGGTTAGCACGTTCACACAAATCAGCATCGACTTCTTGGTTGAAAACTAATTGTGTCATACCATAGCGGTCTCTGAGGTCAATAAAAGTCATACCGCCCATTTTGCGGATGCGTTGCACCCAACCTGCAAGGGTTACTGTTTGTCCCAAATTAGCGATGCGAAGTTCGCCACATGTTGTAGTTCTGTACATATGATTAGTTGAAGATTAAAAGTAGAACAGAAATAAAAGTTAATTCTTTAATATTAATGTGCTAATTATCAGTTAATTGATTTTATGCCATAAAGATTACAAAGATAAGCTGAAAAATTGAAATTTTCGTCCATTTTCGGTGTTTTTTTGTATGTTAAATCCCATTTTTGTGCCGAAAGGTTGATTTGTGGCGTTTCCATTGGTTACGTTCAATTAAAAGTGTATCTTTGTAGTTTCATTTTGAAAGCAACAATATGGCTCGAATTTTAGCAATTGATTTTGGTGAAAAACGTACAGGAATAGCTGTTTCCGATCCACTACAAATGATAGCCAATGGTCTTACAACCGTTGATACCACTCATTTGGAGCAGTTCTTGGTTGATTATGTGGCCAAAGAGTCGGTAGAGCGTTTTGTGATTGGTTTCCCTACGACGTTGCGCAACGAGCCTGCTGTGGTGACAGCTCAAATTACGCCTTTTGTTGAAAAATTGAAACAACATTTTCCTGCTATTCCTGTGGAGTTAGTGGACGAACGGTTTACCTCTAAAATGGCTTTTCAAACCATGATAGATGGTGGTTTAAAAAAGAAAGCGCGTCAAAATAAAGGCTTAATCGATCAAATTAGCGCGACAATTATTCTTCAGACGTATTTGGAATCAAAACGTTAGACATTAATTGAACTTGATTTTGTATTGTTTATTCGTTATTCATTCTTGTTTATTCATTATTAATTTATTCAATATGATTCTCCCTATGTATTTATATGGTCAGCCAGTGCTTCGAAAAGTGGCTGAACCTATTGATAAAGACTATCCAGAGTTACAAACGCTTATCGACAATATGTTTGAAACCATGTACAAATCGGATGGCGTTGGTTTGGCAGCTCCTCAAATTGGCTTGGGTATTCGCGTGGTTGTGATTGATGCTTCGCCTATGGCTGAAGAAGAACCATCGTTGGCTAATAGTAAAATAACACTCATCAATCCACATATTGACTCTTTCGAGGGCGACAATGTGAGTATGGAAGAGGGTTGTCTGAGCTTACCTGGTATTCACGAGTCAGTCACACGTAAAAATACGATTCATATTACGTATCTGGACGAAAATTTTGTAGAGCACGATGAAGTGATTTCTGGTTATTTGGCGCGTGTTATACAGCACGAATACGACCATTTAGAAGGTCATGTGTTTACCGATCGTATTTCACCTATTCGTCGTCAATTGATTACAAACAAATTGCAAAATATTGCCAAAGGCAAAGTGAATTGTAATTACAAAACCAAATAATGGTGCGTTGTTGATAGATGTTTACCTTTAAGCAATTTACCATTCATCAAGATGCTTGTGCCATGAAAGTAGGCACTGATGGCGTACTTTTGGGTGCATGGTGTCCTGTGGAGGAGCATGCTGTTCGTGTATTGGATATTGGAACAGGAACAGGTTTGATTGCATTGATGATAGCGCAGCGTGTGCCACAAGCATTGATCGAGGCTGTGGAGTTGGATGAAAAAGCGGCAGAGCAAGCGCGTTATAATGTATCGTTAACTCCTTTTGATGAGCGCGTTAAAGTAGTTACTGGCTCAATACAGATGTTTGCAGAAACAAATCAAGGTGTGTACGATGTAATAGTGTGCAATCCTCCTTATTTTGTGGATTCACTCAAATCGCCCAATAATAGTAGAACGCAGGCACGACATGCAGACACGCTTACACAGGACGATTTATTGGAGGCTGTACATAAACTGTTATCGGAGCAGGGGACTTTAAATGTTATTTTACCAACTGTAGAAGCTGATATGTTTATTGAAAAAGCTAAGCAGTTTGGGTTTACTTTAGCATTGTGTACACACGTAGTACCAACGCCTCAAAGCCCTGTGAAACGCAAATTGATGCATTTTGTGCGTGGAACATCGTTACTAGTTGAAACGCAATTGGTTATAGAAACTGATAGACACGTATATACTGATGACTATAAATTATTAACGAAAGACTTTTATTTGAAATTCTAAAATTAATAGATTGAAATTTGGCAGTTACTTAAAAATCCGCTATTTTTGAAAGTTATTTCAATATCAAATATACAATTTAATTAATCCTTAAAATATAATTACTTATGAGAACTATTCCAGCATCAGAGCTGATTATTAATGCCGATGGTAGTATCTTTCACCTCCATGTAAAACCAGAACAATTAGCAACAACCATTATTTTGGTAGGCGATCCTGAACGTGTAACGATGATTGCTAGCCACTTCGATAGTATTGAATGTGAAGTTTCTAGTCGCGAATTTCATACCATTACAGGTATGTACAAAGGCAAACGTTTGTCGTGTGTATCGCACGGTATTGGGCCTGATAATATTGATATTGTGGTTACAGAGCTCGATGCTTTGGTAAATGTTGACTTTGCAACGCGTACCGAAAAACCTGAACATACTACGTTGAGTTTAGTTCGTATTGGAACTTCAGGCGGTTTGCAAGATATTTCTCCTGTTGGCACTTATGTGGTTTCAAAATATTCAATGGGTTTTGATGGTGTTTTGAATTATTACAAAACTCCAGAAGGCATGCTCGAAATGGGTATGGAAAAAGCATTCTGCTCTCACGTGAATTGGGGTGCTCGTTTGATGGCTCCTTATTGCGTAAAAGCAGATGAAGAATTGGTGGAACGCATTGGTTTTGACATGGTTAAAGGTATTACAATCGCAGCTCCAGGTTTCTATGGCCCACAAGGTCGTTACGTGCGTGCTCCGTTAGCATTCCCTGATTTGAATGAGAAAATTATGTCGTTCGAATATCAAGGTGATGTAATTACCAACTTTGAAATGGAAAGCTCAATGGTAGCAGGACTTGGTAAATTATTGGGACACAAAGCGATGACTGTGTGTGCTATTATTGCTGGTCGTGTGGCTAAAAATATGAATACCGATTACAAAGGTTCAATCGAAGGCTTAGTAGCTAAAGTGTTAGAACGTATCTAATTAGCTTTAAGCTAGTATTTTATCAATGAGCGAAGTGCGAATTTTAGGTTTACACTTCGCTTATTTGTCTATTTAATAAGAATATTATGACTATTTGTGCTATTTCAACAGCGCCAGGTGTAGGCGGTATTGCGGTCATTCGGATATCGGGTGAGCTAGCATTTACGGCATGCGACGCTATATTTAAACCTTTTACCGCAGGAGTGACCGTTAGTGCGATGGCTCCTAATACCATTCGCTTTGGTCAAGTTGTGGCTGACAATGAATTGGTAGATGAAGTATTGGTTTCAGTTTTTCATGCACCGCATTCATTTACAGGCGAAAACGTTGTTGAAATTGCTTGTCATGGTTCACAGTTTATTCAACAAGAAATCTTAAAATTGGTGTTGGCGCAAGGGTGTCAATTGGCACAACCTGGTGAATTTACACAACGCGCTTTTCTCAATGGAAAAATGGATTTAAGCCAAGCCGAGGCGGTAGCCGATGTGATTGCATCGCAGAGTAGAGCTGCTCACCGATTGGCCATGAATCAAATGCGTGGTGGTTTTTCAAACGAATTGCTCATTTTACGCGACAAGCTACTTACATTTACCTCCTTGGTTGAATTAGAATTGGATTTTAGCGACCACGAAGATTTAGAATTTGCCGATCGTAGTCAATTAAATACCTTAGCTGATACGATAGAACAGAAAATAGCCAAGTTGGTGAATTCGTTTAGCGTGGGCAATGCCATTAAAAATGGAATTCCAGTGGCTATTGTTGGTGAAACCAATGCGGGCAAATCGACCTTGCTCAATGTGCTCTTAAATGAGGAACGAGCTATTGTTTCCGACATACATGGCACCACCCGTGACGTGATTGAGGATACGGTAAACATAAAAGGCGTCTTATTCCGATTTATCGACACGGCTGGCTTACGTGAAACCACCGATACTATTGAAAATCTGGGGATTGAGCGTACTTATCAAGCAATTGAGAAGGCTAATATAGTGCTTTTAATAATAGATGCTTCGCAAATAAATAACCAAGAAAAACGGCTATCGGAAGAGATAATGAAACGGGTGGAGCACACGCCATTAATTTTAGTTTTCAACAAAGTAGATAAACTATCAGAAGGAGAACGTTTGGCATTAGAAAAACAGTTTAACGATAACCGTGTACCTCATATTTTTATTTCTGCCAAAGAGCGACTGTATACCGACGAGTTACAGGAGTTATTGTATAATGCAGCCAAACTGCCAGAGTTGAGCGATCAAGATATTATGGTGACTAATATGCGTCATTATGAAGCATTAAAACAGGCACACACGGCTATAGTACGTGTTCAAAATGGTTTGAACGACCGCATTTCGGGTGATTTCTTGAGCCAAGATATTCGTGAGTGTTTACATTATTTGGGCGAAATTACGGGGCAAATTACCACAGATGAGGTGCTTGGTAATATTTTTTCAAAATTTTGTATAGGTAAGTAATTTGGCGTGGTATTAAATCTATTAATTCATTAGTAATATGGATTTTTTTTCAACCTTATTTGGTACACCAGGCATTGCGTCATCGCTATTATATGTCTGTTTAGCGGCTTTTACTGGTATTCTACTAGGGAAACTTCAAATTTTAGATATTAAATTGGGAGTGGCAGGTGTTTTATTTTCTGGTATTTTGATTGGACATTTTGGCGCCATACTTGATCATGATATTCTTCGTTTTGTGAGCGATTTTGGCTTAATTTTGTTCGTGTATAGTTTTGGTTTAGAAATGGGACCTCGTTTCTTTTCTTCCTTTAAGCGTGATGGGTTAGTGCTTAATTTGTTTGCCATTGGTATTGCGGTAGTTGGTTTAGGTGTGGCGTATGCCATTTATGCCCTCACCGATTTATCGCCTGCAGTAGTGATGGGAATTTTGTGCGGTGCTGTTACTAACACCACCAGTTTAGGTGCTGCTCAACAAGTTTTGATGGATCAAGGAGGTGATTTTACGTCGAGTGTGGCGCAGTCGAGTATGGGATATGCATTGGCCTATCCGTTTGGTGTTGTCGGTTTGATTTTAGCTATGATCTTGTTACGTAAGTTGTTCCGTGTTGATTTAAAAAATGAGGCCAAAGCCTATACTGAGAGTTTGGATGCGACAGAAACAAAATTACAGAGTGTAGAAATGACGGTTAGTAACCAAAACTTATTTGGTAAAACGATTGCAGAACTACGCGATATTTTGGATGCAGAGTTAGCCGTTTCGCGTATCTATCGTAACCACGAGTATGTATTAGCCACTGATGATCAAACTATTGTTGCAGGAGATGTGATATACGGTGTTTCTGAGCAAAAACATATCGACGATTTACGGTTAAAAATTGGTAATGTGGTGATAGCTGAACGTCAGAATATTACAGGTATGATGGATATTTGTAATGTATTATTGACCAATAAACATTTAGCAGGAAAAACCATTGAACAAGTTGGTATTTATCGTCGTTATCCTGCTAACATTACACGTATTTATCGTTCGGGTATAGAGTTGCTGCCAACACTCAGGACAACGTTGGAATTTGGTGACACATTGAAGATTGTGGGTAACAAAGATGCTTTAGATGAGGTGAAAAAAGAACTTGGAAACTCGACGATGGAATTGGCGTTACCCAATATTACACCTGTCTTTTTAGGTATTTTTTTAGGTATTGTGTTGGGGAGTATTCCTATATTTATTCCTGGTTTACCAGCTCCAGCACGTTTAGGACTAGCTGGTGGAACGCTTATTATTGCTATATTATTAGGCTATAAAGGGCGTATTGGTAGAATGAATTTATATATGTTACCTGGAGCCAACTTGATGGTACGTGAAATGGGAATTGTATTATTCTTATCTAGCGTAGGATTGATGGCGGGCGAACAATTTTGGCAAACATTAATTCATGGTGGTTGGCAATGGATGCTTTATGGCGCCATTATTACTTTTGTGCCAGTGATGTTGGTTGCTATTATTGCTCTTTGGTTGAAAGTAAATTACTTGACGATAACAGGCTGTATTGCTGGTTCAATGACCGATTCACCAGCGCTTGAATTTGCCAATAGTATGGCTCCTGTACAGGCACAAGCAACTGCTTATGCGGCTGTTTATCCTATGGCGATGTTCATTCGTGTGGTACTGGCACAGCTATTTATATTAACAACTATGTAAACAAGGAGGTATAACATGAAAGATATAACTACTGATAAAACGAAAGAAGCATTACCAGATTTAAGTCAATTTGATTTTCCAGACGATTATCAGCCATTTAGTGACGATAATTTGGACATGTTACCATAAAAAATAAGAGAAACACGTTTGGTGTTTCTCTTATTTTTTTAGTTCAATAGAACAGAATTTTATTTTAAAGCTTCTAAATTATAGTTGTTTGCACTATTTTTACCTTCTGGGGAATAGAGGAATTGAATTTGTTCTTCATACCGTTTTTCTATTTTACCACGAACCATTTTCATCGTACTATTCATCAGGTGATTTTGTTCGGTAAATGGTTCTGGTAGTAAGCCTATAGCTGCGGGCAACCAACGTTCGGGGAACGTTCCATGAAATTTCCCTCCTTTGCGATATTCATTCAATTCACGTTGTAGTTTATGCAACGCTAGTTTTTTGGCGTGTTCGCTGTTCCAATCCCACTCTGGATGTTTGTGGTGTACATAGCGTTTTAAAGCCTCTTTGTTTGGTACTATGAGTGCAATGGTGTAAGGATTCTGATTGTTGTACATCATCATTTGATCGATGTAACGTGAATTTTCTACAATAGATTCTTCTATCCCTTCTGGACTATATTTTTCTCCATCAGCACTGATTAATAGTGATTTGAAACGTCCAACTACATATAAAAATTCGTCGTTAATCATATAACCCATGTCGCCTGTGTAAAGCCAACCATCTTTAATGGTTTCAGCAGTTGCTTTAGGGTTTTTCCAATAGCCAGCCATGACGTTTTCTCCACGAATTACAATTTCGCCTTTTTCACCGTATGGAAGGGCGTTGCCTTCGGCATCACAGATTTTGATATCCATTGGTTTTACAATATGGCCAGATGAACCTAAAATATGGTTATCTATCGAGTTAGAAGAGATAATAGGTGTGGCTTCTGATAATCCGTAACCTTGCATCATCGGAACACCTATGGCATAATAAAATCGTTGTAAATCAATATCTAATAAAGCTCCACCACCGATAAAGAATTTCAAATTTCCGCCAAATGCTTCACGTACTTTGGAAAATAAAATTTTGTCGTATAATGCTAAAAATGGTTTTTTCCATGCATGACAAAAACCACCTTTATTATGACCTTCTTTGTTGTAGCTAATAGCCATATTTACAGCATGGTGGAACAATATGTGAATTAATTTCCCTTGTGTTTTTATATTGGCTTCAATATTTTTTTTGAAGTTCTTGGCTAGTGCAGGTACGCTTAATAGTAAGTCGGGTTTGATTTCTTTAATGTTTATGGGGATATTTTTGAGTGTTTCCATGCCTGTTTTCCCCGTTTGTACGGTGGCAACAGCAGCACCTTTACCCATAAAACTATAGAATCCAGCTACGTGTGCAAAACAATGGTCGAGTGGGAGAATAATCAGTGTCTTAAAGTTTTCAGGAATAGTCATGAGCGTATACGCCTGTTCTACGTTGGCGGTATAGTTGCGGTGTGTCAGTAAAATGCCTTTAGGATCAGCTGTGGTGCCCGATGTGTAACTGATATTGGCATAATCGCTACCTACAATGGATTGGTAACGTGCTTCAAATTCAGCATGATGTTGTACCAAGAATTCGTCACCTAGTTTTACTAAATCGCCGTAAAATAATTCGTTAGGTTCGTATGTATTTTGTTTGTCGAAAATAATAACTTTTTCTACAGCTGGTACATCTTTAATGATGGCGCGTATTTTAGGCAAATTACTACCCGAAACGAAAATCATCCTTGAGTCGGAGTGTGTAATACGGAATATTAAATCACTTTTCTCTTCTAGTTTGATGGATAGTGGAACATTAACAGCTCCCGCATATAAAATGCCAAGTTCGCCAATAATCCATGCGTTACGTCCTTCAGAGAGTAATGAAACCTTGTCACCTTTATTCAAGCCAAGTGCCATTAGTCCAGCGCCTATACGGTAGACTTCATCACGTGTTTGTGCATAAGTTGTCGGTTCAAATTTGTTGGTGGTTTTTTCCCACAAAAAGGTATTGTTAGCGTATTTTTCAACGCTTTCTTCAAAAAACTGAATAATTGTTTTCATTAAAGAGTTGTAATTTGGTTATAGAATGGTTGCAACAATATGTCGATTGGAGGCTCTATTTCGGAATTCACACAGATAGATACCTTGCCAAGTGCCTAAATTGAGTCGGTGATTGGTAATTGGAATAGTCAAACTTGCTCCAATCATAGTGCTTTTGATATGTGCAGGCATGTCGTCAGCACCTTCACACGTATGAGTGTAGAATCGTTCATTTTCGCGCACTAAATGGTCAAAAGAGGCTGTTAAGTCCATTTGAACATCAGGGTCTGCATTTTCGTTAAGACTTAATGCTGCTGATGTGTGTTGGATAAATAGATGTAATAAACCACAGTCCGGCAATGGTGGTAAATTTTGCAGAATTTCATTGGTAATCAGATGAAATCCACGTTTACGTGCACGTAGCTGGAAGGAAACCTGTTGCATATTAGAGTTCTAAATCGATTTTTGTGCGTAGTGAATCTCGCAACACGTGAAAGTCTGATAAATATTTTGAGGGAATGGGTTCTGCAGAAGGCGATTCCATGGTGAGGGGATTGATGGGTTTATTGTTTTTCCACACACGGAAATCGAGATGAGCTCCTGTTGAAGCTCCTGTACTACCCACGTAACCTATTACTTGTCCTTGTTCAACACGTGAGCCAACTTTTAGACCTTTGCCATATTTTGATAAATGGAGGTAAGCGGTAGAGTAGGTGCTGTTGTGTTTGATTTTTACGGTATTACCTCCACCGCCTTTATAACCTTTTTGTATAACGACCCCATTACCAATACTCATAACAGGTGTACCAAGTGGTGCGGCATAATCTACGCCAGTATGTGGTCTAACAGTTTTATAAACAGGATGTTTTCGTTTATAAGTAAACCCAGATGAAATACGTGAAAATTTAAGTGGCGCTTTTAAGAATGCTTTGCGAACACTGCGACCTTCTTCGTCCCAAAAGCCTTTGATATCATCATTTTCATAATTGAAAGCATAAAATGTTTTACCATTGTGTAGAAATTTAGCACTGTGTATTTTTCCTATGCCAACTGAAGTACTATCCACATAGAGTTCATCGTAGTATACTATAAAACCGTCGTTTTTTTGCAAACCAAAGAAATCGACACTCCATGCATAAATTTCTGACAAATCTAACGCGAGTTGTAAATTTAAGTTGTTATCGGCAATGGCATTCCATAGTGAACTTTCTATATGTGCTTTAGCTATTTTTGTTTCTGTACGTACAGGTTTTGTAAATGTATGTATGTGTAAACTATCCTCTAAATGAAATACATAATGTTCTACTAATGAACTATGATATACAACGTACAATAATTGTGGCTTTTCCGTTTGTGTATAGAATGCAGAATACTCATCGCCAGCACGAATATTGCGGATGTTTAGAATACTGTCAGGAATAAGGCACAGCTGATTTGTGCATTTTCGATTACACCCCAATTGAGTAAATAAGCCTGAAAGTGTTTGCCCTTTTTTAATCTGTCCTTTTACTATGTCGAATGAATCAACAGGAATCCCATATTCATAAACAATATCTTGATTGGTTTCAGTATTAGTGTTTTGACATCCGATGAGCGCGAGTAGCGCAAGTGTAAAAAGTACGTATTTTTTCATGTAATAAGATTTAAAGTCTACAAAAGTAACTTTTTAAATCTAAAATGACAAGTTGAGTTATCAACAGTTTAAGCGATAATATCCTTGATTTCGGAAAAAACGCGTTCCATTTTTACCATATTTGTAGCTAAAAATTGATAAAATAGAAGCCATTGGTCACGACGGTGAATATCGATATCTGCTTTTTGAATGTAGATGCGACTGACTTTTGTTCCACATGATCGTGTAAAATCAGGTTCCCAAATTAAATTATTTGGAAATTCAGCGGTGAAAAAAGAGCGGCAGGCTTGTAGTTGTTGAAACTTCTCGAGGCGTGTCTCATGATTTGCTAAGTTTACTTCTAAAATTACAAAGGCTCCTTCGCGTGTGGCGTCAAATTTGAGTTCTATGCCTTTGATTTTGGTATTGTAGAGTATAAACGATTTGTGTTTACCCTGTTTTGAGAGACTATCGCAATAGTTAGCAAATTCTATCCAAAACTCTTTTTTGAGTGCTTTTAATTCATCTCGTTTGTACATGAGCTACAAAATTTTGACTTCCACACGACGATTTTCAGCTCGTCCTTCTTCGGTGTCGTTAGATGAAACAGGTTCTTTACTACCTTTACCCAATGCACTCATACGATCGGTATCAATACCTTTATTTTGTAATGTGTTAAATAAGGCTTGTGCACGATTTAAACTTAATGTTTGGTTATATTCTTCGCTGCCAACATTGTCGGTATGTCCAGTAATTTCAATTCGTATTTTAGGATTACGTTGTAAAAATTCGTAAAGGTATTGAATCTCTTTTTCTGATTGTGATTGAATTTCAGCGGAGTTAAAAGCAAAAAATAGGTTGTGTAAAATGATTTTATTCCCTGGAGTAGCAGGTTGTAATGCGATAATGAGTGAGTCACTCATCGATTCTATGTTATTGGAATAAAACAAATAGCCTTTACGACGAGCGTTGATACCAAAATAGCCTTTAGGAGGAAGATATGCTGTGAAAGTACCTAGTTTTTTATCTGATACGGATTCGTAAATTTTATCTGAAGTGTCGGTATTAAAAATTTCGACGTAAGCATCTAAATTAGCTAGTGTAGTGGCATCATATACGCGACCCACAATAAAGGCCATTGGGTCAGGACGCGCATCAGGGTATAAGGTTATTTCATAAATATCTAAGCCCTTATTATCTTTTTCTACATGGTCTGAAGCAAAATAAGCTTTGTCACCTGCAGCATTCACCACAAATCCCGATTCTTCGCCGTTGGTATTAATAGGATAGCCTATGTTTTTAGGTTCACTCCATGTGTTTTTCGAGGTGCGTCGTGCATAAAAGATGTCACTTAATCCCAAACCATTATGTCCTGTAGAGGCAAAATATAAGGTTTTGTTATCGGCGTGAATAAATGGTGCAAAATCGTCTTTGTCTGTATTGATTGGTGTACCAACATTTTGAGCATTCGAGAATTTGAGGAATCCATTTTCGAGTATGGTGACATCGCATCGCCAAATATCTTTTCCGCCTTGACTTGGTGGTCGGTTCGACACAAAAAAAAGTTCGTCGCCAGTAGGTGAAAGTGCAGGATTGCTTTCCCAGTAAGCTGTGTTCACAGGAGCACCAATGCTGATAGGCATGCTCCAACGGTCGCCACTACGAATGGCATAATAAATATCACAACTCCCGATACCTTCTTTACGGTCGCAGGCTACAAAAAACATATAACGTCCATCGGATGAAAAACTTTGGGAACCTTCGTTTCCACCTGTATTCATAGGAGGAAGCAGCGGACGTGCAATTTGCCAGGTGTCGCCATTTTTTTGACTCCAATACAAATCTTCTTGGTTTTCAAATTGCGCTTCTTTGACCAATACGGTGGTAGAAATCATGGAACCATCGGCTGTGATGCTCGGAAAATAGTCGTCGAAACGGGTATTGATAGTGGTTAAATTAGTCGGATCGAATGGCACAGGATGATCTTTTAAATCTTGTGCGTTGAGATATTTTATCAGTAGTTGTGTTTTTTGTGGGATAAAACTCGACTCGGTAATTGTTTCAGCCATGGCAATAGCACTTTTATAGTCGCCTTTCAGAAAGTTTAGCTCGGCTATCATGTACTGTGTTTGTGCTCTGTAGGGGAATTTAGGCGAGTTGACAATGGACAATATTTCGATGGCTTTAGTATAGTCATTTTTACGCATAACGTGTTGTGATAAAGCCCAATAAGCCTCTACAAACTTCTTGTCTTTTTTGATAGCTTTGTTTAATAAGGCTTCACGTTCGGTTGAACTATAGGTAATACGCGCTTGCTCGAATAGCGAAATGGCTTTACGCGATTTGGTGGAGTATTCTTGTGCTTGGAGGTTAAAACTCATACAGCACAAAACCAATAGTAATATGAATTTTAGATTATAATTCATGAGCTATTATCTCGTGTGTTTGTGCTATGAATTCATTCAAATTGTCGTGTGTCAAATGAGTGGTATCAATCGGTTTGTGAATAACCATTTCCATTTTCCCAGGTTTGATATAGACCGAACGTGGAGGTAGCGCATCGAATGCGCCACGAATAGTGATAGGTACTACGGGTAAATGCAAGTCGGCAGCAATACTAAAGGCGCCACGTTTAAATTTACCAATAACTCCTGTACGTGTACGACTTCCTTCTGGGAAAATGACTACTGATGAACCATTTCGTAAACGTTCTTCGGCTTTTTCTATACTATGTTTTGCTTTTAGCGCGTTGCTTCGGTCAATAAATATATGGCCTGCGGCTTCGCACGCTTTACCAACAAGTGGAATTTTACGAATTTCCTGTTTCATAATCCATTTGAAACGGCTGTCGAGCCAACCGTAAATCAAAAAAATATCGAGTATACTTTGATGATTAGCAATAAAAATATACGATTGTTTGGGATCGTAGTTTTCTTCACCAACAATACGAACACGAACTAAACCGAGTGCACAAATGACTCTCGACCAGACCATAGCAGGGTAGTAACCCCATTTGTGATCGCCAAATAAGGTGGACATAATAATGGTGATGATGGCCGTTAATGCGGTAGCAATAATGGCTAAAGGCAAGAATACAATCAGTAAATATATGACGACAAAAGGATTGATACGACGTTTCATAAAGCGATGATGGAATTTTTATAAGGCAAAGTTACTCGTTTTTTTTGATATCGGTGCAATATTCATTTACTATAATTTTAAACGTTGATATTTTTATTTATTGTCCTTTTTGCATGTTCTTTTTCTGTTTTTATCGTGTTTCAGTTTAGATAATGCGTTATGAACTATTTTCTACTTTTGGGGTGATGTTTTTGTGCTAAAAAACATTGGTTTTATTACAAAAAAAAGTACCTTTGCAGACTTAAACGAAAAATAATCAGATTCGATACACTAATTATGATTAAAGTAACATTTCCAGACGGTTCTGCGCGTGAATACGAACAAGGTATTTCATCGTTACAAATTGCCGAAAGCATTAGTCCTCGTTTAGCTGCCGAGGTATTAGCAGCTACAGTTAATGGCGACGTATATGATTTGGCTCGTCCTATCACACAAGATGCCACGTTGAAACTTCATAAATGGGAAGATGATGCCGCTAAGCATACATTTTGGCACACGTCGGCTCACTTGTTGGCCGAAGCTTTAACAGAACTTTATCCAGGTATTAAATTTGGTATTGGTCCTGCTATCGAAAATGGCTTTTATTACGATGTAGAACCACCTAAAGGAACGGTTATAAAAGAAACGGACTTAGAGGCTATTGAAAAGAAAATGCTCGAATTGGCAGCTAAGAAAGAAGCCGTTGTTCGCGAAGATATTACCAAAGCTGAAGCTTTGAAATTGTTTGCTGATAAAAATGAAACCTATAAAACCGAACTTATTAGCGAATTAGAAGATGGTACTATTACGTTGTATCGTCAAGGTGCATTCGTTGATTTGTGTCGTGGCCCTCACTTACCAAATGCTGGTGAAATTAAAGCGGTTAAATTGTTGAGCGTTGCTGGTGCTTACTGGCGTGGTGACGAAAAACGTCCTCAATTAACACGTATATATGGTGTTACTTTCCCTAAGAAAAAACAATTAGACGAATATCTTGCGTTACTCGAAGAGGCTAAAAAACGCGATCATCGTAAGATTGGTAAAGAAATGGAGCTGTTTGCTTTTTCTGATACAGTAGGTAAAGGATTGCCATTGTGGTTACCAAAAGGTACTGCTTTACGTTTACGTTTGGAAGATTTCTTGAAGGTTATCCAAAAACGATTTGGTTACCAACAAGTGATGACACCTCATATTGGTAACAAACAACTTTACGTAACATCTGGTCACTATGCTAAATACGGAAAAGATTCATTCCAACCAATTCATACACCAGAAGAGGGTGAAGAATATTTGTTGAAACCAATGAATTGCCCTCACCACTGCGAAATTTACAAAGTAACGCCTAAATCATACAAAGATTTGCCATTGCGTTTGGCTGAATTTGGCACGGTTTACCGTTATGAGCAGAGTGGTGAGTTACATGGATTAACACGTGTTCGTAGCTTTACACAAGACGATGCTCACTTATTCTGTCGTCCCGATCAATTGAAAGATGAGTTCTTGAAAGTAATGGATATTATCTTTATCATTTTCAAAGCATTGGATTTTGAAAATTTTGAAGCTCAAATTTCATTACGCGACCCAAATAATACTGAAAAATATATTGGCTCGGACGAAAATTGGGAAAAAGCAGAAAGTGCTATCGTGGAAGCTTGTCAAGAAAAAGGGTTGAAAGCGCGTGTTGAATTAGGTGAAGCTGCTTTTTATGGTCCAAAACTCGACTTTATGGTGAAAGATGCTATCGGACGCCGTTGGCAGTTGGGTACTATTCAGGTGGATTATAACTTACCAGAACGTTTTGAACTTGAATATACTGGTGCCGATAATCAAAAACACCGTCCAGTGATGATTCACCGTGCGCCATTTGGTTCTATGGAACGCTTTGTGGCTGTGTTGATTGAACATACTGGTGGTAAATTCCCATTATGGTTAACGCCAGAACAAGCGGTAGTGTTGCCAATCAGCGAAAAATTCAATGATTATGCACAAGAAGTTGCCAATCGTTTGAATATTTTGGACGTGCGTGCTATTGGTGATTTCAGAAACGAAAAAATTGGTCGTAAAATCCGCGATAATGAATTGAAACGTATTCCTTATTTGCTTGTTGTGGGAGAAAAAGAGATGGCAGATGGTACGATCGCCGTGCGTAAGCAGGGTGATGGTGGCGATCAAGGCACAATGACTCCTGACGAATTTGCAAAAATGATTAACGATCAAGTTAAAGAGCAATTAAGTAACTACTAATAAGTAGTCATTCAATAAAAAAAGGAACGTGAAAACGTTCCTTTTTTTATTGAATTGAAACTTTCTATTCTCCTGCAACATAGGAACCTTTTAAGTTTAAGGTGGTATGTCCTAGTCCATCTAGAGCAGTTCCTGCTAGTTTAAATGTGGCACCAGCAGTTTTTACGTTGCCACTATAGGTGAGTGTTATAGTTATACCGCTCGCTAAATCTGCTTTTGAAATAGTAGTTGGGGTCACTGTAAATGTACCAGCTGAAGTACCAGATTTTGGCGTAATTGTTAGAGTTGCATCGCTAGTAATATTGTCAATTTGTAAAAAGAGTGATTTGGTTATCACAGTTCCCTTTACGGGAGCTACAAATTCAATTTCGTCTTTATTGATAGGTTGTCCAAACAAAGCGACTTTTTTCCCATTATCATTATAAATAGTGAACGTCATAATGTCTGAAAAGGCATGAGTGGCTACGCCATATTTGGCATAGGCTCTAAAAAAATATGTGCCAGGTTTGTCTCCTAATTTTGAAAACATATCAATGGTAAATGTTCCATCGCTTACAATAGATTCAGACGTAAAACGAGTTCCGGATAAATCGGATGCAGCGGAACTATTTTTACGATAGTAAATGCCTGTTTCGTTAATGGTATTGCCATTAGAAACTACTGTAACATATACATTAGGAGCTTGATAATAAGCTGTAACAACTGGTGTTCCAGTAGCGAATTCTGGTTGTGGTTCGTCGAGTCTTTCGTCGGCCCAGCTATTGACCGATAGTAACAAGAAACCAGCTAAAATCATTGATGGTAGCGCATGTAATTTCATAATCCGATCAAATTTAAAGTTAAACAATACAAATAATCGCAAATATAGTTATATTTTACAATAAACCAAGTTTTATTTACTAAAAAAGCGGACTAAATTTAGCCCGCTCTTTTATAAATAGTTTCGATATAAGTTAGTTACCTCCTATATTGTGTACTTTGTTCACTCCATTCCCACTAATGGTGAGGGTTGCGCCATTAGTTCCGCCATCTCGTGTAAGGGTTATTTTTTTACCCGCAGTTGCTTCCGCGGCAGTTAGTGTAATGGTGGTAGTGTTACCTGTTGCGAACTTATAATTGCCATTATTATTATTGGTTAGCGTAATAGTAATATCGCTCGTTACATTTGATATTTTTATAAATAACTCTTTGGAATTCGATGCGCCAAAAGCAATATCATTAGTGACTAAAGTCCCCATAACAAGATTAGGTCCCAAGCCTACTTGAGCAGGATCTATAATGGTAAATGAACTTTGTGCCGAATAACTGGTGCCTATACTGTTGGTGGCGTACGCTTTAAAATAATATGTCCCAGGCGTTGTTAATGATGAAATATCTACAGTAAAAGCACCTGTGGTGGTGGCTGTGGGATTAGCTACTATTTTCGTTCCTGCCCCATTACTAAAACCGCTTGTATTACTCCACTCAATACCATTTTCTGTTATAGCAGCATCACCTGTGCTGGCAATGTTTCCACCAGCAGTTAAGCCTTCGGTATAGGTTGGTGTATTGACTATCGGAGCACCAGGTGTTTCACAAGGACATCCTTGATCTGTAAACGATGCATCATAAGAGGATACTAATTTTGAAAAGTCAACACTTTTAGTAGTGCTATCGCCCCACATATACTCTGCAAGGCAAGGGTAATCAATAAATGGATTACGATTGCCTTGGTGTACATAAATAGCATCATTACGTATGCGCTCTTTTGATGAAACTGGATCTTCGCGATGCCATTTCATCAATAAACTAACTGAATAAGGGGTAAATTCGGAAACACTATTTGCGTAAGCAACCATCACTTGGGCTTCGGCTGTTTGTGCTAAATTTTTATTTCTGTAGCAAGTAAGCATATAAAAATAAGTACGAGCAAGGTCACCTTTATAGCCTGCATCACCTGGATCAAAAATAGTGGTTCCTACACCATCACTAGTATATGCAGCCGATCCTCCTTTACCATAACCAATATCGCAATTTTTAGGCTTGGCTGGTAAATCTCCGTATGGATAATTACTGCGTGCAGAATTCATACGAATGTCTGTAGGGTAAATATGAAAGGCGTCGCTCATCATAGGACTTGCATCTCCAAACCAACTTTTTGGGAAAGAGTGTTCTTTATTCCAACCTGTTCCACATTGTGTAGCAGAGGCTCCTCCGTCTGTGGATTTGTAAGGTTGAGAGGAGTAAATATCTTCTAGTGTATTGTTCGGTCCGTTATTAAAGTCGGAAGGAGAAATAGGGGCTGCATATACTTGTTCAGGTAAACTACTATAGCCAATGATTGTATGGCTGTTGATAATACTGTATAAGGCTATACGTAAAGCATCGTTTGTACTTGAGGTGTTATTTGCCGATGAGTAATAATTGGCAGGAATATCGGCCTGTGTAGGTAAGCTGTAGCCGAATAAGCAAATGGCACACGCCACCGCGATAAATTTGTTTTTCATTGGTGTTTTCAAAAAATTAAGTTAAGACACTACAAAGGTATATAAAGTTTTTAATAAAAAAAATAGTTTGTGAGTGTGGTTAATTACCCATTTCAGATAGAAATTTCACACGTACCAAACGAATTTCTATTTCGGAGTATTCATCTTCTCCCAAATCACGTAAGGCATCACTGATATTATCTGTTTGTGCTTGATTTTTGAAGTATTCAAATATTTCTTCTAAATGTTCTTCGTCCATTATTTCATTTAAGAAATAATCGATATTGATTTTGGTACCTGAATAAACAATCGTATCTATTTCGTCTAATAATTCGTTAAAATCGAGACCTTTCGATTCGGCTAAGTCATCAAGTGCCACTTGGCGGTCGATGGCTTGTATGATTTCGATTTTTAGTTTTGACTTATTAGCCACT
This sequence comes from Prevotellaceae bacterium, assembly GCA_020636695.1. Lineage (GTDB taxonomy): Bacteria > Bacteroidota > Bacteroidia > Bacteroidales > Paludibacteraceae > W0P28-013. The sequence goes on from JACJXJ010000002.1 coordinate 64,986, forward strand.
GTGCGTACACGTAAATCTTCAGGACGTTCAATTTCATTTTCACGTACGTGAGTACGTATCAAATCAACAAATTCTTGCCCATAACGTTTAGCTTTACCAATACCAACACCAGGAATATTTTGAAGTTCTTCAATGGTAATAGGGTAGGTCGTAGCCATGGCTTCTAACGAAGGATCTTGGAATATAACAAATGGAGGTAACTCCATGTGTTTCGACATCTTTTTACGTAAATCCTTGAGCATGGTAAATAAAGCGGGATCCATAGCTCCTGACCCTCCGCCACGTTGTGGAGTTTCTTCTACTTCATCGTTAAACTCATTGTCTTTGGAAATAGGGAAAGAGGCCGGCTTTTTTAAATATTCTTGACCAGCTTTAGTGATTTTCAATACACCATAGTTTTCTATTTCTTTTGCAATATAACCATTGATCATGGCTTGTCGAATAACAGCACTTAAAAGCGAACCTTCTTCGCCAGTAATCGACCCGAACATTTCTAGTTCTTCGAGGTGATACGATTTGATTTCAGCGGTTTCTTTACCGTTAAGAATATCAATGATGACTTCGGCTTTAAATTTTTCTTTGCCTGCGACCATTGTTTCTAGTACTGCACATAATAAATCTTGAGCTTCCACTTGTTTTTTAGGATTGAGACAGTTATCACAATTACCGCAGTTTTCCTCTGTATATTCTTCGCCGAAATAATGCAATAGCAGTTTGCGTCGACAAATAGACGATTCGGCGTAAGCGGCCGTTTCTATTAAAAGTTGTTTGCCGATTTCCTGTTCGGCTACAGGTTTGCCTTGCATAAATTTTTCTAATTTTTGCAAGTCTTTGTTATTATAAAAGGCAATGCATAAACCTTCGCCACCATCACGTCCTGCACGTCCAGTTTCTTGGTAATAACCTTCCAAGCTTTTTGGAATATCGTAGTGAATAACGTAGCGCACATCGGGCTTATCAATTCCCATACCAAAAGCAATGGTGGCAACGATAACTTCGACTTTTTCCATCAAAAATTTATCCTGATTTTCGGAACGAACAGCTGAATCCATGCCTGCATGATAGGCGAGTGCTGAAATGCCATTTAATTGAAGCGATTCAGTTATTTCTTCTACTTTTTTACGACTTAAGCAGTAGATAATTCCTGATTTGCCAGCTTGTGATTTTACAAATTTGATTAATTCTTTGTCAATATTGGCATTTTTAGGGCGTACTTCATAGTATAAGTTTGGTCTATTAAACGACGATTTAAACACAGTAGCATTACTCATGCCTAATGTTTTTTGAATATCGTGTTGTACCTTTGGAGTAGCGGTAGCTGTTAGAGCTATCACAGGAGCTGTGCCTATTTCGTTAATAATAGGACGTATGCGTCTGTATTCTGGGCGAAAATCATGACCCCATTCCGATATACAATGTGCTTCGTCCACAGCATAGAATGAAATTTTGATAGTACGTAAAAACGCTACATTGTCTTCTTTGGTGAGTGACTCTGGAGCAACGTATAATAACTTGGTTTTGTTGCTTCGCAAATCTGCTTTTACTTCTTCAATAGCAGCTTTGTTAAGTGATGAATTCAAAATGAGCTACACCATCTTCTTCGCTGAAGCTACGCATAGCATTTACTTGATTTTCATCAACGCGATGAGTGGTGAAATAACGACGGCAGTTCTTCCATCATCAATGACGGAAGTAGTAGCAACGACTTTTACCACCTCCTGTAGGCATCAATACAAGGTATATCTTGCCGTCAGAACGTTTCGAATAATGGCTTCTGATTACCTTTTGAAGGTATCAAAGCCAAATTTTTTCTTAATTCTTCAGTTAAAACCGATTGTTTTGCCATTAAATATCACTCTGATTAATGAAAAATAGTCAAATAAAGCAATCTGTTTTAAAGCAGATGTTGGTTTGTTTGGTGTATTGTTTTTTATAAGCTTATTAAAAAATAAATAAAGGGACCTTTTGAGACCGTTCTCATTAGCTATCAATCATAAAACAAATTTAGGTACAAATTTCGATATATCCAAATGTTTTCATAAAAAAACATAATTCTGTATTTTACAATGTTATTACAAACTGTGAAGTTTATAAGCTTGCTATATTCTTAATGATTAAGAGTTTTAATGTTGTATTAAATGATTTGGCTTTGGGACTTGTGGAATTACCCAGATTTATTTTTATTGCATCATGGTGGATAGCCTCTGAAAATGTAGTACTTTTGTGGTATGAATACTTCTAACAAGATACAGGTCAATTATTGGCTAAATTGGGCGTTACCGCTCAATCCCATGCAAAAGACATATTGTTGCCATACAAGAAAAGCCAGAAGTGGTGCTATGCTCACAGGAACAGGTAAAACGCTTGCTTTATGGTGCCAATTATCGAACAGAATTAAGCCTGATTTAGCACCAAATACAAGCCTTAATAGTAGTTCCGTAGGGAATTAGCTCAACAAATTGAGCAGGTTGTAATGTACTTTGGGAGCAGGTTTTAGGCTAATAAGTATATGGTGGACGCAGGTTATCAGGATAAGTTGGACTTAAAACATCCTCCAGCATTACTTATTGGTACACTGACGTGTGGCCGACCATTTGGCCGTGTAGTTTTTAATACGGATGCTATTCAGATGATGGCTTTAGATGAGTTTGATAAATCGCTGGAAATTGGTTTTAGAAAAGACATGGCTGAAATATTAATGCGTTCCTAAAGTCAAAAAACGTATATTGACATCGGCTACTACCAAAACAGAACTCCCAGGTTTTTACAAGATGAAACAGCCTTGATTCTTGATTATTTGTGGCAGGGTAATAAGCATTTACGCATGCGTAGCGTGATGGCTACTTCGCTTTGATACGCGGGAAACATTAGCTAAATTAGGTTCATTTGGGTAATCAGCCGGGTATTATCTTTGTAATTCAAAGAATCGATACGCGACGTGAGTGAAACGCTCACTGAAAGAGAATTGAACATGGTTGCTTTTCGAGTACGATGGATCAGAACGAACGCGAAAAGGTGTTGGTGAAATTTCGTAATGGTACGTTGCAATTGATTGTGGCTTCCGATTTGGCAGCACGTGATTAGATATTCCAGAACTACGGTTTATTATTCATTTTGAATTGCCTAATACGGAAACGGATTTACGATCGTAATGGTAGCCTGTATGAATAGTGATGGTACAGCGTACATTATCACCCGCAATCAACCATTACGCGAGTATTTGGCCTGGGTTGAAAGAGGAAAAATTAGCAGACAATAAACAACTCAAAAGTCGAAGATAAAACGCTTATATTGCCAGCGGCGGTCGTCGCGATAAAATATCTAAAGCCGATATTGCTGGTTTATTCTAAAGCAAGGCCAGTTGAACGCTACATGGGTAACGTCGCATCGAAGTTAAACAGGATTGCGCCTATGTGGCTGTGCCAGCTTCTAAAACCGTTAAACTCGTCGATTTACTCAATAATAGTAAGCTGAAGACGAAACGCGTTCGCATCAGTGAACTATAAAAAATAACGCCCGATTTACTTTGATAACCGGGCGGCTTTTTGTTATCGGGTTATTGTGAGTCTTGTCACGAATATTATTCGACGATAAATGATTGAGTGCTTTCAACGTATCTACCGATATATTGTACGACGTGCTAGCGAATAGAGTGTACTCCTTTTTGTACCGGAATGGATGATGGGGTTCTGGTTTTCAGGCATTACTTCTGCTGTTGGTTCATTTGTAAAGGTGTAGGTGTCGTAATGGCATTCAACGCAAAATCAGTATAGTTAAAACGCGTGAAGCGCCTACTAATCGGTTGTTATAATACGGTTCCACGACTGTGGCTGATAACGATGCCGCTGCTGGTAGAAGCGTGTAAAAGTCAAATGCACCATTTTTCAAACTATCACTTACCACGATTCCTGCGACCGATGCTGCCGCGTCGATGACCTTCAAAATAAACCAAGTCGCCTTTACGTATGGAATCAAATTGGTATATACATGGTCGCTTGTATTGTGCGGTGGCAGAATGTAGCAAATTGAATCAAATTGTTTCAATAGATACGACGTAAATCCTAGACAGTCAAATCGAGTTACCTGTCCACCATATTTGTAGAGGCTGCCCGATAAATGTTTTGCCAAATGTTACAATGGAGTCGACTGAAATGCCATGGGGAGTGGTTTCAAAAAATGAACTAGAAACAATGGAATCTTATTGATAGTGGTAGCTTTCAATGATACAGCGCTGATCATTAAACACAACCAATCATTATTCTTTTTGTAAGATTCATTATTTCCAATTCTTTAAAAGCTGTATATAAGTCGCAGTAATCCATCATTATCAAAAAGGCCATCAACATGTGCATTCTACCAATATATCAATCCACTCTTAGACGCTATAACTTCCAGCTTTATCCATCGGTTTTGCATTTTCGATACTTAATAGTCAATTTCTTCGTCGGAAGCGAACCAAAGTTACTTCAGAAATGGCAGCAAATGTTTCTTGGCGTTCAGTGGTGGTACAGGCCACCAATTCGTGATAACGTCATGTGTTTACTGAAAGTGCTCGTAACATTAGCTTTGGCATCCGCTTTATCTTTGGTTTTCCGTATACAATCCCATCGAGCCATACAATCGTGTCGGCTGTATTGAGCATATCGTGTGGCGTCAGTGTTCCGGTAAGCGTCTGCTTTTTTTTGTTGTGCCAAAAACATCAGGACTTTCACCTTGCCAATGTGGCTGGAAGTTTTCTTCTAATCCGTCAATCACGTTTACGTAAAGGTCCATCCAATCCGTGCAGTAGTTCCTGACGGCGTGGCGATTGTGAACCAAGAATGATGTTGTATGGTAATTTATTCAACATAAGTTTTTAGGATTAAAGCACTTGAAATAAGTCAGAAATATAAACCATACGCTTTAGCTAATAGATAATAGTACACTAAGCTGTATGCAACGCCAATTACCATAATGAATTTAGCGAGTGTAGCAGGATGTTGTAAAGCTTAGCAATTTTACTCCACAATAATACTAACAAACAGATAGCTTGGTGCTACAATACTGAATAGAAAGTAACGTATCGTAATCGAAACCATCGTTTGGCAGGTGGAAGTAGGTGATAATTAACTAACCTAAAGCGGCAACTGATAATGTCACGAGTGCACTGATCCATTTTGTCCAAGTGGTGCCACATACAATAGGAATGGTGCACATTCCATTTCGCGATCGCCATATTCGTCCTGCATATCTTTAATGATTTCACGAATCAGGTCCAAATAAACGCAAAGGCAGCAAATCCCGCAATCCACATATAGAGTGTGCGTATCACGGTGTTTCTTGAATTAAATCACATAACTTTGCGTCAGCAGTTCGCTTTCACGATTACAGGTAATAATGGAACCAAAGCTGCCGATAGTGCGATGATAAGGTTACCAATTAGAAATTGACGTTTTATGCGACGCTTGAGTAAAACACAGCATGCCTGTTTAGCCAACCACGAAAATGAGGCCCAATGTCATATTACGTAATATGATAGGCGATGACTAAACCAATCAAAACACCTAAACCTGTTAGTACCTGATATAAGCGCATGGCTGTTGGTTTTGATAATGTACCAAATAATCAATACGCGGTCAGGCGATTGATGCGGTCTATTTTTAAATCGAAGCAATCATTGATTACGCAACCGCAGCTGCAATGAGAACCGTTGCCAAAATCACCACACAAAGCATCCATAATTAGGGTGAGCGTGTAGAGAGTTGAATTATTAACGTGGGCATTATAATGGCTTTGCCATTAATAACTGTGCTACAAATGATAAATAGTAAATTTTATAACGAATGAGTTTGTGCATAAGTCTTTGTATAATGTAAATTGTATATTGTATGAGTTTATCAGCCAACGCTTCTTGACCGTTCATCCATGTCCTTGAGCTTTCAACACTTGTTCTATCACATCGCGTCCGCAGCCGTGACTACCATTTTTATCGCTCACATAACACGAAATAGCCTTGATTTCTGGTGCTGCATCGGCAGGGCAAACAGGTAAACCAGCCAGTTTCATCACTTCGTAATCTGGAATATCATCGCCCATGTACATCACTTCTTTAGCTTTTAGATTGGTTTGGCAGAAATCGTTAAATCAGTTACTTTATAGTGTGAAGCCAACAAATATCTTGAACGCCCAAATCGGTGAAACGTATTCGTATAGCTTTGTTTTTCCGCCTGTGATGATGGCAACAGGATACCCTTTTTTACGGCTAAATGTATTGCGTAACCATCTTTTATATTAATCATGCGCATGGGTTCAATGCCATTGGTAGTAAAGGAATGCAGGTGGCGGATAAAACGCCATCTACATCAAAGCAAAGGCTTTGACTTGGGTTAAAGCTTGTTTAAAGTTCATAGGTGCTATTTAATGGTTTTAGTTTGTTCAATCGATTGAGTGAGTTGTTTATAAATGGCTTGCCATTCGGATGTTGCTGGAGCAACTCCATGTGTTTGGTTAATCATCACTTGGTCGCCACGTTGTGCAGGGCCCGTTGCGCTTTACTTGGCAACCGTTTGCCTTCTCTCCAACGTTTCAGTAATGAGCGTTAGTAAGTCGAACGGCAAGTTTTGCTCTGTAAGAGTTTTCGGCAATAGCGTATAAGTAATTGGTAAAATTACATGCGAATACACCCGACAAATGTATGTATTCTCTGTTCGTCGTTAGCTGTGAATACCTTTGTTTGTTATTTGATTTGATATAACTGTCAGTTTATCAATGTTTTCTGTTGAATTCCCCGAGATAAAATGGGTATTTCTGGTGAAACCGACTCAATTTCTGTTTTGAGAATGTTTGAAAGGATATAAAACACCAAAATTGCGCTGTTTTTTGAGCAAAAATAGTCATCGGCATGCTGCCAGCGGTGTGTACGTGTAGTCCTTGTGTTACCGAAACGGTGCTGATAACTTCCAGCGCATCATCTTTCAAGGCGTAAATATAGAGATCCGCTGTGGGTACGAGTTCGGATAAATTCGTGTAAATCCGCATTCAGCTGTTCTGCAAGTGTTTGGCGGATTGCTCCATGTGTGGTTGTAAATCCTGACAATGCAAGCTAACGGCGGTGTAGCGCCAATCCTAATTTGTGGCTAAATTGCCAGCGCCAATTAATACAATATGTTGCAGAGGTTGATTCATCAATACTGATTATAGTGAATTTTGTCGTAGGCGAGTTTTTCTTCGTCGTAAGGCTTGCGTCTTCGTCCCATAAACCAAGCGTTATCATACATAAAACGTGTTTATTATCAGGTATCTGAAGTATGTTTCTAACGAGGCTTCAGGGTTGTCGTTTCGCTGTATGTGCACGATTATGCTTGCCAACAGCTTCCCAACTCTAAACGGCGGCTGCCAATTGGATGATGATGGCGGCAATAGACGCATCTTCGTACCACACATCGCTTTTCCGGCATCGTAAAACACCACAATAGCGAGTGGCGCATCTGCCACAAACTTGCTGCCAAATTCTCGACACGACGCCGTTTTACCTAACGTATCGCGCTGGTCAATCACTATAAATTCCCAACCATTGGCACGTTTGAGGTAGGCGACATTAACGTAGTGCGTAAAATAGCATCTACTTTTCACTCTACCGGCTTATTGAGGTATTTACGTATGCTGCGACGGTTTTTTATAAAGGGCTTCAAAGGTTGTCATACTCAGGTTGTTTGTAGGATTTGTTCACATCCAATTGTTTCAAACTACAAAGATACAAATTTACCTGTAAATATGGCGAATCAATTTTTACTATTTAGACTTTTTGTAGAATTGTTTAAGGTGTATGATTGATAATAGATCTAAGAAAGGCGATAATGGGCTATTTTAAACTGAACCAACACCTCACGTAAGCTCAAATCAATAACATGATGAGGTATTAGTGGTAAATATTCATTTTGTAATATCTCTTCAAAATTGACCAGTAATGGTCCTTTTTATTCTAATAAGATTTTTTTGGAAAACATTTTAAATTTGTATTTTTGTTTTGTTAGAAAAAGGCAAAAAATAAAAAAACTTTTGTAAAAACTTGTTAATTAAAAAAATGTACATTCGCTGCACTTAATAGTATAAAACGCAATTCGTGATACTTTTTATAAATGTAATTAAATGATTTATTTATAAACAATTATAATTTAACAATAAAGTTCATTTACGAATGTTTTAAATGGTGAATTACAGCCCAAATAAAACGTTATGGGCAAGTTTGAAGACCGCAACTCCGCGCTGATAGATATAAATGACATTGAAACTAGAAATTAATAAAATATAAATAATCATTTAAAAATAGCAATTCTGATAAAAAATGTAGCCTAATCGGAATTATCCTATTGACTTTGGACTTAATGTGAATGCGCAAAATAAATTCACAACATCTTGACAAATGCATACGCCAGAAAACTTATGATATTCAAATGTCGCAAGGACAATGATAAGTTCACTTTTTATATTGATGCAATATCATTAGATAATTTGCCAGAAAAAAGGTGGATTTATGGTAGATGATAAAATATCAAGGGTTTATCGACGCATTGACCGAAGCAAAATCAAATATCAGAATGGAACAGACAGCAAAATCAAATAATGTAAAGAACTTACGGCAAAGAAATGCCAATAAAAAGCACAGTTCTGGATACTTTTTTTATGCAGTAGCGATTGGCGCTTTCATATGTTGTAAATCTTACATTTGATTTAAAATATTGAAAGCGAAGGAGAAATTAAATATTGTTGATTGTTCGGTCTGGTAAAATACAATTTCAAGCAATCAATATATGGACGTAGATGGAGTTGTGATGAGTATTTCCTTCTGCAAATGAAATACAGGAATTCGTTGATTCGATTTCATTAAACAAAATCAATGAATTTAGAAATAAACCAGAAATCAGAAGACTTGTTTAAATGACCAACCCATAACATTGTATATACAAAATGAGCGAGACTAGTAGTAAATTCAAGGTTGTAGCCCTTCCAAAATTATCTGTTTGAAAGTGGATTTGAAGTCACCGTCTTACTTTGCATATATTCGCCGTTATAACTCTTCTAAGCGCCCTAATCAGGCGCTTTATTTTTACAACTTCAAAAAAATAGTTTTTCCCGTCACTATTTTTTATTTGTGTTTAATGATTACTTTTGAGACAAATTGTAAGTAAAAATAGCAGGCAAAAAAACAAACTTGATAAATTTGTAATTCATGCTTTGAGTTGATAACTATGGGGGATAAGATGAAATATACTCAAACATCTACTACATGGCACAGAATAGCCGTACAGTTAGAAAATGAAACGGTTTGTAGATGCTTTACCATTGCGCTGGTATTTGGCGTAAATAGATATACTGTTAAACATATTGGCAATGTATCTATAAATCAAGGCGAACTAGAGGAAAAATCAAAATCTGTTCCATTTGGAACAAGTTGCCGAAGATAGTAAAAACGTAAAATGAATTTTTTATAATTAAAAACTCTAGTCAAACATAACAAATCCCCGATAATTTTCTTAATATCAGAGAATTATTGGGGATTTTTGTTGCCTCACAAGGACTCGAACCCTGACATACAGAACCAGAATCTGCTGTGCTACCATTACACAATGAGGCAATGCTGATTTGCGCTTGCAAAATTATAAAATATTTTCTGAACCAGATACGAAATTAGTCATTTTTTATGACCCAATGCGGTATTAGTATTCGGTTGGTATTACATAAACTTGTCCCGTTTCGTAGCGAATTACCTTGATATGAGCTCCTTTGCTAATAAATGCGCCATTGTCGGCTACAGCATCGTAGCGTTTGCCATCCACTTCTACTTTGCCCGAAGGGCGTAAATCGGTGGTTGTGATGCCATTTTTACCCACCAAGGTGAGTTGTTCCGTAGGCACGCCTACAAATCCAGAAGCGGTTTCTTGGGTGGCTTCTAACGCCAATTTGCGGAAAATGCCTTTCGTGCCAATTTTCCACGTGAAGTAGATTATCGCCGCAAATCCGAGTAATAAACCGAGCATCACGGTAAAGAGCGAGCGACCGATTTGTCCTGTTGGTACGTTTTCAAAATTAAAGTTCACATTATCGATCATACTCATGGTTAAACCAAAAATGACGAGTCCAATACCGCTGATGCCAGCCACGCCAAAGCCCGGAATGACAAAGATTTCTAAAATAATCAGAATCACACCAATAGCAAATAGAATAATTTCCCAACTGGCAGCTAATCCGTCGATATAAAGTGGCGCAAAGTAGAGTATAGCTGCCACCACTGCTGCAGCTAGCGGAAATCCAATGCCTGGCGTTTGTAATTCAAAATAGATGCCACCAATAATCAACATAATCAGGATACTTTGCAAAAAGGTGTTGGTTAAAATCCCTTTTAAGTTATCCATAGTACTTGGTTCGTACACCTGTAGCGTATAAGTGCCCGCTGCGTAACCCGCTTGCGTCAAAACGGCTTCTATGTTTTCAGCCGTGCCTTCGCAATAGCCGTGTTTCATAGCTTCTTCGGTGGTAAATGTGAGCGTTTTGCCCGAATCGATGAGATTTGGAATCACTGTGCGGTCGTCCACCATGGCTTCCGCAATGAGTGGTTCGCGTTTCCAATTGCCCAACGAATCTTTGCCTTGCGCTTCGGCGGTAGAACGCATCGTGGCGCGCATGTACGATTGGTATTTGTCAGGCATCTGTTGTCCGTCAGTGCCGTTTACAACCGTGGCAGCGCCAAAACTAGCGCCTGGTCGCATATAAATTTGGTCGCAAGCAATGGAAATTAAAGCACCAGCTGAGGCGGCGTTATTATCAATAAAGGCGATGACGGGAATTTTTGAGTTTAAAATGGTGGTTCTGATGCTATCGGCATAAACCACTTCGCCGCCATAGGTGTTCAGGTTGATAAGAATTGCATCGGCTTTCAGTTCAGCCGCTTCTGCAAATCCTTGTTTGGTGTAAATCCACGTTTTACTGTTGATATCATCGCGAATATCAATCTGATAAATGGTAGTTGCTTGTGCCACAACGAGTGTAACGAGCAGTGATAAAAGCGTTAATACGTATTTCATAATCTGTATTTTTTATTTTTTAAGCTGTTTCTAAAAAAACAGCACTAATCCATGAGTAGTTTTAGAATTTCTTCAATCGAATGCACGTCGGTATTATGGAGACGAAATACGCCATCGTGCGCTTCAATAGTAATTGACGCCGATTCGGACAGCTGAATGCCACAGCGAAGCAGTGCGTGTTGTAGCCATAAGGTCGCTGGCTTTTCACCTATAACGTTCACGTGTAACGGGCCTACCAAATGGTTTATTTTACAATGACCATCGTTTTCGTCGAATTGAAATGAATGACTGCCGAACGCTTCCTGAAATTTACCTGTGAGCATCAAATCTTCAGGTATGCCCACTTCGACGCCATGTTCGCCCATCAACCAAATTTTATCTGCCATTTGTAACGCCAAATCGAGTTCGTGTGTCGATAGAATAAAGGTTTTCTGCGTATTTACCGATAAACGGCGTAGCAATAGCATAATTTCGATACGGTTAGGTAGGTCGAGATGTGCCGTAGGTTCATCCAACAATACGAGTGGTGTATCTTGTGCCAATGCTTTAGCAATCACTGCGCGTTGTTTTTCACCATCACTTATTTCGGTTAAGTAACAATGCGCTTTGTGGGTTAAGCTTACTTGTTGTAATGCTTCTGCTATTTTGGCTTCATCTGTATCTAAAAGACTTCCAGCCCAATTGGTATAAGGGAATCGCCCTAAAGCCACTAAATCGTGAACCGTTAAATTTTCCGTATCAATCGAGTCCGTCAGTACTAATGAGAAAAGCGTAGAACGTTCGTAACTGCTTAATTTTTGTACCGATTTGCCTTGTATGGTAATGTCTCCTTTCAGTGGTTTTTGTAAGCCCGCTAAAGTGCGTAATAAGGTGCTTTTACCACAGCCATTGGTACCTGTAAGACAAATCAAATCGCGTGCGTTGGCATGCAAATTCAAGTCACTTTGTACTGCGCGACGTCCGTATCCTATATGTAAGTTAGTTGTTCTAAGCATGTTATTGGTTAGCTATTACCTTTCTTTTTTAAAATAATCCAAATAATAATCGGAGCACCGACTAAAGCACTAATGGCATTTATTGGGAGCGTATAACCATCGGCAGGTAATTGTGTGGCCAAATCGCACAATAGGAGCAATGAGGCGCCGCACAACATGGTTCCTGGTAGTGTTATACGATGATCGGATGTGCGGAATAATCCACGCACTAAATGCGGCACAGCCATACCAATGAACGCAATGGGACCCGTAAAAGCGGTGGTTGTTCCAGCTAATAAGGCTACGGCGATGATAATCAGAAAACGCGTGCGCACAATGTTAATACCTAAACCTTGTGCATAATTTTCGCCTAATAACAAGCCCATTTAATGATTTTTGAATGGATAACGCCAGCACTAATCCTATCACAACGAACGGTAGCATCACTTGCATATAAGTCCAGCTTACAGCCGAAAGGCTACCAAATGTCCACACTACAAATAATTTGAGCGCGTCAGGATTACTATTGTTTTGTAAGATAGTGACCAAAGAACCAGCTATTTGACCAAACATAATACCCACAATGAGCAGAGATACAGCTTGGCGCACACGAAACGAAACGCCTAATACCAGTAATAATACTAAAATACCACCTAAAATGGCTGAAATAACGAGTCCCCAACCGCTTTGTATAAAAGTAATGGGAAGTATAGAACTCCCTAATAAAAAAATAGCCACACCTAAACTTGATCCAGAACTGACGCCTAATACGTATGGACCAGCTAAAGGATTACGAAAAAGTGTTTGCATCAATAAACCTGCCACCGAAATAGAAGCGCCTGTAATAATGGCTGTTAATGCTTTGGGTAGTCGAAAATTGACAATGATTTCGTGATAAATAGGATTATCGGATAAGAGTGCTTCTAGCGGTAATCGTACGCTGCCTAAAGCAATGTCCAATAGGAAGAGTGCCGCCGTGAGTAAAATTAACCCGACAAAAAGAAATGTTTTTTTAGGTAATGTGTTCACAACTAGTTATTGAGGATTTATTTTAAACGTATTAAGTAGACTGGCGTATAAGTGGGCAATAATTCAGGATGCAAGGCCCATATCACATCTTTTAAAACTAAATCGGGATGCACCACGGCACTTTCCCAAAAATCATTAGCGCCACTTGGTTTGGTACGTGCCCAAAAACCATAAACATTGCCTTTCTGAGCTGAACTGAAAAGCTGGTGGCGTTCGTCCATCTTGAGAAGTTCTGGTAAACTGGCCACAGGCGCATTTAACCACACATCCGCTTTTGAAAATTGGTTTAATACCGTTTCAAAATTAAGTGGTAAACTGCCTGAAGTGGTATCATTAGCATAAAAATAATCGGCACCCGCATCTACAAAAAGACGACCCATATAACTTTGTCCACCAGGCATATACCAAGTTCCTTTAAAATTTCCACCAGCTAAAATAGTTGGTTTTTGTTTTACTTCTTGCGCTACTTTTTTGGCGGCATTATACCGTTCGGCCATGGCATCAAATAGTTGACCAGCCTCTGCTTCTTTGTTGTAGAAAGCAGCCACGAATTTTATCCATTCTGCGCGTCCAAGTAACGATTGTTCGGTCCATTCGTTATTGAACAGCAACGGAATACCTGCAGTCGCTAAATGTTTCGCATTATCATCTTGCTGGTTATAACTCGCTAACATCAACGCATCAGGTTTGAGCATCAATAGGCGTTCTACATTGGTATTAAACGCATCGCCTAGACTTGTTATTTTACCTTGTGCGTAAGCTGTGGCTATGGTTTCATTATAAATCAATTCGGGTGTACATACGCCAGTTACGGTTTGAAGTTCGTTCAATAGGGCTAGAAATTCAAAATGAGTGCATGATGTCACGGCTAATTTGGTCAGTGGTACATGTACTGTTTGTGAGGCATCTGGCGTTTGTGTATTCTCGTCAGTTACCAAATAGTAGGTGGAAAGAATTTTGCCTTTTTGCCAAGGATTAAAAACGGTGACACGTTTATAATGCGGGAAATAATCTAGTTTAAATCCTGTGGCGTAAGTAATGGTTAAGGTAGAATCAGGCGTCTGTTCATTCGTAGTTTGCTGTCCTGTGTGACCACAACTACAAACTACTAAAGCCATCATGAGATAAAAAAATAGTTTTTGCATTACCAAAAAATCGTTTGTCTGGCAAAGATAACCATAAAATAGCAAAACAGAAAAAAAAGACGCAACTAACTAGTTGCGTCTTTTTTATTATTCAAATTAAGTTTCCTTATTTAACGGCCTTAAAACTCATATCCAAACTTTTAACAGAGTGGGTGAGGGCGCCTACTGAAATAAAGTCAACACCACATTCGGCATATTCACGAAGCGTGTCGAACGTAATACCGCCAGACGATTCTGTTTCGTATTTACCACCAATCAATTCAACGGCTTTTTTGGTGTCCACTGGCGAAAAGTTGTCGAGCATAATGCGGTCAACACCTCCAACAGCCATTACTTGGCGAATTTCGTCAAAGTTACGTACTTCTATTTCTATTTTAAGATCTTTTCCTTTGGCTTTGCAGTAATCTTTAGCGCGGTTAATGGCTTTGTCGATGCCACCAGCAAAATCTACGTGATTGTCTTTGAGCAGAATCATGTCGTACAAGCCAATGCGGTGATTGCAGCCACCACCAAGTTTGACCGCTTCTTTTTCGAGCAAACGCAAGCCTGGTGTGGTTTTACGTGTGTCGAGTACGCGTGTTTTGGTGCCTTCGAGCATTTTTACATATTGCGCTGTGCGTGTGGCTACACCGCTCATGCGTTGCATAATATTAAGCATTAAACGTTCCGTTTGTAAGAGCGATTGAATACGTCCTTCCACCACAAACACAATGTCACCAACCTTTACCTGATCACCATCATGTAAAAATTGAGTCATGTGAAGACTTGGGTCGAATGCTTGAAATACACGTTTAGCGACTTCAACGCCAGCTAATACGCCATTTTCTTTAATGATAAGTTGTGATTTCCCTATGGCGTCGGCAGGAATGCACGACAGGGTGGTATGATCTCCGTCGCCAATATCTTCGGCAAACCAGAGTTTAATGAGCTCGTCTAAATTGTCAATCATCTGAACCTTCTATACGTAATTGTTGTACTAAATTTTTCTTTATCAAGAAGTAAACACGATAAGTGCCATTGGTGGTTTCGAGATTTCCAATAACAAATTGGGCGCTTTCTTTATCGCCGCGGTGCATAATGGAGAATCGAAGTGGCGGATTTTTTTTGAAAAAATCGTTTAAAATCGTTTTTGTTTGTTGTTTGGTGAATACGTTGTTCGCATTTTTGATTACCAACTCAACATTATCATTTAGATGTTCGGCAATAGCATCGCTGTAACCGCTGTTAAAACCAGCTACAATATCTGGTATAGCATCTATTTGTTGCGCTTGTACTGTAAAAGCCAGTGCCAGTGCGATGAGTGATAAGGAGTATTTAAGGTTTTTCATAGTCATTTGTTTCTTAGAAAAAAACTACCACTAATTACCGAGCAAAAAACATACCAAAGGCATATTTTTAGAAAAAAGTAGCATTTAAGTTGGTTATTAATCTAAAAAAAACGAAATTTGCAAACGCATATACTCGGCAAAGGTAATTTATTTTTTTGAAAATACTAGACTTGTTGTACGATTTTTGCATTGTTAGGGCTGTCTAGTTATTAACCAAAAGGTCAAAACATCTTCATTTAAAGCCATTTGTCGTAGGCGATTTGTTAAATCTGTAGTTGACCTTATTTGCTATTTTCAACCGTATGAAGTTAACGTTACTTTGGGTGGGGAAGACCACCACCGCCTATTTTGCAGAGGCAACTAATGAATATGTGTCGCGCTTAAAGTTTTACTTACCTTTGGAGGTGGTAACGATTCCCGATTTGAAACAAACGAAAGCGTTGACACAAGCTCAGCAACGCGATAAAGAGGGTGACTTGATTTTAAAATCACTCGATTCGAGCGATTTTGTGGTGTTATTGGACGATAAAGGGAGACAATTTACTTCTATGGAGTTTGCACAGTGGATTGATCAACGGCAACACGCTTCAGTAAAGCGATTAGTCTTTGTAATTGGCGGCGCATACGGTTTTTCACAAGCAGTTTATAATCGTGCGAATACTCTTATTTCTATTTCAAAGATGACATTTTCGCATCAAATTATTCGTCCCATTTTTGCGGAACAACTTTATCGTGCTATGACTATATTGAAAGGGGAGCCTTATCACCATGAAGAGAGTTTATTGACAGTCAAAAAATAACTATATCTATTTTACCATCATCAGTTATGAGTCCTAAACAAAAATTTTTAGCCATTTTTATTGCGCTGTTCGTAGCTATTGGGTTAGGTATTTTGTTCGAATACTTGTATAAGCAATCGGATCGGGAGTCGTTGCCTATTAATTTGTTTCAGAGTACATTACTCAAGAAGGAGAAACAAGCTGATAAAACCATGGCTGATTTGCAAAAGGTGGTTATGGCTCAGCAGTGGGATGTATTCCATACCTTCGATATAGCCAATCATTCCGATATTTCATACTACATTTTCAAAGGACAGAATTTACTCTATTGGACTGACAATAAGATAGATATTAGCAATTTATCGCCCACAAATAAAGAACCTGAGCGTTTTTGTCACTTGGGCAATGCCTATGGTGTTGTTAAAACGCTGTCGGTAGATAGCTGTACTATTGTGGCATTCATAAAAATTAAAGACGATTATAATTTAACTGATAGTAAATACGTAAAGAATCGTTTTGCCCAAGGCTTTTTCATGGATAGTCGTATTGTGGTAGAACAGCAGTTGGTTAAAAAGCAAGCAGATAGTTGGCCTATTTATGCGCAAAATGGAACCTATTTGTTTTCTTTATCGAAGAATGGTGAAGTGGTATTTCGTCGAGAATTTGCGTATTTAGGTACTTTCTTTTATGTAGCAGCTTTTATTCTGTTTTTTGTACTATTTTATTTACTGGATTATTGGTTTGGGGAAAAAATGCACCAAGCTCGCTATTTTTTGATGGCTTTTGGTGTGTTTGCTCTTATCACTTGCGTTTGTTTGTATTTCAATATTCCTGATTTGCTTTTTAGTTCCGATATTTTTTCGCCTATTTATTATGCGTCAGGTGAATATATGTCGTCATTAGGTCATCTCATTATTATTAGTGTGGCTTTTTGTACGATGATAGCTACTTTTTATTTCAAAATTACTTTACCTTTCTTACATTCGAAGTCGTCGCGTAATTTATTGTGGATGTGGTTGATGCAATTATTGTCGCTCCTGTTTTTTGGACTTATTTTCTGGTTATTTCGCGATTTACTTTACAATTCAGGATTTGAATTAGCGCTATATCGTATCGAGAATCTATCGATTTATTCCATTATTGCTTTTTTCTTAATTATGACTTGGTTTTTGGCGTTTATTTTGTTCCGCGACAAATGTATTACGCTGCTCAAGTACAGTTTTAATTGGCATCAAGTCATTCTTTCTAATGTGATATTAACTCTGTTGCTTATCGGCATTGCCGCAGCAGTTGGACGTTTGGAGTTATATACTGTATTTATAGGTTACTTTTTACTCTGCGTTACAGTAGATACGTTGCGTTATGTGACTAAGCGTGCGCTTAAATTTTGGCACTTATTATTGTTGGTTTTTGTGTATACCAATTTCATTGTGTGGTACACGTACACACAAATTCAGGTTATTAAACGCGATAAATATGCTTTAGTGGCTGATAATATTGCCTTGGGAGAGGATAGTAATTTTGAAGTGTATGTACATAAATTACTAGACGAGATAGAAACACCTTTGTCATCGGATGCAACAGTATTAGAATTGTTAGAACAACAGAAACCATCATCTCAAGATCGTATGATGCGTTATGTAACGAAATCGTATTTTCGTGATTATTGGAATAATTATGATATAAAACTCTTTGTCACAGATACTATTTCTGAAGCAGGTCACAGGTACGAAAATGATATAAAAACAGGCGTTTTAGAGCATTTTACCAATCATTTTTATGCTAATCGGAAGCAACGTAATTCGTACGATTTTGTGGGTATTTTTGATTATACGATGCCCGATGGTGGCGTAAAACGTCTTTTTGTGGTGTTGTTCAAGAAAAGCGGTATGGAGAATTATGGCTATCAAGATGTATTGTTTGAGCCAGAAACTAATCGCTTGAGTTTATTGTTATCTACTGCTCAATATGTGAATGGCGAAAAGGTGTATAGTGCTGGTCGATACGAATATCCTGATATATTGGATGCCAAAAATTATTTGAAAGATGGTAATATTACTTACTACAATGGTTATGCACACTATATTTTTCCGTATGGGAAAGATACTTATATTATTGTAGGTGAACAACATCCGCAAAAATACTGGGCTTACATGCTCTTTTTTACCTATTTGTTTACCATCTACCTGTTTATAGCGCTGTTTTTTTACATCTATTGGTTTCGAATGAATTCCAATATGACGTTGAAAAATACCTTTCTATCGCAAGTACAACAGTCGTTCATTACTTTTGTGGTATTGAGTTTAGCGGTGGTATTTGCTATTTCTATTGTTTTTATTTATGGTCAATATAAAACGGTACAAACGCAAGAGCAGATTGATAAAACAAGTTATGTACGTATGGCATTGGAAGAGTATTGGGGACATAAAAATGCCCATCCTGGAACCTACACGGCCGATTTGAACTTTTTTATACAGGATTTGTCGCAAACGTACAAAACGGATATTCATGTGTACAATGCCAATGGTGAATTATTGACCACGTCACGTCCTTATATTTTCTCTAAAGGATTGATTAGTAAATTAATGAATCCTCAGGTGTTTTTCCGTAGCGTGAATAAAGAACAGGTGATGTCCGAGCATTTGGGAACACTTACGTATTTGACCTCTTACACTGAAATTCTAAATAGTAATAAGGAACGCATTGGTTATATTAGCGTGCCGTTGTTTTTTAGCTCGCAGGAATTGAGCAAGGAGTTATTTACGTTTCTAGCTATTTTTATCAATGTGTATTTTGTCTTTCTTATTTTGGCAGCTGTGGTGAGCGTGTTAGTAAGCCGTCGATTATCACGCCCAATCAAAACTATAGAGCAGAAATTAAAGGCTATAAAGTTAGGGAAACGTAACGAAAAGATAGAGTATAACCATAATAGTGAAAATGATGAAATTGGGATGTTGATTAATCAGTATAACTTAATGGTGGACGAATTATCGGAAAGTGCTCAGATGTTGGCACAATCGGAACGTGAATCGGCTTGGCGTGAGATGGCTCGTCAGATAGCGCACGAAATTAAAAATCCGTTGACGCCGATGAAACTCACCATTCAGCAGTTGCAGCGTGCCAAATCGTTGGACGAAGAAGCCTTCAATAATTACTTTGAAAAATCGGCGCGAATACTTGTAGAACAGATAGATAGTTTGTCGCTTATTGCTACCGAGTTTTCTAATTTTGCCCGTATTCCAGTGGCACATCTTGTGCGTGTTGATATTGCGGCTAAGTTAGTATCGGTGGTCGATTTATTTAAAAATAATTATGAAGAGGTGGATATTGTATATTTGACCACACTCGACCAGGTATATATTATGGCCGATGCCGACCAAATGACCCAATTATTTAATAATTTATTGCGTAATGCCATTCAGGCTATTCCTTCTACTAAAAAAGGGCGTGTGGTGGTGGAACTCGATTGTGATGATGAATTTGTCAAAATATCTGTTGCAGACAATGGATGTGGTATTTCAGAAGACGTTGCTGGTAAACTGTTTACGCCTAATTTTACGACCAAAAGTAGCGGTATGGGCTTGGGGTTGAGTATTGTTAAAAATATTATCACCGTGTCGCAAGGTGAAATTTCATTTACCACTCAAGTAAACGTTGGTACAACCTTCTATGTAAAATTTCCGTTAGTGAAATAGCATTATAGGTTATTTCGTTAGTTTAAAGAGGTACTGCTGAGTGCCTCTTTTTTTTATTTTTATATGAATTAAATGTGTGTTTAAATAAATAAAATTAAACTTTATATTAATTTTATTCAAATTTTATTTGATTATTTCAAAAATAGGTTGTACTTTTGTCGCATCATTAATTCAACAACTATGTTACCAACTTCGTGTCCGAGTTGCCATGCGCAACTCAAAGTTAAAAGTTTGACGTGCGAGAGCTGTTCTACCGAGGTAACCGGCTCTTACGATTTGCCCGTGTTGGCTTTATTGTCCGACAGTGATCAGCAATTTATTTTGCGATTTGTGAAAAACAGCGGAAGTCTGAAAGAGATGGCTTCCGAGTTAAAATTAAGTTATCCTACCGTTAGGAATATGTTAAACGAAATTATTTCAAAAATTGAAGCGTATGAAAAGTAATGAATTTTGGGGTTTATTAATCAATCCTTTTCGTAAAGTAGCCGGTTGGCAAGCATTTGGTTTAGGTTTAGTGTTTGTAGGCGTTATGGGCTTGGTGGGCACATTGGGGCACGTGGCATTCGATGGTGCCTTGGATATGCATTTAACAGACAGTTTGACTTATGCGCAATCGTTTCTCTATTTAGGCATTAGCTTGGCGAGTGTTGTGTTGGTTATGTGGTTAGCAGGTGTAATGATTGCTAAACAGGTTCGTTTTATTGATATTTTAGGCACTATGACGTTGGCAAAAGCACCATTTTTACTGCTTGCTGTGGTTGGTTTATTCACTACTGCTCCCGATTTAACTCAAATCACACAAAATCCGATGGCGGTGTTTAGCTCGGTATCGTTTATTGTGTTATTGGTGTTATCATTGCCTGTGATGGTGTGGAGCATTACGTTGATGTACAACGGTTTTAAAGTGTCGTGCGGTGTACAAGGTAGTAAATTGACATTAGCGTTTATTTTGGGCTTATTTATTGCTGAAATTGTGTCAAAATTGGCATTGCATTGGTTGTTATAAATAAGTGTACGTTAGTTTGATAAAAAAAGACACCAATTGGTGTCTTTTTTTTTGTTTTTGACAGAAGTTGTCAAAAGTAAGTTGTTAGTTTGCAACTCAATAGAGTTGTTTTAGAAGTCAGATATACAAAAATGTGAACTGGAGGTCACTGACCATAGCGAAGTAAAGCAATTCACGATCGAATTTATAATGGTTGTTTTAGAAGTCAAAGATACAAAAATGTGAACTGGAGGTCACTGACCGTAGCGAAGTAAAGCAATTCACAACATAATTATGGCAATATATGACCAGCAGAAATATATAAGCTATACCATTCTTCACGTGTTAGATTGATTTCACTTGCACTTATGATTTCTTTTAGTCTACTTTCATTTGTTGTTCCACAAATCGCCTGCATTTTTGCTGGATGTCTTAAAATCCAACTTGCAGCAATCGTTGTTTCTGTTGTATCATATTTTTTTGCTAAAAGTGTTAATTGATTATTTAATTCTGGATATTTTTCGCTACCAATAAAACAGCCTTCCCAGTTTGGCATTTGAAAAGCAGACCAAGCCTGAATTGTAATATCGTTTAATCTACAAAAATCAAGAACACTTCCGTCTCTATTTATAGCGCCGTCAGTGGACATGTTTACTTCCAATCCGCTTGCTACCATATTAGATACAGCAATACTAAACTGCAGTTGATTTACTACTATGTCTTGCTTAATATATTTTTTTAAAAGCTGAATTTGCATCGGATTTTGATTTGAAACACCGAAATGTTTCACCTTGCCACTACTTTGAAGTATTTCAAAGGCTTCTGCTATCTCCTCAGGTTCCATAAGTGCATCGGGTCTGTGCAAAAGAAAAACATCTAAATATTCAGTGTTTAGTCTTTTGAGTATACCGTCTACTGAATTAACAATATATTCTTTAGAAAAATCAAAATAACCTTTTCTAATTCCACATTTTGACTGAAGTATTATATTTTCTCGCTTAATAGATGAATTGCCCTTTAACGTTTCACCAAACATAGACTCGCATTCACCAGCTCCGTAAATATCAGCGTGATCAAAATAATTTGCTCCGTTGTCGATGGCTGTATGAATAAAACTATTCATTTCTTTTCTACTCAAACTATTAATTCTCATACAGCCAACCACGATATTGGGAACCTGTATATTTGTTTTGCCTAGCATAATTTTTTTCATGTGTTGTTTTAGAAGTCTAGGGTAATTGATAGTAAGGAATTAAAGTCATTCGCAACAGATTGTGTACTGGAGTCACACAGATGTTGTTTTGAAATTAGTGATTCTTTTGTTAAAACACGCATCTCATATTGCTTAATTATAGCAATCAAAGCAATACCTAAAGGACTTTAAAATAAAATTATTAAGAAATACTTCATATGGCAAAGATATAACAAAATAACTAAAAAAGCCCCACTACTTATTTATTTGTAGTGGGGCTTTTAAGTTTATAGGTATGATGCGTATTATAACTCAATTTCTTTACTATCAACTTGTATATGTTTACCGTAACGGTATTGGTTAAGTGCTACTTGTAGTTTCTTTTTGTTAGATTGTACAGGCACAATAGTGACGAAATCCATTTTTAGACCATCTTGGTCTATGGCTTCATTTTTATCACGTGTTTTTTGGTCTTCCCACGTGCCAGAATTAGCGTACAAACAGGGCTGATTTTTCACATTGGTGTATGCTGTAAGCTTTGGAAGATGTGTGTGTCCAAAAATCACAACACGTACATTCGATTCCTTGTTTTGAAAATATTGAACGTCTGCTTGATTGTCGATAAACGTTGTTACTAGACTACCAATAATAGCTTGTTTTATATTGGTCATAACAGCTACATTGTTGTATCTTTCACGTTCGTCCCACTTGGCTTGGGTAAATAAGCCGTTATAGAGATTCATTTGAATGCTACCATCTTGGCTATTGTAAGGTAAAATATCATTGATGGCGTATGTTTTAGTAAACTTGCCTACGTTTGTTTTGATAATTGGTGCGCTAAAATCATCTTTTACATAAATAACGCTGTCCATTACCTTTTGCCACAATCTATAGTAGAGGTGTTTGTTGCTTTGTTCAGCATCGTTTTCATTGTTGAGCACTACAGGTGGCACTTTGGTGGCTTCTGCCATGGTAGTTGGGTCGGTAAATGAATTTGCGGCGATGCGAGCAAAAAAGTAACCAGGAGGCAAGAGCGAACCAGGAGCTTCTGTTTCGTTAGCATTGGGTGTAAGAGCACTGAAAAAATCGTAACGATGACCGTG
Organism: Prevotellaceae bacterium; assembly: GCA_020636695.1. GTDB lineage: Bacteria > Bacteroidota > Bacteroidia > Bacteroidales > Paludibacteraceae > W0P28-013. The sequence continues at coordinate 88,276 of JACJXJ010000002.1, forward strand.
TTCTATGGCAATTTCAGGATAACCGTCTGGATTATAGGTGCCGATGCCGAATTTATCAGCTTCGTCGCGCGCTTGATTGACGCCAGGTAGAGCTATATCTACGTTTTCCGGTGTGAATCCCATGTCGTGATTGCCTGGGACATAGGTGAGTTTTATTTTACCATCTTTGATAATGCCATTCAGTGCATCGAATATCGGCTGATTAGCTTTTACTGTTTTTTTAATAAATTCGGTTTGTGATCCGTTTGGATAGGTGTCAGACCGTGTTGGAATATACCATTCGTCGAACATATCACCGCCAATCACAAGCTCTTTAACGGTGGTTGATGAACGTACTTCGTTCAAGAAGTCTTTTAAACGTGACAAGTGTTTTACGTTTTCAGAGTACGATAAATCGTTGCCAAGATGCAAATCGCTGATAATAACTATTTTATCACGCTCAGTATTGCTGCTTATGCTAATGGTATCAAACGGATTGGCAACGGCAGGTTCAATTGGTGTTTTGTGACACGAGGCTAGACTCAATGATGCGAGTCCTAATAGTAGCAAATAGTGTTTTTTCATAAATGGGTTAATTTTAATGATTAAAAAGATACTTTGTTTGAACAAAAGTATAGAAAATAAAAACGGCGTGTGTTACATTTTTACAAAACCTATGTTCCATAATTACAGTTCGTAGGGTACATGTGTTTATTAGTCAGTATTGCAGTATGTAGTTAAGTGTTAGTTAGACCTGATTTTTTTAGTTAATTATTTATTTTTCATATCTTTATGTATTACAAGCTGTCGCTCCTTAAAATAGGGTAATCTTTAATAAAACTTAGCCCTAAAATGACAGTTATAATCGGTTGTTTTGTCTATATTTGCACCAACAATGTTGTCAATTTGACCTCTATATAATTCATAAGTTATTATTATTTATTTTTTACATGCAATATTTATATATCGCTACTATTTTTGCAGGGGCATTGGTGTGTTTGCTTGCTTCATTATTGTTGTTTGCCCGTCGTAAGGCTGGAGAACGTTCTCGGATGATATTGTCAATAATCGTCTTTTTTTCTGTTTATAATTATATTACACGGTTTATTTCGCTTTGTACAGGCAATGTACCTGAATTTGTGGTTTCTGGGAAACTTTTATTACAAGCTAATTTTATGATTTTGGCTTACACAATGTATCCTATTGAGGTAATAGCTCCTGGATGGCTTAATGTAAAGCGCCTGTTGAAGCTATCAAGTTTGTGGTTGTCTTTGGTGGTTGTATACCTTATTAGTTTGTGGGTAGGCGTGGAATATACACCTTATGATTCATTAGTAGAAATGGTGACACATGCTGATGGGTTTGACGTGTGGTTTCGTTTGTTGTTGGCGTTGCTTATTTTTAGCCCAATTGTATTTGTAGGTGTTATTCATCGTACTAGTCTTTATAAGAATGCAGACCATATTTGGATCAAAAAATATGTCATTACCATTTTTATTAATACACTTGCTTATGTATTAGTTTTAATGTTTAATCACGAACTTATTCATACGGTTTATTATTACATAAGTGTTGGCTGTAGTCTGTATATTGTTTATATGGAGTTGTTCGATCGCTTGATTGGAAAAACGGTTGTGAAAGAACCTATGGAAGAACATCACATACAGTCAACCATTTTATCAAGTGACGAACTCGTGAATGAAGGGAAGGGGAGTATAGAACAAAAAAATGCCGCTCTAATACAACGATTGAATGATTATATGATTACAAATAGTGCTTGGCGTAATCCCGATTTATCGTTGAATCATTTGGCCTCGGAACTGTTTACTAATAGAACAACATTGGCTCAAGCTGTACGTGAACATGGTTATGAAAACTACACTTATTACATCAATAAATTACGTGTCGACGATTTTGTACAACAGATTACATCAGGACAATTTGAAAATTTTCAAGAGGCTTTCTTTTTTGTTGGTTTTCGTTCACGTAACACGGCACTTCGTAATTTTCGACAATTCACAGGTATGATTCCGTCGGAATATTTCCAAAAGAAGGAAGTAGAACCGGGTTAGACTCAAGAAAATCATTGGCAAATATGGAGTGTCTTATTTTTTAGCTTATTGTTAATGAGCTCATTAAGATGATGCACTAAAAAATAGTGTTAAAAAAGAATAAGGACACATACAACTTTATGCTGCTTGTTGTACTTTTGCAAAGTTGTTTAAACAACTATTAATATCCGAACTACATTATGCAATTACACAACGATGAATTATTTGATATTTTGGTTGGTAAAATATCAATGGCTATCAATAGAGCATTCCTACGTGCGTTTGCTACAGAAGGAATTGATATTACCACCGAACAATGGTCGGTGTTAGCTTGTCTTTGGAAAAAAGATAAGGTGACACAACAAACCCTTTGTAATCTTACATCGAAAGATAAACCTAGCATGACTCGTCTTATTGATAAGCTAGAAAGACGGAATTTGGTGACGCGTGTTTCGGATCATAATGATCGTCGCATAAATCTGATTCACTTAACCGATAGTGGCATGGCTTTACAGAAAAAAGCCACTGATTTGGTCCAAAAAATTGCAGCTAAAACATTGAATAACATTACAGAAGATGAACTAATTTTGAGTAAAGGTGTTCTTAAACGAATTATGTCGAATTTGGAGTAATTATTTTTTTATTTAAATAGTTGCATAAACAACTATTGTTGTGTTAATGATAAAGATTATTTAATTTAAGGTATGAGAAAAAGCGTATTAGTATTAGGATTGGCAGGTTTTACGTGGTTATACATCTATCCACAACCAGTATTAGAATTGGAAACTTGCAGACAAATGGCCTTAGACCATAACAAAAGTGTACAAATTGCTCAAGAATCGGTGAATGCGGCACGCGAATTAAAGAGGGCGGCCTTTACACAATTTTTACCGAATTTTTCGGCGAACGGAGCGTATACATGGAATCAAAAAAATATCTCTTTATTGTCGGAAGACAAATATTTACCAGTATATAATTTGAATGCTAATGGCACACCAAATTATGCAGGTTCGTGGAATAATAGTTGGGCACAAGTAGCGCCTAATGTATATGCACCTTTAGATGCTAATGGGACTCCGTTTGACCCCAAAACAAATCCCGAAAAAATTCAATGGAAAAATGAAGCCTTGTTGCCCAAAAGTGCGTTGGAATTTGATATTCATAACATTTTTGTGGGTTCTGTGGGGTTTGTTCAACCTATTTTTATGGGTGGTAAAATAAAGGAACTATATAACATTGCTAGATATGGCGAAAATCTAGCCAATGCGCAGAAAGAGAATAAAATAACCGATTTATTGTTGGAGGTCGACGAGGCTTATTGGCGAGTTGTGTCTGTGGAAAATAAATTGAAATTGGCTACAGAGTATCGTAATTTGCTTGCCCAATTAGATTCCAATGTGACGGTCATGATTGAAGAAGGTGTTGCTACTAAGGCCGAGTCTTTGAAAGTAAAAGTGAAGTTGAATGAGGCAGATGTAACCGTTACTAAAGCAGAAAATGGTCTTAGTTTGTCCAAGATGGCACTCAATCAATTGTGTGGAATGCCATTAGATTCTGATTATGTGCTTGCTGATGAAGATTTAAATCAGTCAGTAGATATAACACTTATTCCTACAGATCAAGCTATTAATAATCGCCCTGAAATAAAAGCATTGGTGCAAGCTCAAAATATTTCGAAAGCGAATGAGCGTATTATGATAGCTCGTTTTTTACCTAATATTGGTGTGACAGGAAACTATGTTGTTTCTAATCCTAATAGCTTTAATGGGTATGCTAATGAGTTTGGCGGTGGCTTTTCTGTTGGGGTGGTAGCCAATGTACCGTTATGTCATTTTGGTGATAAGTTTCATACGTTAAATGCCGCTAAGTCACAAAGCAAAATAGCGACTTTACAACTGGAAGAGGCTAAGGAAAAAATACAACTACAAATACAGCAAAATTCATATAAAGTGGCAGAAAGTGTCAAAAAAGAGATGTCGACCCGCAAAAATATTGAACAAGCAGAGGAAAATCTACGTTATGCCACTGAAGGGTTCGATGCAGGAGTGATTACTTCAACCGATTTACTAGGAGCTCAGACTGCTTGGTTATCGGCAAAATCTGAAAATATAGATGCATCCATTGATGTAAAACTTTGTAACCTTTATTTAACCAAGTCATTAGGGACGCTTCATGCTGAAGCAACGATAAAGTAATTTTTTAGTGATAAGTATTTTGTAAAATATCAAATATAGTAGGAACATGAAAAAGAAAAATCAGGACATTAGAACAGGTTTATTTGCCTTAATCATCGTGATTGTTATTATTTTTATTATTGGGTTGATAGTCAATAAACCAGAACCGCTTATTATTGAAGGAGAAGCGGTTGCATCGGAGGTGCGTGTGTCGGGCAAAGTGCCTGGGCGTATTCATGAATTTAGAACTTCAGAGGGTGGTTGTGTACATGCTGGTGATACATTGGTGATTATCGAGAGTCCCGAATTGGCTGCTAAATTGGAACAAGCTAATGCGGCAGTAGACGCAGCGCAAGCACAAAACAAAAAAGCAATGAAAGGAGCTCGCAAAGAGATGATTTTAGGAGCTTACGAAATGTATCAAAAGGCATTAGCTGGGGTTGATATTGCACAGAAATCGTATGGTCGTGTTCAACGTTTGTATGATAAAGGAGTAGTATCTGCTCAGAAACGCGATGAAGCCGAAGCGCAATATAAAGCTGCTGTTGCTACAGCTAATGCAGCTAAATCGCAATATGATATGGCGATGAATGGTGCAGAAGCTGAAGATAAAGACGCAGCACGTGCTTTAGTGGATCGTGCCAATGGTGCTGTGAATGAGGTAGAATCCTATTTACAAGAAGTTACTTTGGTATCACCAATAGATGGCGAAGTATCAGAAATTTATCCTAAACGTGGAGAGTTAGTTGGGACTGGAGCTCCTATTATGAGCATTGTTGATTTGAATGATATTTGGTTTACATTTAATGTGCGTGAGGATTTGTTGGGTGATTTGAAAATGGATAAAGTTTTTAAAGTGAAAGTACCTGCGCTTAATAATCAAATTATTACAGTAAAAGTAAATTATATCAAAGCATTAGCATCGTATGCCACTTGGAAAGCGACTAAAACTACAGGACAATTTGATTTAAAGACCTTTGAAGTTAGGGCGCGTCCTACTACTCATATCGCAGATCTACGTCCTGGAATGACTGCAATATTTGAAGAATTAGTGAAATAGTTCTGGCATGAGAGTTATAGATTTAAAACAGTATCTAATTTACCTCCGTTTGAGAGGTGTAGTTTAATTATGTTACATTCTCTATTTTTGGCTATAAAGCGAACATTTCAACGAGAGCTGAGACGTTTTGTGAGCCGTCCCATTTACTTATTGGCTTCGGTCGGTGTTATGGCGTTTTGTTTTATCTTTTTTCTGACTTTTTTTGACGAAGGACAACCTGAAAAGATGCCTATCGGAGTAGTTGATTTAGATAATTCTTCGTTTTCACGTCAGTATTTACGGAATTTACAAACGACACAACATGTTGATATAACACAACATTTTGCGAGTTTTAAAGACGCAAGAGAGGCGATGCAACGCGGTACTATTTACGCATTTGTGTATATAGAATCAGACTTTTATCGGCAGGTAATTACAAACAGAAGACCTACATTGACCTTTTATGTGAATAATGCTTATTTAGTTGCAGGTTCATTAGCAGCAAAGGATATGAGTTACATGAGTTTAATGACTGCTGGTGGTGTGCAACGTCAAGTCTTACGTGCTAAAGGCGTAGGCGATAGTCAGATTATGGGTATTGTACAACCTATTACTATTGACATGCACTCCATAGGTAATCCTTGGATTAATTATGGAACGTATCTTCTGAATGTGCTTTTACCTGTCATGTTACAGTTAATGACCTTAATGCTTACTGTCTTTTCTATTGGTATAGAGTTGAAAGAGCGAACTTCAATGGAATGGATGAATAATGCCGATAATTCTCTATTTGCTGCATTGATGGGGAAATTGATGCCTTATACTATTATTTTTACCATTTTGGGATTAATAGGTAATTTGTTGCTATATAAATATATGCATTTCCCCCTTAATTCCAGTATTGGGTGGATGTTTTTGGCCACTATTTTGTTAGTATTAGCTGCTCAGGCTCTTGGTATCTTGTTTATAGGCTTGTTGCCTGTTTTACGTGACGGCATTACGGTGGCAGGTATATTTGGGACATTGAGTATTACAGCTGCAGGAGCTACTTTCCCTGTGGAACAATTACCTTATTTCTTTAGGGAACTTACCATGGCATTCCCTATGCGACACTATTTTTTAATTTACGTTAATCAAGCTTTGAATGGTGTGGATGTGTCGCTATCTCTAACTAAATATTTGATATTAGTGGGTTTTACACTGTTGCCATTGTTTGTGTATAAACGGTTAAAGAAGGCAGCCATTAAAATGAATTATCCTATAAAATAGGAGGTTTACGGTTAATCAAAGACCGATAACTGATTTATAAAAAATACTCAAATCGTTATGAACGATATAAAAGATAAAAATTTATCACAAAATAGTGTCATTGCTGTTTTGAATGGTGTGTGGCATAATTTTATCCATGAACTGAAAACCGCATTTCGTGATCGTGGAGTTGTTATTATGTTTATTCTTGGTCCATTGATTTATCCGCTTCTTTATCAGTCAATGTACTTGAATGAAGCGCTTGTGGATGTGCCAATTGGTATTGTTGATAATTCGCACAGCTCTTTTTCGCATGAACTCGTGCGAAACCTAGATGCCACAGAAAGTTTGAAGACATATAGTTATTATGCATCATTATCTGATGCACAACATGCTTTTGAGCAGAGAGAGATTCATGGGATTGTATATATTCCTAAGGATATAAATTATAAATTGAGTAGAGCTGAGCAGGCGACTATTTCAGTATATTGCGATGTGAGTAGTTTTATGTATTATCGCACTATTTATCAGAGTTGTAATTACAGCATACTCTCGATGAACAAGAAAATCCAAATACAAAGACTGAATGCTTTAGGAATTGTGGGCGAAAGTGCTACTAGTATTGCTGACCCAATGCCTTATCAAAATATATCACTTTACAATAGAGGTGTTGGCTTTGCTAGCTTTTTGCTGCCAAGTATTTTGGTGTTAATTTTGTTTCAGACACTATTTTTTGGTATTACTATGCTAGCAGGAACTTCGCGTGAAGAGAATAAATTTCATGTATTGGTAAGCGCAAATGCACATCGCGGTGGTATTTTTAGAGTTATCTGTGGCAAATCAGCCTTTTATTTTTTGATTTACTCTGTTTGGATATTTTATGTGTTAGGTATTGTACCACAAATTTTCAACATGCCTCATATTGGTAATCCAGTTGATTTGATTAAATTGATGATTCCTTTTTTGTTGGCAACAATATTTTTCTCGATGACTATTTCGGCATTTATTCCGAATCGTGAAACAAGCATGATTTTGTTTATGTTTTTCTCCGTTATCCTTTTATTTCTAAGTGGCATCGTTTGGCCTCAATCGAATATTAATGGTTATTGGCGTTTATTTGCATGGATATTTCCATCCACTCATGGTGTTCAGGGATATATTAAGATTAATACTATGGGAGCTGATGTGCAACATGCTTCGTTTGAATATATAAGTCTTTGGGTACAAACCGCCTTTTATTTTGTGACAACTAGTATCGCTTATCGTTGGCAGATACGAAAAACAAGTAGAAAACAATTGGTTGAATCTGATCGTTAAAGTGAATATGTAACCATCCCAATGCTTATAAGCGTTAGTTGATGTTTGGTTAGATGTAAATTCCAATAGCTATTTAAAAACCCCACAGAAAAAATCTGTGGGGTTCGTTTTTTATAATCTGTACTATTGATGTAAATTGTTATTTATCCACTTTGCGGTAACTGAATACAGCCCAGCTGTTGAAGAAAACTGCAAACCCGAGTAGAGCCCATATCTCTTTGGTTAAGTCGGCTAGTCCACTTCCTTTGAGAAACACAGAACGCATAACTACCATAAAGTGTTTTAACGGATTGAACGCTGCAATCCATTGTGCCCACTCTGGCATACTTTCGACTGGTGTATAAAGCCCGCTTAACATAATAAAAATGAGCATGAAAAAGAATACAATGAACATAGCTTGTTGCATGGTTTGGGCATAATTGGAGATGATGAGCCCAAGTCCCGAAACGGTGATAATATAAATGGTGGCAAACAGATAAATGGTGTAATAATGCCCAGCAGGAACAAGCCCGTAAACAGCCCATGCAATGAATTCGCCAAAAGTCAGAATCACAAATCCAATGACCCAAAACGGAATTAGCTTTGCTAATAAAAACAATCCTTTATTGACTGGACTTACGTTGATTTGTTCCATGGTGCCAATTTCTTTTTCGAGTACAATAGAAACGCCTGGTAAAAAGCCACAAATCAAGGTTAAAATCAGAACAATTAGTGCAGGAACCATGTAAACACGGTAGTTGAGGCGGGGATTAAACTTAAATTGCGAATCGATTTGAATTGTCGGCATGGCTGTTCTCCTATTTGCGGGAACTAATTCATTCACTATTTCGGCATTGAAATCGGCAATAATACTGCTTAGATAGGTCATACCAACGCCAGCTTTCATGCCATTTACAGCATTCGGAGCTATCATTAGTTTGGTACCTTGTCCCGTTATTAGATTTTTTTCGAAGTGGGGTGGAATTTCGAGTATGAGATCTGATTCTTTGCGTTCAATACTTTTCAAGGCTGTGTGGAAATTGGTGGCATTATCGGTGAGCCTAAAGTAGCCAGATGACAAAATCTTTTCTGTCAATTGTCGCGAGTAAGTGCTATGATCGTGGTCTACAATACTCAAATTTAAATTATTAATTTCATAACTAGCTGCCCAAGGTAATATAAGAAGTACCATTAATGGGAAACCAAATAGCATTTTGGGAATGAATGAATTCCTGAACAATTGCTTAAATTCTTTGCGTAGTAAATTATTTTGTTGTTTTTTTTGAAAAAAATTATCTTTGCAGAAAATAAATCTTCTACACTATGTCTCTTTTTCGCGTGTTAATCTGCATTATTTTCCCTCCATTAGCCATTATCGATAAGGGTTGTGGTTCATTCTTAATTGTGTTTTTACTGACTTTATGCGGTTGGGTACCAGGTGTCCTTGCTGCTCTCATTATCAACAATAAACATTAAACGCCAATCGTATAAAGATTGGCGTTTAATGTTTATTGGAATTAGGTGTTATTTCGAACGTCCAGAAAAAAGTTTAATTAGTTGCAAATTACGTTTGAAAAATCGACTTGGTGTTTCATTGATTACGCTTTTGAAATCTTTTATAAAATGGGCTTGATCACAATAATTCCCATCGTAAACTAGTTTTTGGTAGTCAATTGTCGTACTGCCGTTTATAGGGGTCCATACATTATCTAGCCTGACTATGCGCATCAATGTTTTAGGGCTAACACCAGTACGTTTCATAAAGCGACGTTCTAAGGTTCGATCCGTCACAGGGAAGCGCGACATAATATTTTTTAGTAATGTGTTTTTCCCAAAGTGTATTAAGTCGTCGTACAATTCATCAATTATATCTGGAATATATGGTGTGGTTTGAATCGAATTTAAAAAGGTGGTGAAATAAATTATACGTTCTTCAGCTGTGCTTAAATGAGCTAAATCTTCCCACACGGGATAAAAGAGTTCCTGTGGAAGCGTAATGCACTGCGAGTTTGGTTGTGACACATCAATAGCAAAAAAGCGTGAGAAAACGGTTGGTTTACAAATTACAACAAATGTGTCCATGGGTCCGTTCATTTGCATTTCCAGCGATTTTGAAACAACCGATGTGGCAAAAAAAGGCTCAAGTGGAGTACAAGTGGTATTCACTAAGTGGGGTGTGCTCTTAAAGTGAAAAATAATGGAGATGTCGGGACGAGGGACAAATAGCTCCGTCAAGCAGGGTTCATTCAATTGAAATGTTTCAAATTGTTTGATTAGCCATTTAGCTTCTGAAGGCACCTCGTGGTATTCGACTTGTAGCATTTTTTTATTTGTATAATCAATTAGGTCAACTAATAGTGATTAGCAAATGGATGAATCCAGGTTTGTTTTACTCCTTCTGATGATAGCCAGATAAGAGACAAAGTACTATCATTGGTAAAAAAACCATCCATTCCAACGGTGAACCACTTTTGTGGCACATTTATGTTTTTGAGATAGACGATGTTATCGTTGTTTACTTCTAATAAATTTATACCATTGGGTGGCGTTGGAAAGGCCATGATAAGGGTTCCATTAGTTAGTTTCCGAGTAATTGGTTTTGCTTCTCGGATGATTCCTGATGGGAGATGTTTATGACTAGCTGTGATGGTTCCATTTTCATCCAATAAATAACAAAAGCCTTCATTATTTGAATATGTTCCCGTTACTAGAAACCTATTTATATCTGGCATATATATGACGTTGTAAGAATAATATTTAACGTGCTCTTCTAATTTTATAGTCTGCTTTATTATGTTCTGTTCAGGATCGTATATGGAGATCATTAAATCTGTATCATTTTGTTTTTCAACGAATCTTTGCCATACCAAGCATGCATAGTGATTGGATCCTGCTAGCAGTGGCCACCAATCGCGTGAGCTATCACCTACAGCTATATCCATTTTGTGAATTTCTACACCTTGTGATGTGTAGGTTTTAAGTTTTACATTGTCTCCTGTTCCCAAATTATCGACTCCGTCATTATTAATCCATCCTTCCGAATAAAATATTACAAAATAATTATTTACAGAAGCAACATGCCCGGAATGTCCGCCATCCTCAACCATATTTGGATAAGGTTTTATTGGATTGAAATTTGTATCGTATACGCCGTAGCGTTGTGCTATCGTATTATGTGTTTGCCAACCATCTTCGGTTGTAATCATGATGTGTTTATCTGTGGTAATGGCCGAACTAGCAGGTTCTTGAGCTTCGTTGGCCATTATTAATGTCTGATACGATTCGTTTGTCGGTATTGTATCTGTTATGATGGCATAATATATATCATGTTGCCACGTATTGTCTTCTGCTGAGTGAGGTGGATTCCCATTACTAGAAAAAATGAGAGCAAATTTATTGTTATCCAATGGAATACAATCTATCCCATGTTGGAACGACCGTAAATCGATTACTTGTTCAGGATTGTTTTTATTAATGCAACTTACATTTAACAATAACATGACTAATAATGGCAATATTAGTCTTGCGGATGCTAATGGATATTTATTGGTATTTAATGGCATTGTATATTCATTTTTCTTTACTATTTCAAACTTATAATTCCGTTACACCAAATTCGAGAATGGCATAAGGTTTTGTTTTAGAGACTGTTTGCATCATTTTATAAGCCCTTTGTAAAAGTGCTTGTGGTGTTTCATAGCTATCAAGTCTATTTTGTGGTCCGTAAGTGCTTACGCCAATCCAATCAATATAGTCATCGCCAGGGTAGTATAGTGATGCTTCATTCCACCATTCATTCGGTTCGCCTGATGCATCTATATGAAAAAACCAAGTAATATTAGTCGCTTGTTGTTGCTTGCAGAGGTTTATGATATGTCGATAAGCATCTCTGAACACTTCTGGACCGTCTGGATATTGTACATCACCATAATTATTAGTTCCATCTTTTCCATTATATTCTCCATTCCAAGGAAACCAATTACCATTGACTTCGGTACCAAATTCTACCAATATATCGCAGTTACACATTTTTGCACCGAGTGCCCATTGTATTATTGCTTTATCATGTACGCCATTTACGATGTCTATTAATTGCCATTTGGGATCTGGTTTCCCAGTTTCAAATTCGCTACGAGGCATGAGGCGTATAAAGGGAATTTTTCCCATTTCGGCGATTGTCTGAACGGCATTTGTAGGGAAGCGGAGAACGGAATCCCAATTATTCGAAAAATAAGCCCAAGCTATTTTTTTAGTAGCGTTGAGTTCAAAATCTACAATTTCTTCTTTGCTGACATTATCTTCTGTTCCACCAAAATTTGGATAAGCTCCATGATATATGGCTCCTGCTATTGGTACAAGCTTATGATTAACAAATTTGCCGTTGGAAATGAAAAGGTCATTTTGTATATTTTGCTGATACGCTTTACAAGACGATCCCGATGAATTTATAGTTAAAAAAGAGTTGTCAAAATCTTCATTCCACCATGAAATAGCATAAATCTGAGGATAGCGAGTGCTTTCTAATTCTTCAAAATAATCATTAATCCATCTTGATTTAGAGTGTATTAAATCGTAGTTTTTTTCACAACTTGAAAATAATAGAATTATCAATAAATACAGTGTAACTAAAATGTGTTTATTCATTTAATTATTTTTTGGCTTCACTTGTGAAGTGAGTGAATGCACAAAATTATAAAATAGTATGTTGATTTTATACCATTTTTGAATATTTATTCATTAAATAATTAGAATATCACTGGTTAATCATAGAAAAGCCAATGTATAGGGCACAAAAAAAGAGTCCAGATTTATTCTGAACTCTTTTTCGTGGTACCACCAGGAATCGAACCGGGGACACAAGGATTTTCAGTCCTTTGCTCTACCAACTGAGCTATGGTACCAGCAGTGTTTTGCGAGTGCAAAGGTAATATTTATTTGCATTCCTGCAAAACAATTTGCTAATTTTATTCTTAAAAAAATATAACTCTCAGATTTTAAACTCTTAATCAATCACAATTTTTTCTATTTGATTGCCTAATTGAAGAATATAACATCCTTTTTGTAGCATAATAGCGTGGTTTCCTGCCGCTAGAATTTCGTTTCGAAGGCAGCGACCAGCCATATCATACAGTTTTGTGGTGGTGTTTGGTTCTGCTACTTCAAAGTGAACGCTTCCATTTTCTACGTAAATTTTGCTATCGTTCACTGAATAATCAGGAACACTGTTAGCACATACACCAGTTATAACGGCGTCTTCCCAAGTAGTACCAACGCGAATGCCGTCTACTACCAACCAAATATCTGCGCTATAACCGCGTAATACGATGTTGGCTGGGTGAATGTCAAGAGATGCTGCATCTGTCAGTGGTCCAATAAATGGTTCTGCAGGTTCTGTTTCTGAAAACGTATCAAGCAAATAAAGTGATACTGCGTCGTTATTAGAACCTTCATTGATAGTGTATTTCAGAACTACAAGGTATGTTTTCGCCGCATCTAAAATCTCATTGCCATATATTTTATTGCCATTTTGAGCAAATGTAACGCCCAATTGACCCTCGGTATTCATAAATACACGTGCATTGAAGTTGTAGGTTTGATTATCGAGTTTATTGTCGCGTAAACAGAAAAAATAACCTTCTTTATAAGCCATTATTGGCTGAAACATGAAGGCGACGTATAAATTACCTTCGGTTACTTGGGTAAATGATTTATGCAGTTGATTACTTTCTGCTACGTCAATAACCGCAGCATTTCCAACGCCACAGCCTGCATAACCTTCAAAATTTAGCCCATTGGTTACGCTAATAGCAGAGGCTGCTCCCCATTGTGTAAACCAACTATGATCTGTTAAAACTTCGCCTTGTGCGTAATCAAAATCTTCTGTTAAAAGTGTAGCTGCTGGTGCAGTGAGTGTTGTGAGTAGGGCGGCAATAACCAGCCATTGTTTTTTCATACTTAATTTGATAAAATTTGTATATTTTTCTTGTAATTTGATGTGCGTTAGAGTCCTTTTTCGAGTCGTGTTGCAAAGGTACAACTTTTAGTTTTAATAAAAAATAGAATCGTCTATTCATATAATCCCATTTTTTTAGTATTTTTGCAAGTTAACTATAGTATGTTACTTGTTTAACCAAAACTAAAAACAACTTATTGAAAATGAAAGCTTATGTATTTCCGGGCCAAGGTGCCCAATTTGTAGGTATGGGAAAAGATTTGTACGAATCTTCAGCCTTGGCCAAAGAACTGTTTGAAAAGGCCAATGATATTCTTGGTTTTCGTATTACCGATTTGATGTTCGCAGGCGAAGCTGAGGATTTGAAACAAACTAATGTTACTCAACCCGCTGTATTTTTACATTCGGTGATTTCAGCTTTAGTGTTAGGTGCTGATTTTAAACCTGACATGGTGGCAGGTCATTCTTTGGGCGAATTTTCTGCTTTAGTTGCTGCCAAAGCATTATCGTTTGAGGATGGTTTGAAATTAGTTTCAGCACGTGCACAAGCTATGCAAAAAGCGTGTGAAATGCAACCAGGAACTATGGCTGCCGTACTTGGCTTGTCGGATGAAAAAGTAGAAGAAGTTCTAAAAACTGTTTCTGGTGTGGTGGTTGCTGCTAATTACAATTGCCCAGGTCAATTAGTTATTTCTGGGGCTGTAGCGGCTGTAGATGCTGCATGCGAAAAAATGAAAGAAGCAGGTGCAAAACGTGCTTTGCGTTTACCTGTGGGCGGTGCATTTCACTCACCATTAATGGAGCCAGCTCGTGTAGAATTGGAAGCTGCTATTCGCGCCACTACTTTCCACAAACCAATTTGTCCAGTATACCAAAACGTAGATGCAAAACCTCATACAGAGGCTGAAGAAATTAAAGCCAATTCGATAGCACAATTAACTGGTGCTGTACGTTGGACACAAAGTGTGGAACGTATGATTGCTGATGGAGCGGACTATTTCAAAGAACTAGGTCCTGGTAATGTATTACAAGGCTTGGTTAAAAAAATAAATGCAGAAGTAACGGCTGAATAAGGTCGTTCGGTCACAATATATTATTCTACAGATTGAGCGTAAATACTCAATTTGTAGATAATAGTGAAAAATCAAGCTTCTTAGAGCGTATATCACTCATTAGTTTTTAGTATTTTATCTTATGAAACTTGCAGAAAATCTATACTACGTTGGTGTAAACGACCGTCATAAAACGTTGTTTGAGAATATGTTACCGCTACCTCATGGCGTGTCGTACAATTCTTATTTGTTGGTCGATCATAAAGTGGCTTTAATTGACACGGTTGAGGCTCCTTTTGCAGAACAACAGTTGGAAACGATTCAACGTATTTTGAATGGACGTTTGGTCGATTACCTCATAGTGAACCACATGGAGCCTGATCATTCATCGGGTATTCAGGCTTTACGTATGTTGTATCCTCAGGTTCAAATTGTTGGCAATGCAAAAACACTGTCGATGTTGCAAGGTTTCTATGGTATTGCTGATGGATTATACGAGGTAAAAGAGGGCAGTGAACTTGTTCTTGGCAAGCGTACATTACGATTCTACATGACCCCAATGGTGCATTGGCCAGAAGTGATGATGGCTTATGATGTCGACAATCATATTTTATTTTCGGCAGATGCTTTTGGGTGTTTTGGTACATTAGACGCAGGTATTCTCGATACGCAATTAAATCTTGATATGTATTGGAACGAAATGTACCGTTATTATGCCAATATTGTTGGTAAATATGGTAGTCCAGTACAAACGGCTTTGAAGAAAATTTGCACGTTACAACTCAATATGATTTGTTCTACGCATGGTCCTGTATGGACTGAACACTTATCAGAAGCACTCTCATTATACGATCGCATGAGCCGTTATGAAGGCGAAGAGGGTGTTGTGGTGGTGTATGGCTCCATGTATGGGCATACCGAACAGATGGCGCAAGCAGTGGCTCGTGGCGCGGGTGAAGTTTGTAAAAATGTACTTTTATACGATATTTCGAAAACGGATTCTTCTGTTATTGTTGGCGATATTTTCCGTTACAAAGGCTTGATTTTAGGATCACCTACCTATTGTAATGACCTTTTCCCGCCTATCAAATCGTTGGTGGATAAACTTGAACTACGTGGTCTGAAACATCGTGTGTTTGGTGCCTTTGGATCTTATACGTGGGCAGGTGCCGCAGTCAAAGCATTTGTTGCTTTTGCTGAACGTATGAAATGGGAAACACCACCAACGGTAGAAGTAAAACAAGCTATGACATCTGATCAAAGTGAAGCTTTAGTGCAATTAGGACGTACTATCGCTAGTCAATTATAATGTAGAATTCTACTATTTTATAAGTCAGTTTTAAACTGAAAACAAGCAGCATGAACAATCAAATTAAAACACCACGTTACGAAGTTGAAGCCGGCATCAATGGTTGTTTACTCATTCGTGATACACACAACTCCGATTTAACATCCCTTACTAAACACGCTTTAGGCTTTTTAGAACAACAGTCGGCCAATCAAAATTTAAAACGAACATTGATTGTGTCAGATATTGATGGCAATGAAGTGGTGTGCGAGATGTTTTATGCTAATATTCGCCAAGTTATTAAAAATAATTTAGTGAATAGGGTTATTTTTATAGGTAGTGAACTATATTCGCAATCAAAACTATTTGATATTCAAGATAAAGCGTTTTTTAGAACTACACGTGATTTTTTAGCGTCTGAAGAATTATCAACCTTTCATAATGAGGCTATTTTACTCAAAATATCGCCTAAATTTCATCCAAGACGCATTCAATCTCACCTTCAACAATTAGCTCACGATACGGTGCTTGAAATCAACTTCGATGCGATGTTTCATAATATCGACTATTTTCGTTCGAAGTTAAATCCTACTACCAAATTGATGTGCATGGTTAAAGCATCTGCTTATGGTAGTGGTTCGGTGGAAGTGGCACAAGCTATGCAGCATTATGGCGTCAACTATTTAGGTGTTGCTTTTGTAAATGAGGGCGTGGAATTGCGTCAAGCTGGCATTCAGTTGCCAATTATTGTGCTCGATCCTATGGATTCTGCTTTACATCACTTGTTTCGATATCATTTGGAGCCAGAAATTTGTTCGTTCCATTTCTTACACATTATGATTAAGGAAGCGCAGCGACATGGTTTAGTCGATTATCCTATTCATATTAAATTTGATACGGGTATGCATCGTGCTGGTTTTGAAGCGGAAGATATTCCTCAGTTGTTAGCTATCTTAAATAATCAACAAGCTGTGCGTGTGGTTTCTGCTTTTTCGCATTTAGCTGCTGCCGATGAACCCAATCCTGAAATGGATGCATTTACGATGCAACAAATCAGATTATTTAAACAAAATGCTGATTCACTACAAGTTGGATTAGGTTATTCGTTCTTAAAGCACATTTTGAATACCGCTGGCATTGAACGTTTTTCCGACTATCAATTTGATATGGTGCGTTTAGGTATTGGCTTATGGGGCGTCAATTGTGTAAATGAGCAAAAATTGCGTAATGTATGTTCGTTAAGTACTCGCATTATGCAATTAAAAACCGTAAAAGCTGGTGATACCGTTGGTTATAATCGACGAGGAAAAATAACTCATGAAACAGAAATTGCTCTTTTACCATTAGGTTATGCCGACGGCATGGATCGTCGTTTGGGCAATGGTGTAGGTTCTGTTTTTTATAATGGAACACGCGTACCTATTGTTGGTAATATTTGCATGGATTTGTTGATGATTGATGTTACTGGGTTGAACGCTGAAGTAGGCGATGAAGTAGTAGTTTTTAATGATGAATATCGTCTATCGGATATGGCCTCTTTGTTGTTAACTATTCCTTACGAAGTATTAACATCTATTTCTCCACGCGTGCGTCGTGTTTATTTTCGCGAATAATTATTTTTGTGGATACGTATAAAACCATAGCAGCGCCTGCCGAAGGGCTTTACAAAGAACAAGGAAGTAAATTTTTTTCATTTGCTTATCCTGTTTCTTCTGTCGATGAGGTAAAAATGCTGGTGGAGGCAAAGCGCAAAGAGTTTCACGATGCTCGTCACGTGTGTTACGCCTATATGTTGGGGTCGGCTCGTACTGAGTTTCGTTCCAACGACGATGGCGAACCATCAGGCACTGCTGGTCGTCCCATTCTAGGACAAATCAACTCAAATCAACTTACTGATATTCTCATTATTGTAGTGCGTTATTTTGGCGGTATATTATTAGGTACCAGTGGTTTAATAACGGCGTATAAAGCTGCTGCATCTGAATCTATCGCTGCATCTAATATCATTGATTGTTTAATAGAAAGCACTTATACCGTAACTTTTGGTTACGAGCAAATGAATGCCGTGATGCGTATTATTAAAGATCACCAATTGACGGTTGTATCTCAAGAACAAGCATTGGCTTGTAAACTCACGTTTTCTGTTCGTCAGTCACTTCAATCGTTGGTTTGTGAACGTTTTTCAAAACTTGATTTTGTAACAATCGAAAAAATAGGGTAGCTGTAACCAATTATGCAATAAAAAAACTCCTTTAAGATGTTGTCTTAAAGGAGTTTTTGTTTTTATGAGAAGGCGGTATTATTTATACATCTTATCGCGTAAAGCGTGAATTTCTTCAGAAGTTAGATATTCATCATAATCCATGTATTTGTCAATAATGCCATTAGGTGTCAACTCAATAATACGGTTGCAAACGGTAGAAACAAATTCACGGTCGTGTGATGAGAGTAAAATATTTCCTTTAAAGTTGATCAATGTATTGTTGAATGCCTGAATAGATTCCAAATCCAAGTGGTTCACAGGTGAATCCAAAATCATAACGTTAGCATTTTTCAACATCATACGAGCAATCATACAGCGCATTTTCTCGCCACCAGAAAGTACATTGGCACGTTTATAAATTTCTTCGCCAGAGAATAACATTTTACCTAAATAGCCTCTAATATAAGCTTCCGTTGTATCGCTTGAAAATTGACCTAACCAGTCCACCAATGTCAATTCATTATTGAAAAACTCAGAATTATCAAGTGGGAGATAAGCCGTAGTGATAGTAACACCCCAGTTAAATTTGCCAAAGAATTTGGAATCGTGACAGTTCAGAATTTCAAAAAACGCTGTCATAGCACGTGGATCGCGTGACACAAAAGCAATTTTATCATTCTTTTCTACATTAAAACTTACATTTTTGAATAACACAGTGCCATCTTCGGCTATTTTTTCGAGTCCATTGATTTCAAGAACCATATTCCCTGGATCACGATCGGGCGTGAAAATAATGCCAGGATACTTACGGGTTGAGGGTTGAATTTCTTCTACGTTCAACTTTTCAAGCATTTTACGTCGACTCGTAGCTTGTTTACTTTTAGCGACGTTGGCACTAAATCGGCGGATGAATTCTTCTAATTCTTTACGCTTTTCATCAGCCTTTTTATTTTGGTTTTGCTGTTGACGTAGAGCTAATTGGCTTGATTCATACCAGAATGTATAGTTACCTGCAAATAAGGTGATTTTACCATAGTCAATATCCACCGTGTGCGTTGATATAGCATCCAAGAAATGGCGGTCGTGACTAACGACTAACACGGTATTTTCGTAATTAGCTAAGTAGTTTTCAAGCCAAATAACAGCTTCTACGTCCAAGTCATTGGTAGGTTCATCCAATAATAAGTTATCAGGATTACCATAAAGAGCGCGTGCTAACAATACACGTACTTTTTGCTTACCACTGATTTCGCTCATCAATTGATAATGTATATCTTCTTTAATGCCAAGTCCGCTTAGGAGTTGAGCTGCATTACTTTCGGCATTCCAACCATCCATTTCAGCAAATTTTTCTTCGAGTTCAGCCGCGCGTAAACCATCAGCTTCGGTAAAATCTTCTTTAGCATAAATAGCGTCTTTTTCTTCTTTGATTTTCCAAAATTGGTCGTTACCCATCATAACTGTATCGATGACGGTGAAAGCATCAAATTCAAAGTGATCTTGTTTAAGAACAGACAGGCGTTCACCACTACCAAATGTAATTTGACCGCGTGTGGCATCTAATTCGCCACTAATCATACGAATGAAAGTAGATTTACCAGCGCCATTGGCACCAATAATACCATAACAATTGCCAGGCGTAAATTTGAGATTGACATCGGAAAAGAGTACACGTTTGCCAAATTGCATGGCAAGATTCGAAACTGTGATCATGCTGAGATATATTGAATTATTTGTTAATTAACTGTTTACTAAATAAATAGATTTATTATAAGTGGAGTAGTTAGGTCCATTTTTAAGGTTTGCAAAGGTACTCATTTATTATGGTCTTTCCAAATTACAGGACATTTCTGAATTTTGTGTCTGACAATCTTTTTGTATCTTTGTCCGCATACAATTTTCTAAATGCTTTATTTTTATAAATAAGTAACTATGAACGTACAAACTATCGTCAATCAGCTTGAGTCCTTTGCTCCATTGGCATTTCAGGAAGATTTTGACAATTGTGGATTATTAATTGGCAATCGCAACCAAACGGTGGAGGGCATCCTCATCTGTTTAGATGTTACTGAAGCGGTTGTAGATGAGGCTATTACTACCAAACACAATATGATTGTGTGTCATCATCCACTTATTTTCAAAGGATTAAAATCGTTGACTGGGCGTAACGAAGTAGAACGTTGTGTGATGAAAGCAATTAAACACGATATTGCCATTTATGCTGCACATACGAGCCTCGATAGCGCTCCTGATGGTGTTAGTGTTCGTATGGCTCAAAAGCTTGGTTTAGAGCATGTTCAAGTTTTAGTTCCAAAATCAGGTATGTTGCTTAAATTGGTAACCTTTGTTCCAACTGCGCATCTTGAAACAGTACGCGAGGCTTTGTTTGAAGCAGGTGCAGGACGGATTGGTCAATATGACGCATGTAGTTTTTCACATAGCGGAGAAGGTACATTTCGTCCAGGAACTGAAACAAACCCTTTTGTCGGTGTTATTGGAGAAGTGCATCATGAGCCCGAACTTCGTTTAGAGGTCATTCTACCAAAACACAAACAAAGTGCGGTTGTTACCGCCTTGTTGCAAGCCCATCCGTATGAAGAACCTGCTTTTGATTTAATACCTTTAGCTAACGAGTGGTCGCAAGTTGGTTTGGGTGTGGTAGGTGACTTTCCAAATAGTTATGCCGAAATTGACTTTTTAAAACAGGTAAAACAAACATTTCAATCGGATGTCATAAAACATTCACCAGTGTTAGGGCGCGATATTCGTCGTGTAGCTTTATGTGGTGGTAGTGGTGCCGATTTTATTATGCATGCGAAAGCCGCTGGTGCTGATGCTTTTGTCACCGCTGACGTGACTTATCATCGCTTTTTTGAAGCCGAAAATAACCTGCTTATTTTGGATATCGGACATTTTGAATCAGAACAGTATACAAAAGAGATATTTTTTGAACAACTTATCGAAAAATTTCCTAACTTTGCCATCCGTTTATCAACTTCGGAGCAAAAGCGTGTGCTTTCTTTTTAAAACTAATTAAGTAGTTGGTAATCAATTTATCTAGCAAATCAATAATTCAATTATTCAATATTATGGCCGAACAAAAAGCAACAGAAGTGAAAGAAATTTCCGTTGAAGAACGCCTCATTGCACTGTACGAATTGCAAAAAGTGGTGTCGGAAATAGACAAAATTAAGACACTACGAGGTGAATTGCCACTCGAAGTACAGGATTTGGAAGACGAAATTGCAGGTTTGCAAACTCGTATTGACAAATACAACACAGATATTGTGGATATGGATAAAGCCATTGAAGCTGAAAAAATCAAAATCGAAGAGTCACGTGCTAAAATTGCTAAGAATACTGAGCAACAAAATAATGTACGTAACAACCGCGAATTTGATGCTTTATCAAAAGAAGTTGAATTTCAAACATTGGAAATAGAGTTGTCTGAAAAACATATTCGTGAATATTCGGCCGATGTTAAAATCAAACGTGAAGAAGTAGAAGTTGCTAACAAACAATGTGCTGAACGTCAATTTGATTTGACTCAAAAGAAAGCTGAATTGGACGAAATTGTAGCAGAAACTCGCCAAGAAGAAGAACGTTTGCGCGAAAAAGCTAAAGAATTGGAAACGTTGATTGATCCACGTTTATTCACAGCTTTCAAACGTATTCGTAAAAATGCTCGTAATGGCTTGGCTGTTGTTTCAGTAGAGCGTGATGCTTGCGGTGGATGCTTTAATAAAATACCACCTCAACGCCAAATGGATATACGTATGCGTAAAAAAATTATTGTATGCGAATATTGCGGACGTATCTTAGTCGATAAAGAGTTAGCAGGTGCTGAATAAGTAAAAGCACCGTAAAGTGATATAATAGAAAAGAGCCTGTATTATGCAGGCTCTTTTTTTAGCTCATAGGCTAGTAGTGGAATAATCAAATTGATTTTCCACTTTTTTTATGTCCTATTACTACAAAAATAAACTTGCGTGAGAATTGAATATTTACGTGCGTGTGTAATCTTGTACACAAATATCAAAAAAATGAATCACATCCATTTTACAATAATCAAGCAGTAGAGTATATATTTACATTTATAAATAATATTGTAAATTATTACAAGATATACAAATGTAAACCACCATTAATGATTTAGTAATATAAATTCAAAAACTTATTTTTTACTTATTTAATAGATTATTTAGAATTGTAACATTGAATAAATGAATAGTATTAACAATATGCTTTTTATTTTCATATATCGTATGTAAATCAATAAGTTATAGAATTTATTTTATATTTTGATTTAATATAATTGGTGATATATTTGATATTTGTAAATACAATGGCGTATTCAGTTATATTAGTGATATATTGTTTTATTTATGAGTAGTTTATACGTTATTATTTTCAGCATTACTTTAACTTATTAATTTTATCTATATGTTTGCGTATTAACAATATACAATATAAATTAAAAGTGAGCCACTTTTTAGTGAGTTTACATTTATAAATCGTTTAATTTTCTAATTAGTTATAAATGTATTTTTTTATTTACAAAAATGATATTACATTTGTAATGTAAAATTCTAAATTATGAAAGACCGTATTTTTTTACTTATTGAAACCAAAGAGTTGACATTTGGTAAATTTGCTGACGAAATTGGCGTAGAACGTTCAACCATGTCGCATATTAAGTCTGATAGAAGTAAACCTTCACTAGATATGGCTCAGAAGGTGCTTGAACGCTATCCAGAAGTGAGTGCGGAGTGGCTTATTTTGGGACGTGGGCCGATGTTTAGACAAACAAACGATTCTCAAGAGCTCGATTTATTCTCTCAAATTGGATTAAATGATTCAAAATCAGAGGTAAATTCCGATAAAGTAGAATCAATTCAGACTACAATTTCTACCGAAAGTAAAAAAATGGACTTACCTACAGAAGATTCAGTTAATGTTGTGGGTAAAAAAGAAGAACAACAACGAGCGTTTTTTAATCCGCCAAAGCCTGAACGTGTGGTAGAACGTGTGATGATATTTTATTCCGATCAAACGTTTGAGGAGTTGAAAAAGTAAGGTATTTCAATCATATTTCGGTATACGGCATTTAGCTTGTATAATAAGGTGGGACTGTTGAAAAGTAGCCCCATTTTTTTGGCTCAAATAATTGGTAGTTTCGGTAAAAAGTAGTAATTTTATGCGACATTTTAGATTAACTCAAAATAGTATATAAATGCTTGATCAAGAAAGACTTATTAGAATCAACATCGAGGAAGAAATGAAAACGGCTTACATCGATTATTCGATGTCGGTTATTGTTTCGCGTGCTTTGCCTGATGTTCGTGACGGTTTTAAACCTGTACACCGTCGTGTATTGTTTGGAATGAATGAATTAGGTAACAATTCTGACAAACCATACAAGAAATCAGCCCGTATTGTGGGTGAAGTCATGGGTAAGTATCACCCACATGGTGACTCTTCAATTTATGGCACTTTAGTACGTCTAGCACAGCCTTGGGCGTTACGTTATCCATTGGTTGATGGACAAGGTAACTTTGGTTCTGTCGATGGTGATGGACCAGCAGCTATGCGTTATACCGAAGCGCGTTTGCAGAAGATTGCCGAGGAAATGTTGAAAGATATTGATAAAGATACAGTTAATTTCGATCCTAACTTTGATGAAACACTCAAAGAGCCTCAAGTAATGCCTACGCGTTTGCCAAATTTATTGGTTAATGGTGCATCAGGTATTGCAGTAGGTATGGCTACCAATATGGCGCCACATAACCTTACAGAAGTGGTGAATGCGATTGATGCTTATATTGACAACAATGATATAGAGGTAGGCGAATTGATGCATCATGTAAAAGCACCAGATTTTCCAACAGGTGGTATTATTTATGGTTATGCAGGTGTAAAAGATGCTTTTGAAACTGGCCGTGGACGTATTGTAATTCGTTCTAAAGCCGAAATTGAAAATGCTGAAAATGGCCATGAACGTATTGTTATCACTGAAATCCCTTATATGACTAACAAAGCTGAATTGATTAAATCAATTGCGGAGTTGGCCATCGAAAAGAGAGTAGAAGGTATTTCTAATGTTAATGACGAATCGGACCGTACAGGTATGCGCATCGTTGTGGATGTTAAACGTGATGCTAATGCTAATGTTATTTTGAATAAATTGTTCAAAATGACAGCGTTACAATCATCATTTAGTGTTAATAACATTGCTTTAGTAAAAGGTCGTCCACAAATGCTTAACTTAAAAGACTTAATTAAGTATTTTGTAGAACATCGTCACGAAGTAGTTACTCGTCGTACACAATTTGAGTTAGCTAAAGCTGAAGAAGATGCTCACATCTTACAAGGTTTGATTATCGCTTTGGATAATATCGACGAAGTGATTGCTATTATTCGTGGTGCTGAGTCTCCAAATGCCGCTATTGAGCAATTGATGGAACGTTTCAGCTTGAGCGATCGTCAAGCAAAAGCCATTGTCGAAATGCGTTTGGCACAATTAACCAAATTGCGTCAAGATGAATTGCGTAGCAAATATGATGACTTAATGAAACGCATTGAGGACTTAAAAGATATTTTGGCTCGCGTAGAACGTCGTATGGAGATCATCAAAATGGAGCTTGCAGAGATTAAAGCGAAGTATGGTGATGGACGTCGTACCGAAATTGTATATTCATCAGAGGAATTCAATCCAGAAGACTTTTATGCTGATGATGAAATGATTATAACAGTCTCACACTTAGGTTATATTAAACGTACGCCACTATCGGAATTTAAGTCTCAGAATAGGGGTGGTGTAGGTTCAAAAGGTAGCTCTTCGCGCGATGAAGACTTCATTGAATACATCTATCCAGCTTCTATGCACAACACGATGTTGTTCTTTACACAAAAAGGTCGTTGCTTTTGGTTGAAGGTGTACGAAATACCTGAAGGTAACAAAACAAGTAAAGGTCGTGCTATTCAAAATATGTTGAATATTGAATCTGACGATAAAGTAAATGCCTTTGTACGCGTTGCTAATTTACAAGATCCAGAATATAATCAATCACATTATTTATTATTCTGCACCAAACAAGGTGTTATCAAAAAAACATCGTTAGAAGCTTATTCACGTCCACGTCAAAATGGGGTAAACGCCATAACTATTCGTGAAGATGACCAAGTGATACAAGTGCGTATGACCGATGGTAATAGCGAAATTTTGATGGCAAATAAGAATGGTCGTGCTATTCGTTTCCACGAAACTAAAGTTCGTGAAATGGGTCGTACAGCTACTGGTGTACGTGGTATGACGCTGGATGGTGCCGATGATGAAGTTGTTGGCATGGTTTGTGTAGCTTCCGATACTAAGGATTCAATTTTGGTTGTGTCCGAATTGGGTTATGGAAAACGTTCCGACTTAGAAGATTATCGTATTACCAATCGTGGTGGTAAAGGTGTGAAAACCATAAATATCACAGATAAAACAGGTAAATTGGTTACTATCAAGAATGTAACAGATGACAATGACCTGATGATTATCAATAAATCGGGTATAACAATCCGTATGAAAGTGGCTGATTTGCGCGTGATGGGTCGTGCTACTCAAGGAGTTCGTTTAATTAATCTTGAGAAACGTAATGATCAAATTGCAGCTGTTTGTCGTGTTTCATCAGAAAATGAGGAAGAAGAAATTTTAGACAGTTTAGGAGAACAACCAGTTATTGAATCACCAAATCTTAATACAGAAGAGTAAATTATTAAAATTTTGACATTATGAAACGACTACTTATTGTTGCCTTGTTGGCTATGGGAATCATAGCAACTGGTAGTGCCCAGAAATCAAATGTGTCGAAAGCTAAAAACAAAGCTTTAAACGTAGAGTCACCAGATTTTGAAGGCGCAAAAGAAGCGATTGCAGCAGCATTACAAGATGAAAGTACTAAAAATTCGGTTGATACTTGGTATACGGCTGGTTTAGTGTACGAAAAAATCCAAGATGCTGAATATTTGAAAGAGGTTTCAGGTAAACCTGCCGATGCTACAGTAAAAGGTGAAAGCGCAATTCAATCTTATAACTATTATGTAAAAGCCTATGATATGGACTTTTTACCAAATGCTAAAGGTAAAATTAAACCAAAGTATAGTAAAAAGATTCGAACTTCTATTAAGAACTATTATCTTAATATGGCATTTTTGAACTATGGTATTACGGAATTTAATAAGAAAAATTTTCCTAAAGCTATAGAGGCATTTGAAATTCACACAGGTGTACCTGATTTGAAAATGTTTTCAGAAGATAATCCATTTATCAAAGATTCTGTCTATTACCAGATTCGTTATTATACCGCTTTGGCTTACGAACGTTCAGAAAAGGTGGTAAAAGCAATTGAAATTTTTGATCAATTAAAAGATAAAGGTTATGAAGAAGTTTATGTAAATCAACATCTTAGCGATTTATACAAAGCGCAAAAAGATACGGCAAATTACATAAGCTCTTTAGAATATGGTTACAAAAGATATCCAAAAGAATTTTTCTTTTTAGGTAACTTAATCAATTTCTATATTTTTAATGGTCAAGAACAAAAAGGTATTGATTATTTGGATAAGGCTATCGAATTGGATCCTAACAATGCTCAATATTATAATGTAAAGGGTAGTGTTATGGAGACTTTAAACCGTATTCCAGAAGCCACAGTAGCTTATGATAAAGCCTTAACTTTAGACCCTAATTTAATGGAAGCCTGGAACAATAAAGGACGTATGGTTTACAATGAGGCTTATAAGTTCGAAGATCGTGCAGTTTCTATTCGCGATCCAAAAGCATCTGCCAATTTGCAAGCAGCCGCCTTGGAAAAATTCAAAGAAGCTTTACCATATTTTGAAAAAGCTGCCGAATTAAATCCTACCGATTTGGATAATTTGCGTACATTACGTTCTATCTATTATCGATTATTGAACGTTGATGCTAAAACTTACCAAGGTAAGTACGATGCTATCAATGCACAAATTAAATCTTTATAGAGTATTATTTCTCTTAAATCGCAAAAAGGCGCTATTCTTAGTTAAGGAGTAGCGCTTTTTTTATTTGATAGGTTTATAACTTATTTTATTGATATAGAATGCTTTATAAATTTATTATTTAACATAATATAAATTATAGGACAAAAGTGAATTAACTCATAACAGAGTCGTTACAGTGTGTGTTTAAGCCTTTATTAAGTGTGGAAAACTAGAATTGGTGTGTGTGCGTGAAATACCATTTTGCGCGCCATACTTGGATTAAATAACCGTGCAAATAGATTTCGTTTGTGAGTATTTAGCACAATGAGATTAATATTTTTTGCTAAAATAAATTCATCGAATGCTTGTAACACATCGTCGCCTGAAATAACAGAATAATTAGTCGTTATCTGAGGATAATTAGTTGCGAAGAAATCTTTGATGCCAGCTAGCTTGATGGAATTCCAATCATCACGTTTGGTTTCGAAATGAGCTAGGAATAAGTTAAATTGAAAGCCTTTCAATAAATTCATCATACGTTCAAACGATAATAGCGTACGATCATCAAAATTGGTCGCAAATAATACGTTTTGTATATCTTTAATAGCTTGTGATTCAGATGATTCAGGAATGGCTAAAACAGGAACTGACGCATGTTCAATTACTTCGGCTGTGACGCTACCGATTAAATCTTCTTCTTTTTGATTTTTACCACGAGTGCCCATAATGACTAATACCGGTTTTTGATCATCACAATAATTTATGATGACTTCTTCGGGAACTCCTTCTAAAATTTCTGTTTTAAATTTAATTTTAGGAAGTTGATTATCAGCAATTTGTTTGTTTAATTTACTCGATAAATTATCAATATCGGCATGAATACGGGAGATATAATGTCGGAAAGCCTCCTTGTCGGATATAGCTGCTACTCCCCTATTAAAACTATATAATGTACTAGGAATCAGATAGGCATGTAAAAGTACTAATTCAATATTGGGGAATTTTTCAGCAATACGGAAGCCAATTTCGCACGCTTTGAGGGAATAATCTGAAAAATCAATTGGAATGAGAATGCGTTCTGTTTCTGTATTTAGGGTGTTAGGTTCTGGATTTTCGATTACGGTGAGCGCCTTTACCAAATCCGATTCATCAATACGCACTCTTACTCCTTCGGCAACAGAGGATTGCTGTTGATTTATGCTATAAATAAATGCTTTTATTCCAGCACGTTCCAATTTTTCTTTTAAACGTTGCGCATGTTCATAGCTACGAATAGCAACTGTGATAAGTTTATCTTTCATGATAGTAAGATAATAGTTTGTGTGGTAAAAGTAGTAAAAATTGTAATTGATTCAAAAAAAATACCTTATCTTTGAAAAAAATAAATAAGTCTCGTATGAAAACAAAAATTATTACGATTGTATCTATTGTCATTTTTCTCATTTTAGCTGGTTTCTGCTATTTTCGCTTTTACTTTGTATTTGGTGAAGGTGTTAAAGCTGGCGAGCTAAATTACATGGTGTATAAAGGCTACGTGTTTAAAACCTATGAAGGAAAACTGATACAACGTGGTTTTAAAGGTCAAACTGCTGGCACTATTCAATCCTATGAATTTCAATTCTCGGTAGAAGATAAAGTTGTGGCCGATTCGTTGATGCGCTGCAGTGGCAAAGAGGTGGAACTCCATTATAAAGAGTACATCGCTCCCCTACCTTGGCGCGGTGTTAGCGTGTTTGTTGTCGATGAAATTGTTCAAGTGAGTAAATAGTCTCTATTTCTCGTATATCTATTTGATTTTAAATAAATTAAAAATATGCGAATGTATTTTGATTTATAAGAAATATAAACAATTCGCATTTAAAATCAGGGGTTTTATAGTCCTGATTTTTTTTATAACTTTGTAGCCCTAAAAACTATCAATAAAATTCTTTATAACAATGGAATTAGCCAGTAAATACAATCCTGCTGACATCGAATCGAAGTGGTATCAGTATTGGATTGACCATGCTTTTTTTGCGTCAAAACCTGACGGTCGTGAACCTTATACTATCGTTATTCCTCCGCCAAATGTGACTGGTGTTTTGCACATGGGTCACATGTTGAACAATACTATTCAAGATATTTTAGTGCGTCGTGCGCGTATGACTGGCAAAAATGCTTGTTGGGTGCCTGGTACCGACCACGCTTCTATTGCGACAGAAGCCAAGGTGGTAAATCGTTTGGCGCAACAAGGCGTTAAGAAAACAGATTTGAGCCGTGAGGATTTCTTGAAACATGCGTGGGATTGGACCGATGAACATGGTGGCATCATTTTGAAACAATTACGTAAATTGGGTGCTTCGTGCGATTGGGATCGTACCGCTTTTACTATGGACGA
Source organism: Prevotellaceae bacterium (assembly GCA_020636695.1). GTDB lineage: Bacteria > Bacteroidota > Bacteroidia > Bacteroidales > Paludibacteraceae > W0P28-013. The sequence continues at coordinate 117,939 of JACJXJ010000002.1, forward strand.
CGTGCGTTCTGAAAGTGTTCTGAAAGTATTCTGTGATTTATATAACAAAGGATTGATTTACAGAGGTGTGCGCATGGTTAACTGGGATCCGCAAGCACTGACTGCTCTTTCGGACGAAGAGGTAATTTTTAAAGAACAACAAGGAAAACTTTATTATTTACGTTATAAAATTGAAGGTGAAGATGGTTATGCGGTAGTGGCAACTACCCGTCCCGAAACGATTATGGGCGATACTGCCATGTGTATTAATCCAAATGATCCTAAAAATGCCCATTTAAAAGGCAAAAAGGTGATTGTGCCGCTGGTTGGTCGTGTGATTCCAGTGATTGAAGATGATTATGTGGATATTGAATTTGGTACAGGTTGCTTGAAAGTAACGCCAGCTCACGATGTAAACGACTATATGTTGGGCGAAAAATACAACTTGCCAAGTATCGATATTTTCAATGATAATGGTACTTTGAGTGCTGCTGCTGGCTTATACGTGGGCATTGATCGCTTTGAAGTGCGAACTCAAATTGAAAAAGATTTGGCTGCCGCTGATTTGCTCGAAAAGGTGGAAGCGTATACCAATAAAGTGGGTTATTCGGAACGTACTAATGTGGTGATTGAACCTAAATTGTCGATGCAGTGGTTCTTGAAAATGGAACACTTGGCTGAAATTGCCCTAAAACCTGTGATGGACGACGATATTAAGTTTTATCCTGCTAAATATAAAAATACGTACCGCCATTGGCTCGAAAATATTAAGGATTGGTGCATCAGTCGTCAATTGTGGTGGGGACATCGTATTCCTGCTTGGTTTTTGCCAGAAGGTGGTTACGTGGTGGCCGAAACTGCCGAAAAAGCACTTGAAGCTGCTCGTGAAAAAACGGGTAATAACGAATTGCAATTAAGTGATTTACGACAAGATGAAGATTGCTTAGATACGTGGTTCTCGTCGTGGTTGTGGCCTATTGCTTTGTTCGATGGCATTCGTCGTCCAGGCAATGAAGAAATTAACTACTATTACCCTACTGCCGACTTGGTAACAGGTCCAGATATTATTTTCTTTTGGGTGGCACGTATGATTATGGCTGGTTACGAGTACGAAGGTAAAATGCCATTTAAAAACGTCTATTTTACTGGTATTGTACGCGATAATTTGGGCCGAAAAATGAGCAAATCGCTTGGTAATTCGCCCGATCCATTGGAGTTGATTGAACGTTTTGGCGCCGATGGTGTGCGCATGGGTATGATGCTAGCTGCACCTGCAGGTAATGATATTTTGTTCGACGAAAGTTTGTGCGAACAAGGACGTAACTTCAATAATAAAATTTGGAATGCGTTGCGTTTAGTTAAAGGCTGGCAAGTAGCTGATATTGAACAACCTGAATCGTCAAAAATTGCCATCGATTGGTTTAATGCACAATTGAGTGCTACCATTGATGAATTGAATGATGATTTTGACAAATATCGTTTGAGTGAAGCGTTGATGACGGTTTATAAACTTTTCTGGGATGAATTTTCATCGTGGTATTTGGAGTTGGTGAAACCCGCTTATCAACAACCTATTGATGCGGCTACATACGCAGCAACATTGGCATTCTTCGAAAAATTGACCTTACTACTCCACCCATTTATGCCATTTATTACCGAAGAAATTTGGCAAGCTTTGACCGATCGTAAATCGGGTGAAAGTGTGATGGTGGAACAAATGCCAACGGCTGATTATAAAAATGCTGACTTATTACGCGATTTTGAATTGGTAAAAGAATTGATTGCTGGCGTGCGTTCGGTACGTTTAGAGCGTAATATTCCAACTAAAGAGGCTTTGACTTTGTGTATTGCATCGGGTGAACACAACGATGCCTACAATTCGGTAATTGCTAAATTGTGTAACTTGGAAGTGATTGAACGTGGCGATAAAGATGCCACTTCAGCTTCGTTTATGGTACGTACTACGGAATATGCTGTGCCACTTGGCAATATGATTAATGCCGACGAAGAGATTGCTAAAATGGAAGCTGAAATTGGTTATTTACAAGGTTTCTTGAAATCGGTGATGGTGAAATTGAGCAACGAGCGTTTTGTGGCGAATGCTAAACCAGAAGTGGTTGAAAATGAACGCAAAAAACAAGCAGATGCCGAAAGCAAAATTCAAACTTTACAAGAAAGTATTCAACAACTGAAGGGCTAATACCCTATTGAGTTTATAATGTAAAAAGCCTTTGTAACAAAATCTGTTGCAAAGGCTTTTTTACGTTATGGTGTGCCTGTTACATCACAATATCAATATGATATTTGGCGAGTAAGCCCGAAACGCCTAATAGGGAGAACTTGGCGTTTTTCAGACGATTGATTTCTGGATCGATGTTATAGTTGTAGGCGGTTGTAAAATCTACTTTTTCCAGATTTGTACGGTCGAATGCCGCACCCGCTAAATCGCAATTAGCTAACTTTGAACCCGTTAAAACAGACTCGGTAAAATCTACGCTTTGTAGTTTAGAGTCTTTAAAGAGTGTTTTAGGACTTCGCACTTGGTAAAAGGATGAATCATTGAGTTGGCAGTTGTCGAATGCAACAGCGAATCCAAATTTATGACAACTTTCGAAATGTAGCCCCAGCATTTTACAATCTTTGAACGTAATATCCTGAAAACCTGTTTTATCGAGTTTGGCTAAACTTAAATTACAGCTATTAAAAGCACACGTTATAAAGGTGACACCCGACAAATCGGTATTTGAAAAGTCACACAAATTGAATGTACATCCTTCGTATTCTGCTGGTTCAAAGCCACTTTCCTGAAAATGGAGTTTCTCAAAAAAATGGTTTTCAATGTATTTTTTTCCCATGTTTATATTACTTTTTTAACTGTTTTAGCACTCGTTCAGTGACTAATTTGGAGCTAATAATCGCCATTGGTAAACCTGCTCCAGGAATGGTAGACGCGCCTACATAAAATACATTTTTGTAGCGTTCGTCGTGGTTTTTTGGTCGGAAAGCCCCAATTTGCATCATGGTGTGTGCTAAACCGAGTCCGCTGCCTTTGTATAAGCCAAACTGGTTTTGCCAATCTTCAGGCGTGTAAATGGTGCGTGATACAATGTTTGGTCGAATGTCTTGTCCAATGCGTTGCGAGAAATTGTCGATAATGCTGTTTACCACGTCGTCTTTGTCGCTCCAGTCGGTTTTGTGCAGTAAGTTTGGTACAGGACACACAAAAAAGAGACTTTCGCAGCCTTCGGGCGCACAATCAGGATTGTGTTTTGACACCACATTTACGTAGTAATACGGTTTTTCGAGCGTTCCTGGTTCGCTCAGTACTTTGTTGGCGTACTCTTTATAGTTGGAGCCTAAGTAGTAATTGTGATGATTCACATGCGGTAATTTACCTTTGATACCAATGTAAAACGTGAGGTAACCCATGGTCCACTGCATGCGGTTCATGCGTGCTGTAGAAAACGCTTTCCGTTTGAAAATACGGTGACGCCACACGGCTGCATCGGCGTTAATGACATAGGTATCGGCACGCCAAACGTGATTGGTAGAATCTATTAAATGGCTGATTTCTTTATCGTTATTCTTGGTTTCGTAATCTACTATTTCGGTGTTATAAGTGATTTTTACGCCCGCTTTTTCGAGTTCGCGCACCAATCCAACTACAATTTGGTACATACCACCCTTCACGTTGTAGTAACCATCGTGTTTGAATTCCGTATACGATAGCAAGGTGTAAATTGCCATCGTGTCGAATGGCGTTCTGCCTAGGAAAAACGCCACTAACGAGAGAATTTCGCGTACCTCTTTCGATGAGAAATTGCGCGACACTTGATTCCAAAAATTACGTGTGAGTACCGGCAAATGTACAGGATTTACCTGCATCAGTGAACTCATGTAATCGAAAATCGAGTCAAAATTGTTTTTGATGACAATATCTACTGTGTCGTTAAAAATTTGCCCCGATTTATCGAGGTATTTTTCCATTTTAGCTTTGAATTCTGGTTCCAAATCTTTGAATTGTTCGGCTAAACGGTCGATATCCTTGTATAAATGGTAATTTTTCTGTGGATTATCGCTGAAATTCACACTGTAAAGTGGATCGAGCTCTACAAATTCAAATGGCATTTCGATGCCACAATCGTGTACAAATTCGGCAAATTCGTAACTCATGCTAAAAAAGCTCGGACCTGTGTCGAAGGTGAAACCATCTTTTTTAATTTGGTTGAGTCGCCCACCTGCTTGTCCGTTTTTTTCTACTATTTCTACCTCGTAACCTGCTTTGGCTAAACGTAATGCGGTGGCTAAACCACCAATGCCTGCGCCCACAATTAAGACTTTTTGTTTCATAGTTAGTTGGATTTTATGGTTTTGTTGTTTCTTTTAAAATGGCTGGATATAATTCGTCGCGTATCCAACGGAAATTGGGCTCTAGGGCTAGAATTTTTTCGTAATAGGCTTTGGCTGTGTTTTTTTGTCCGATTTTGTCGTAGGCTTTAGCCATGGTTACGAGCAAACTCAGGTAATTCCAATCGTTGGCAATGGCGGCTGGATGTTGCTCCATCAATTTTTGAGCTTGTAGGTAATGGCTGATAGCTAGTTTTTTAGAACCACCAAATGCTTCGGGCATGTAGAATTGCGTGTTGCCATAGGCCAAATGTGCCAGTGGATTTTTAGCATCCAGTTTCAAAGCCTCTTTAGCTGCGCTGATACTGCTTGGTCCTTCGAAAGGAGCGCGTATGGGAGCAAGCCCTATCTTAAAGCCATAAATGGATGCTTTGTAAGCATTTATGTACGACAGTTTTTCTTTTTTCTTTTTCAACTTCTCCACATTAGCTTCCAATTTTCCGAGGTACAGTTTAGCTTCGTCGCTGCGTTTGAGCCCGATACAATAACCAACATAGCCATATTGGTAGTTGATAAGTTCTAAGGTTAATGCGTGGTTGTGCTGTTCATCGCGCTCCATCTCGTCAATAATACGTTTCCACGTATCCATTTTATTGGAGATGTAGGCGTTGTAAATGGCACTTTTGTAATCCTTTTGTGCCATTATACTCGTTGTGAAAGCGATTAAGAGTGCTATTATGAGATAGGTCTTCCTTTCCATTCGTGTGTGTGTGTTAAGCGGTTATAAATACCTTTCCAAATGATAAATCCGAGGGTTATTTGTTGTGGAATCAAGTTTATACAGTTGCGCCAAACAGATTGATGGCTTGCTACGGAAACGAGTATTCGTATCAATAAAAGTGCTGTAAAATAAATTATTACAAATTCTAAATAAAGCGATGCTAGAACAGGTATAAAACCCCATGTGGTGATGAACCAAAACAGTGTAGCCATACTGCCAGAACCACCAAAGAGTTGTAGTATGTTGCGTGAAAACCCGTTGGTAGCATCATGGTAAGTGTTATACATTCGGCAACTCATGGTTTCGTCGCCCAGTAAACACGCTATTTTGTAGTCAGTACGTTTGAGCAAACGCGCAATAGCAATATCTTCTACGAGTTGTTGTTTTACCTGTTTATGTGGCTCTATGGTGCGATAATCGGCAGCATTAAATAACATAAATTGCCCATTGGCAGCTGAGTGCGAGGTAAACCACGATTTCTGTACAAATACAAGCGGTAATAATGTGAGCAAAATATAGTTCATCAGCGGAACGGTAAGACGTTCGCCCCAACTCTGCATCTCTTGTTTTGGAAATAAACTTAATAATGTTAGTTTATTTTTAACCATCATAGCTACTGTGCGCCCAATAATAGCTCCTTTAATACGCACATCGGCATCGAGAAATAGAAAATAAGAACCTGAAGCGTGTTGTGCCAATTCGTGGCAAGCGCGACTTTTACCTAACCAATCGGACGGCAATGCGCTACCATTAATCAAGTGAAAACGGGCGTCTTTTTGCACATACTGCTCTACTATATTTGCTGTATTATCGCTCGATTGGTCGTTGTATACAAATACTTCAATATTTTGATAATCTTGCTGTTGTAAGTCTTTCAGTAGTTTTCCAATTGTGTTTTCCTCGTTACGAGCAGGAATAAGAATGGATACCAAAACCTCTTGTGCCGACGATTTTGGTAATCGTTGCTTAAACACCACATTCATCAGAGCCACCAACAACTGAATGGCTGTGAATGCTATGACTATGTAAGCGATATAAATCATTTGAGGGCGTTTTTCTGTTCGTTGATGCAGTCTTGGTAAAAGTCATTATAGGCTCGTTGTAATTCTTCAGTAGTAGTTTCCGCTGGATTATATTCTTTAAAATAGAGCGTGAGCGTTGGTTTGGGATTTGATCCATAATCGACCAAACTAACCATCCATATCAATTGGAGGTTTTGTGCGCCAGCTTTGCGTATAATATATTCTGTACCTTTTTGAAATTCAATAGTTTGTGTGTAAATAGATTGAATCTCACCTTGTGGGAAAAGTAATACAATATGACGAGGATTGGTTACCAATTGCGCCGCATAATTTAAACTCTCAATAATGCTTTTAGCCTGTTTTTGTACCGAAAATCCACCTGATAAATTGAAATACCAATGTTTCTTGAGTTGTTCATACAACATCATAAAGTGGAACTTGCGTTTAAATACCGTTTCATTCAAATATACCGCCCAAAAACCATCCCACCAGCTGATGTGATTAGCCACCAATAACACACCTTTACCTTGATTGTTATAGTCTCCTTTGATAATAACTTGGTGAAAATGGCGTTGTGTGTACCAGCAACTAAACCACCTAAAAAATGGATACACAATGGCGTGATGTCGTGCTTTTAGAATCATTTGAGTAGCATAGCTAATAGAATGAAAAATACAAATTGACACGCAAAAATAGTGAGTGCTAATGGATTTTTAATATTGATTTTCAGTAATTTAATTACGGTGTGAAACAAAGCTGCGATCACAAACCAAGCCACATAATTGGCGATAGGTACTGTTTCGTGATTGAAAACCCACATATCCATTTTGGGCGCTGCTATTTCTAATACCACGTCGTATAGTAACATCAAGGTCGAGGCAGCCAAAATTTTAAAAATCGTTTTCCAACGCGTATATTGTTCCAGAATAGCACTTGAACAGTAGACTAAAATAACCCAATTGACACCGATAATGAGTGGCGTATCATGCCATTTTAATCCTAAACCTTCGCCATAAGCGTATGTGCCAAATATTAAGCCAGATTCTACGCCAATCATTTCAATAAAAAAACTCAAAACTGCAATACCAATGAACGCAAGAACTGTTTTCAATGATTTTTTATCTGCATGAAAATAGCCTAGATAAGCGAGATTTAATAAGAGTGAATATGGAATTAAACGTATGAATAGCGCTTGTGTAAGTGGTAAAACCATGCCAATAGTACCAACTACATAAAAGATAATGAAGAACTTACGTACTTCTCTATAATCTGTTAATGAAAATTTCATACGACTACTCTATTTTGAGTTAACGTTAATTTTTCGATATGTGTATACACGTCATTTGCCACTTTTTTGAACCACTCGGTGTATTTATCTGGGTTATTTGTTATGTCATTTAAAACCCATTGTGGAGTTTTATACGCATAATTCTTTACTTCTGAGGAATTTGGAATGGGCGTTTGATCCGTAAACCCAACAAATACGTGGTCGAGTTCATGCTCCGTTAATTGATTGTCGAGCGGTGCTAAATAGGTAAAATGGAAGACCTGTTGCAAATGAGCGTGCATACCCATTTCCTCTTCTAGTCGTCGGTTAGCCGCTTCCAATACATGCTCGCCAGGATATGGATGGGTACAACAAGTATTGGTCCACAAACTGTTCGAATGATATTTGTCTTTGGCACGTTGTTGCAGTAACCATTCCCCTTTTGAGTTAATAATGAATACCGAAACAGCTCTATGTAGCACTGCTTTTTGGTGAGCTTCTAGTTTCTCCATGTAACCAACAACTTGATCCTGATTATCAACCAAAATAACGTGGTTTGTATTCATATTAAATAATGTTTAATTTACTGTATATAAATACTTTAGTTATGATTAAGAACTTAATAGTATTAGGTATGCGAATGCGTTTTTTTATTATTTCTTTTGACGGTATTCGCTTTATTTTATTTAATAAAGTGCTGTAATATGAGTAGGCAATGTACACAGGTAGCTTACATGTTTTAGGCAATTTTTTCATACCCTGATACGCTTCATTAAAGTCCGCTTCAATTTCGTTTATAATTTGATTTTTGGTTGTTTCGTTAAATTCTTGATCAACCAAGCAAGGGAAATAACGACGATCCAGATATTCTATATCATTTTGTAGGTCGCGTAGAAAATTCACTTTTTGAAATGCGGAACCTAATTTCATGGCAGGTTTCTCCAAGTCATTATACAATGCTTGGTCGCCGTTGCAAAATACTTTTAAACACATCAAACCAATAACATCTGCTGAACCATAAACATATTCATCTATTTCGGCTTGTGTTTGGTAGTTTTTTTTGTGTAAGTCATCACGCATACTTTTCAGAAATGCTTGGATGTGCCTGTCTGGAATTTGGTATTTTTTAACCGTTAGCTGAAAGGCGTGAAGTATGGGATTCATGCTAATGCCCTGCTCCATAGCTTCATAAAAATCGTGCTCGAATTTATCGAGTAAGAAGGGTTTATTATGTTCATGAAAGGTGTCGACAATTTCGTCGGCAAATCGAACGAAGCCATAAATGCCAAAAATGGCATCACGCATCTCTTTAGGAAAAAATCTGGAAGCAGAATAAAACGAAGTGCTGTAATGTTTGGTTACTAGCGTTGCTATTTTGTAGGCTACGGTATGAAATCTCTGCATAAGATGACATTATTTAGTTTGTAAACACGAATACGAAAATTTAAGAAGCTAAATTGGGTATAGGGTACTTAGGAAAAAAGTCGGTGTTCGATAAGCTTTTTTCTTGAACTAAAAACCTTTTGAGCAAAGAGATATGATGTTTCGTGAAAGAATTTATCTACAATAGTTACAGTCCATAACGTTTTATTTATTAAAACGTTATGGACTGTGTTTTTAATTGATTTTTTCAATAATTTTAGCACCCTGTTGCATAGCCAATTCGTTGGCAGCTAACAGATGGTGATGTCTTTCGGGCAGTGATTTTTTTAACCCAAGCATCACATATTCCATATCTACTATAGGCGCTATTTTGAGTAAACCTCCAAGAATAATCATATTAAATGTTTTCTGCGCGTTCATAGCGATGGCTGTTTCAGTTGCAGTTACTTTATAAATGGTAATATCTTTTCGAGCAGGTTCTCGTGTCATACCATTTGGGTCATAAATAAGTACACCGCCAGGTTTTACGCGTGGCTCAAATTTATCCATCGATGGTTGATTGAGCACAATAGCAATATCAAATTGTTGTAAAATAGGTGAACTGATGCGATCATCACTTAAAATAACTGTGACATTGGCAGTTCCACCACGTTGCTCTGGTCCATAAGCAGGCATCCAAGTTACCTCTTTACCCTGTAGTAGACCCGCATACGCTAATATTTTACCCATTGATAAAACGCCTTGTCCTCCAAACCCGGCTATAATAATTTCTTTTTTCATGTTGTCTGATATTTAATTATTTAGCTTCTGTATGTACTTTTTCTGTATCTTTTAAATCACCTAATGGATATTTAGCGAACATGTGTTCTTCCATCCATTTATTGGAATCGTGAGGTGACATTTTCCAACCAGAATTACAAGTCGATACAAATTCTACTACTGATGTACCTTTACCTGCTATTGAGTTTTCGAAAGCTTTACGTATAGCCTTTTTAGCTCGTACAATGCTTGCCATTTTCTGTACACTTTGACGAGTTACATAGCATGTACCATCTAATTCTGCTAATAGATTACTTATTTTCAATGGATAGCCATTCAATTCGGTGTTTCTACCAAACGGACAAGTAGCCGTTTTCATACCTTCAAGTGTAGTAGGAGCCATTTGACCACCAGTCATACCATAAATGGCATTATTGATAAAAAAGATTACAATATTTTCGCCACGGTTACATGCATGAATGGTTTCTGCTGTACCAATAGCAGCCAAATCGCCATCACCTTGGTAAGTGAACACATATTTGTCTGGTTGTAAACGTTTGATAGCTGTTGCTAATGCTGGTGCGCGGCCATGTGCAGCTTCTTGCCAATCGATGTCGATATAGTTGTAAGCAAATACAGCACAACCCACAGGTGCCACCCCAATGGCTTTATCTTGAATGTTCATTTCTTCTATCACTTCGGCAATAAGTTTGTGAACTACGCCGTGACTACACCCAGGACAGTAATGCATTTGGTTTTCTGTCATTAGTTTGGTCTTACCATAAACTAAATTTTCGGGTTTGATAATATCTTTTGTTGTCATGTTACACTTATTTAATCAGTTTTTCTTTCAAAGCAGCTAATATTTCCTCTGCTGAAGGCACAATTCCGCCCATACGACCGTAAAATTCTACAGGAACTGTTCCATTTACAGTTAAACGAACATCCTCAACCATTTGTCCAGCACTCATTTCTACGGTCAAAAAGCCTTTTACCTTTTGGCTTAACTCTTTGATAGGATTTGTTGGGAAAGGAAATAAGGTAATTGGACGCAAAACACCAACCTTGTAACCTTCTTCACGAGCCATTTCCATAGCTTTTTCACAGATGCGTGCAATAGAACCAAAAGCTACTAATACGTAGTCAGCATCTTCACATTGATGAGCTTCAAAACGAACTTCATTTTTCTCAATTTCGCGGTATTTAGCTTGTAATTTGAGGTTGATATTTTCCATTACTTCGGCTTCCAATGCTAAAGAGGTAATGATGTTACGTTTACGATTTGGTAATTTCCCCGTTGTACCCCATGGGCACTCTTGGCGCACTTCTTCTTCGGTACGACGAGGTTTGAATGGTGGTAAAACTACTTTTTCCATCATTTGTCCAACAATACCGTCAGCTAAAATCATAGCTGGGTTTTGATATTTGAATGCCAAGTCAAAGCCCAAACCTACAAAGTCAGCCATTTCTTGAACCGTAGATGGTGCCAAAACGATTAAACGATAATCGCCATGTCCACCGCCTTTTACTGCCTGAAAATAATCGGCTTGGCTTGGTTGTATAGTACCTAAACCAGGACCACCACGCATTACATTTACGATAAGACAAGGTAGTTCAGCAGAAGCAATATAAGATATTCCTTCCTGTTTTAAGCTCATACCAGGACTTGAGGAGGATGTCATCACTTTTTTACCACATCCAGCACCTCCATATACCATATTAATAGCGGCCACTTCACTTTCTGCTTGTAATACAACCATACCAGTTGTTTCCCAAGGTTTGAGTTCCATTAAGGTTTCCATAACTTCCGATTGCGGCGTAATAGGATAACCAAAATAACCATCGGCACCACAGCGGACAGCTGCATGTGCAATGGCTTCATTACCTTTCATTAATTTAAAATCTTCCATATCTGTAGGAGGTCTTTATTGAATTTTTACTTTATAAACAGTAATACATGCATCGGGGCATACATAGCCACAGGCTGAGCAACCCACGCAATCATCTTCGTGCTTCATTTCCGAATAATGATAACCTTTGGAGTTCACTTGATCCGCTAGTCCTAGTACATGAGAAGGACAAGCTTGGACGCACAGATCACATCCTTTGCAGCGCTCGGTATTAACCACTACTGCTCCTTTAAATTTTGCCATAATAATAGTTTTTTTGTCTATGAAATAGTCTTTAGTTTAGTTTGGTTAAATTGTTTCTATAACATTTTGTTCCGCAAATTTACACAATTTTTTCTATTGATGGTAACTAAAACGTCATTTTTTATGGGTTTGTATAGATATCTATTTTTTTAATAATTATTTAGCTCTTGTAATGCTTTTTTTACTATCTTTGAAACCTATTTTGGGTACGTTGTGTATTATCATCTCTTCGTGCTTTCGTAAATAAAATACAACCTTAAATTAAATACTTAAAAATCAAATTACTATGGCGACCGTCAAACCATTCAAAGGTATTCGTCCTCCTAAAGAGCTTGTAGAGTTAGTAGCCTCTCGTCCTTATGATGTACTTAATTCAGAGGAAGCGCGATTAGAGGCTCATGACAATGAAAAATCGTTATACCATATTATTAAACCAGAAATAGATTTTCCAGTTGGCACTGATGAGCATGATGCGTGCGTATATGAAAAGGCAGCAACCAATTTTCAACTATTTCAGGATAAAGGTTGGTTAAAACAAGATGCAAAGGAGCATTATTATGTATATGCTCAAACCATGAATGGTCGCACACAATATGGTTTATGTGTGGCTGCCTATGTGGATGATTATATGACTGGTAAGATCAAAAAACACGAACTTACTCGCCGCGATAAAGAAGAGGATCGTATGAAGCATGTACGTGTTAATAATGCCAACATAGAACCCGTATTTTTTGCCTATCCTCATAAAGATGAGTTAGATAAAATTATTTCTACCATAGTGGCAGAAAAACCTGAGTATGATTTTGTCGCACCTGATGGCTTTGGTCATCATTTTTGGGTCATTAATGATGATGCGACGATTAAACGTATCACAGAGATTTTTGCTGAAATGCCAGCCTTATATATTGCCGATGGTCATCATCGTTCCGCGGCAGCAGCTTTGGTTGGCGACGAAAAACGTCGTAATAATCCTCATCATACAGGTGATGAAGAGTATAATTATTTCTTGGCAGTTTGTTTCCCCGACAATCAATTAACCATTATTGATTACAATCGCGTGGTGAAAGATTTGAATGGTTTAACTGCTACTCAATTTCTCGAAAAATTAGCTCAAAACTTTGAAATAGTACCTAAAGGTAGTGAAATTTACAAGCCAAAGGCGTTACACAATTTTAGTTTGTATGTTGCTGGGCAATGGTATTCGTTAACAGCCAAACCTGGAACTTATAATGATAACGATCCTATTGGTGTTCTGGATGTTACAATCTCTTCGCAGTTGATTTTGGATGATATTCTTGGAATTAAAGATTTGCGAAGTGATAAAAGAATAGATTTTGTTGGTGGTATTCGCGGATTGTCAGAGCTTCAAAAACGTGTTGATAGCGGCGAAATGAGTTTGGCGTTGGCATTGTACCCTGTTTCCATGAAACAGCTTATCGATATTGCCGATACAGGTAACATTATGCCACCAAAAACAACGTGGTTTGAACCTAAGTTGCGTTCTGGTTTGGTAATCCATAAATTAGATTAATCAGTTTTTAAATGTTATATCACAGTACTCATAAAAAAGTGTTTGGTGTATCGTTGCAAGATGCAGTAGTAAAAGGTTTGGCAGACGACAAAGGATTGTTTATGCCCGATCAGATCAAACAACTACCCCATTCTTTTTTTGAAACAATAGAAACTTTATCTTTTCAGGAGATAGCATATGTAGTGGCCGATGCATTTTTCGGAGAAGATGTGGATGCCAATTCACTCAAACGTATTGTGGCAGAAGCATTTGATTTTGATATTCCATTGGTCTCAGTTGATGAGTCGTGTTACAGTTTGGAACTGTTTCATGGACCAACTTTAGCTTTCAAAGATGTGGGAGCTCGATTTATGTCGCGTTTGTTGGCCTATTTTATTCAGAAAAAGTCACAAACCGATGTAAAAGTATTAGTGGCTACTTCGGGTGACACTGGCAGTGCTGTTGCCAACGGTTTTTTAGGAGTTCCTGGTATTCAGGTATATGTATTGTATCCCAAAGGGTTAGTGAGTGCTATTCAGGAGGCTCAGTTCACTACTTTAGGACAAAATATCACTGCGTTAGAAGTCGACGGTACATTTGACGATTGCCAACGCTTGGTAAAAAGTGCTTTTATGGATGTTGAACTAAATGAACGATTAAATCTTACGTCTGCCAATTCTATTAATGTGGCTCGGTTTTTACCACAAGCATTCTATTATTTTTATGCGTATGCCCAATTAAAGGCCATCGGAAAAGCTGATAATATGGTAGTTGCTGTCCCAAGTGGAAATTTTGGAAATATTACAGCCGGATTATTTGCCAAACGCATGGGTTTGCCTATTAAGCGATTTATAGCAGCCAATAATCGGAATGATATTTTTCTAAATTATTTAAATACAGGAAATTACGAACCTCGTAAATCGGTATCGACTATCGCTAATGCCATGGATGTGGGCGATCCAAGTAATTTTGCTCGTATTCTCGATTTATATGATGGTTCTCATGATGCCATAAAGTATGATATTAGTGGATTTGCTTATACTGATGAGCAAATTGCGAGGACAATACGTGCGGGTTTACAAAACCATCATTATTTGCTCGATCCTCACGGCGCATGTGCTTATCAAGCTTTGAAGGATGGTTTGTCTTCAAATGAAGTTGGCGTATTTTTAGAAACAGCCCACCCTGCCAAATTTAAAGAAACGGTGGAAAAAATAATTGATACAAAGGTATTTGTTCCAGCTAAATTACAAGCATTTATGGATGGTCAAAAATCGACCGTGCCTATTAATAGTGATTTTGAATCGTTCAAAACATTTCTAAAAACGGTATAATTATGGACTCAAAAACCATTATATTAAAATCTTACGAAAATTTGACAGAAGCAAATTTTGATAAGCATATACTCGAAGAAAATGGGATTGATTGTTTTTTGAGCGATTCCAATGTGGTTCAACTTTATCCCATGTTTAGTTCCCCTTTCGGTGGAATTAAACTTCATATTTTCGAGGAGAATGAAGAGAAGGCGTTACAAGTATTGAATCAAATTCATGAAAAAGATGCGTAAAATTCTTTATTTTATTATTATTTCTGTGCTTTTTATGTCGTGTGGTGCTCCTACCGACGAAGAACGTGCGCAGGCTTTTTTAGATGAAGCTCGTGTGCTGTATGAACAAAAAAATATAGAAGCAGCTAAAATTCAGCTTGATTCTATTCATCTTTTATTTCCAATGTTAGTTGATTATCGTCGTCAAGCGGATACGCTAGGTTGGCAGGTTGAGTTGTTAGAAATTCAAAGAAACTTACTTTATGTGGATAGCATGTTGCCTTTGAAAACAACTGAAGTTATAGAATTGAAGGAATCTTTTTTATTTGAAAAGAACGAAAAATATGAATCCGTTGGTACATTTGTATACAAAACATTAAAAACGGAAAGTAACATTGGTCGCTGTTATTTGAAACCTTATACTGACGAAAATGGTGGTATCTACATTATGAGTTATTATGTAGGTAAACCCATTAATCATAATAAGTTACATATTTCGGCAGATGATTTATTCTCGGAAACGCAACCAGTTGATAAAAGTGATCAACATCAATACGTTAGTTTAGGTCAATCATATGAAATAGTGCTTTTTCGTCCAGAAACACTCGGCGATGTGCCTGACTTTATCACTTTACACAAAAACTCCCCTATTAAGGTGACACTTTTGGGTGGTAAGCGTGATTATAGTTATCTGTTATCCGAATCGGATAAAGCTATTTTTGTGAAAACGTACCAAATGTCCACAGTTTTGGCTGATTTATCACAACTGAATGCCTTGCAACGTCGTATGGTTATTCGCAAAAATTTATTAAATCATAAATTGAATTTAAAATAATCAACTATTTATATAATAACTAATTAATGATTATTGATTCTTTAGATAATGCCCACATGTACGAATGCCTGCATCCATATTTTAAGCAAGCGTTCGACTTTTTACGTTCTACCGATTTTTCTACTGTAGACGATGGTCGAATAGAGCTTCAAGGCGACACCGTTTATATCAATTTGGCAGGTAATGCGGGTAAAAAGTCAGCTCCGTTGGAAGCACATAAACTGTACATTGATATTCAAATGCCTCTATCGACAACAGAGTTCATTGGTTTTAAACCCGTTAGTCGTTGTGAAGCTGTGTCAGAAGTGTATGATAATGAAAGAGATATTGTATTTTATGCTGATGATTTTGATACAATATTATCCGTTTCACCAGGACAATTTGTAATATTTTATCCCCAAGACGCTCACGCACCAGCTATGGCGTCCGGTTATTTAAGAAAATTAGTCGTAAAAATCAAATTATAATTAAAATAGTATGGACACACTTAAAATTGTGAAGAATGATCCTTTCTTGGAACCGTATGCCGAAGCATTACAAGGTCGCCACGATTACGCTATTCGTAAGGAAAAGGAACTGTTGGGTTCTGAAAATCAATCTCTTTCGGATTTTGCTTCAGGTTATCTTTATTTTGGACTCCATAAAATTAAACGTAGTTGGTATTTACGTGAATGGGCTCCTAATGCGACAGCTATCTATGTGCTAGGCACTTTTAATGATTGGAAGAAAGACGAAAATTACCGACTTTATCCGTTGGAAAATGGTATTTGGGAAGGAAAATTCTCCGAAAAATCGATGCAACACGGTGATTTGTTCAAATTATTGATTGAATGGAACGGTGGTTTTGGTGAACGTATTCCAGCTTGGACGCGCCGTGTGGTACAGGATGAGGTGACTAAGATATTTTCCGCTCAGGTTTGGATGCCGGAAGAAGAGTTTAAATTTAAGGTGAAAAAATTTAAACCACAAACTACTCCACTTTTGATTTATGAATGCCATATTGGTATGGCTACCGAACAGGAAAAAGTAGGTACATATAATGAATTTCGCGAAAATATATTACCACGAATCGTTGCCGATGGCTACAACTGTATTCAAATTATGGCTGTACAAGAACATCCATATTATGGCTCATTTGGATACCACGTGTCAAGCTTTTTTGCGGCTTCATCGCGTTTCGGGACACCCGAAGAACTAAAGCAATTAATCGACGAAGCTCACCAAAATGGGATTTCGGTTATTATGGATATTGTTCATTCTCACGCAGTTAAAAACGAGATTGAAGGACTTGGCCGATTTGACGGTACGCCATATCAGTATTTCCATGGTGGCGATCGTCGCGAACATCCAGCATGGGATTCACTTTGTTTTAATTACAACAAAAACGAAGTGTTACACTTTTTGCTCTCAAATTGCAAATTTTGGTTGGAAGAATATAAGTTTGATGGTTTTCGCTTCGATGGTGTCACTTCTATGCTCTATCGTAACCATGGTTTAGGGCAAAATTTCACGAATTATGCCGATTATTATAACATGAATCAAGATGGCGACGCTCTTTGCTATTTGACATTGGCCAATAAATTAATTCACGAAATAAATCCGAATGCCATCACTATTGCTGAGGAAATGAGCGGTTTACCCGAATTAGTAGCTCCATTTGAAGATGGCGGTATGGGATTCGATTATAGGATGGCCATGGGATTACCCGATTTTTGGATTAAATATATTAAGGAAGTAAAAGATGAAGATTGGAAAGCTGGCCATATTTATTGGGAAATGACAAACCGTCGTTTGGGTGAAAAAACCATCAGTTATGCCGAAAGTCATGATCAAGCGCTTGTTGGTGATAAAACTATTATTTTCCGATTGATTGATGCCGATATGTATTGGCATATGCAAAAAGGTGATGAAAGCTTATTGGTGAACCGTGGTATAGCCTTGCATAAAATGATTCGATTAATAACTGCAACTACTATTAATGGTGGTTATCTGAATTTCATGGGTAATGAATTTGGACATCCTGAATGGATTGATTTTCCTCGTGAAGGTAATGGATGGTCATATAAATATGCTCGCCGTCAATGGAGTTTAGCCGATAATCCACACTATTTATATCATGATTTGGGTGAATTTGATAAAGCCATGCTTGATTTGTTGAAATCAGATAAAAAATTTAATGAAACCTCTATCGAAAAGGTATGGGATAACGAAGGCGATCAGGTGGTGGCATATAAACGTAAAGACTTGTTGTTTGTCTTTAATTTTAATGGACAAAAATCATTTACTGATTACGGATTTTTAGTGAAAAAAGGGGCTTATGAAGTTGTTCTTGATACAGACGATCGTCGTTTTGGTGGTTTTGGATTTAGTGATGACACGGTGGTGCATTTAACTTTACCTAGTCATCTCAAAAATAAAGAATGGTTGAAATTGTATATTCCAAGTCGTTCAGCATTGGTGTTGCGACATAAAGAATAACTTATTCTGGTATGATAAAAGCGGGGCTGTAAATTGTTACAACCCCGCTTTTATTTATGTTAGAAATTCAGTATCTAATTTTCTTTAATCGTTCATCGACACTAAAAATTCTTCGTTGTTTTCAGTTCTTTCTAATCGCTCTTTCATAAATTCCATAGCTTCTACTGAATTCATATCCGATAAGTAGCGACGTAAAACCCACATACGATTGATTGTATCTTGATTAAGTAACAAATCATCGCGACGTGTACTCGAAGCCATGATATCTACAGCTGGGAAAATACGTCTATTCGACAATTTACGGTCGAGTTGTAATTCCATATTACCTGTACCTTTGAATTCTTCAAAGATAACATCGTCCATTTTGGAACCAGTATCGGTTAATGCGGTTGCTATAATGGTAAGAGAGCCGCCATTTTCAATATTACGAGCGGCACCAAAGAAACGTTTTGGTTTGTGGAGAGCATTCGCATCAACACCACCTGATAAAATTTTGCCAGATGCCGGTTGAGCTGTGTTGTACGCGCGCGCTAAACGTGTGATAGAATCTAGCAAAATAACTACGTCGTGGCCACATTCTACAAGTCGTTTAGCTTTCTCGTGAACAATACTAGCTACTTTTACGTGACGTTCGGCAGGTTCGTCGAATGTAGATGAAATTACTTCTGCTTTTACACTACGTGCCATATCGGTTACCTCTTCAGGACGTTCGTCGATAAGCAAAATAATCATGTAAACTTCAGGATTATTAGCCAAAATAGCATTAGCTATATCTTTCAATAATACGGTTTTACCAGTTTTAGGTTGAGCTACAATTAGTCCACGTTGCCCTTTTCCAATGGGAGCAAACAAATCAAGTACTCTAACCGATAATGAATCGTTTTTACCTGTTGTAAGCGTAAATTTTTCTTCAGGAAATAAAGGTGTTAGATGTTCAAATGGAACACGGTCACGTACCAATTCAGGCGCAAATCCGTTGATTTTGGTAACACGTACCAGTGGAAAATATTTTTCACCTTCTTTGGGAGGACGAATAGGCCCTTCTACCGTATCTCCGGTTTTTAAGCCAAAGAGTTTAATTTGCGATTGAGATACATAAATATCATCAGGTGATGACAAGTAATTATAGTCTGCTGAACGTAAAAAACCATAGCCATCGGGCATCATTTCGAGTGTACCGGTACCAATAAGAATATCCTCAAATTCATAAGGTTTTTCATTAGTTTCTAACGCACTATTTTTCCCGTTTGGATTAAATTTTTGTTTGTTATTATGTTGTTGTTTTTCTGGCTGTTTAGTAGTCGTTTCTTGAACTTCTACTTTAGGTTCAACCGTAACTACCTCTGCCACTTGTTCAATAGGAGTTTCAGGTGTTGGAATAACCACTTTTTTGACCACTAGAGGTTCTTTTTTTTGAGGTATCTCGGCCGTTGGTTGTGGGATTGGTTTATTATTTGGTGTAGGCTTTTTCTTTGGTTCATTTTGATGAACTTTTACAGGCTTAGAAAGCGGAGGATTAGTAACAGTTGATTCTGTTTTTTCCACCTTAGATTGTTCTGTGTCACTCTTTGTGACAGGAGCTACCGATTTTCCTTCTGAAAAGACAGGTTTAGGAGCAATTCGTTGTCTTTTTCTTGGCTGAAAATCAGGTTCATCCTTTTTTTCTGATGCTTTTGTAATAGCTTGTTGATCGAGAATGGCATATACCAAAGCATCCGGTTCTAACCCGTCAGCTTTTTTTACGCCCATCTCTTTTGCAATCGCCACCAAGTCGGCTTGCGATTTTTCTCTTAATTGTAAGATGTTGTACATGAAGTAATTATGGATAATTAATAAGTCCGAGAAGATACACGGCTACGAACAAAATCAGCTGATGGCTGGTAGTATATAGCGTGATAAAAATATGGTGTTTATGAAAAAGGAAAGAGAATATCTTTCTATGTTGATAGTACAAAGGTAAGTATTTTTTTTTATACATAATCATTTCGTGCTTATTTTTTTAAATTTTTATATCATCCTTTCATTTTGTTGATAACTTGTTATTTGAAACTATAAATGTTAAATTTATTTATCGTAAATTTGTAGATGCATTGTACCCTTTTTACAAAGAACTTGTTCTTTGGGGCGATTAGGGGTTATATTTCTTGCGAATTATAAAATATATTTTACCTTTAGAATATGTTCGCAATTATTAACTATTTTAATATTAACAGGTTATAAAATATTTGGTCACCAGCCTATTTTCTATGAATTTATTTGACTATTTCTCGCAAATTACGCTTGCCGAAGCGGTTTTATTCGGTGTTTTTATGGTTGCTTTGGTTGTTCAAGTGTACATGTATCTACATTTTTACACAGGTGTAATTCGTCATAAAAAACGCGTAAAAAAACAACATATTCCGACTAATAACGAACAACCTCCTGTATCTGTCATTATTTGTGCTAAGAATGAATCAGATAATTTGGCTGCGTTTTTACCCTTAGTACTTGAACAAGACTATCCTCAATACGAAGTGATTGTGGTAAATGATGGCTCTACGGATGAAACAGAACTATTGCTCAAAGATTTAAAAGAACGTTATCCTCAACTTTACTATACATATGTGCCAGAACAGACTCAAATAATTAGTCGTAAGAAATTGGCATTAACCATAGGTATTAAAGCCGCCAAACATGAGTTATTGCTGTTTACCGATGCTGATTGTCGTCCTCGATCTTCGTTTTGGATTACAGAGGTGGTGCGTCGATTTACACCAAATACCGAATTTGTCTTAGGTTATGGTGCTTATTTGCCTCAAAAAGGGCTATTAAGTCATCTTATCTCTTACGATACGTTATTTATTGCTATGCAATATATGGGATTTGCGTTTCGTGGTAAACCTTATATGGGAATTGGGCGTAACTTGGCGTATAGAAAAGAAACTTTCTTTAGTCATAAAGGATTTGCTGGTACACTTCATATTGCTTCGGGTGACGATGATTTATTAGTTAATATGGCTGCTACAGCAACTAATACAGCTATTGTTTCGGTGGCTGAAGGTGTTACACAATCAATTCCTAAAACCACATTTTCGGATTGGTATCATCAGAAAGAGCGCCATTTGACTACGGCACCGATGTACAAGCCCCAAAGTAAGTTTATGGTAGGCATTGAGCCTTTATCTAGAGGTTTATTCTACTTGTCACTAGTAGCACTTATCGCCTTTTTGAATCCATTGGTGCTAGTAATCGTAGGTAGTTTGTTTTTGGTGCGTTATATACTGCAATTAGTCATTATAAATAAAACAGCATCACAGTTGAAAGAACGTTCTTTTTATAGTACAATTCTTATTTTCGATATCATTTTACCTCTTATTACCCTCTTTTTGATGATTTTTGGACGAAAAAAATCGTTTTCGTGGAAATAAATTTGATGGGGAAGATAAAAAACACTACATTTGCTCGATTTTTATATAAAAAGCCCTATTTAAAGGCGAATAAACTCTTTGGAGACAATAATTATGGAAAAGCCAGAAAACATGGAATCTAGCCAACCGATGGCAAACAAGGTTGAAAAACTTATTGGTGTTGTAGAAGCTATTGCGGTTCGTAATAATGAATTTTACGCATTAAGTCGTAAAGAGATGGTCGATAAGATGCGTGAATTCTTACAGGTGAAACCTATTTCTAGCATAAAAGAGTCCATCGAGAATCTCAAGCAAGCTTTTTATAAACAATTAAAATCAGAGCTTGAAAATCAATTAGGAACTGATTCTTTGGATGATTCAGACAATGTGGTTGAACCAGAACCCGATATTTTAGAAACTACGTTTAAGGGACTTTTGGCTCAATATAAAGATCTTAAAGCTAAAGAAAATGCTTTATTGGACGCTGTAAAAGAAAAAAATCTACAAGAGAAAAAGCGTATTTTAGCAGAATTAGAAGCACTTACAGCTTCTTCGGATGACTTGTCGGCCACTATTCCAGCTTTTCGTAAATTACAACAAGATTGGAAAGCAATCGGACAAATTCCAGCTACTGCTGTTAATGGAATTTGGAAGGCTTACAGTCAATATCAAGAAAAATTTTACGATCTTATTAAAATCAATAATGATTTGCGCGAATATGACTTCAAGAAAAATTTGGAGTTGAAAACTGCTTTATGTGAAACCGCAGAGCGTTTATCTAATGAAACAGATCCTGTAGAAGCATTTAAACAATTACAAAAATTACATGATGATTGGCGTGAAATAGGCCCTGTAGCTCGTGAATTTCGCGAAGAAATTTGGAATCGTTTCAAAAATGCATCTACCGTTATAAATAAACAGCATCAAGCCTATTTTGAAAGTATTAAAGAGGTAGAAGCAAAATTTATTGCTGAAAAACATGCTATTTGTGAACAAGTAGAGGCTATTGACTACTCTACTCTAAAAAGCCATAAACAGTGGGAAAATAAGACTCAAGAGATTCTTGATTTACAGGAAAAATGGAAACATATTGGTGGCGTACCTTCTTCTAAAATGTCCATGAAAGCCTTTAAACGTTTCCGTTCTGCTTGCGATAAATTCTTTAAGCATAAAAAGGCATTTTTTAAGACTATCAAAAGTGAATTTGTTCAGAACTTGGAAGCTAAAAAAGCATTATGTGTTCAGGCGGAGGCGCTTAAAGATAGTACCGATTGGAAAGAAACAGCTGAAAAATTAGTACAAATTCAAAAAGAATGGAAAAATATTGGTCCAACTAATAAAAAACAGTCAGATGCTGTATGGCATCGTTTTGTATCAGCTTGTGATTATTTCTTTGAACAGAAGAATTTGAATTTTACAGATAAAAAATCTGAAGAAATAACCAATTTAAAGGCTAAGAAAGCAGTTATAGATCAAATCAATGGGTTTCAAGCCACAGGCAATGCCTCTGAAGATATGGTGGCACTTAAAGCTTTGGTTGATGCCTATAATAAGATTGGATTTGTTCCTTTCCGCGATAAAGATAAGTTGTATAAGGCCTTTAAAGCTGCAACTGATAAGCAATTTGACGCATTACGTGGAAGTCGTTCAGTAGCTCCTCACAAAGCTTCAACTGATCGTATTAGACTCATGAAAGAATATGATAAGTTGAAGTCTGAAATAGCTACTTATGAAAATAATATAGGCTTCTTTTCTACCTCAAAAAAGGCTAATGCATTAGTAGAAGAAATGAATAAAAAAATTGATTTACTTAAACAAAAGTTGACAGAGATTGTTGCAAAAATTGATGAAATAGATCAACAATAACAACTTGATTTTTAATATAAAAAATAAAATGGCGCAACGAAACATTGTGCCATTTGCATTAAATATAGCTTAGAATAGCTGCATGTGAGATAAAACATTTATCTTTGCATCGCAAATTATATAACAAGAGTATAGAACTTAAATCTTTCAAAATGAATTTATTACAAGAGAAATTAGTGAAATATGATGTACCTCAACAAGCTAAAGCAGCAGGCGTATATCCATATTTTCGTGCAATTTCAAGCGAACAGGATTCCGAAGTTATCATTAATGGTAAAAAAGTGTTGATGTTTGGTTCAAATAGTTATTTAGGTTTAACCAATCACCCTAAAATTAAAGAAGCTGCGGTAGATGCTGTACGTAAATATGGTACAGGTTGTGCTGGTTCTCGTTTTTTGAATGGAACACTCGATATTCATGAAGAATTAGAACATCGTTTAGCTAAATTTGTAGGTAAAGATGAGGCCATCATTTTTTCTACAGGTTTTCAAGTGAATTTAGGTGTAGTGTCTTGTATAACAGGTAGAGAAGATTATCTTATTTTAGATGAATGTGATCATGCTTCTATTATTGAAGGACGTCGTTTGTCATTTTCTAATATATTGAAATACAAACATAACGATATGGCATCGTTAGAAAAAGTATTGAAAACATGTGCTCCAGATAAGGTAAAATTAATTATTACGGATGGCGTTTTTAGTATGGAAGGTGACGTTGCCCCATTAAAAGAAATGGTGGCTTTAGCTAAAAAATACAATGCCAGTGTGATGGTTGACGAAGCACATAGTCTAGGTGTATTTGGTAAACATGGTGAAGGTATTTGTCATGCATTAGGTGTTACTAAGGATGTTGATTTAATTATGGGGACGTTTAGTAAATCTTTTGCTTCATTAGGTGGATTTATTGCTTGTGACAGCATTACAGCTAATTATTTGCGTCATAATGCACGTTCATATATATTTAGTGCAAGTGCTACCCCTGCAGCTATTGGTGCTGCTAATGCTGCTTTAGATATTATGTTGAGTGAACCAGAACGTATTGAACATTTGTGGGATTTAACTCATTATGCATTAGAAGGTTTTCGTAATTTAGGTTGTGAAATAGGACCAACTACTACGCCTATTATTCCATTGTATATTCGCGATAACAATAAAACGTTTGCTGTAACTCGCGCTTTGTTGGATGAAGGTATTTTTGTTAATCCAGTAGTTTCTCCAGCGGTTGCTCCTCATGATACATTGATTCGCTTTTCGTTGATGGCTTCTCATACAAAAGAACAACTGGATGTAGCTTTTGAAAAAATAGAGAAATGTTTCCGTCAATTTGAAATTTTGAAATAATTTTTTTGTTTAACCAAACAAGTAAAAAAAATGTCAGTACATAATCCTGAAGATAGTCGTAAAGTAACCACGCATCGTCTCGTTGAAATGAAACGACGAGGTGAAAAAATAAGTATGCTTACGTCGTATGACTATACAATGGCAGGCATTGTTGACCAAGCTGGCGTAGATGTGATTTTGGTTGGAGATTCTGCGTCGAACGTCATGGCTGGTAATATAACCACATTACCTATTACGCTTGATCAAATGATTTATCATGGTAAATCAGTAGTGCGTGCCGTAAAACGTGCATTAGTAGTAGTTGATATGCCTTTTGGAACTTACCAAAGTGGCGATATCGAAGCTGTTCAGAATGCTATCAAAATAATGAAAATAACGCATGCTGATGCGTTAAAGTTGGAAGGCGGCGTGGAAATTATTGATGCGGTTAAAAAGATTTTAGCGGCTGGTATTCCCATCATGGGACATCTTGGTTTGATGCCACAGTCTATCAATAAGTACGGGACTTATAATGTACGTGCTAAAGATGAAGATGAAGCTGAAAAAATTATCGAAGATGCTAAATTATTAGAAAGAACAGGATGTTTTGCGCTTGTTTTAGAAAAAATACCCGCCAAATTAGCAGAGCGTGTAGCTCAAGAAGTGAGTATTCCTGTGATTGGCATTGGCGCTGGTGGAAATGTTGATGGACAAGTGCTTGTGTTGCACGATATGTTAGGCATGACACAAGGTTTTTCACCTCGTTTCTTGCGTCGTTATGCTGATTTGAATGCAGTGATGACAGAAGCTGTTCAACATTATGTGAGTGATGTGAAATCGGCTGATTTTCCCAATTCTGAAGAACAATATTAACTTCCGTGGAGGTTTTATCTATCTAAAAAAGACGAAAACAATTATTTGTTTTCGTCTTTTTATTTAGAATCTTGTTATAAGATACTTGCTATTTTGTCTTCGATAGATTCAGGAGTCGCTGTTGGAGCGAAACGTTCTACGACTTCACCAGTTTTGTCCACCAAAAATTTGGTAAAATTCCATTTAATGCGTTTACTTAAAAAACCGCCCTTCTGCCCTTTCAAATAGGTATATAAGGGTGATTCATTTTTACCATTCACGTCTATTTTAGAGAATAAACGGAAGGTCGTTTTATAATTAATTTCGCAGAATTGGTGTATTTCATCTTCTGTACCTGGTGCCTGATTGCCAAATTGGTTGCAAGGAAAATCTAAAATTTCAAATCCTTTTGCTTGATATTTGTCATACAAAGCCTGTAAGCCTTTATATTGAGGCGTAAAACCACAACCTGTAGCTGTATTGACGATTAACAGCGTTTTGCCTTTATACTCTGAAAGATTGACTGTATTTCCTTTGGCATCTTTTACTTGAAAATCATAAATATTCATAATGTCTTATTTTTAAAGTGAATAATTAGATCTAATCGTTCAAAAAATGTGCCACCACTTCCCATGATTCGATAGGACCTTGATAGATTATAAATGTTTCATTTATAGTAACATTTATTTCGTTTTTCCATGTATTATAGAGTTCAGGAGAACGAGTTTGTAATTTATGCATCAACCATTGAAATTCGTAATCCAATTGCTCTGAAGATACAGGAATTCGCGTTATTGCTGATTGGTTTCGGTGTATTTTGGTGGTATCAAACTTATACCCACGCAATGCAGCTTCGGTGGCAATGGTGTGTAGATAAAATCCAATATAGTCTATGGGTGAATCAGTTTGCGTAAAACGTTGTAATTGTGGATGATGTTTATACCCGCGTGTTTTGCCTAATAGTACATTTTGAGCTAATAGGGCTTCTCTCCAAACAGCTAAAAGGCCTTTGGTATCCAGATATTTTGGATGTAAACTCCACAATCTCATACTTTTTATGTTATAAATTACGAATGGTTTTGATGAGTGCTTCTACATCTTCTTGTCTTGTCGCCCAACTTGTACAAAATCTTACAGCAGTGTGTGTGGCATCAGTTTTACACCAAAAATCGGATACAAAATGTTCTGATAATTTTTCTAAATCGGCATTTTTTAATATTGGAAATTGCTGATTTGTAGGTGAATCATACAGAAATAAGCTCCCTTTGGCGGCAAATGCGTCATGTATCATTTGCGCCATTTTGTCAGCGTGTTTTGCAATGTCGAAATATAAGCCATTTTCGAGTAATGTTAGAAATTGCAGACCTAACAGCCAACCTTTAGCCAACATACCACCCTTTTGTTTAATGAGATAGCGAAAATCCTTTTTCAATTTTTCAGCTGTAATAACTACCGCTTCACCAAATAAAGCACCTACTTTGGTACCCCCGATGTAAAATACATCGCAATGATGCGCTAAAAATTCTAACGATACATCGTTTTTGGTTGCTGCCAATCCATAACCTAAGCGTGCACCATCGACAAAAAGCGGTAATTCACATTTTTGGCAAGTTGCGTAGATCGCTTCTAATTCGCTACGGCTATAAATAGTGCCATTTTCTGTAGGAAATGATATATAAACCATGCCTGGCTGTACCATGTGTTCATGATTTTCATCGTTCCAATGCGATGAGTAGGCTTGTTCAATTTGTTGAGCTGTAATTTTACCATTATCACTGGGTAATGACAATACTTTATGTCCATTAGCTTCGATGGCACCTGTTTCATGAACATTAATATGTCCTGTTTCAGCACATAAAACACCTTGATGAGGTCGCAATATCGACGCAATAACAGTTGTGTTAGTTTGTGTACCTCCGACAAGAAAATGGACATCGGCTGTGGGCATACCACACAATTGGCGAATGAGTGTTCGCGCTTGCTCACAATAATCATCGGTACCATATCCAGGTTGTTGTAACGTGTTGGTTTCGCTCAATTTTTGTAAAATAGCAGGATGAGCCCCTTCTATATAATCCGAATTAAAACGTATTTTCATTATATTAAGTTTTGATTGTTGAATCTGTTGTAGGAATTTATCCTCTGCAAATATACATAATTCGTACATGCAAAATTTAAAATAGTTTTAGAAAATTTATCGGTATAATGTATTTTGTGAATCATAAGCAAAAACCCCATCAATAAACTGTTTATCGATGGGATTTTACGAAATTTATAGGCTATAATAGTTACAAAATCCAGTTAAATAACCAACCACTTAGAATAAAAAAGAGTGTTAAAGTTCCAAAGAAAATACCGATTAGTTTCCAAGTCATCACTTTTTTGAGCATGGTAGCTTCTGGTAATGACAAACCTACAACGCCCATCATAAAGGCAATAGCTGTGCCTAACGAAACCCCTTTTGCTACAAAAACTTCGATGATAGGAACAACTCCAGCAGCATTAGCATACATAGGAACGGCTAGAACTACTGCAATTGGAACTGTCCACCACTGACTAGAAGAGAGATACGTTTCAAAAAAGCCTTCGGGCACATAACCATGCATCAGTCCACCGATAGCAATCCCAATGAGCACATATACTAATACTCCACGAATAATACCCCATGCATCTTTAATAATAGCAGGTAATCGTTTCATAAACGGTACTTTATGACTTTCCCACTCCGCTGTTTCAATCATACTTTCTTGTTGAATTTGGAGTACCCAAGGACTTAAGTAACGTGCTAAATTCATTTTACCTAATACAAAACCTCCGATTACACCTAATAAAATACCGCTTAAAACGTAAATTAAGGTGGTTTTAATACCAAATGTACCTAGAAACATAGCTACAGCCACTTCGTTCACTAGAGGCGATGTGATAAGGTAAGCAAAGGTTACGCCTAATGGAATTCCACCCTTTACAAAGCCAATAAACAAAGGAATGCTACTACATGAACAGAATGGTGTGATAGCTCCAAATATAGAAGCTAATAGGTATTGTAATCCAAATAATTGATGGGTTGCTAAATAGTTTCGTAAACGATCAATGGGGAAATAGGCATTAATAATACCCATAATAACACTAATCAAAAATAGTAATAAGAATATCTTGATTGTGTCGTAAAAAAAGAAATTTAAAGCTGCCCCCAAATGTGTACTGGCCGTCAGACCGAAAATGTCATACACAAGCCAGTCAGCAAAAGATTGTATCATACGTATAGTCTCTCTTAGCGCAACATAGGAAGAGACAAATCCCAATTAATTAGTAGATAAAAAATATTGTTCGCAAAATTACGAACAATATTTAAGACAACCAAATAAATTGAGCTATTTATTCGTAGAATTACGAATAAAATATGAACTAGGTTTGAAGTTGATAATGAGATATGAAATCCTATTAAAGATTAATTTCTGTTTTCCCACTTACATAATCAATATGACATTGGTCAGCTTTGATAACGAATGGTTCGTTTATGACCAATGAATCAGCAATAAAACCCTGAAAAATAAAGTTTTCAACGCTATTTTGAATAGTTTGCTGGTAACTGTCGGTTAAAACGACATACACGTTACTATCCAATCCAATTTCTTGATTATGGCGAATGGTATCGCCTGTAGATGTGCGTATTGTGTAGAAATTATCCAATTGCGCGCCATTAATTGTAATAGTAACAAATCGATATTCTTCAGTACAAGCTATTTCCTGCGTATTTTTACACGAGCTGATGAGTAATACCATCAACCCTGATATGATTACTAATTTTGCCGTTTTCATACTTTTTTTCATATTTTTTGTTATTACTCTATTTTGATCAATTTATGTGTTATTCTAGTTGAATGATTTTCAAAGCCTAGGTTAATCAAATAAACGCCCTTTTCGTAGTGACTAAAATCAATATCAGTTACATTCAAATTTAGCTGGTCGCTTTCTGTCAAAATGCGTCCTGATAAATCGGTTACAAAATAGTCGGATATAATATAAGTCTCACTTGTTATTTGTAATCGGTTTTGTACAGGATTCGGATAGAGACTAATAGTATTTTCGTCCAATGTAATGGTTTTGTTTGATAGTGCGACAGAACTCGCTCGCCAGTTTGAGGGTAAACTATTATCAGAATCAATATCTATAAGCTCTAAATACGGGCCTTTGCCATCGGCATTAGTTGGCCATGGATTCTCATCTTTGTAAGTTACAGCATCTATGGTGTTGCCATACGCATTACTCAGCACAATGGCATAACTTTTATTTGATAGGTTGCGTGTAAACTGTCCGAATGCTTTGAGGCCATAAAAATTGCGAAATACAGAGGTATCACTCGTTAGGTAAATGGCTTCATGCGCTTGTATTGTTGCATTGACTGGAAATTGATATGAAATTCCTAATTCTTTTATATAAAACCCAGTGGCATTTACCGTTTGATTCGAATGATTTGTAATTTCGATAAATTCTAAGCTATTACTACTCGTCTCTCCTTCTTTGAGTGGATTATAATGAATTTTACTAATGACTAAATTAGGCAATGACACTTGATTGCATTCAGCATAACTGCCAATATTGGCTGTTATCCATGTGATGCGTTCTGTTAACCACGTTTTCATGGCGGCTATATTGCTGGTTTGGTCTCCAACAGTTCCCCAGCGTGCTTGTTCGCGTGCTTGAGATTCCGATAATAGCGTTACATATTGGTCGATTTTACTATTTATAACATCACCATTAAGTGGTTGATTGATTTGTGTTAATTCATGCCATCTTTTGGATAAGTAGCATTTGAATGTTGGATCATTGAACAAACGTTTCCAAAATTTAGAACCAATATTTTCGCCATCATCAAATTGCCAAATATATGTCCAACTTCTATCATATCCCCACTGAAATAGATCGTTTCCATATGTTAAGTTATAGTCCCATATTGGACCAGCTCGTAACTTTCCATTTCTATCTTTGTGGAAATAAGTGCTTAATTTATAAGCATCGGCATTGGAACTTAATTCAGCTATAATGATGAAATCAATAAAACTTGGAACATCAATAATGGAAGGATAACCATCAATAATCGAGCTATTAATCGGACTTTTTAATCCATCTAAACTAAAAAATACAGATTGTATATAGCTTCCTTGTGCATTTGTAATAACTTCTGGTTTGGGATTATCATATAAATAATCGGTGTAGCCATTATAACTCTCCATACTCCATGCTACAGCGTCGCCACCAGTTGTTTTATCTGCTTTTACAATATAACCTCCAGTCACGTTCGGAAAATCATTATCCGTATCAGTCATTTTTTGAATATTCACACGCTTATCGTCAATTTTGATTTTTTCCATCAAAATATACACACCTTTATAATCGTCGTTCACCACCACTTCAACAAATACGCCTCTGGGAGAATAATTACCCATATTTCGACTTAAATCATACGATAAAAAATCGCGAATCATCGAAGGATCAAACGCTAGTGAATTTAGTATCCAATCATTCTCAGATGGCATACCTAACAAACTGACGTTATTATTTGTCGTGTTATCAGTCAATTTTGTGCTGAATCCATAAGGTTTTTTCGGCAAATCTTGCGATGAACTGCCTCGTAATTCAATACCTATTTTGCCATTATAATTGAGATAGGCCGCATTTGTTACATCTGTGAGGTAATTTCTTTCACCTTGTGGACGATTTATTATTTTCATGGTCGCAGGAACTTTTGGGTCATCCACAATGTCGTATGGAGATCCACTTTGTGGGTCTGTATCGGTCGTAATAATAACAATAGGCAAATTACTATTAGTCAGTATGTTTTGTTCGGCACATACAAAAGGTGAACAGGCGAATACAAGTAAAAATAAAGTAATTTTTTTCATCGAAGAGACTTATTTTCAAGGTTTTAATTTAGCGTAAATATATTCATCTAAAAATGCACCCTGTTTGTATAGCGCATTTTTCAAGCGAGCTTCTAGTGTAAAACCAGCTTTCTCCAATACCCGTTGAGAACCTTTATTGGTAGAAAATGGACGAGCATAAATTCTTACAATGTCAAATGTACGAAATCCATACGCTACAATTTCTTGAACCGCTTGTGGCATAATGCCTTGATGCCAATAATCTTCGGAGAGCCAATACCCTATTTCTGCACTTTTTTGGTGAATATCTGTTTGTGGAAAAATACCTATAGAACCAACTGCCTCACCATCTATTTCGATAGCAAACACCTTTTGTGGGTGGTCATTCGCTACCATTTTGATATACGTTTCAGCAGCTTGTTTATCGTATGGATAAGGAAATTGGTTGGTTAACCATTTTGCAATATTAGGATTGTTGGCATGTTTAGCCAAACTGTCAATGTCAGACAATTGCCATGCGCGTAATTTAAATGGTGTCATAGTGTTAGTTCTTAAAAACTCACAAATATACAACATTTATAAAAATACGCACACAAACAACCCTATAAATTTAGAAATGAGGTTTATAAAGGAAGTAATAGAAAGCAGTAATAGAGACCAATAGCCACAAAAAGACCTCCAACTAACCAATTGAGCCATTTTTGGACGGTTTGCATTTTTCCATAAAAACTACCGATACTTTTGACACTAAACGCTAGTAACCACGAAACCACAATAACTGGTAAGGCTGTAGCTACGGCAAATGCTATAGGTAGCAGATAACCGCCCGTTTCGATGGCTGCCATAGGTATAAGCATGCCAAAATAAAATACGCCGCTAGTAGGACAAAATGCCATGGCGAATAACACACCTAGCCAAAGCGCACCTAAACCACCTTTTTTAGCTATCTTTTCGCCACCACGACCACTAAAACCAAATTTTGGCAACGGTAATTTTGAGCCAAATAACATGAATAAACCGATGATGACTAATGCTGGACCAAGTATCATTTCACCGTATTTACCGATGAATTTTTGAATGCCAAATAAACTAGAACCTTCTTTGAGAATGAGTATTAACACCACACCTAACAACGTGTATGACAAGATACGCCCTAATGTGTATAATAAACCATTCCGAAAAATACGGCGTTGATTGGTTACATCTTTACTGATATAACCGATGGCGGCAATATTTGTGGCTAAAGGACAAGGGCTTATAGCGGTAAGCAAACCCAATATAAAGGCAGTAACTAGTGGAAATGAACTCGTATCAAGCCACGTTTGTAGAAAATCCATACAATGAATGTGTTAAAATGGTCAATTACATCGACAAAAATCGTTCGCACCACAGGTGCATTGCATATCTAATTGCTCTTTCAGTTCTTGGCGATAGAAGTTGTAAAAAGTGTGGTCAATGAGATCGCGCACACGACGAAATTCACTTTCGATAAAATCCTGAGAACCTTGTGCATGGCTTGGATCTTCAAATCCTAGGTGTAAACGCTGTTTTACTTGACCCAAAAACACGGGACAGGTTTCGTTTGCTTCACCACACACTGTAATTACATAATCCCACGCTTCATCGATATATTCCGATACATGGTGTGGTCTATGTGCCGAAATATCAATTTGTTTTTCGGCCATTACTTCCACAGCTAATGGATTGACTTGTTCAGCAGGATGAGTTGCAGCCGAAAATACTTTAAGGGCTTTGTTGTAGGTTTGCATAAAACCATGTGCCATTTGACTGCGGCAACTATTACCTGTGCAGAGAATAAGTATTTTCATAACAAGGGTTTAAATACAGTTCTATAAATCATTAATTCAGAACTTCATCCAATTTTTCTTTCAATCCTTTTTTGAATGCTTCAGGCTGATTTTTAGCATACGAAAAAGCAAAATCGGTCATATTTGTTTTAATGGAAACACCATTGATCCATTTGGTTACAAATAACGAAGAAAATGCCACTTCGTATTTATCGGCAATAGCTTCATTCTCTGGTTGAGAAATATCAATAACATGAAATACGATGGTTCCATTTTTGACCTCTTTAGCAAAGTTTTCCTCGATGACTTCGCGTGTTAAACGTTCAATGGCATTACACGTTACACAACGTTGTTTGCCATGAAAATAGAGCACTTCTACTCCATTTTCTATAGTTTCATTTTCAGCCGTTTTTTCGGTAGTAGCTTTTTGGCCACAGGCAACAAATAACAGTGTCACCGTTGCCAATAAAAGTAGCTTGTAATTCATGGTTTAATTATTGATAATGAATGATTTTACTTCGTCGATACTTAATCGTTTACCTTTGCTTACCACTTTTTCGTCGATAACTAACGCAGGTAATGACATGACGTTATACCCCATAATTTTCATCAAATCTTCTTCTTTTATTACGTCTGCCGAAAGGTTTAATTCTGCCACAGCTTTAATCACTGTTTCGTGTAAGGCTTTGCATCCTGCGCAGCCCGTGCCAAGTACTTTAATTGTCATAATGAATTAATTGATAGAATATGAATAGATAATATAAGTTATAACCAGTTGAATGATAAGTACAAATGGAATTCCAATAACGAATTTAAGATGTTTGGTTTTGTGTCTAAAAATCCACATACCTAGTAAACCTCCCATGCTTCCGCCCAAAATCGCGAGCGTGAATAAAGTTGATTCGGATATTCGCCAAACTCCTTTGCGCGCTTTTTGTTTGTCGAAACCCATCACACAAAACGCTAGGATATTGATGGCTAATAAATAGCCCATTAAAAATGGTTCAATCATGCTGTTCTTCATGGCAGCCACAACTGCCTTTTTTACACACACAATCGTTGAAAAAATCGGCAAAAATAACCCGTGCTAATTCCCAATTTTCTTTATGGATGCAATAACGAACTTTCGGTCCTTCAATGTCACCTTGAATCAAACCAGCTTCTTTGAGTTCTTTTAAGTGTTGCGATACGGTGGCTTTAGCAATGGGCAACACATCGTGTATCTCGCCAAAGAAACAGGTTTCCTGACTCGCTAAATAATGTAAAATAGCAATACGTGCAGGATGACCCAATGCTTTAGCAAAATGGGCAATAGATGCTTGTTTATCGGTATACTCTTTCATCTGAAAATAGAATAGGCTTATTTATTGTTCGCAAAAATACGAACAATAAATAAGCCTACCAAGAAAAATGTCATTTATTTTTTATTTAGTGAGTCTAAATGCCACGGGCATAGTATATTTTGAAGCGACAGGTTTTCCG
The DNA here is from genome assembly GCA_020636695.1 of Prevotellaceae bacterium. Taxonomy (GTDB): domain Bacteria; phylum Bacteroidota; class Bacteroidia; order Bacteroidales; family Paludibacteraceae; genus W0P28-013. The sequence goes on from JACJXJ010000002.1 coordinate 152,594, forward strand.
TTTTGCATGGCTGGTTTCCATGCTGGGAAGCTGTTTACCACTCGTAAAGCTTCGGCATCTAATTCTGGATGAACGGAACGTACGATGTGTGCTTTAGTGACTTTTCCTGTTGTATCTACCATAAATTGTACTACTACAACACCTTGTATGGAATCTTTAATGCAAGTTGGTGGATACTTGGTATTTTTTGACAAAAAACTCATCATAGCCTGACGACCACCAGGAAACTCTGGTGAGGTAGCATCAATTTCATTAATAGTTACTGGGCCTCCTACACGTCCTTGAAGCTGATTAATATCTGATTTATCAGTCAGTGTAACAGAACTGTTGTTTTGTAAGTTATTAGACTGATTCGTGGCAGAAAGTCCTGTGAGGGAAGTTATACCAAGAGCAATGCCCAAAACAGCAACCGCTTTTCCTGATACATGTCTGGCTACTAATTGTTCTTCCAAATACCGAATTTCGGCTTCACATGTAGGACAAGTTCCCGCACAATCGCCTCTATGTTTACATTGTGAGGTGACGTAAAAAAGATCGTTTTCAATGGCAATTTGTTGCCTAATTTGCTTGAGTATTTTACAAGTCTGTTTTCCGTGTTTCATGGCTGAATGTATTTATAAATGAAACAATTATTTTTTGACTGGTTTTACTTTATAACCAGCCTTACGAAGTAATGCTATAAGACCGTTTTCACCGGGTAAATGTAGCGCACCAACCGCTATAAAACAGGATTTTTGATGAATCAATTGTGGAATTGTTTTTACCCATTCTTGATTACGATTGTCTAATAGTTCAAATTGCTCTTGTTGGGTAGGTGCATATTTTGTTGTATCATTTTGATACAGTGATAAAAGTTCGTTTAAATCGCCTTTTTTGTAAAGATTATTGACGGTTTTTATTTCTGTTTCAATATCGTTTGCCGATTCAATGGCTCCAACCAACAAAAAAGATTGACGTTCAAGTGATTGTGAATTAAATAACAAATCAATCTGTTTATCAACACTTTCCAATCCAACGATTGGAATTTGTTTTTTTTCAGCTATTTGTTGAAAAAAGGAATCGAGCTGCCAATCCTGATTTTCTTTTGGATATACCGTATTGTAGAGGCTCATCACATATATATTGCTAATCATGGCAGGTTTTAACCGTTCCAACGCGCTTAAATTGAGTTTAGCCACCGCTTGTAAAGCCGAATCCACTTTATGATATTCCTCAGGCGACAATAAATTACTGATGGACGTATAACTTGGTATTTGTGCCGCTTCAGTCATTTTATTAATCATGGTAGGATCATTGGCAACAATCTCTCCTACTACGCATTGAGTGCGATTAAACGCCTTATAAACGCCAGGAATAGAATCTAAAATACTTATTGGCACCAAGTGATGTGTGGCAAACAGATACGATTTTTGTTTTAAATGATTACCTGAAATTTCCCATAGCAACTGAGCTTGTATGGTTGAAAAACAAAAACAAGTAACGATTAGACCAATTAAATAGCGTTTCATAAGAATAAATGATTTTATGCAAAAATAGGTATTCTATTTTATTTACCACTATTTTAATGGAAATAAAACGATACATCGGTTAGAAATAAACTGTATATTTGTCCGATTTATTTTACAGCTTCTATGAAAAAGTCTATTTATCTGTTTGTTTTATTGGCCTTGGCTGCTTGCAAACCTCATCCAACATACGATTATAAGCAAGAAATGCGCGATTTTGTCTGTCATTTGAGTGCTTGGGCTAAAACTCAAAAACCGTCATTCTTAGTTATTCCTCAAAATGGCATTGAATTAGTCACCTTAGATGGTACAGCCACAGGAACGCCTGCTACAAGCTATTTGAGTGCGATAGATGGCCATGGGCAAGAAGATTTATTCTATGGTTATGATGCCGATAATGAAACTACACCTACTGAAGTAAGTGATTATTTACTGCCTTTTTTAACACTTTCACAAGCGGCTGGTAATGTCATTCTAACCACTGATTATTGCTTTTCGGAATCTAAAATGGCCGATTCTTACACGCAAAATGCAACTCATCATTTTTTGTCATTTGCTGCACCAGAAAGAGGTTTAGATGTGATACCGAACTACCCTATTTACCATGAAAATAAGGACACGATACGTTCATTGCAAGACGCTAAAAATTTTCTATATCTCATTAATCCAGAAAAGTTTGCATCAAAACAAGCGTTTATTGAAGCAGTTTGCGCTACCAATTACGATGCGTTAATTATGGATTTGTTCTTTCAAGATGGAAGTGCTTTTACGGCCTCAGAAATTGCTCAATTGCGTGTGAAAGCAAATGGTGGTCGTCGGTTGGTTATTGCTTACATGTCGATTGGCGAAGCTGAAAATTATCGCTATTATTGGAAATCGAGCTGGAATCTTATCAAACCACAATGGCTAGATGCCGAAAATCCCGATTGGAAAGGTAATTACAAAGTAAAATATTGGGATAAGGAGTGGCAATCGCTTATTTTTGGAACGCCAGATTCGTATTTACAAAAAATAGTAACCGCTGATTTTGATGGTGTTTACCTCGATATTATCGATGCTTTTGAATATTACGAAAATCGTTAAATGACCGTTGGTGCTATGACTGTTGGGTCTAATTGCATACGAATGCGCCAATGTTCTGGATACAGATTGTTAGAACGACTACCAATGTTTTTCACCCATCCTAGTGGTCTATTTTGATAGCAAATGAGCAAAAAACCTTTGGGGCTATCGGGCAAATAAAGCGCTTCGGTACGCAAAAATGCAATGGCCTGATTCCAATTAACTTCCACAGAATTAAAGGCTTCACGATTCAGCCATTTACTTAGCGCCAATCCTGTTTGCGGTATAAAATCATGCCCTTTTTGTTCTGCCAAGGCTGTGCCAAAATGTATCACATGTTGTTTATCTAAAACGGCTTGTAAAATGGCGAGATACTCCTTTTTAAAGGCGTAAATCAGTCGTTTGTATTCGATGAGTTCAAACTGTTTATTATCTCGTATATAAGCTTCGCAAGCGCTTAATTTCTTATCTTTGATACTCTGTTTGGGTTTTAATTTTAGCGGATGCTCTACAGCCGTAGTTTTCCGAAGAATAGCTAAAAAGAAACCTTCTCCAGCCGTTTTATGTGGATAAAAGTGATAACCTTGTTCGGTTTCAGTAATTCCCCACGTTGTATCTAATTTCAAGGTCAATTTTTCAGCCCCAAACGTGTCGCACAACCATTGGACGTTTTCTTCATTTTCCTGCGTGTTGTACGTACAGGTGCTATACATTAAAATGCCATCTTCTTTTAGGCATTCCCAAGCGGATTTTAATATATCTTGTTGGCGACTAACACATTGTTTTACATTCGACAATGACCATTCAGAAATAGCCACTTCGTCCTTGCGAAACATGCCTTCACCAGAACATGGAGCATCTACTAAAACAGCATCAAAAAGTCCAGCAAGTGATTCGAAATCGCGAGGCGCACTATTGGTTACAATCACATTCGGATTTCCCCATTTTTGAACCGTTTCTGCTAATATTTGCGAGCGTGACCGAATAAATTCGTTACAAACTAATAATCCATTGTCTTTTAGAAATTGTGAAATGAGTGTCGATTTGCCACCAGGAGCAGCGCATAGGTCAAGCACTATAGCATCGGTAGACACATAGTGTTCTAAGGCTTGCTGAATAAACATCGATGAAGCTTCTTGTACATAATAAGCCCCTGCATGAAACAATGGATCGAGCGTGAAATTAGGTCGTTTTTCGAGATAAAAACCTTGTGGACACCACGGAACAGGTTTGAGTGATTGTGTCAGCGAACATTTGTCGTTCATACGAATGCTCACCATCGGTTCGAGGCTTAAAGCGGCCTCAAATTGCTGCCAATCATCACCTATGATGGGTTGCATTTGTGCTATAAAATCATCAGGTAACGACAGCTTGTTCATCTATTGTAGAGATTTGTTGTGATTATTCGTAATCGAAAATAACCTGAGTGTCCAAAGCGTGAATTCCATTACTTGCGAGCGCCCATAATTCATCTTCACCCGGATAAACACTAACAGGGGCAATAAATTGAACCTGTTGGGTTATATAATCGGTAATACAAGCGTTATAAGCGATTCCTCCAGTCAAAATAATAGCATCTACTTCGCCTTGTAATACGGTGGCCATAGCGCCAATTTCTTTGGCGACGTTATAAGCTAATGCATCAAGAACCAATTGTGCCATTTTATCGCCATTTTTGGCACGTTCTACAGCCACATGCGCTTCGTTCGTTCCTAAATGAGCCATTAAGCCCCCTTCGCCATTCAGCATTTTTTTTACTTGTTCTTGCGTGTATTTGCCACTAAAACAAAGTGTTGCTAATGCGCTCGACGAAATAGTGCCACTGCGTTCTGGCGAAAAAGGTCCATAAGCCAACGCATTATTCGTATCGATTACTTTTCCTTTACGATGTGCTCCAACCGAAATACCTCCGCCTAAATGAGCTAAAATAAGGTTTAAATCCTCATATTTTGTCTGTTTTTCGTTGGCATAAATCCGAGCCGTTGCTTTTTGATTTAACGCATGAAATATCGAAATGCGTGGAAACAATGGATGTCCGCTTAAACGCGCCACATCTTCCATTTCGTCCACTACCACTGGATCGGCAATAATAGCTTTGCAACCTATCGAGTTAGCCAAATTAGAAGCGATAAGTCCACCTAAATTACAAGCGTGTTCGCCATATTTTGCCGATAATAAATCGGCTTTCATTGTTTCGGTAATAGCGTAAACGCCAGAATCCAAAGGTTTTAAGATTCCACCTCGACCTACAATAATATCAAAATCGAGCGGAATTTGATTTTCAGTTAAGCAATTCAATAACACCTCTTTACGAAATTCGTATTGCGAAGCTATCGTAGGGAATGGTTTTAACTCTTCTCCACTGTGACGTAATGTTTGCTGAAAAACTAGCTTTTCATCGTGAAAAACAGCAAATTTAGTAGAAGTTGATCCTGGATTGATAACTAAAATTTTATACATAGTCAGATTTTAAAGATTAACACAAAATGCAAGCCATGCAAATGCTGCAAAATTTAGAATAAACGCTTTCGCTACGAGAAGTTAATACCACAGGTTTTTCCGGTCCTTGCAGTAGTCCTGCCATCTCAGCATGCGCAAACGTTGCCAATCCTTTATAAAAGGCATTAGCGGTTTGAAAATCGGGGAAAATCAAAATATCAGCATCACCAAGAATCGGTGTTGGTACGTTTTTAATGGCTCCTCGTTCTTTGTCCAGCGCTAAAAAAATGTCTACTGGTCCATCAATAATCACATTGCCAAAATAACCGTCGCGCCAAAGATCTAAAATATCGAGATAATCTTGCATAAATCGAATTTTTGGATTGGCTTTTTCGGTGGCATGAATCAGAGCTACTTTAGGACACTCTATACCAAATTTATAAGCGGTTTCAATCGCATATTTAATCATCTCTATGCGTTGTTCTTTACTTGGTTCGGGTATAACGGCAGGATCGGAGAAAAAGAGCAATTTATGATAAGTAGGAATTTGAAAGGCTGCATTGTAGGTCATGACGCGTCCATGTTTCAGAATGCCCTTCTCTTTATCTAAAATAGCACGGAGAATTACATCTGTATTCACTAAACCTTTCATCAAAATATCGCATTCGCCATCGTGCACCATACGCACTGCTTCCAAGGTGGCTTCCAGTACATCGGGAATATCAATGATATGCACAAATGGAGATGGATGAAGATCAAATAAAAATGGATTTTCAATGCTCGCTACATCGCCTATCAAATAGGCTTCTATCACACCTTTGTCCACCGCATGCATCACAGCTTCTAACGTGTGACTATCCACAGCATTAGCAACGGCCATTTTTTTGCGCGTTGATACAGAAGTTAAATAGGTTTCAAGTTCTAAAAATGACTTGATTTGTTCCATGTTTACTAGTTATTAGATTTTTAGGTTGTAGGTTAAGTTGTTAAAACGATTTATGGGGCATTAATTCTATGTTATAGGGTTTTTAGTTTTTCTTTTTTAGTTCTCAATTTGTTTTCATTTATTCTTGTCAATAAAATATGTTTTTCTATTTCCAATTTGTCTTTCCACCAATTTTCTCTTTTATAATTGTGTTGATCGTTGTTCAATTTATTAAAAAGTAAATTGAATAAATTTCATTAAAATTTGTAGTCAAAAGTCTTCTTTAGTTACTTGATGCCACTGTGTCCAAATTTTAAATATGATAACCAACGTCCTTTCGAGATTTGCATGGTCTTTAATTCTTTTCCTAGTACGAATTTGTCCATTATAAATATACTTTTTATTGATTGTTGAAGTTTGTTTTCTACATCCTGTCATGATCAATAAATACTTAATTCTGTCTTTTGAAATTAATTATCGTTGCCTGGAAAATCTGGTCGTTTCCAAATGCACAGTTTCCATAGAAGTATTTGGGATGTTAAATTTTGACTTCAACATTTTACATTCCTAAATATGTTCATAACTGTTCACCTTAATGAATCTGCATTTACTTTCGAAATTTCTTTTCATTTCAATATTGTTTGCTAATCATCAGAAAGAATTCTTTTGTCATTTTCTTCCAATTTGAAAACAGATAAAAACTTTGGTTTGAATTTTAGTTACTTAAAGTCGGTTTGAGACTTTATTGAATTTGTGTTAAAGTAAGTTATGTTGTCGATTTCACAGAAATTTCTCCCTAATGATTTTTGTCTATAGGATTGGTTTTCTGCCTATTATTGTCAAGCAAATCTGATTTTCCTGTTGTTAAATTGTCAAAAAATAAAATTTCATTGTGTCTTTATTTCTATCATTTTTTTTTTTTATATAACGTCTAAACGATAACATCAAAATAGCCTCATTTGACCTGTAATTTCATCGATAACATCCGTTTTTTCGTCTGCGTCAGCTTTCGGTTCTGCAGGCTCCTCTTTGGTAGTATCTACGGTTACAATTTCAATGTTCGTGTTATCGTCTGTGTCATTTGTTTCAGTCATTGGTGTTTCTACATCAACGCTCTCTTCTGCGCGAGTTTCTTCACTTTCTACCTCGGTAATGGCTTCTGGTTCAGGGAAACGTAATGGCTCCACTTCCGTCACTTTCTCAACATGCCAAGTGGTAATACGTTTTCCTTTCGCTTTATAGCTTTTTGCTGCAATAAATTCTTCAACCTCTACAATAAATGGTTCTCTAAACGAGTCGCCTTCGCCCATCGTCACTTCAAAACGTGGATAAACTTGGTCAGAGAGCACGTAAAGTTTAGATAATTGGCTTTCACCAACAAATGACATGCGTTTGGCAGATTGTTCCAATTGGAATCGTTTAATGTAAGCATAGCCCTGTTCTGCATCGTACAAAGCAGCCGACCAAATTTTATTGGCATTAAATTTTTCGATACGTACGACATCGTCGTCAAAATGGTTATTCAAATCGAAATTGGTGGTGTAGAATGTTCCATTTTTGGCAATTACCAGAATCAAATCGTCAGGGAAAAATTCGCCAACATAATTGCCTCGTTTGTCGCTATTTAAACGTAATACATCTGGGTCAAACCAAATATGTGTACCACCCAATGTGGAACCACCTTTTTGTTTGAGTAAAATTTTGTGTACATCGAATTTGGTCAAAATATTGCCCATAGATTGGCGTCCTTTGATAGCAATCTCTGAGAAATCTTTCTCAAAAACAAGGTTTTTAATTCTCCGTGTGGTTGGTTTCAACGCCACTTTAATCGTTTCGGCTTCTCCATTTGGATTGGCTGAAAAATAAACCACTTTAGAGTTTTCGGTACCTTGTGTTAAATCGTACTCTTTATCGCGCGTTACACCATTTACCGCAAAGCGTTTGATGTAATAAGCACCAGCACGACCGTCGCGATAAACGGCATTATAAATGGTTCGTTGGTCGTTTTTGATAAATACGGCTAAGTGTAACAAGTTCTTGCCGACAAACATTTTGTCGGTTACTTTTACCACTTTATACTTACCATCTTTGAAGAACAGAATAATATCGTCGATATCGGAACAATTGCACACGAATTCGTCTTTTTTCAATCCTGTACCAATAAAACCGTCTTCTCGGTTGATATACAACTTTTCGTTGGCTTCCACCACTTTAGCAGCTTGAATGGTTTCGAAATTGCGCAATTCAGTTAAACGTGGGAAATGTTTGCCGTATTTCGATTTTAAGTTCGAGTACCAATCAATAGCATAATCGATGATGTGTTCGAGATTGTAATCAATTTGCTTGATTTGTTCGTGCATTTGAGCGATTAATTCCTTCGCTTTATCGACATTAAATTTCAGGATACGTGCCATCTTAATTTCGAGCAAGCGACTCAAATCTTCACGTGTAATTTCACGCACAAAATCCTTTTTAAATGGCTCTAAACGGGTATCAATATGATCTAAAGCAGCATCCGTGGTTGGTGCATTTTCAAATCCTTTATCCTTGTATATGCGTTCTTCGATGAATATTTTTTCTAGCGAAGCAAAATTCAATTGATCCAGAAGTTCATTGCGTTGGATATTTAATTCCTGAGTTAATAAACTAACGGTATTGTTTGTATTACGACGTAAAACTTCACTGACCGTAATAAAATGAGGTTTATTTTCGTCGATAACACAACAGTTAGGTGAATAACTAACTTCGCATTTGGTAAAGGCGTAAAGTGCGTCAATGGTTTTATCAGATGACGTTTTAGCCTCCAAATGAACCAGAATTTCAACATTGGCAGAGGTGTTATCTTCTACTTTTTTAATGTTGATTTTTCCTTTTTCATTGGCAGTTATAATCGTTTCAATCAACGAACCCGTAGTCATGCCATAAGGCACTTCGGTAATGGCGAGTGTTTTATTGTCTATTTTTTCAATTTTGGCACGTATTTTTACCACACCACCACGTTCGCCATCGTTGTAACGACACACATCCAATAAGCCTCCTGTTGGAAAATCTGGGAATAATTGGAATGGCTCATTGCGCAAATAAGCGATGGAAGCATCTATTAACTCATTGAAATTGTGCGGTAAAATGCGCGAATTCAATCCTAAACCAATTCCCTCGCTACCTTGAGCCAATAATAAAGGGAATTTAATTGGTAATGAAATTGGTTCTTTATTACGACCGTCGTACGAAGGTTTCCAAGGCGTTGTTTTGGGATTAAAAACCGCTTCCAAAGCAAATTTCGATAAACGCGCTTCAATATAACGAGGCGCAGCTGCTCCATCGCCAGTAAGAATATTTCCCCAGTTTCCTTGACAATCGATGAGTAAGTTTTTTTGTCCTAAATTCACCAACGCATCGCCAATAGAAGCGTCGCCGTGTGGGTGAAATTGCATGGTGTGACCCACAATGTTGGCCACTTTATTGTAACGCCCATCATCAAGGCGTTTCATGGAATGTAAAACGCGGCGTTGAACAGGTTTTAAACCATCGTTGATGTGTGGAATGGCACGTTCAAGATTGACATACGAGGCATAATCTAGAAACCAAGTTTGGTACATACCAGACAAATGATACTTTGCTTTTTTATCTTGCAAATCGGGTAACTTATAGTCCGAATGACCAGCTACATTTTCCGCAATTTCTTCTGCTACTACGTCTGTTTCATTGAGGTTCGTAGCGTCAGAAAGCTCCATTTCGTCGTCTGATGTTTGTGGGTTTGTAATTTCTTTAGACATATATGAGGACAGTTATTTTTTCTGTTAACGTGCAAAGATACAAAAAACCGTTGAATTTAGTGAAATAAAATTATCAACATTTTTAAAGAAATTAATTACCCCGATTAAAAGGTCTATTTTAGATAAAAATAGTATCTTTGCACTTCTTGATTAAGCACTTATGGATCAATTAACACAACAGTTTGTTGAGCAGCATCTTTCTGACGATGTGCATGTATTAGCTTTAAAAACAGCGCCACAAGGTGTTGATATATCTACGGCCCTACAACAAATCTCAGCTCGTCAGCTATTGGCAAAAAAAGTGCCTACTTGGGCCAAAAATTCGCAATTGCACTTCCCTCCTCATTTGTCTTTAGAACAGTGCTCTTCCGAAGAAACAGCGCGTTACAAAGGGTCGTTAGTTTCTGGAAATAAGTTGGTTGACCTTACAGGTGGTATGGGTGTAGATTGTTATTTTTTGTCGCAGCAATTTCAATCCACGGCTTACGTCGAAAAATTGCCTCATTTAGTAGCATTAGCAAACCATAATTTCGCCATTTTAAACCCCAAAGTGGAGGTTTATAACGATGATGCAGAAGCATTTCTCAAACAAATGCCGCCTGTGGATGTTATTTATATTGATCCTGCACGACGCGACACCAAAGGGCAAAAAACCGTTTCCATACACGATTGTACGCCCGATGTGAGTTTATTACAACAAAATCTATTCGAAAAAGCGCATCAAGTGTTGATTAAATTATCGCCCATGCTCGATATTTCATTAGCATTAAGCGATTTACAGCATGTAAAATCAGTACATGTGGTTTCTGTCGGGAATGAATGTAAGGAGTTGCTATTTTTGTTAGAGCGGAATTATACCGATGAAACAACCATTTGTGCAGTCAATTTGCCACAGAAAAATCAAACACCTTTTGCATTTAATTCCTCCCAAGAAAAGATTCTGACTATTGACTATGCAACCGAACCTATAAGTTATTTGTATGAGCCACATGCTGCTTTATTAAAAGCGGGAGCTTTCAAGCTCATTACGGCTCAATATCCAGTAAAAAAGCTCCATATAAACAGCCATTTATACACATCAAAGGAGTTAATTGGTGATTTTCCTGGACGCACATTCAAAATTCTGAATTGGGCGCCTTTTAACAAACAAATAGGGAAAGGATTGTTGGCTGGAATGACGCAAGCAAATATGACCGTGCGTAATTTTCCCTTGTCAGTAAATGAATTACGTCAAAAATTGCGGTTGAAAGATGGCGGTGACTTCTATCTGTTTGCTACCACGCTTGCGGATAATCAAAAAGTGCTTATTTTGTGCGAAAAGTGTTGATTTAGACACTTTCAATCTCGCCTAACGTCGCATATAGGATGTAACCTGTAGCTTCATATCCCATTTCGCCAATTAACCGTAAGTAATTCTCCAATTGACGTTTATATTTTGGTTCTTTTTGTTGACCGAATTTATAATCTACCACAATCACTTGTTTATCTTTCATCATCAATCGGTCAGGGCGATAAGAGTCTCCTTTGGGCGTTATTATTTCGGCTTCATTCAGCACTTTATAATTTCCCGAGAACCACTCTTTGACTTGTGGAAGCTCAAACAAACGCTGTAATGTTTGGTGTATTTCTGTTACCTCATTTTGTTTTATTTCACCGGCTAAAACGGCTTTTTTCAAGATGTTATCAAGGTCATCTAAAGTAGTTATTTGACTCAATAAATGGTGCATTAATAAGCCATTTTGACGCTCACTGCCACTGTCGTTTAAATTGTAACGCAATTTTATCCGACTCGTTATCGACACCGAATCGTAACTTAGATTTAGATTACCAATTGGGCTCACTTTTTTATCATTTTTGAGTGGTAATAACTCACCAATAACCACATCATCGGTGGAGCCATAAGCTGATAAAGGCAATGTCATGGTCGGTTCTAAATCTGTTGAATTGGGCTGCGTAAAAACATATTGTAGCACTTCGGCAATAGTTTGATTTTTAAGCTCTTTTTCGGCTTTTGGAGCCATAATAATCAATTCATTTTCAGCTCTAGTAAACGCCACATAGGTCATATTGAGCGTATCTATGTAACATTTTAGTTTTTCACTCCAGTAGTAATCCGCAAAAATGGTATCCTTCAGTTTTTGATTGTAGTTTACAGGAATTATGGGCAATTGAGCGAATGGCTGTTGATGAGGTTGAGGTTTACACCATAACACCGAACGAGAACCAGGGCTTGTTTTATCCAAACTCCAATCGCAGAAAGGAATAATAACAGCTTTAAATTCAAGCCCTTTCGATTTATGTATGGTCATAATTCGAATGGCATCCTGCGTTTCGGAAGCGGCTAAAAATTTCTTATGCGAAAACTCGTCCCAATAACTTAAAAAACCGTTTATATCGGCATTTTCGGTACTAGCATATTGATAAATATCATCCTGAAAAGCTTGTAAAAATACCACATTATGAGTATCTTGATGTAGATTGAGCAATTGTATTAAACCTTCGGTTAATTGAAATAGTGGCTCGTTTTTAAGACGTTGTAAGGTGTTGTGTTGAGTGCCAAACACGCGTTCACTCCACGCTTCTGCCGTTTCATTATCCACAAAATGAAGTTTTTTAGCTGTCTTTTGATACAATAATTCGATGAGAGTGCGGTTTACTTTGTCCTCTGGAGTCACAAAATAACGCATAATAGCGACTAACAATTTTACATTTGAATCATTGTCAATCAATAACGCTTCGTTAGAGATAATGTCGTACTGTTTGCCTTCGCAATTCAGTAAAAAGTCAGCTATTTGCGTCGCTTCTGCGTTACGTCTCACCAAAATGGTGATGTCGCCTTGTGCATATCCTTGCTCCATCAATTGATCTATCGTTTCAGGAAGGCGTTCTAACGCTTTTTCTTGCCAACTCAGCTGCTTTTCTTTGTCTGCGTTGATAAAATGTACAGCCACTCTCCCTTCAATCGATTTATGGACCTTTTGTAAGGCATCTTTGTAAATTTCGGTCAAGGTAGATTGACTAGCTTCATTTTCAAAATGGGTGGCTAACAGTTTCGTGGCTAATTGAAAAAAGGTATTGTTGAATAAAACAACGTTTTTGGCACTGCGCCAGTTGGTGTCAAGTGTTGTTTTTGCTACATTTCCTGGAAAAGCTTCTTCTACACCACTTTGTAGCAAACTCCAATCGGAATTACGAAACCGATAAATGCTCTGTTTTACATCACCAACGACTAAATTTTGATAATTTTCGGCCACACTATTTTTTAAAAGTGGTTGAAAATTATTCCATTGTAACTGCGATGTATCCTGAAACTCATCCATCATGTAATGGTGAATATTAACCCCCGTTTTTTCGTACACAAATGGCGCATCACAACCTTCCATAATACGATTTAGAAATTCAGTGGTGCTACTAATGAGCACGGTATTATTTTCGTCGCAATACCGTTTAATATGTGCCCCAATATCCGATAAAATACCCAACATATAGAGGTGATTCATCGCTACTTTGGCCGACAAATAGTAAGTTCTATCTATTGCTGCTAAACGTTTAGCGCAGCGCTCCAATCCATTATGAAAAGCCGATTCTATCGCTGGTTTTAGCGGTGATGTTTTTGTGTACCATTTTGTAACATCGTCGGCAGCTTTGATAAAGGTATCAGTTACTTGAAATTCTTTATCTTTTAATTTCGTAATATCAAAATAAGAGATAAAACCATTTGAGCCACGTGAAAAATCAGAAAAAGTCAAACCTTGTTGCTGAATGATTGCACAAGCCTCGTCGCAAACCGTCCTCATTTCTTCCTCAAAAGAGTCAACAATATGGCGTAATGCGCTTTTGTACTCTTTTAAAAATGTTTTATCGTGCAATTGTTCATTTATGAGCGATAAATTTTGCAAATACGATTCTTTGAAAATCTCTTGCCCTAATTGGTTAATATTTTTCGATACATTCCACGATTTACTCTCTTTTAGCTGATCTTCGGCATAAGCGGTAAGCCACATCAATAACGATCGATTTTCGGGCTTATCAAGCTCGAATAACATCGTATCAATGGCATTTTGTAGAACCTTTTCTTTGTCTAATTCTACCGCAAAATTACCTTGTAACCCTATTTCACGAGTAAAGGCACGTACTATTTGTTGGAAGAATTTATCAATGGTACTTACATTGAAGCCACTATAATCGTGCAATAAATCGGCTAAAAATTCGGTGGCCTGAAGTTGTATCGCTTGTTTGGTTAAATGAGGGAAATCGCGCTGTAAATCGCTCAAAAACGGCGACGTGTCGGTAGTCGATAGTTGGAATAGTTCACTCACAATACGACGTTTCATTTCGTCGGTCGCTTTATTGGTAAATGTTACCGCCAACGTATTACGGTGTGGATGTTTCTCTGCCGCATGTTGAAATAACAGTGCGATATAAGCATACGACAAACGGTAGGTTTTACCCGAACCTGCCGATGCTTTATACAGTTGAATAGTTTGGTTATGAGGTGTGTGAACCATTTGATTCAAATTTTGAACAAAGATAAGATTTTATTAGGAATTTTGAGGCACTATCTCTGCTTTTTTATGTGATTAGTTGTATCTCATTTGTTTTCAAATAGGAATAATTAAAATAATGTTTTAAAGATTTTTTACTCTCGCAATATTGCATTAAATTTGCGAGTTCAAAAGTATTAAACCTAATAAATAGGCAACATGTCAGATTCCATTGTCATCATTCCGACCTACAACGAGAAAGAGAACATCGAAAAGATGATTCGAACCGTATTTGCACTACCTAAAGTATTCGATATCCTCATTATAGATGATGGTTCGCCAGACGGTACGGCTTTGATTGTTAAACAATTGCAAACTGAATTCCCAGACAAATTGCATTTGGTGGAACGTACTGGCAAATTAGGATTAGGCACAGCTTATATTGCGGGCTTTAAATGGGTTTTAGAACGTGATTATCAATTTGTGTTCGAGATGGATGCCGATTTTTCGCATCCTGTCGATAAATTATTGGATATGTACGAAGTTTGCGCCCATCAAGGTGTAGATATGGCTATTGGTTCGCGTTATGTTGGCAATGTGGTAAATGTAGTCAATTGGCCGATTGGACGCGTTCTTATGTCCTATTATGCTTCTAAATATGTACAGTTTATAACGGGCTTAACTGTAGCTGATACAACGGCAGGTTTTGCTTGCTATCGTCGCGAAGTTTTGGAAACTATCGAGTTTGATAAAATTCGCTTCAAAGGCTATGCTTTCCAAATAGAAATGAAATTTACGGCGTATAAATGCGGATTCACACTGCGCGAAGTGCCTATCGTATTTATTAACCGTGTAGAAGGCACTTCTAAAATGAGTGGTGGCATCTTTAGTGAAGCCTTGTTTGGTGTGATTAAACTAAAACTAAATAGCTGGTTCCGTACCTATCCTCAAAAAAAACAGCACTGAAGTGCTCCTAAATAGCTAAAAAGTGGTAAATATTCAATTGATATTTACCACTTTTTAGCGTTCTTATATTTGCTTTTTAAAACTAAAAACTCTAATTATTAATTCATTATATGGTAACAGCAGAACAAATTAAATCGTTATTCGATCGTGTAGATGCCTTACGTAAATACCTGGACATCGAAACAAAAATAGTACAATTACAAGAAGAAGAACTAAAAACGCAGGCTCCTGAATTTTGGCTCGATCAGAAACGTGCTGAAGAACAAATGAAAAAGGTCAAAGGCATTAAATACTGGATTTCGGGCTACAACGATGTAAAATCGTGTGTGGAAGAGCTTCAGTTGGCATTCGATTTTTACAAAGAAGAAGCCATGACAGAAGATGAAGTTGATACGGCTTATGAAAAAAGTACGAAGTTGGTAGAAGACCTCGAAATGCGTAATATGCTCCGTCGTGAAGAAGATAAATTGGGCGCCGTTATTAAAATTGTGGCTGGAGCTGGCGGTACCGAAGCGCAAGATTGGGCTCAAATGCTGATGCGTATGTATATGCGTTATTGCGAAAATCATAATTACAAAGTAGAAATCTCCAATATTTTGGAAGGTGATGAAGCTGGTATTAAGTCAATTACGTTTCAGGTAGATGGTGAATACGCCTATGGTTATTTGAAATGTGAAAATGGCGTTCACCGTTTAGTGCGTGTGTCGCCCTATAATGCACAAGGCAAACGTATGACCTCTTTTTCATCTGTATTTGTGGTGCCTTTAATTGACGATACCATTGAAATTGAAATTAATTTGGCTAATATTTCGTGGGATACGTTCCGTTGTAGTGGCGCTGGAGGCCAAAATGTGAACAAAGTGGAATCTGGTGTTCGCCTGCATTATCCGTTTAAAAATCCAGTAACCAACGAAATGGACGAGATTGTGATTGAAAATACGGAAAGTCGTGATCAACCGAAAAACAAAGAAAATGCGATACGTCTTCTGAAATCACAACTGTACGAACTAGAACTCGAAAAACGTCGCCAAGAAACGGCTAAAATTGAAGCTGGCAAGAAAAAAATTGAATGGGGATCACAAATTCGTTCGTATGTATTCGACGACCGTCGTGTGAAGGATCATCGTACCGATTATCAAACATCTAACGTAGGATCTGTTATGGATGGTAATATCGACGAATTTATTAAAGCCTATTTAATGGAATTTGGCGGCGAAGAGAATTAAACCATGCGATTAAAAACGATTAAGAATATGGAACGCAAAAAAATAGTATTTATCGTTAATCCTAAATCGGGAACCTTGGGTAAAACCAATTGGATTGCTATTTCTACTAAAATGCTGGCACAAGAGTTTGATCTTGAATTTCAATACACCACACATCGTGGACATGCTTGTGAGTTAGCTCAAAAAGCGGCAGCCAACAAAGTAGCTATTGTAGCAGCCGTAGGTGGTGATGGAACCGTTAACGAAATTGCGAGCGCATTGATTCATACCGAAACGGCTTTAGCCATTCTCCCGCTTGGTTCTGGCAATGGATTAGCTCGAGATTTGGGCATTTCTACCCTGCTGCCGTTTAGCGCTGTAGAAGCTATTAAAAAAGGCAAAACCATACAAATTGATTATGGTACAGCCAACGGTGTTCCATTTTTCTGTACCTGTGGCGTGGGATTCGACGCACATATTAGTCGTATTTTTGCCACCAATAAAAAACGTGGATTTTGGAATTATGTAATCCTAGCCATTCGTGAGTATTTTCGTTATAAGCCGGTAGAATGTACACTCGAATACGATGGAAAAACCGAAAAGAAAAAAGCCTTTATTGTGAATTGTGCTAATATTCAACAACTTGGGAATAATGCTTACATAGCGCCCAAGGCTAATTATACCGACGGTTTATTAAATGTAACAATTCTTAAACCATTTGGATTAATTGGCGCTGTACGCTTAGGTACATTTTTATTTTTAAGACAGATTGACAAAATAAAATATGCCGAAACATTTGAATGTGAACGATTGGTGCTAAACATTCCTACCGATACGCCATTTCATTACGATGGTGAAGCAGATCAGGTACCTAATCGCATAGAAATTGAAGCCGTTAAGCTTGGTTTAAAGGTAATAGTCCCATAAAAATGCCTATTGGTCGATAAATCACCATTTGAACGAAATAATTTGTATTTTTGCACGCTATCTGTTTTAAAATCGCTATTAAAATTTACTATATGAAACGTAAACTTCTATTTTTAACCACTTTTTTAACTATGGCTTTAGTTGCTACCGCTCAACTTAGCCCTGAAACGTTGGCAAAACGTGCAAAACGCAAAAATTTGACCGTGAAAGAATGGAATACCGATTCCAAATCGAAAACCCGTTGGCTTGATCACTTAACTGTATATGATGAAGAAGGCCGTAAAATCGAGGAAATTGAATATGCTACGTATGGTCAACGCGAACGTATTACATTTGAATACAATGCCAATGGAAAAATTGAAAAAGAGGTGGTTTATGACGATCGTAATAAACCTATCCGTATTCGCAAATATGAATATAATGCCGACGGAACCAAGAAAAAACAATTTAATTACCTTCCTAGTGGCAAATTAGCTACAGTAAAAGTGTTTGAATACATGTTCTCAGATTAAACAGTGTTACTTACATGACACACGATTTGCTACTAAAATTACCAGCACTAAAACGGCTGGAAACCATTGATTTATCGGAAATGAAAGCGATAAAATTGATGAATCGCATTGACACGAAATACATGGCCAATGTCAGTATGCTTAATCGTTTGTTAGAACTCGCAATACCTAATTATCGCATTCAAGAGGTAGAAAATGAAGTTATAAGCAGTTACGACACCATCTATTATGATACACTCGACTGCGATATGTATTTATTGCACCACAACCGCCATTTACAACGACAAAAAATAAGAACGCGTACTTACATTGCATCGCAATTATCGTTTTTAGAAATCAAAAATAAAACGAATAAAGGGAGAACCAAGAAGATACGCACCAAAATAGATTCGACTCTGTTTCCCGATTTTAGGAGTAACACAGAGGCAAACAGTTTTATAGAACTGCATTCGCCCTACAATCCTATACATTTGTTACCTCAAGTACGCACTTCGTTTGATCGTATTACGTTGGTAAATAAGAATAAAACCGAGCGATTAACCATTGATACCAACTTGCGATTTGAAAATTTGACAACACATCACACGTCAGCACTCAATCAATTAATGATTATCGAATTAAAACAAGATGGTTTGTGCGAATCAGAGATGAAACAGATTCTACAAAAGTTACGTATCATATCTGGAAGCGTTAGTAAATACTGTGTGGGTATGGCACTTACCAATCCAGGCATAAAAACCAACCGATTCAAACGCAAATTACACATTATCGAAAAAATAGAACAAACGTCTAATACTTAACTATTATGATTCAAACAGAACAGTATCCTGAATTTGATCCTAGTATTGCCAAAGAATTTGGTTTTACGGATACATCCACCACACTTGATTTTTTAGGTGTTCCACTTTTTGAAGCCGACAGCATCTTCAATTTATTGATTCGCTTCGGATTCAACTTGTTAGTTTGCTGGATTTTAGTTCACTTCTTTTATTACAAAAAAAGTCAACGTCGTGATTATTACGTGACCTTTATCTTATTCAGTACGACCATGTTTCTGCTCATTTTCTTGATGGAAAATGTGAAACTACAAATCGGTTTTACGTTAGGTTTATTTGCCATTTTTGGTATGATTCGTTATCGTACCGAAACGGTTCCTATTCGTGAAATGACCTATTTATTTGTGATTATTGGCGTATCTGTTATCAATGGCCTGGCTATGACCGTGAGTTATGCCGAATTGGTATTAACCAATTTTTTATTAATCGCACTCACATGGGTTCTCGAAAATCAGAAGATTCTAAAACATACTTCCACCAAATTAGTGTTGTACGAAAAAATTGAACTGATTGTACCTGAACGCCGTGCCGAATTGATGGCGGATTTGGAAAAACGTACAGGTTTGACGATTGAAAAAATTGAAATTGGTCATATCGACTTTTTGCGTGATGTGGCTTATATCAAATTGTATTATATACTTGGTAAAGGCGAACATAACAGCATTGACGAAGTAACAAAACCTAATCAATATATTGGTTAATCAGGTGAAAAAGGTACTTCTCATAACAGGCATTAGTCTATTATCTGTAACCACGATAGCACAAACACGCATCGAATCAGATACCACTCAAACCGATATGACAACACGTATCGGTTTTGAAGTAAATCGTGATTTATACCGTGGATTATCATTGAGTTGGGAAGAAGAAGCGCGTTTTAAAAACCTATCAACCGAATTTGATCGTCTCTACTCTACTTTAAATTTGGGCTATCGCGTAAACGATTATTTCAAGGTTGGAGCTGGTTATACATTGGCTTTAATTTGGCACGACGGCAAAAAGAAAACCAATTACGAAAAATATTTAGATGTCAGACACCGTATTAACCTCGATTTTATAGGAAACTATCGCGTTGGTGCTTGGAAATTCACGTTACGTGAGCGTCCTGTTGTGACTATTCGTACTGATGTCCCAGACTTGCTCGAAAAAGCCAATCCACAATGGAGCTTACGCTCTAAATTAATGGCCGAATATAGTATTTTTGGTAAACCGCTGAAACCGTATGCTGCCTGTGAAATATCGAATACGCTCAATGCACCAGACTATGCTAATGGTAATTACATTAATCGTATTCGTACCAATTTAGGTCTTAAATGGCGACTCGACAGCCGTAGTAGCGTCGATTTTTACTACCGTTTTGATGTTGGTACTAATCGCGATATCAATATTGACTACAAAAAAGATGATGTCACCATTAAAGCTGTATATGTAACTAACGAACGGGATTACACACACATCCTTGGCGTAGTTTATACGTTTGATTGGAAATAAATAACCAACTTGCTTGAGATAACACTAAAAAGGCTTTCAAAACGAAAGCCTTTTTTATTGGTATAAATGATGTGCGTTGATGAACTGTAAAACCTCAGCTGGCATCAAATGCGAACAATCCTGCCCTTTTTGTAGGCGTTGTCGTATGTCGGTGGACGATATATGAAACAACGGAGCGTTGATAAAACGCATTTGCGGAAATTTTTCGCTGAAAGTAGGAAAACCTTCACGCGGATAAACTGCGACGCTAAAACGGCTTAAAATAGCCTCATACGATCGCCATTTATCAAACGTGACTACATTGTCGGCACCAATAAATAATACAAACTCGTGCTGAGGATAGTGTGTTGATAAGTAATCTAACGTATGAATGGTGTAACTTGGTTTTGGTAATCCAAATTCTACCTCTGAAACGTGTATGTTAGGGCTGTTTTTTACAGCCAAACGCGCCATTTCGAGCCGTAGTTGGTCATCGAGTAAGTGCGCACTCTCTTTCAGTGGATTGTGTGGCGAAACAATCAACCAAACTTCTTCTAAATCAGTCGTTAAAAGATAGTTGGCTAATCCAATATGCCCATTGTGAATGGGGTTAAAAGAACCAAAATACAATCCTATTCGCATATAGCAAATTTATTACTTTATTTGTAGCATGCAAATGTAACAAAAAAGAGCGAACACTACATGTATTCGCTCTAAAATATGTGTAACGATAGGTTTTAATTACTAAAAACTAATGTATCGTTTTTAAAATCAACCACGATTGGGCGTTTATTATTCACCGTTCCCGCAATCAATTGTTTGCTTAAATCGTTCAGCAAATATTTTTGAATCACACGTTTTACGGGACGTGCACCAAACTGTGGATCATACCCTTCTTCAGCTATAAATTGTAAAGCTTTTGGTGTTATTTGCAATTGAATGCCACTCGTTGCCAATTGTTTTTTCAAACCGTCAAGTTGTAAGTTCACTATGCTTTCAATCTCCTTCTCGGTTAATGGCGTAAACATAATGAGTTCATCAATACGGTTCAAAAATTCTGGTCGTATGGTCTGTTTCAAGAGTTCAAACACTTGATTACGTGTCTTTTCAATCGTTTCCTCACGATTTTCGGGCGTTAATTGTTCAAAATTCTCGCGTATCAATTGCGAACCCAAGTTCGATGTCATGATAATAATTGTGTTCTTGAAATTGACGGTACGACCTTTGTTATCAGTTAATCGGCCATCGTCCAATACTTGTAATAACACGTTGAAAACATCGGGATGTGCTTTTTCAATTTCATCAAACAACACAACGCTATATGGTTTGCGTCGAATAGCTTCGGTCAATTGTCCGCCTTCGTCGTATCCTACGTATCCAGGAGGCGCTCCTATCAATCGTGTAGCACTGAATTTTTCCTGATATTCGCTCATATCAATACGCGTCATCATATTTTCATCATCGAATAAATAATCGGCCAACGCTTTGGCTAATTCGGTTTTACCAACGCCCGTAGTTCCTAGGAAAATAAACGAACCGATAGGACGTTTTGGGTCTTGTAATCCAGCACGACTTCGTCTGATGGCATCGCTTACTGCTACTATGGCATCTTCTTGACCAACAACACGTTTGTGCAACTCATCTTCGAGGTGTAATAGTTTTTCGCGTTCGCTTTGAATCATTTTGGTAACCGGAATGCCAGTCCAACGACTCACAACTTCTGCAATATCCTCAGCATCAACTTCTTCTTTGATAAGTGCACTGCCATGTTGCATGGCTTTTAGTTGTTCTTTGCTTTGAGCAATCGCCTCTTCGGCAGCCTTAATTTTTGCATAACGGATTTCGGCCACTTTACCATAATCGCCTTCGCGTTCAGCCTTTTCAGCTTCATATTTCAGTTGTTCAATATCAATTTTGGATTGTTGAATTTTATCAATCAACGCCTTTTCGCTACTCCATTTCGCGCGCATTTTTTGACTTTCTTCTTTCAAATTGGCTATTTCTTTACCTAATTGTTCTAATTTTAATGTATCGTTTTCGCGCTTAATAGCCTCACGTTCAATTTCTAATTGTTTGATGGTACGTTCAATCGTATCCAACTCTTCGGGCACGCTATCTACCTCCAAACGTAATTTAGCAGCAGCTTCGTCCATCAAGTCGATGGCTTTATCAGGCAAAAATCGGTCGGTAATATAACGATTTGATAACTCTACGGCTGCAATGATGGCATCGTCTTTAATACGCACTTTGTGATGGTTTTCGTAACGTTCTTTTAAACCACGTAAAATAGAGATGGTGCTCGCTTCGTCTGGTTCATTCACCATTACAATTTGGAAACGACGTTCGAGTGCTTTATCTTTTTCAAAATATTTCTGATATTCGTCCAATGTGGTGGCACCAATAGAGCGCAATTCGCCACGAGCTAATGCTGGTTTTAAAATATTGGCAGCATCCATGGCGCCTTCGCCTTTACCAGCTCCCACTAACGTATGTATTTCATCAATAAATAGAATAATTTCGCCTTCGGCTTTAATTACTTCATTCACAACGGCTTTCAAACGTTCCTCAAATTCGCCTTTGTATTTAGCCCCAGCGACTAACGCACCCATATCCAAACTAAAAATCTGTTTGGTTTTCAAATTTTCAGGCACGTCACCACGTACAATACGATGTGCCAAACCTTCGGCAATGGCAGTTTTACCTGTACCAGGTTCACCAATTAAAATAGGATTATTCTTGGTACGACGACTCAAAATTTGTAACACACGGCGAATTTCTTCGTCACGACCAATTACAGGGTCTAGTTTGCCGCTTCGTGCGCGTTCATTCAGGTTGATTGCATATTTTTCGAGTGATTGATAGGTCGATTCTGCTCCTTGATCTTTCACTTTGTTACCTTTACGTAGTTCTGCAATGGCTGAACGCAGCGCATTGGTTGTAATACCAGCATCTTGCAACATTTTTTGTACCGCATTCTTTTTATCGCACAAGGCCAATAACAGGTACTCGAGCGATACGAATTCGTCGCCATCCTTTTGTGCTAATTCTTCAGCTCGTAACAGAACATCGTTACTTTCGCGGCTCAAATAGGGTTCTCCTCCACTCACTTTTGGAAGTCCAGCCACCATGTTGTCGGTAATAGCCGTAACCGATGCGGTGTTTACAGCCAATTTACCAAATAAAAACTGTAACACATTTTCGCCTTTTTCGATTACGGCTTTTAAAATGTGTGGGGTTTCTATGGCTTGTTGACCATTTTGAGAAGCCAATTCAACTGCACGTTGAACAGTTTCCTGTGCTTTGATTGTAAATTTGTTGAAATTCATAATTTATCTAGTTTTTAAAGTTTTCCAAGTTTTGTTTTGGGAAACGACAAAATAAGTGCCAATGATTATTTATGTAAAATTGACAGCTAAAACGTTAATAATAAGACAAAATGACATATTATTTTAATTCTTTTATGACTTTTAGGTACAAAAAAAGACGCAACCTATAGTCGCGTCTTTTAAAGTATTGGGGTATTGTTTTATTTATTCAGAAAGTCAGATACTGCTTTTTCAGTTTCTTGTTGGGCTTTTTCCAAATTGTCATTCACGATAATAAGATCAAATTCAGGCGCAAATTGCATTTCCCATTCCGCTTTACTCACGCGTTTAGCAATCATTTCTTCCGAATCAGTCGCACGATTCACCAATCGGCGGTGTAGTTCCTCCACAGATGGTGGCTGCACAAAAACCGCTAAAGCCTGCTCTCCATAAAGCTTTTTAATAGATAAACCACCCTTTACATCCACATCAAACAACATGTGTTTGCCTGAATTGAGCACACGCTCCACTTCCGATTTCAACGTACCGTAAAAACAGCCATTATACACCTCTTCGTATTCAATAAAAGCGCCTTCGGCTATTTTTTGTTTGAACTCTTCTGTTGTCATGAAAAAATATTCCACACCATGTTTTTCGGTACCACGTGGAGCACGACTAGTGGCCGATATAGAAAAGCCAAAATCGATGCCACTATGGTCAATAAGATGTTTTACAATCGTGCTTTTACCAGCTCCCGATGGTGCTGAAAATATGATGAGTTTACCTTTCATAGCTCATTATAAAACGTTAAGTACTTGCTCCTTAATTTGCTCTAGTTCATCTTTCATTTGAACGACAATAATTTGCATTTCACTATGATTTGATTTAGAACCAAGCGTATTGATTTCGCGTCCCATTTCTTGAGCAATAAAGCCCAGTTTTTTGCCAGGTGCACTTTCTTTACGCATGGTTTCCAAGAAATAGTTGAGGTGATTACCCAAACGCAATTTTTCTTCGTTTACATCGAGTTTTTCGATATAAAAAATCAACTCTTGTTCTAGTCTATTACGGTCAATATTCACCTTCTCGTCAATTGCTTTTAGGTTTTCTTCTAAGCGCGTTTTAATTTTGGCAAGGCGTTCTCCTTCGTATTGATCCACTTCTTTAAGCAAAGCGCCTATGCGCTCGATTTTGCTTGTGAACATGGCTTCAAGCGATTTTCCTTCTTGTGCACGAAATTTAATAAGCTGATTAACAGCTTGATTAATAGTTTCAACAATGGTATTCCACTCATTTTCATCCACCGAAGTGCTTTCCGATTTTAACACATCAGGCAAACGCAACAAGAGTTCCATCCAATTTTCTGGAACAGGAATATTCAATTTGGCAGCAGTTTCTGTAATTTGTTGGTAATAGTTTTCTACTACCGTTTGGTTGATATGATTTACCACTTGGGAGCCAGCATCTTCGATATACAAAGCAAAATCAACTTTACCACGTTCTAGTTTTTGAGTAATGAGGTTACGTATTTCAATATCTTTTTCGCGATACAAGGAGGCAATGCGCGTTGACGCATCCATTTGTTTGCTGTTAAGAGACTTAATTTCTACGGTAATTTTTTTGTTGCCATATTCGCAAGAGGCTTTCCCATAACCCGTCATCGATAAAATCATATGCTAATAGTTTAAATAGGTTTGTGAAATGCAAAATTACAATTTCTTTTCTGAATAATGGCTCTTCTGGCTTTTTTTTAGCAAATGCTTATAAAATGAGCGTCACCATTCCCAAATATAAATTTAAATACGTATCTTTGCAAGTAACAAGTTTATTATCATAATGGCTACTATTTTACATATCGAAACAGCTACTGACGTGTGTTCTACCACGCTTTCAGAGAATGGAGTGTGTTTATTTTCTAAAATCTGTACCGAAGGTCCTTCGCATGCCACCAATCTTCCTGTATTTATAGAAGAAACGCTGGCTTTTGCACGTGAACACTCTAAATTACCTGATGCCATTGCCGTAAGTGCTGGTCCTGGTTCATACACTGGTTTACGCATAGGCATATCTACTGCTAAAGGATTATGTTACGGATTAGATGCCAAGCTCATTGCCATCGACACGTTACAATTGATAGCACAAAACGCATTATCACACGTAAAAGAGTCTGACGCTCTTATTTGCCCTTTGATTGACGCTAGACGGATGGAAGTCTACACCACCATATTCGACACCAACTTGGCTGTGGTAAAACCGATTGAGGCCAAAATTATTGACGAAACCGCGTTTTTAGATTTACTGGATAAGCACATTATCTATTTTTGTGGTAATGGTGCTGAAAAATGCAAAACCATGATTACCCATGCTAATGCCCGTTTTTTATCGGATATTCATCCGTTGTCTAATCACATGATTCACTTAGCCGAACAGGCTTACGAAGCTCATAAATTTGAAGATGTAGCCTATTTTGAGCCATTCTATTTAAAAGAATTTCAAGCTACCGTTGCAAAAAAATCAATTATCAATTCCTGATTATGAATTATTCTCAAAGAACCGATTTAATTTTACCTGAATATGGACGAAATATCCAACAAATGGTAAAACACGCTGTTGCGATAGAAGACCGTGCAGAACGTACACGCTGCGCTAAAACCATTATTGATATTATGGGAAATATGTTTCCTTATTTGCGCGACGTGGAAGGTTTTAAATATAAATTATGGGATCATCTCGCCATCATGTCGGAGTTTAAACTTGACATTGATTATCCGTTTGAAGTGGTAAAACCTACCACATTACAACAAAAACCTGAGAAAATTCCGTACAACACGCAACGCATTCGCTATATGCATTACGGTCGTTTATTGCAAACACTCATCGAAAAAACGGTAGCCTATCCAGAAGGTGAACGTCGCCAAGAATTGATTGACTTGATGGCCAACCACATGAAAAAGAGTTACCTCACATGGAACAAAGAAGTGGTTGACGATCGCAAAATATTCGACGATTTACGCGAATTATCGCATGGCGAACTTGATATGAATCCAGAATCGATGACACTAACGGCTTCGCGTGACATTATGAACCGAAATCGCCCAGCCAACAAAAACAATAATAATAAAGCGAGAAATAAGAATAATAACAACAATAACCGGAATAAGAAATAGGTTATCGTGTAATTAGAAGATTAGGATACGATAAGATATCAGGATTAAAAAGATAACGTTTGTTGGCGATATCTACTTTGCAGAATATATGTGTCAATCCATTGCTAACGAGCAAATAAGGAACTTGTAAATTCAGATTATAAACGGCTATTTGGTCGAACACGGCTTGTGTCAGCTCCACATGAGGCGCTTTATACTCCACTATCATCAACGGCTTGTAATGCTCGTCGTACACCACCGTATCGCAACGTTTAGCGAGTCCATTGTATGTAATGGTCGTTTCATTACTCAAGCGAGTTTGCGGAACTTCTAATGCTTCAATAAGGTGCGCTATCATGTTTTGACGAACCCACTCTTCAGGCGTCAAAGTTACATAACGACGTCTGATTCGATCAAAAATCTGTTGTTTAGCGCCAACCGATTTAATCTTGAAGCTATAAGTGGGTAAATTTAATACAACCATTTTCTAGGATTTGCGAATACAAAGATAATAAAAATGAAAGATAAAACGCTATGAAGACAAAAGAGGAAATCGTAAAAAATTGGTTAGTGCGCTACACGCAACGACCACTCGAACAATTTGACGAATACATTTTATTGTGTAATTTTAATAATTATGTCGAGAAATTCGCAGAAACATTTGGCGTACCTGTTTTTGGCAGCAAAAGTAATATGCCTAACGCATCGGCCAATGGCATCACCATTATCAACTTTGGCATAGGTAGCCCTAACGCGGCGCTAATTATGGATTTGTTGTCGGCTATTCGTCCTAAAGCCGTCCTATTTTTAGGGAAATGCGGTGGTTTAAAAGATAAAAACCAAATTGGTGATTATATTTTACCAAGTGCGGCTATTCGTGGCGATGGTACTTCCAACGACTATTTCCCACCTGAAATTCCAGCGTTACCAGCGTTTAACTTACAGCGTTCAGTATCGTCAAATATTCGCGATTTTGGACACGACTACTGGACTGGAACGGTTTACACTACCAACCGTCGCGTATGGGAGCACGACGAAAAATTCAAAGAAACGTTGAAAATAACACGTGCACAAGCGGTTGATATGGAAACGGCTACCCTTTTTAGCGTTGGTTTTTTCAACTCCATTCCTACAGGTGCGCTGTTATTAGTATCGGATATGCCAATGCACGAAGCCGGTATAAAAACCGAAGAAAGCGACAAACAAGTAACGAAACAATTTGCCGAAGAACATCTCAATATTGGTATCAAATCATTGGAATCACTCAAAAGCAATAGTAAAACTATCAAACACTTGCGTTACGAATAATGGCTAAACAAGTTTTGACATACGAACAGCTGATGTCGTCGCTGAAACGCAAAGAGTATAAACCAGTGTACATGCTCATGGGCGACGAGTCGTTCTATATCGATCAAATTGCCGATTATATAGAAGAACACGTTTTAACAGAAGACGAAAAAGCGTTTAATCAGACCATTTTATACGGAAAAGATACCAGTTTAGGCGAAATTATTATGGCAGCCAAACGCTATCCCATGATGTCGCCCTATCAGGTTATCATTGTCAAAGAAGCGCAACATATCAAGAATTTCGACGACTTACAATTTTATCTTGAGAATCCTTTAAATTCCACATTATTAGTTTTTTGCCATAAATACGGTAAGTTGGACGGTCGTAAAAAATCGACCCAAGAAATCGAAAAGAAAGGTGTTCTATTTGAATCAAAAAAACTATTTGACAATCAGGTTGCTGGTTGGATAGAATCGTATGTTAAATCGATGCAAGTGGGCATTGACAATAAAGCGTCCAACATGTTGGCCGAATATCTTGGAAACGATTTGACACGTATCGTTCACGAAGTTGAAAAGTTACTGATTACTAAACCAAAAGAGCAAACTTCCATTACGCCTGAATTGATTGAACGTAACATTGGTATCAGCAAAGATTATAACAATTTTGAGCTGGTTAGTGCTTTGACCAATAAGGATATTTTGAAGTGTAATCGTATTGTAGATTATTTTGGTAAAAATACCAAGAACAATCCTTTAGTGGTAACTATTACGGTTATGTTTAATTTTTTCTCTAATCTATTGTTCTATCATTCTTTGAAAGATAAAAGTCAAATGAATGTGGCCAATGAACTCAAAATAAATCCCTATTTTGTAAAGGATTTTCAGCAAGCCGCCTCACGCTACAACTCAGCCAAAGTAACCCAAATTATCAGCGATATTCGTAAAACAGACGTTCAGAGCAAAGGATTTGGTAATAGTTCTATTTCAGATTACGACTTATTGAAAGAATTGGTTTTTAAAATCTTACATTAATCTAATCATAAGCCAGCTATGGAAATTCTATTTACAACGCAACTGCCACTAAATGGTTTTTCGTCACTCAGTGCTCATAAATTAATCATGCCTTCTACTCCACGCTTTTCACGCGCTGAGTTGGAACGTCTCATTACGCAATGTGATGTGCTGGTTTCTACATTCGATTATACGATAGACAAAGCGCTTATAGACAAAGCGCAGAAATTAAAACTGATAGCTAACTTTGGCGTCGGATTTAACAATGTGGATATTGATACTGCATCAGAACGCCATATTGTAGTAACCAATACGCCCGACCCTGTCATTGAACCGACGGCCGAACAGACTTTGAATTTGATGCTTGCCATAGCTCATCGCACAGCAGAGCTCGACCGTAAAATGCGCCAAACCAGCGACATAAAAATAGGCGTGATGAATAATTTAGGCATTAGCATTTATGGCAAAACATTGGGCATCGTTGGTCTTGGTAGGATTGGGCAAGCTGTTGCCAAACGTGCTTTAGCTTGCGGTATGCGCATCATTTACCACAATCGCCAACGCGCAAACATAGCCATAGAACAAGCGTATGAAGCTACTTATGTGAGTTTTGATGAGTTACTCGCGGAATCTGATTTTATCTCCTTACATGTACCTTATCACAAAGAATCACACCATTTAATCAATGACGCAGCCTTTCAAAAAATGAAAAAGGGAGCAACCCTTATTAACACTGCGCGTGGTGCGGTGGTAGATGAAAAGTCGTTGATAAAAAACTTGAAAAATGGTACACTTTGGGGCGCTGCACTCGATGTATTTGAAAAAGAACCTGTTATTTCGCCAGAATTGTTTGAACTCGACAACGTAGTACTCTCTCCTCATATTGGCACAGGCACCATTGATGGACGCCTAGCGATGTGCGAATGCGTATCTGACAACATTCTATACTTTGAACAGCAACAATTCGATAAACTCGATTGGGTAAATAAGTTTTAAGAATGCTTTATTAAATCATAAAAAGGCGGAACTACTGATATAGTTCCGCCTTTTTTATGTGATGAAAATTGTTTTATATATTACAACAGCGTTTAAAAGTCTTATATAAAAGGTAATTACTATGAAATTGTAATCCAATAAAAGCTACAGTGAATCCAATATTTACAGAATTTCTTTGGCTTTTTCAATTGATTCTTCTATCTATAACTTTTCTTAACATAATATCCCAACCTTTAATTTAACTTCACTAGGATTTTCAAAACCAAAATTTACCAACAAATGCTGTATGTAAATTAGAAATTATTTCGAAATATAATGATATAGTTTTCTGTTTTCCACAGCACATTTTGTTTTTTATGACCTATATTTTTTGATATTGTATCTCATTACGTTATCTTGAAAATCAACATAATTTGATTCTAATTACAACAAAAATGATCCAATAACAGCTACAGGAACCATCAATAGTGATACTACTAACATCACAATGGTGAAAATTCCCATAAATTTCCAATAGGATTTCATCCGGTTCAACGCTTGTTCCATCATCTCCGTATTGCTTTCGGCAATGGCTTGTTCAGTTTTTTGTGAAAATTGTAGCAAATACAGCGCAGGCATCACTAAAATGCCACCTAAAATGATGTAAACAAGACCGAGTGGTGCCAACATAGCAGCACTTAAGTCGGGTTGAATCTGTGCCATAAAATGACCTGACACTAAGAGTAAAATGCCCATTAACACACAGATGGCAACACCAATAAACGACAACACAGCATAAAATTTACTCCATTTAGCTGTGGTTAATAGATCTTTTTTACCAGCTTCGGTAATTACTAATGTAGTTTCTTCCATAAGTCAACAATTTAAAATTAATTCTCAAATGTAGGTATTATATCTGATAAAAAAAATAGAGCAGAAAAAATCTGCTCTATTTTTTATGAATTACTCCCAACCTTGTGACAGTAATCGTTTATAGCTCTTATAACGCCATTTTGCATTATCTTCAGCTGCTTGGAACAATTCAGCTGCTTCGGTAGGATATTGTTTCATAACCGAAGAGAAACGCACTTCGCTTTTTAAGAAATCTTGGAATTTACTCCAATCTGGTTCTTTGCTATCGAGCAGGAATGGATTTTGACCAGCTTCTTCTAACATAGGGTTATAACGCCATAATTGCCAGTAACCACACTCTACTGCTTGTGCTTCTTCGGCTTGAGCTTTGCCCATACCAGCTTTTAAACCATGACTAATACATGGTGAATAAGCAATAACCAATGATGGTCCAGGATAAGCTTCTGCTTCGCGGAAAGCTTTCAAACATTGTGCTTGGTCAGCGCCCATTGCCACTTGTGCTACGTACACATAACCATAAGTGGTAGCAATCATACCTAAATCTTTTTTACGAACACGTTTACCTGCAGCAGCAAATTTAGCAATAGCGCCCACAGGAGTTGATTTAGAAGCTTGACCACCTGTATTTGAATACACTTCGGTATCCAAAACTAAGATATTTACATCTTTACCTGACGCAATAACGTGATCGAGGCCACCGTAACCAATATCGTACGAAGCGCCATCACCACCAATAATCCATTGAGAACGTTTTACTAAATAATGACTTAAAGCACTAATTTGTTTGCAAGAGTCACAATCGCAAGACTGAACAGCTGGTACAATTTTAGCAGCCAATTCTTTGGTTTTATCGGCATCGTTACGATTTTCAATCCACTCCATAAACAATCCTTTCAACTCGTCGGAACAACAAGTACAGGTTTGAGCTTCCTGCATGAGTCGTACTAAACGATCACGCATTTTATCGTTAGCCAAGGTCATACCCATACCAAATTCACAGAAATCTTCGAATAAAGAGTTTGCCCAAGCTGGACCTTGACCTTTATCGTTGGTTGTATATGGAGTTGATGGTACAGAACCTGAATAGATTGACGAACAACCTGTAGCATTTGCCACCATTTCTCTATCGCCAAATAATTGTGTGATTAATTTCACATAAGGTGTTTCACCACAACCAGAACAAGCGCCAGAGAACTCAAACAAAGGTGTTGCAAACTGTGAGTTTTTAACATTCGCTTTAATATCTACCAAATGTTGTTTGCTAGCTACCTTATCAGCACAATACGTCCAGTTTTCAACTTGATTTAACTGGCTTTCAAACGGCTGCATGGTCAATGCTTTGCCACCTTTTTTAGGATTACCAGGACAAACATCAGCACAGTTACCACAACCTAAACAGTCGAGCACATCCACTTGAATACGGAAGGTCATGCCTTCAAACGATTTACCAACCGCTTTCAATGTATCGAAATTAGCACCTTTTTGTTCTGATTCATCCAATACGAAAGGTCGAATTGAAGCGTGAGGACAAACATAAGCACATTTATTACATTGAATACAGTTATCAGGATTCCATTCTGGAACGAACGCTGCAACACCACGTTTTTCATATTTTGATGTTCCTTGATGCCAAGTTCCATCTTCAATACCTTTGAATGCAGACACTGGCAATAAATCACCATTTTGAGCATTAATTGGGTGTACTACTTCGTTGATAAATGCAGGATCGTGATTTTCTGCGTTTTTATCGCTAGGTAATGAAGCCCAAGCTGGATCTACAAATCAATATTTCGTATTCACCACCGCGGTCAACGGCAGCATAATTTTATTAACAATCTCTTCACCTTTTTTACCATACGATTTAAGAATGAATTTTTCATTTGCTCAATCGCCAAGTCAACAGGAATAACTTGTGTAATGCGGAAAAATGCTGATTGCAAAATAGTATTGGTACGGTTACCTAAACCAATTTCTTGTGCAATTTTAGTGGCATTGATATAGTAAACTTTTATATTCTTTTTAGCAAAATAACGTTTTATATCGTTTGGTAAATGTTTGGCCAACTCTTCACCCGTCCAAATGGTGTTCAATAAGAACGTGCCATTTTCACGCAAACCACGTGTTACATCGTACATGTGTAAGTAAGCTTGTACGTGACAAGCAACAAAGTTTGGTGTATTTACCAAATAAGTACTACGAATAGGTGCATCACCAAAACGTAAGTGTGAGCAGGTAAAACCACCCGATTTTTTGGAGTCGTATGAGAAATACGCCTGACAGTGCTTGTTTGTATTGTCACCAATAATTTTTACCGAGTTTTTGTTGGCACCTACGGTTCCATCAGCACCTAAACCATAAAATTTAGCTTCGTACATACCTTCGCCACCCAAAGCAATTTCTTCTTTTTGTGGAAGTGAAGTAAAGGTTACATCATCTTCAATGCCAATAGTAAATAAGTTTTTAGGCATTGGTAATGCTAAATTTTCATAAACAGCCAAAATTTGAGCAGGTGTTGTGTCTTTTGAACCTAAACCATAACGGCCACCAACAACCAATGGAGCATCTGCTTGACCATATAAAACATCTTTACATCTAAGTAAAGTGGTTCGCCAGTTGCACCAGGTTCTTTAGTACGATCCAATACGGCAATACGTTTGGCAGTTTTAGGAAGTACCGATAAGAAATGTTTAGCAGAGAATGGACGATATAAGTGTACCGAAACCAAACCTACTTTTTCGCCTTGAGCTACTAAGTAATCAATAGCTTCGCGAGCAGCTTCGGTAACCGACCCCATGGCAATAATTACGCGATCGGCGTCATCAGCACCATAATAATCGAACAAACCGTATTTGCGGCCTGTGATTTTAGATATTTCATTCATGTATTCTTCCACGATAGCAGGAACTGCATCGTAGAAAGGATTTGAGCTTTCACGATGTTGGAAGAAATGATCAGGATTTTCAGCCATACCACGTGCCACAGGGTTTTCAGGAGTTAAAGCACGACTACGGAATTCTGCTAATGCTTTTTGATCGATAAGACCAGCAAGGTCATCATTTTCAAGCATCTCAATTTTCTGAATTTCGTGTGAAGTACGGAAACCGTCGAAGAAGTTCACAAAAGGTACACGGCTTTTAATGGTTGCTAAATGTGCCACACCCGCTAAATCCATCACCTCTTGTACTGAGCCTTCAGCCAACATAGCAAAACCAGTTTGGCGACAAGCCATAACGTCTTGATGATCGCCAAAAATACAAAGTGCATGACTGGCTAATGTACGTGCTGATACGTGAAATACGCATGGAAGTAATTCACCAGCAATTTTGTACATATTAGGAATCATCAACAATAAACCTTGAGATGCGGTGTACGTAGTAGTCAACGCACCGGCTTGTAATGAACCATGTACAGCGCCTGCAGCACCGCCTTCCGATTGCATTTCTTGAACTAAAACAGTTTCACCGAAAATGTTTTTACGTCCAGCAGCAGACCATTCATCAACATACTCTGCCATCGTTGAGGATGGCGTAATTGGGTAAATAGCAGCCACTTCCGAGAACATATACGAGATATGCGCGGCAGCCTGATTACCATCACAAGTAATAAATTTCTTTTGTTTAGCCATTTTGTTAAATATTTTAGTGGTGTTTAATTTTAACCGAATAAGTGACAAAGATATAAAAAAATAAGTATAGAAACACCTATTTGGAGTGAGAGTTATCAACAACAGCGCCCAGAAATCAATAAAATCAGAAGTTTTAGGGTATAAACCTTCTAATTTATTGTCACTTTGCTATTTTTACAGCAATGCAGATAATATAGCGTTAGAACAGGAAATTAAATCCGTTGGACTTAATTTTATTTGTAAACCACGCACGCCAGCACTAATGTAAATGTAATCGTATAATTGGCAAGTTTCGTGTATGTACGTTGGAAAGTGCTTTTTCATACCCAATGGCGAACAACCTCCACGAATATACCCTGTAAGTCCTAATAAA
This sequence comes from Prevotellaceae bacterium, assembly GCA_020636695.1. Classification (GTDB taxonomy): domain Bacteria; phylum Bacteroidota; class Bacteroidia; order Bacteroidales; family Paludibacteraceae; genus W0P28-013. Next base: position 187,301 of record JACJXJ010000002.1, read on the forward strand.
TCCTTCATCGGAATTAAGGCACAATTTTTATTCCCTGATGCTTTGGCTGCTAATTTTAAATCCACTTCGTCGGCACCAGGAATCACACAAACAAAAAATCCAGTTTTATCACCACGTAAAACCAACGTTTTAAAAACCAGTTCGATAGGTTCATCTAGTAGTTTAGCGACGTGTACCGCACTTAAATCCGATTCATCAACTTCGTACGGAATCAAGTCGTAACTCACGTGATAACTATCCAATAACCGCGCGACATTAGTTTTTTGAATTTTTGAAGCCATACTCTATTTTGCGTTCAAAATATCTGCCAAATGAATACCACGAATAGGTAATCCTTGTTTTTGGCAGTAACTAGTAATATTCATCAAACACGAAGCCTCTGTGCCTACAATATATTCGGCTCCAGTAGCTAATGCATTTCCCACTTTTTGGGCAACCATGGCTGTGGAAATATCAGTTTGTTTTACAGCAAATGTGCCACCAAAACCACAACATGTAGTACTCTCTTCCATTTCTATTAACTCTAATCCTTTCACTTGACTCAATAGGCGTTCTGGCTCATTCGTAAGTCCATATTCTCTAATAGATGAACAAGAACGATGTAACGTTACTTTATGAGGGAAAACGGCTCCCAAATCGACTATTTTTAACTGATTACATAAAAAGTCAGATAATTCGAACAAGTTACTTGATACCGTATCGCACAACGCTAATTTTTCAGTCTCATTAGGAAACAGTTTGGCATAGTGACGTTTGATAAATCCAGTACACGAACCCGAAGGCGATACAATAGGAATATGAGGGTCATAATCATTAAAAAACTTTTCAGCCAAGGCTTTACTTTCAGCCCAATAACCACTATTAAAGGCAGGTTGTCCACAGCATGTTTGATTGGGATTATAAATCACTTCACAGCCCACTTTTTGGAGAATTTCGAGGGTGTTTTGACCTGTTTGTGGATATAATTGGTCAATATAGCAAGGTATAAAAAGTTGAACTTTCATAACGGATTATTTATAATTGAGCGTAATATCTAGGAATATGGGTAAATGATCGCTATAACCACCATGAAATTTCATGCCGACATAAGTTCTAGCGGGTTGTTTGCCAAGTGGCTTTGCTTCTTCTAAAAGCCACTCTGGAGCAAAAACAGTTACAGAATTGGCATCTATATAGGATTTTTGGGCACGTGTTAGCCAACTGCCAGATACAATGAATTGGTCGAGCATACCCCACTGACCATCGTGTTTGTAGCTGCCTATATCACCACGTTGATGTAATTCGTAAGTGAGGTTATATAATTGATTGTTCATCAACGTTTTTTGATTAAGCGATTGCGCCGCTAACACGTTATTAATACTTCTGTTATTGGGATAATCATTAAAATCGCCCATAATCAATACTAATGCAGCTGAATCGATTCTTAAAATACTATCTACTTGTGTTCGTAACACAGAAGCTGCTGTAAATCGATTGGGCTCACTTTCTAATTCACCACCCAAACGTGAAGGAAAATGGTTTACAAATACATGTGCCGTATCACCATTAGGCAACTTACCACACACATAAAGAATATCGCGTGTTGTACGCCCTGTTTTTAATGCAACATGTATAGGCTTTGAGGCGATTGGTTTAAATAAATGAGGTTGATAAAGCAATCCAACATCCACTCCACGTGCATCTGGCGACTCATAATGAACATATTGATAATTAAGCGATTTTAATTGCGAATACTTTACTAAAGTTTTTAGACAATTATCATTCTCAATTTCACAAAGTCCAATCATAGCTGGAGGAGTCCAACCTCCGATGGATGAAACCACTTGAGCTATATGAGTGAGTTTTTGTTCATAGCGTTTGTAGCTCCAACCACGCATTCCACCAGGCAAATATTCCGAATCGTTGGTTAATGAATCATCTTTGGTGTCAAACAAATTTTCTACATTATAACACATTATCCGTATAGCAGAAGGTTGTTGAGCAAAGATGTAGCCACCACAAAAACAAACTAGGAATAATAAACGAATTTTCATTGTGTTTTCTGATTTATTTCTCGTACGCTCCCAAATCAGGTGCACCATCAGATAAACGATTTTTACCCAATAAATCAACGGGATAACGCGCTGAAACTGTTGTATTGGCTTTCGATCTGGCAATTGATTTTACATCTAATTGAAAATTATAATAACCTGTCTCAGCTATATTTTTGATGGATGTATTCACAAATACAGTATCGGAAAGGCCTTGAATAGTTGTATTTTGTGAACGAGCCCATGTTATATTATGAAATTCAGCATCTTCTAAACGTTTTGATTTTATCAATGTATTACTAACTAATACATTATACATGGCATTAGTAAATGTATCTTTCTGTAATAAAATTTCCTTACTTTGATTTCCAAATACAATTGAATTTTCAACTACAGAAGATGTAATAGGATACAAATAGAGTAAATTGCCATCTAATTGGTAGTTGGCAATGACCAAAGTTTCATTCTGACGTTTTCCCCAAGTGTAGTAATTTGCCAAAGTGGAATGCACTACATATGACTCTCCACCTAAAAGATACAAACAGGATGTACCACAATTAGATATCTCAGTGTTCTCAATCGTCACTTTAGCATTTTGAGCATATAATCCATATTGTGTCATGGAGTGCAAAACGCAATTTCTCATAGTTAATATTGGGTGCGTAGAAGCCGTTCCTACAATGACCACACCAAGGTCGCATCCACGAATGGAAGTGTAATTTAATTGATGTACGGCTTTGCTATTTTGGAGATAAATACCGCCCCACTGTCCTGGCATATAATCATAAGGTGTTTTATCCACATCAGGTAGTTTATCAAAACGATCGGTACGCATTACCACCGGATTTTCTAAAGTGCCATTAGAAACTAAGTTGCCATCTATTATCAAATTGGCTTTATCGTGAAAAAAGAGGCGTGTACCAGGTTCTAAGGTAAGTGTTTTACCCTCTACGATATGTAAATAATTAAATATCAAATAAGGTTTAGCCGCTGTCAACGTTGTGTTATCTGTTAATGATTTTCCGTCAAACACAATAGCATCTTGACCGTACGTAATCAATTTCACGTCCTGTGTTTGTCCATTAGTTACAAATACCATTGAATCCTTATAAAATACGGGAAAATCACTATTATTAGGATCAACCGTGAGTTCCACAAAGACAAACAAACTATCTTTTGCTTTTATTTCTACATTTTCCAACAAATTACTAGATGGCGGAATACGACCATCCAAATTGAATCTAAAATACGATTCATTACCTTTGGCCAAACGAGCCGAATTTATTTTAAGTGCTCTATTATTTTTATTGTAGATATAAAACGACACAGTACGTGATGGAACATTGGTAAAAACGGTATCAAATGAGAGTGTATCGCACGAAAAAGATAGCATAGCCGATGGATCGGTGGTGAATTTTTCATCCACACATGACGTAGTCAGAATGCTAATTAACAAGGTAATAACAAAAAAAGAAGCAGTTTTTATTTTCATAAAGTAAGTAAATAGGTAGTTACACCGTGTACAAAAGTCAAATTGTCCGACAAATTTAGCACAAAAATGTGATTGTTTCTACATAAAAAACGAGTATATTTGCCAAATATTCTATTAACACTAAAAATCGTCTATTATGGCTAATCGTAGAACACTTAAAAAAGGCATCCAGTTGGTAACTTCTGACTTAATTACAGAGAGTTATATTAACTATTTGATGCTTAACAAAATGGATAATGCAGGTTTTGATGCCATTGTGGAAAAAATCGCAGACGTCAATAATGATTTTTTATCACGTGTAAATCATCCTAATGGTACAAAAGAACCTAAGTTAGTGAAAGCATACTATAAAAAATTGATTGAAGACTTCAATAAAGAAGTGGATCAAATAATCGAAAAACTGAATAAATAAACTAACTCACAAGGTTGGTTTGAGGGTTACAAAAGGGTTTTGTTCTGAAATGAGCAAACCCTTTTTGTTTTTTTGTACATTGATGTTGAAAAATGTACAAATTTATCGATTAATTATACCGAAAAAGGTGCTGATTCTTAATTTAAAATCGTACCTTTGCGTCACTTTTTGAACAATTAAATTCAAATTTTAGAATCAATTATAATTTATCAAATTTTAACCGTTTTATTATGAAACCATCTCACATTGAGCACATTGGTATCGCAGTAAGCAGTTTGGATGAAGTAATCCCCTACTACGAACAACTCCTCGGTCAAAAATGCTATTCAATTGAAGAAGTAGCTGACCAAAAAGTAAAAACCGCTTTTTTCAAAGTTGGTCAAACAAAAATCGAATTATTGGAACCTACAAGTCCTGAAAGCACCATTGCTAAATGGCTCGAAAAAAATCCACGTGGCGGCGTACATCACATTGCATTCAACGTAGATGGTGTACAAGTTGCTTTGGATGAATGTGCAGCGGCTAACATACAATTAATTGACACTAAACCACGTAAAGGTGCTGAAGGTTTGAATATCGCATTCTTGCATCCAAAATCAACACATGGTGTTTTAACCGAATTATGTGAACAACCAAAATAAATTCTATAAATGAAATTCATATGGAAAATCAAGACAAATTAAAAAAATTAATAGCAAAACGCACCGAGGCTCAGCTTGGTGGCGGTCAAAAAAGTATTGATGCACTTCACGCAAAAGGTAAATATACTGCTCGTGAACGCATTAATCTTCTTTTAGACGAAGGTAGTTTTGAAGAAGTTGATATGTTTGTAACCCACCGCTGTACCGATTTTGGTATGGAGAAAAAAGTCTTTTTAGGTGATGGTGTTGCAGTTGGTAGTGGTACTATCGACGGTCGTTTAGTATTTGTTTTTGCACAAGACTCTACTGTTATTGGTGGTTCTTTATCAGAAACAATGGCACAAAAAATTTGCCACGTGATGGATATGGGTATGAAATTAGGCGCTCCTATTATTGGTTTGAATGATTCAGGTGGTGCACGTATTCAAGAAGGTGCTTGTGCTTTGGCTGGTTATGCCGAAATTTTTGAACGTAACATTTTAGCATCTGGCGTAGTTCCACAAATCTCTGTCATCTTTGGTCCTTGTGCTGGTGGTGCTGTATATTCTCCTGCATTGACAGACTTTATCATGATGACTGAACAAAACAGTTACATGTTTATTACAGGTCCTACTGTGGTAAAATCGGTAACTGGCGAAGATGTAACGGTAGAAGAACTTGGCGGTGCTCGTGTACATGCCACCAAATCAGGTGTAACTCACTTTACAGCTCCTACTGAAGAAGCCGCTTTAGAAGAAGTGCGTCGTTTAATTTCATTCATCCCTCAAAACAATATGGAGGAAACTCCAGTTGTGGAATGTAATGATCCTATTAATCGTGCAGATGAAGCATTAAATGATTTAGTACCAGCTAATCCAAATAAACCTTACAATGTAAAAGACATTATCTATAATATTATCGATAATGGCGATTTCATGGAAGTTCATCAAGATTTTGCTAAAAATATTGTATGTGGTTTTGCTCGTTTCAATGGACAATCAACAGGTATTATTGCCAATCAACCAAACTGGTTAGCTGGTGTTTTGGATTGTGACGCTTCTCGTAAAGCAGCTCGTTTCATTCGTTTTTGCGATGCATTCAATATTCCAATTCTAACATTAGTGGACGTACCTGGTTTCTTACCTGGAACAGGACAAGAATATGCCGCCATTATCGACCATGGTGCAAAATTAATGTTTGCTTATGGTGAAGCAACTGTACCTAAAGTAACAGTTACACTTCGTAAATCGTATGGTGGTGCACACATCGTTATGAGTTGTAAACAATTACGTGGTGACTTCAACTATGCATGGCCAAATGCAGAAATCGCGGTTATGGGTGCATCTGGAGCTATCGGTGTATTAGAAGCTAAAACGTTGAAAGCAATTGAAGATCCTGAAGAAAAAGCAAAATTCATTGCTGAAAAAGAAGCAGAATATCAAGATAAATTTGCTAGTCCATATCAAGCTGCGTCTAGAGGATATATCGACGATATTATTGAACCACGTGATACACGTTTCCGTATTATTCGCGCTTTTCAAACGCTCCAAACAAAACGTGTTACTAATCCTTTAAAGAAACACTCTAACATACCTTTATAATTATGATTTTACTAGAAATAAACTGGACAAATGCACTAAACATAACCTTATTAGGATTTGGGATTGTGTTTGTTGTTTTGTGTTTACTTATTCTATTATTGTACATATTTGGGAAAGTAATGACACCTAAAGTACGTGTACCTAAGGCTGTAAGAACACCCAAAGGTGCTAAAGTAGAAATTAGTGATGATACAGAATTTCACAAAGTACAGTTACCTGCAAATGCAAGTGCAGCCATTGCTATGGCATTACATTTATATTATTCCGATGTGCATGATCAAGATAGCCACGTTATCACTATCAAAAAAGTAGAACGTCGCTATTCACCTTGGAGTGCAAAAATTTATGGTATCAATAATTTAGTAAGATAATATCCGTATGAAAAAATTTAAATTTATAATAGACGGCAGCAAATACGAAGTTTCCGTAAACGAAATTGAAAATAATGTGGCCGAAGTTGAAGTAAATGGTACACCATTTACTGTGGAGATTGAAAGAGAACAAAAATCAGTAGTGACACCTCGTCCTATATTTAAACATACCACTACTCCAACTGTAAATTCTAGCACAACGACTGCTAGTACTATTATTGTAAAGTCACCACTTCCTGGTAGTATCATGAAAGTATTAGTAGCTGTTGGTGATAATGTGAAACGTGGTGATATTTTATTAACCATGGAATCCATGAAAATGGAGAATAATATTTTAGCTGAAGTTGATGGTGTGGTTAAAGCTATAGCTATAGAACCTGGCAAAAACGTATTACAAGATGATAAATTAGTAGAACTTGAAGCTAATACATCTTCTAATTCAACCCCAGTTGAAAAGCCAGCTGCGGCTCCAAAAGTTGAAACACCTAAACCAGCTCCTGTAGCAGCTCCTACTACTCCAAAACCAGTTGCGGGTGGATTTAAAGTAAAATCTCCACTTCCTGGTAGTGTACTAAAAGTAGTTGTTACCGAAGGACAAGCTGTAAAACGTGGTGACGTGTTATTAACATTAGAATCCATGAAAATGGAGAATAATATTTTGGCCGAAAAGGATGGTATAGTTAAATCAATTACTATTGCAGCTGGTCAAAGCGTCATGCAAGATGATTTATTATTAATTATGGACTAATTTGAAAAAAGTTATCATAATGAGACATTTAAAATATTTATTGTTAATCGTTGCTTCTATTGTCACTTTTTCAATGCCACTTGCGGCACAAAAAGAAGTATTGCCTATTGACTCATCGGAAGTAATTGCGGTAAACCCAGACTCTGTTGCTGTGAGTGCAACAGAGGCACCTATGGAAGCAAATATCAACGTAGGTGATAGTTTAGTGGAATTTTTAGATGGAACAGGATTTGCGATGATTGCACGTAATTGGAAAATTCTAGTAATGTTACTAATTTCCTTTCTATTATTATATTTAGCAATCGTCAAAAAATTTGAGCCACTATTATTACTCCCAATTGCATTCGGTATGATGTTAACAAACCTACCAGGAGCAGGACTCTTCACTCCTGATTTGTTTGCCAATGGTACGGTACATTGGGAGCAATTTGCACATGCAGGCTTATTAGATTATTTGTATTTAGGGGTTAAATTAGGTATTTACCCTTGTTTAATTTTTATTGGCGTTGGAGCTATGACTGACTTTGGGCCACTAATTGCTAACCCTAAAAGTTTGCTATTAGGTGCTGCAGCACAAATAGGAATTTTTGCTACTTATTTAGGGGCTATTGCTTTAGGATTTTTACCTCATGAAGCCGCCTCTATCGGTATTATTGGTGGTGCTGATGGTCCAACAGCCATTTTCCTAACATCCAAATTGGCACCTGAATTATTGGGACCTATTGCTGTAGCCGCCTATTCTTATATGGCTTTAGTACCAGTTATTCAGCCACCAATTATGCGTGCTTTAACAACTAAAAAGGAACGTGCTATCACTATGAAACAATTACGAAGTGTTTCAAAAGCAGAAAAGATTGTATTCCCTATTATGGTGGCTGTTATTGTTTCATTACTTTTACCTGCTGCTGCTCCATTAATTGGATGTTTGATGCTTGGTAATTTGATGCGCGAATCAGGTGTTGTTGAGCGTTTAAGCAAAACAGTTCAAAACGAACTTATGAATATCACAACTATTTTCTTAGGAATTACAGTTGGAGCGACAGCTACCGCTGATGCGTTTTTAAATATGAAAACGTTAATGATTCTTGGAATGGGGATTATTGCCTTTGGATTTGGATCTGCTGGTGGTGTTCTGTTGGCAAAATTTATGAACTTATTCTCTAAAGATAAAATCAATCCACTTATTGGTTCTGCAGGAGTTTCTGCCGTACCAATGGCCGCTCGTGTATCGCAAGTAGTTGGTCAGGAAGAAAATCCTGGTAACTTCTTATTAATGCATGCAATGGGGCCTAACGTAGCTGGCGTTATTGGATCTGCTGTAGCAGCTGGTATATTATTAAGTATGCTTGGATAATCAATACCTCTTTTATCTATAAAAAGTCCTGTATCTTTTGGTACAGGATTTTTTGTTTAGTAATAAAGTATAAAGACATAAAAGAGCCTCCCAGAATTGATTCTGAAAGGCTCTTTTAAAATAGTTTATATTAAACTGAGACTATCCTCCACATTTAGAGTAACCACAGTTCGAACAAACAAAGCAGCCCTCTTTTACTACTATTGAATGCTGATGACATTCGGGGCACTCCATACTTTCAACTTCAGTTCCATCAGGAATATATTTTTTCAAAGCACGTTCTACACCTGATTTCCACGTATTAATAGATTCACTATCTAATTGTAAACCTGACACCAATTTTACAACTTGATCAATTGGCATACCGTAGCGTAACACACCTGAAATAAGTTTAGCATAGTTCCAATACTCTTTATCAAACTTGTGAGATAACCCTTCTACCGTAGTTTTATAACCTCTGGTATTTTTATATTGGAAGTCATAACGTTTAACGCCATTTTCATCTACTTCTTTGATAATTTTACCTTCAGTAACGGTTTTGGGCAACAACAAGCCTTCTTCATCATCGGCTAGACCAGTAAAGATTTCATAAGGACGACCATCTTTTAGACCAATGAACGCAATCCATTTTTCTTTTTTATTTTGGAAACGTACAACGTCGCACTCTAATTCTTTAGGACGCACTAAATGTTCTTCGGTATAACATACACAGCGTTTGTTTGGATCTTCTTTGTCTTTACCACCCTCTTTTTCCTTTTTAGAAGCATTTACCAAAACGCCTGCGCGAGAACCATCACGATAAATGGTAACTCCTTTACAACCCGATTTCCAAGCTTCCATATACAAATGGGCTACTAAGTCTTCAGTTGCATCTGCTGGTAAATTGATAGTTACGCTAATAGAATGGTCAACCCATTTTTGAATACGACCTTGCATACGCACTTTATTCAACCAATCGACATCATTAGCAGTAGCCTTGTAATAAGGTGATTTTTCAACCAATTCATCCAATTCTTCCTGTGTGTAGTGTTTCGTTACATCATAGCCGTTCACTTGCATCCAAGTGACAAATTTATGATGGAATACAATATATTCTTCCCATGAATCACCTTCTGTATCAACAAAATCGATACGTACATTTGAATCATTTGGATTTACTTTACGACGGCGTTTGTAAACTGGCATAAATGCTGGTTCTATACCTGATGTTGTTTGAGTCATCAAACTGGTAGTTCCTGTTGGTGCAATAGTCAAACAAGCAATGTTACGACGACCATATTTCACCATATCCGCATACATATCAGGGGCGGCCTCTTTCAAACGTAAAATAAATGGATTATTTTTTTCACGTTCTGCATCAAACACGGTAAAAGAACCACGTTCTTTAGCCATAATGACCGATGAGCGATAAGCTTCTATAGCTACAATTTTATGAATCTCTTCAGAAAATGCAGTTGCTTCTTCGGTTCCATAACGATAACCCAAAGCTGCTAACATATCGCCCTCGGCAGTAATACCAACACCAGTACGACGACCTTGTGCTGTTTTAGCTTTAATTTTTTGCCACAATTGTGATTCTGTTAATTTGATGCTTGCTTCTTCTGGATCGGAACCAATTTTAGCTAAGATGCCATCGATTTTTTCCATTTCCAAATCGATAATATCGTCCATTAAACGTTGTGCTAATTGCACATGTTTACGGAATAAATCGAAATCAAATGTTGCATCTTTAGCAAATGGATTTTGTACATATGAATATAAATTCACAGCCAACAAGCGACAGCTATCGTAAGGGCACAACGGAATTTCACCACATGGATTTGTAGAAACAGTGCGATAACCAAGATCTGCATAGCAATCAGGCACCGATTCTTTTAAGATGGTATCCCAAAACAAGACACCTGGTTCTGCTGAACGCCAAGCATTGTGAATGATTTTTTTCCACAAAGCGCTTGCATCAATATCTTTTTGATGAGTTGGGGTTGGCGAATCTACTGGATAATGTTGATTGTACGACGTCCCAGCTTCTACTGCGCGCATAAAATCATCATCCACTTTTACCGAGATATTAGCACCTGTAATTTTACCTTGTTCCAATTTTGCATCGATAAATTTTTCAGAATCTGGATGCTTGATAGAAACAGATAGCATAAGAGCTCCACGGCGACCACCCTGAGCCACTTCACGCGTTGAGTTAGAATAACGTTCCATAAAAGGAACAATGCCCGTAGACGTGAGCGCAGAGTTCTTTACAGGCGAACCTTCTGGACGAATTTGAGATAAATCGTGACCAACACCACCACGGCGTTTCATCAATTGTACTTGTTCTTCATCCAATTTGATAATAGCACCATACGAGTCAGCGTCGCCATCTATACCAATAACGAAACAGTTCGACAATGAAGATACTTGATGATTGTTACCAATACCTGTCATAGGACTACCAGCTGGCACGATGTACTTAAAGTCTCTAAGTAACCCAAAAACATCCTCGCCCGACAATGGATTTGGGTACTTGTGTTCGATACGTGCAATTTCGTTAGCCAAACGCCAGTGCATGTCATCGGGTGTACGTTCGTATAAGTTCTGTTCTGAATCTTTCAGAGCATATTTATTCACCCAAACTTGTGCAGCTAATTCATCGCCTCCAAAATAATCACACGAAGCTTTTTTTGCCTCTTCTTCTGAGAAAATTTGTTTTTTCACGATAGTAAACTTTTAATATAAATTGTAAATGATATTTTCACGATTTTTAAGGGTTTCGCGTCGAACAGAACCTCTTTGCAATATTACAACTATTTCCAAAATAAAACAATAGAGCAAGTTTATTTTTTACAAAGTTTTCCAAAATATTTTTTAATTAATTGATTATAAACATTTTAATTTATCAACATTGTAAAAAAGTTTTCCGAAATAAAAAACACTCAAACGAAAGAAACTCTCCCATACTATAAACTAACACACTTGAACCGTGATACTTGAAGTAGCCACAAACCACAACTAAGATTCTCCATAAAAGACAAAAAAAACGGTCCTCTTTTGATAGAGAACCGTTTTTTAAATGAGAGCTATAAATTAAGCCAAAAATTGACGAATTTGTTGAGCCACTTGAACTGGAGTAAAGCCCAGTTTTTCGTCCAACACTTTGTATGGAGCAGAGAATCCAAATGATTCTAAACCAAATACCATACCGTTAGCGCCAACTAATCCAAGTAAATTAACCGGTAAACCAGCAGTCAACCCAAATGTTTTTACATTACGAGGTAATACTTGTTCTTGGTATTCAGCTGATTGTGAACGGAATAAACCTTCTGATGGAACAGAAACAATACGTACTTTTTTACCTTCACCACGTAAAATAGCGGCTGCATCTACTAATGTAGAAACTTCAGATCCAGATGCCACTAAAATGACATCAGGATTTCCATCGCAGCTCACAATATAAGCACCTTTGTCGGCTTTGTATGCTTCCACTTTACGATCGCCAGGTAAGTCGTTGATATTTTGACGACTTAAAATGATAGCTGATGGAGTCGATACATTTTCGAGCATCAATTTATAAGAAGCTGTGGTTTCATAAACATCAGCAGGACGCAATACCAACATAGAATTATGACCATGGTGATTTTTGAGTTTTTCCATCAAACGAATTTGAGCTTCTTGCTCTACTGGTTCGTGAGTTGGTCCATCTTCACCTACACGGAATGCATCGTGCGACCAAATAAATTTCACTGGCAATTCCATCAAAGCAGCCATACGAACAGCTGGTTTCATATAATCAGAGAATACAAAGAAGGTAGCACAAGCAGGAATAACGCCACCATGTAAAGCCATACCAAGACAAACGCAAGCCATAGTTAATTCAGCAACACCAGCTTGTAAGAATGCGCCCGAAAAATCGGTGCGAGTCATAGCGTGTGTTTGTTTCAAGAAACCATCTGTTTTATCAGAGTTCGACAAGTCGGCACTAGCAACCACCATATTTTCAACTTGTTTTGCTAAAGAAGCTAACACGGTAGCCGAAGCGGTACGAGTTGCTTGATTTGCTTTTTGCTCTACTAATGACCAATCTACTTTAGGAGCTTTTCCAGAGAAGAATAATTCCATTTTAGCAGCTAATTCTGGATTAGCTTTTGTCCATGCTGCTTTTTCAGCTTGTTTTTGAGCTACTAAAACTTTCAAGTCTTCGGCACGTTTTGCATAAATAGCTTTTGTTTCTTCGAAGAATACAAATGGATTCTCAGGATTTCCACCCAAGTTTTTAACCGTATTGATATAAGCATCTCCACCAAATGGAGCACCATGAGTTTCGCAGTTACGTTCAAAGCTTGAATTATCAGCTTTACGTCCGCCTTTACCCATAATAGTTTTACCAATAATAATAGTTGGTTTTTCAGCTTCTGCTTTAGCTGCTTTCAATGCTTCGCGAATTTGATTAGCATCGTTACCATTGATTTCGATAACACGCCAGCCCCAAGCTGCATATTTTTGAGCTACATTTTCGCTTGTTACAGCATTGGTTTCTGTAGATAATTGAATATCGTTTGAATCATAGAACATGATTAAATTATTCAAACCAAGGTGTCCTGCTAAACGTCCTGCGCCTTGTGAAATTTCTTCTTGTACACCACCATCAGAAATGTAAGCATAAATGGTTTGATTCATCATCGGGCCAAATTTTGATTTCAAAAATTTAGCAGCGATTGCAGCTCCAACAGCAAATGTATGACCTTGTCCTAGAGGACCAGATGTATTTTCGACACCACGCATAACATCCACTTCTGGGTGTCCAGGTGTTACACTATCCCATTGACGGAATTGTGCTAAATCTTCCAATGAATATTTGCCAGTGCAAGCTAATACAGAATATAACATAGCCGACATGTGACCTGGATCTAAGAAAAAGCGATCGCGACCTTCCCAACGTGGGTTTTGTGGATCGTATTCCAAAAATTCAGAGTAAAGTACATTAATAAAATCGGCACCACCCATGGCACCTCCTGGATGACCAGAATTGGCTTTTTCAACCATTGATGCTGCTAAAAGACGAATATTGTCGGCAGCTTTGTTCAGTTGTTCTACTGTGTTCATATGAATATATTAGGATTAAAATTTAATTTTAAATTAATGGATTGCAAAGGTACAAAAAATGTTAATAGAAAACAGACCTCATGTTGAATTTATTCCAAATTGAGGCGACTTCCTTTGGGATATTGAACGCTATAACTTAATGTAAACGATTGAGATTCCCCTGGTTGTAAATCAAGTTCCCAAGTCAACAAACCAGTTTCTTTATCATTATAACAAGCAGGTGTGGTTTCTTTGAGTAACTCTACCACAATATCTTTTTTTGTTGAAATTGGATATTGATCTTTCAACACCGCATGAATGGCTTTGGTTTGATTGTTTTTAATAGTCAATTTATACGTAAGAACCGCTTTTGTGGTAGAACCAAGTGTTTTGACACTACTAAAATCTTTGATTTTTTCGCGTATAACACTAACACGTTTGTCCGTTCCCAAAGTTAATTTCAATTTATCTTCGGTAGAATTTGCATTGATATTGGTTTCACCTACATATGAACCATCGTACGTAATATTGGCTTTACCACTCAATAAATTCAAATTGGCCCAATCAGCGATTTCAGCTAACAAATACGTTTCGGCATCGAGTTTTGGAGCACAGTAATAGTTGAAGTTAGCCTCCGTTTGGTATGATTTCAAATCAACCGTTTGTTCTTTCCCATTGCCTGGAATGGTAAAAGGCATGTCCATTTTATACTCTACATTCAAAGCAGTTTCGGTTTGAGTAATGAAATCTTCCATGCTTTTTGTCGTAATAATCACTACCCCATTTTTACCTTCCGAACCATATTGTGCTTCGGCTTGAGCACCTTTTAGCACGTTTTTAGACTTAATATAATTAGGATCTAATGATTGAGCATACTCTTCACTAATAATTTCGCCATCAAGAACATAAAGAGGCGAATTTGATATTTTTGACTTCTTACTAGTACCATAAGCTACGGTTACAACCTCATCAAGAGCTTGATTTTCTAATTTATAACTCTCCATTGGAGCAGCCGTCATAGCATATCGTTGCATTGGCTGTACATAATCCAAAAACCACGTACTAAAATACGAAGCTTCCTTATTAAATGTAGGTTTTGCAGTTGCAAGTGTCAATTTTACTTGGTTCCAATCCAATCCTGTAGTTTGGCGTACTTTAGCTTTACCTAGTATATTAATTGGTTTATCGGTAGATGCAATATTAATATCATAATACGGTGTCCAACTAGCCGATGTGGTAAAATAGCTAATGCTAAATGTAGCCGCTGTAGCTGCAGGAGCTGCTAACGTTAATTTCAAAACGCCCGTATTTTTACCACCTTTACCAATTTCTTGTTGTAATTGACTATTAAGGCGCACAATTTGTTGATCCAACTGCTCTTTTTTCTTGTTGTCAGCCACTGCCAATGCTTCCAAAGCCGTTGCCTTAGTTTTATACAAATCCATATTGGTATTGATTTCGGCTACAGTAGCACCCTTTTCTACCAATGATAAATTATGTTCAACGCCTTTACGTAACAAGGTCAATAAATCCTTATTGATTTTAATTGAAGTCGTTACTTTGGTTAAATCTGCTTGATAAAGTTGTAAAGAATCGCGCAACAATTTCACAGACGGATTATCTTTGGTTGGTTCCAAATAATTAACCGAAAACTCCGATGCCGTTACCATCACACCATTATTCACCTTAATTTTTAAGCTATTACGATCTATTTGTGGACTCAAACCTTCAATAGAGATTTCATTTTCGCCACTCGTTAATGACGCTGACGCGCTGTGAATCAACTCTGCCCCATTAAAATAGACATTGGCCTTTTTCAAGGTTGCTTTAGTATTAACGGCAAAAACAGCACTACTACACACTAATACAAAAGCTAAAAATAGCGATTTTCTGAGCGTTTTCATAAGTTTCACGGGTTTAAAAGTGATTATTTGACCCAGTTTTCAACATCCTCTTTAGTAGGATTTGCCAAGCCTAGTTTATTTTTCTTGTTGTAACCACACAAATCTTGATGTAATTTGTTAGGATTCTGTCCTTTTAATTTATCGACCATATCAAAACCCAATTTTTGCAGAGGTTCAATCCATTCTGGAGCTACGCCTAATGCTATAAATTTAGTTGAATCGTCCTTTTTCTGAACTTTTTCTGGTTTCATTTGAGGGAAGAACAACACTTCTTGAATAGTAGTTTGTCCTGTCATCAACATCACCAAGCGGTCCATGCCAATACCCATACCAGATGTTGGCGGCATACCGTATTCCAAAGCACGCACGAAGTCCATATCAATAAACATGGCTTCATCATCACCCTTTTCGCTCAATTTTAATTGATCTTGGAAGCGCTCCAACTGGTCGATTGGGTCGTTGAGTTCCGAATAAGCGTTACACAGCTCTTTTCCATTCACCATCAACTCAAAACGTTCAGTCAAATCTGGATTATCACGATGCTTTTTGGTAAGTGGCGACATTTCTTTTGGATAGTCGGTAATAAATGTTGGTTGGATGTAATTGCCTTCGCAGAATTCGCCAAAAATTTCATCAATCAACTTACCTTTACCCATCGTATCGTCGATATTCATGTTCAAGGTTTTACAAACCGAACGAATTTCTTCTTCTGTTTTTCCAGTCAAATCATGTCCAGTAAATTCTTTGATAGAATCCAACATGGTAATACGTTTGAATGGTGCTTTAAAACTAATAACATTTTCACCAACTTGTACTTCGTGCGTTCCATTCACGTCCATACAGATTTTATCGAGCATACGTTCGGTGAAATCCATCATCCAGTTATAATCTTTGTACGATACATAAATCTCCATACACGTAAACTCTGGATTATGTGTGCGGTCCATACCTTCGTTACGGAAATTTTTCGAAAATTCATAAACACCTTCAAAACCACCAACGATTAACCGTTTCAAATACAACTCATTAGCAATGCGCAAATACAAGGGAATATCTAATGCATTATGGTGTGTAATGAATGGACGTGCAGCTGCGCCACCAGGAATAGATTGCAAAACAGGTGTTTCCACTTCCATATAATCATAGCCATTAAAGAAATCGCGCATAGATTGATAAACCTTGGTGCGTTTTTGAAAAATCTCTTTAACGCCTTCATTCACTACTAAATCGACATAACGTTGACGATAACGCATTTCAGGATCTTCAAATTTATCGTATGCTACGCCATCTTTATATTTTACAATTGGAAGTGGACGTAATGATTTACTTAGTACGGTTAATTCTTGACAGTGAACACTGATTTCGCCCATTTGCGTGCGAAATACGAATCCTTTGATACCAATAAAATCACCAATATCTAACAGTTTTTTGAACACCACATTGTACATTTCAGGTTGCGCTTCGGTGGAAATATCATCGCGCGAGATATAAACTTGAATACGTCCTTTTGAATCCTGCAACTCAACAAACGAGGCTTTACCCATAATACGACGACTCATAATACGACCGGCAATGCACACAGGTTTACCAGATTCTTCGTCTTTAAAGTCTGCTTTTATTTCAGTAGAAAAAGCATCGGTTGGATACTGCGCTGCTGGATATGGTTCAATACCCATTTCACGCATCGTGTCAAGACTCTGACGTCTAAATAGTTCTTGTTCTGAGAGTTCCATAACTTTATAATTAGTTTTGTTTATATTATCTTATTTGCTAAATAGCTGTTTCATAAATTCATCACCTGCTAAAATACCAAGTGCACCACGTTGTGCCGAAAACTCATCAAATTGAGTCACTGTATCAGGCATTTTTGTTGGATTATATATCACAAATGGCACGGCCTCTGCTGTATGCGTACGCAATCGACATGGCGTTGGGTGATCTGGCAATATAGCCATCGTCACCGATTCCGACATCGTATTTATGGCTTCTAAAATTGGTTTAATCAAGCGTTCAGAAAGATACTCAATGGTTTTGATTTTTAAATCCACATCACCTTCGTGACCAGCTTCATCACTTGCTTCTACATGTACAAACACGAAATCGTCCGTTTTTAGAGCTTTTATCGCGGCCTCAGCTTTACCTTCATAGTTTGTATTATACAAACCTGTCGCACCTTCAACATCAAGAGATTTAAGACCAGCATTAATGCCAATACCCTTTATCAAATCGACCGCAGAAATAACCGAACCTGATTGAATACCAAATAATTCCGACAACGGTTTCATCACAGACTGATAACCTGGCGACCAAAACCAAATACTATTGGCAGTATCCTTGCCCTCGGCGCGGCGTTTGATATTCACTGGATGATTTTCGAGCAGCAATTGCGAACGTAAAATCAAATCATTCAATATGTTTGCTGTTTCTACTGCTTCAGGCACTTGTGCTGTAATTAACACATCCTTAAAAGGAGTTCCAACTACATCGTGCGGTGGCGTACAAGTTATGCGTTTATCGCCATGCTTTAATTTACATAAATGGCGATACGAAATACCGTTAAAAAAATGTACCAAATCTGACCCTAATTCCGCTTGTAAAAATGCGATTAATTCAGCAGCTTCTTCGTTAGAAATATGACCAGCCGAATGATTTTTGATCTTATTTTCCTCGATACAAATTAAGTTACATCGCATCACCATTTCATTAGCTTCGACAGAAACGCCCATGCTGGCAGCTTCCAACGTTCCACGACCTTCAAAAACAGAGGCCACATCGTACCCTAAAACCGATAAATTGGCAATTTCGCTACCTGGATGAAACCCTGCAGGCACTGTATGTAACAAACCAGATTGTCCCAATTGAGTCACTTTATCCATGGTTGGTTTATGAGCCACCTGCAAAGGAGTTTTGTTCCCCAATGCTGCTATCGGCTCATCGGCCATACCATCGCCTAAAATGACTATGTATTTCATGATGCTTGAATGTCGTTTTTGATAATAACCTTCTCTAATTTATCAAGCGTTTCGGCCAACGAGAGATAACTTTCGCCACCAGCAGCATTCAAATGCCCACCACCATTGAAATAAGTCGACGCCATTTTGTTAACAGGGAATGTTCCTTGCGAACGGAACGACATCTTCACTTTTTTCACATCTTCTCGCACAAAAACAGAAATATCAATCCCTTCAATCGACAAAGGAATATTAACAAAACCCTCTGCATCACCTACTTGGTAGTCGAAACGAGCTAATTCATCCAACGACAAGCTAATAACAGCTGTTCGTTGCTCTTTGTAAAGCTTCATTTTTTCAACTAAACAAAAACCCATCAAACGCATGCGATTTTCAGAATAGGTGTTATATACCAAGCGATAAATATTATCCTTATCAATCCCTTTTGATAATAATTCCGAAATAATATGATAAATTTCAGGACTTTGAGAGGCATATGAGAAATTGCCTGTATCAGTCATCATACCCACATAAATGGATTCCGCGCATGCTTGTGTTATATTTTGGAAAAAACCCATGCGACAAATCAACCGAAAAACGAGTTCACTAGACGATGAAATTTCGGGATGCGAAATGGTTACATCAGCAAATGCTTCGGGTAATAAATGATGATCTATTAAAATTTTCTTTGCGTGCGACTGTTCTACAAATGGCTTTGCACCATCAATACGTTTCAAATCATTAAAATCGACACAAATCAATAAATCAGCTTCTGTAATTAAACCTTGTACTTCCTTATGTTTTTCCTCCAAAACTACAATATCCGCAGCTCCCGACATCCAATTTAAAAAACCAGGAAAACGATTTGGAACAATAACAACCGGCTCTTTTCCAATTTCTTTCAAAAAATGATACAGTCCAAGCGAAGAACCCACTGCATCACCATCGGGAGATAAATGAGTCAAAATCACAATACGTTCAGCAGCTTCTATTAGCTTATACGAACGGGAAACATTGTCTTCAAGAATAATTTTGGTTAACATAAAATTAGGGTTATATTTTAACTTACAAAGATAAGAAAATTTGCTGAATCTATAGCACTACCAAAAACAAAAAAACCAAATAAGAACCAGTTACAGCTCTTATTTGGTTTTGTAAGTATATGTATAGAAGTTTTATTTACGCTCCATACAACGTTGCTGCCATTTCCAAGCAGATGCTAAAGTTTCTTCAACACTCGCTTTAGCTTTCCATTTGAGCACTTTTTGAGCCAACGATGGATTTGCCCAAACTTGCTCAATATCACCTTCACGGCGACCAACTATTTCATAAGGAACTTTAACGCCATTCACAGCTTCGAATGTTTTAATCAATTCCATTACTGATAAACCTTTTCCTGTACCTAAATTGTACACTTCTGGCACTTGTAAATCTTTATTAAGCAAACGATCTACGGCTGTAACATGCGCGTAAGCCAAATCCATCACATTAATATAATCGCGGATACAAGTTCCATCAGGCGTATTGTAGTCGTTACCAAAAACCTTGATTTTTTTATGAATTCCTGCCGCTGTTTGTGCTACAAATGGCACTAAATTATTAGGGACACCATTAGGTAATTCGCCAATAGCAGCAGATGGATGCGCACCTATTGGATTAAAATAACGCAATAAAATACTCTTTAAAGCATGGTTCGCATGAACCGTATCCATAATAATATCTTCACAAATTTGTTTTGTATTACCGTATGGAGACAAAGCTTTTTTATAGGTGCTTTTTCATCCACTGGCAAAATATCTGGTTGTCCATATACCGTGCAAGACGATGAAAACACTAAACCTTCTACTTTATGAATAGGCATTAACTCTAGTAGATTGACCAAAGAAACAACGTTATTACGATAATATTTCAATGGTATCTCTACAGATTCACCAACAGCTTTACTTAGCAGCAAAATGAATAACGGCTTTAATTCCTTCATGTTTTGTGAAGAACTTATCCATAGCCACATAATCGGTACAATCGATATTTTCAAATATCGGACGTTTGCCCGTTATTTGCTCAATACCATTAAGTACTTCAATGTTTGAATTTGATAAGTTATCTACCACATACACGTCATAACCAGCTTCAAGAAGTGCTACTACAGTATGTGAGCCAATATAGCCCGTACCACCTGTAACCAACACTTTTGGTGATGATGTAAACATGCTCATCATTTGCTTTAGTTTTTTTGTTACTTCCATAATTGTTGTGGATAAACTCCTTCACGAATTAATTTACTAATTTGCAATACGACTTGCGGACGATCTTCGGCATAAGTTACACCAAACCATTTAGCTGGCGTATCAATTACCTCACAGGTAGCTTGATTATTGCTAATCAACTCATCAACCACTGTTGGAATGTAATATTCTGATTTAGGCTCCATGCCGCGCTCTGTCAAAAATTTTGCAAATGATTTTTCTGAAAAAGCGAAATAATCAGGTGTAAAACCCCACATATTCATAGAAACTAACGAAGCGTTAGGAATAGTTTCATAACCACCATGTTCCAATGGATATTGAATAACCCCACTTTCACATTCTATTTTAGTACGCTCTACCACCGAAGTCAAAAGTTTTTGTTCATTTACGCTACAAATACCACGGTTTACAGCACCACTTTCTGACAACGTATTACTAATATGGTATCCTATCATACAATAACGGCCGACTTGACCCGTAGCTTCATTCAAAAAATCCGCTAAAAGCTGATATGATTCACGACCGTAAAAATCATCTGAATTAATGACAGCAAAAGGAGTATCTATCACATCTTTGGCCATCAAAACGGCATGGTTCGTTCCCCAAGGCTTCACACGTTCTTTATCATAAACAACACCTTGCGGTACACTATCAATTTCCTGAAAAACCACTTCAACCGGGATGTGATTTTCATATTTACTTACAATTTGTTTGCGAAATTCAGCTTCAAAGCTGTGGCGAATAACAAAAACAACCTTACCAAATCCTGCTCTAACAGCATCGTAAACAGAATAATCCATAATGGTTTCACCATTAGGACCAACGCCATCTAACTGTTTGAGACTCCCATAACGGCTACCCATTCCAGCCGCCAAAACTAACAATGTTGGTTTCATACTGATGTATTGTGTGAAAATTCGTGCAAAATTACATAAAAAAATTGATTGAAAAAATCGTCATTATTACTTGAATACATAAACAGACGATAAAAACGCTCTATTTAATTCGATTACAAATACATAAAAGTTATCAACACGCCAACTCTCAAAACATGTGACTTTCTATTTATAACCACAAAAATACGCTTTTTTCTATTTATTTGTTATTTTTTTTGACAAATATAAAAAAAATCATTACCTTTGAGCACTTTTTTTAACCACTTAAACATACCTCTTAATTTATGGGACATCAAATTGATAGATTGGACAAAAAAATTCTCCAAATGATTTCGCAAAATGCGCGCATTCCATTTTTAGAAGTTGCTCGCGAATGCAATGTATCAGGAGCTGCTATTCACCAACGTGTACAAAAGCTTATAAATATTGGCGTCATAAAAGGTTCTGAATTCATTATAGACACTTATAAAATAGGTTACCAAACTTGTGCCTACGTAGGTATTACCATTAAAGACATGTCGTATTTCAAGAGTGTCATAGAATCGCTCAAAAACATTCCTGAGGTGGTAGAATGTCATTCAACAACAGGTCGTTACACCATGTTTGTAAAAATCTATGCTAAAGATAATCGTCATTTAATGAATATTATTGTTGAAAAAATTACTCCTATTGTAGGGATTGGTAATACAGAAACTTTTTTAATTTCACTTGATGAAGTCTTCAATCGCCAAATTTCGGCATTTGAAGCAAAAGAAATTTCTGAGTAAATCCGAAAGTAAAAATATAATTTTGAAGCTGTATATAGAACATATACAGCTTTTTTTGTATATGCCGTCAAATACCTCGAAATATATACAGCCAAGTCAATCCGTGTTAATAACTTTTTACGTAAACCCTTTATAAACTGCACAATTTGAGCTACTTTTGTAATTCAAACTTGGATTTATGCGTGGTAACGACTTTGATTTAACAAACGAAGAATTGGCTATCATCAAAAACTATGAAGAAGCTCATAAAAAGGGGCAATCAGAATATTTTGATGTAGAAGATTTGGAATTTATTATTGAACACTACTTACATTTAGGCGATTTGGAAAATGCCCAAGATGCACTTCAATTTGCGCTCAAATTACACCCCGACAGTTCTTATCTACAATGTAAAAAGGCGCGTATTTATACCAATTTAGGTCGTTTTGACGAAGCACTGGCGCTTATTGAAAAATATCAAGAGGCAGGCAACCCTGCACACACATTTACAAAAGCTGAAATTTTGCTCAAAACAGACCACAAAGCGGAAGCTATAATGCTTTTTAAAGAATTGGTAGATAATTACGCTGACGATGATTTAGCAGAAATTTGCTTGGATATAGTCATGATGCTACATGTTTTTCAAGACTATCACAATAGTGCTTATTTCATACAAAAAGGATTAAAAAAAGATTCTGCAAATTTAGACCTATTAGTCGAATATGCTGTGGCATTAGAACAACTGAATGAAGCAGAAAAAGCTATTGCAATCTATAATCGTATTCTCGATATTGATCCTTACAAAGCATCGGCTTGGTTTTGTTTAGGACTACTCCACTTCAATTTAGAACATTATCGTGAAGCATTAGATGCTTTTGATTTTAACATTGCCATAAATCCTAACGACACCATTGCATGGTTGCAAAAAGGTCACTGTCATTTCAATTTAGAAGATTACGTGCCCTCAATAAAAGCCTACAAAAAATATTTAGCAGACTACCCTGAAGACAGCGTTGTTACAGCATTTTTAGGTGAATGTTACGAAAACTGCGAAGTGTTCGATTTGGCGTTAACCTATTTTTTGCAAGCTGCCAAACTAAATCCTGACAATGCCGATGCTTGGCTTGGTGCTGCTATTTGTATGGTGGAAACAGAAGACTACCAAAAAGGATTTGACTACATCAAAAAGGCCATCGACGCTAATCCTGATTCGGCGGAAAGCTACGCTGTTTTAGGGGAAATATTAGACAAAAATAATTTAATAGAAGAATCTAAGATTGCTTATCTACACTCGTTAGAATTAGATCAAAAACAACCTGAAACTTGGAAAGAATTAGGCGATTTGTACATGCAATCAGGTGAATTTGATCAAGCAGTGCCTTGTTACAAAAAAGCATATGACTTAGACTCCACACTCGACAAACTCACGCTCCTTATGTCGATGGCCTATTATGGTATAAAAGATTATGATAAAATGTTGGAATTCTTTAGCTTAGCCGAACAAACTTACAGCAATGCGCTCGAAATATTTTTATCCGTATTTCCAGAAGCGAAATCATTATTAACCAAATAATTTATATGAAAAAATTGCTATTGACCATTTTGTTGGTGTTACCATTATCCCTATTTGCTCAAGAAACGTCGACTAAGGACTCTTTATCGATAGTTCAACAAGTAGAACAATGGTATGATGCCAATATGAATTACACTAATATCACACTTTTAATGACTATTGAAAGTTCATTTATTCCATTTCCATCTGAAATAGTTATTCCACCAGCCGCATACGTAGCCAGTAAACCTGAAAGTCATTTAAATATATTTTTAGTAGTCTTTTTTGGCACACTCGGGGCTATTATTGGGGGTCTTATCAATTATTTTTTAGCATTTTGGTTAGGACGGCCTATTATTTACAAATTTGCAGATAGTAAACTTGGACATGTATGCCTTTTAAGTAGCGAAAAAATTAAAAAAGCAGAAGATTATTTCAACGACCATGGCAAAGTATCCACTTTTATTGGTCGTTTAGTACCTGGTATTCGACAACTCATATCAATCCCAGCTGGTTTAGCCAAAATGAATTTGGGTAGTTTTATTCTATTCACAACCCTTGGTGCTGGTATATGGAATACAATATTAGCTTTCATTGGTTATTTAGCTCACGGCCAAGCTGATTTAATTAACAAATATAATCACGAGTTATCAATAATAATGCTCGTTTTAGTAGGTTTAGCCGCCATTTGGTTTATTACTAAAGCACTAATCAAACGCAAAAAATAATTTAGATAACAAAGCATCCCTTCTGTTCATTATGCTACATTACGGATTAATCGGAAAATCACTAAAACACTCTTTTTCAAAAGATTACTTTACTAGTAAATTTGAAAAAGCTCATATTGATGCCGATTACTCTTTATGCGAATTGGCAAATATCGAAGAAATAAAAGAGGTATTCTCAAAACAATGGCAAGGTTTAAATGTTACCATTCCATACAAAAAACAAATAATACCTTTTTTAAATGAAGTTGATGATCTTGCGACAAAAATTGGAGCTATAAACACCATTCAATTTAGTAAAAAAGATGGACAAACATGGCTAAAAGGTTTTAACACAGATGTTATCGGATTTGAAACGACACTCAAGCCACTCTTGCAAACACATCATACACACGCTCTAGTGTTAGGCACTGGTGGTGCCTCAAAAGCTGTAACCTACGTTCTCAACAAATTAAGTATTTCATACGTATATGTATCGCGCGAAGCTGGTCTTAATAAGTTAGGGTACGATGAGCTTACGTCTAAAATAATTTCCACACATACGTTAATAATTAACACTACACCACTTGGCATGTTTCCAGACTTGGAGAGTTATCCAGACATTCCCTATCATGCCATTAGTGAGAAACACTTACTGTACGATTTGATATATAATCCCGTCAAAACGCAATTCTTGTTACAAGGAGAAGCGCGCGGCGCCACTATAAAAAATGGTTTAGAAATGCTTATTAATCAAGCAGAAGCAGCTTATAAAATATGGAATCAATAAAAAAGCCTTACTGTAAAAAGTAAGACTTTTTTGTTATATAACACAGTGATTAAAATCTATATGATAAGGATAAAACCACATTATGCGTGTTGGTAACAACTTTGGCGGCATTCAGTTCTGTAGTTTCATACGGTTTGAACAATTCATTTTTTTGACGATACGCATACGTTAAATCAAGTCCAAAACCTCCGTAACGATAACCAAAACCACCTGCTGCATAAAGTGAACCTTGATCTTTAAAATATTCCATATCGGTACGAATAGTATTAAGCGGGACAGATTTAATAGCATCATCCCCAACCGAAGCAGTTTGATAAGCAAAACCTCCACGTACCGCAAAAGTCTCTGATAAACGATATTCTGCACCAGCTTTAAATGTATGACCAGATAAGGCATACCTATGGATGTCATCATTGTCTAAGGCATAAGCATTACCATTATCAAAAACATCCGTTTCGTCTACTTCCGATTTTAAACGAGTATACCCTTTATAGTCAGTAAACAGATAATCAAAACTGATAATAGCAGATTTACCGATAATAAATCCAACACTAGCCTGAAATTTCAATGGGGTTCGGTAAAAATAATCGGCATATCCAGTAGGAGCTGATACAGTTCCTTTCTTTTCGGTATCAAACTCCATATCAGCATAAAACCGGTCAGTCATTGAATAATAAGTAGGTGTATGCAACGACAATCCTAAACGCATAAATGACGTAGGACGCACAATGGCTCCAAACTTGAAATTAAAACCAACACCAGTAGTATAAAAATTATTCCGCAAAACAAAATTTCCACCAGCTTCAAACGTTTCGCCATAGGCAGAAGTAATGGCATAATCAATGGATTGTAAATTAAAACCTGCTCCGAGATAGAACACATTACTAATATTGGCACCATAATTGAAGCCAAACTCGTCGACACTACCACTTTCCACGGCTTTGTAACGTCCTGTAGATGTTTCTCCATTCGCGAGTAAAGATGTCCATTTTAGCGAATCTGCTCCAGCACCAGGATTAATTAAATAACCTTGATAAGCCAGCTCAGAAAGCCATGGCACATTTATATTATCGTATGGATCATTCGAATCTGTTTTTTCTAAGGCTGATTCTGCGAAACCATTTGTGAAGCTAGCCATATAATCGGTCATTGAATTCAATGATTCACCACCACGAATATCAGCATAACGGTGAAAATTTTTCAAACGATTATAAGAGAAACTAAAGTTGCTAGCCACTAAGCCTCGCTCTCGCATCGGATCAACATAAGCAAATATTAAGGCTGCATTATTAATATTAAAATTGAATTTAGATCCTGAAGCTGGCTGATCCCACTTAGAATTGGTTTGTACGGTCATAAAATTACCTGTTATGGTCATTTCTGAACTTCTATAAATGGCCAATCCTGCAGGATTATCTATAATACTCGAAGCATCGCCACCTAAAGCACCAAAAGCGCCAGCCATACTCATATAGCGAGCCGTACCATTAATAGAATTATCAGCATAACGCAAAGCATCAAAGATACCTTGTGCTGAAACCACAGTAGCAGCTAGCAACAATGTCAATGTGATTATATTACGTTTCATTATTATCATGATTATTTTGAATTAAACGTTAACGACGTGTAGTACTGCTTCCGCCTCCACGAGATCCACCACCAGAGGAAGAACCTCCGCCTCGGCTTCCTCCGCTACTTGAACCACCAGACGTTCCTGTAGAACGTGTTCCACTACCAGATGTGGTGTGAGAACTAGACGAAAATCCAGAACGACTTCCGCTACTACTTGACGAACTAGAAGAGGTACCAGAATAACGACTGCCATTCTCAGAAGACGAAGTGGTTACACGCACAGTTGACCCAGAGCTATAACTTCCACGTGTAGATGATGAATTGGATGAAGTTGATACCGTAGAACTTTGAGGTCGTCGCGTATTAGTAGTGCTTACACTTTGAGTCGAAGAAGCTTCACGATTGCGTGTGCCAACATTGTTTGATGATATTGTAGACGAGGTATTACGTGTCCCATCGTAACGAACAGCACTATTATGTTGACGACGATATGTTTCATTCGACATATCCGAATAACTGGAGCTTCCATGAGAAACAGGAGTATAATAGGAATAACTATCATAATAAGGATAATACCAAGGATCATAAAAGAAAGGATTCCAAAAAGTTGAAGGCATCCAACCCCAATAAGTATAATAGTTGTTATAATAAAATGGCATACTGTACCAAGAATTCCAAGACCAATTCCATCCTATATTGTCGTAGTAATTACGATAAAATGGATTGTTATTAACATTCGTATTGTCACCAGAAATATCAACACCATTATCACCAACAGAGACATTATAGTCGCCATTGGCTAAATCATAAATGGTGGTATCATTTCCTTCAATGTGAACCAATAAATTTTCGTTATGAAAAGCATTCAATCGCTGCGTGTAAGTATAATCATCCTCGGTAAGACTCACA
Source organism: Prevotellaceae bacterium (assembly GCA_020636695.1). GTDB lineage: Bacteria > Bacteroidota > Bacteroidia > Bacteroidales > Paludibacteraceae > W0P28-013. The sequence continues at coordinate 215,269 of JACJXJ010000002.1, forward strand.
TTACCATCCAACAGCATCGGGGCTTGTTCAGTATCAGAATATGTCACAACCTTGCGCACATCCGTTTTAGGGATATCCGTTTTGGGGTTAAAATAGATATCGTCATATTGAGCAAAAGCTGAGAAAGACGATAAACAACTGATTAACAAAATTATTTTAAACTTGTTCATAATAACCTCCTTACTTTAACGAGAACAACTATTCAGTGTACAAATATAGTGCAAAAAAGACAACTATTAATAGGGTTAACCATCTTTAACCAATAATAATTAGCCAATAAAATAATTATTATCTTAATAATCAATTATTTATTAACTTCTTCAGTTTTCATTTCTTTGAAAAAATAGACCATAAAAACGCCAAACATAGGGCTACTTTTTTAAATTTTATGATAAACATAGTGCTGGTAACGTATAAATTCGTACTTTTGCACCAAAATTTCAGAAAATAAGATAAATTATTATGACAGAAAAAATTCAGCAGGTAATGCGTGATGTTCCAGCGTTTCGTTGGACGGCCTTGCTTTTATTGGCACTCGCGATGTTTTGTTCATATATTTTTATGGACATTCTTTCTCCTATTAAAGATTTGATGCAATCGGAAAGAGGTTGGGATTCTACCGCATTTGGTACAATGCAGGGTTCGGAAACATTTCTCAATGTATTTGTGTTTTTCCTTATTTTTGCTGGTATCATTTTGGACAAAATGGGAGTACGCTTTACAGCACTATTATCGGGTGTAGTGATGCTTATAGGTGCTTTTATCAAATGGTATGCGGTGAGCAATAGTTTTGTTGGTAGCTCCATGGAAATGTGGTTTACTAATCATTTGAATTATGTCCCTGGTTTTCAAGAATTAGGCATTGCTCCTTTTTATGAAGGCATGCCAGCTTCTGCCAAAGTGGCGGCCATAGGCTTTATGTTGTTTGGCTGTGGTGTAGAAATGGCGGGTATTACAGTTTCGCGTGGTATTGTAAAATGGTTTAAAGGTCGTGAAATGGCTTTAGCCATGGGCTCTGAAATGGCTTTAGCTCGTTTAGGCGTGGCTACCTGTATGATTTTCTCGCCATTTTTCGCAAAACTTGGTGGCGTAGTTGATGTATCACGCTCGGTGGCGTTTGGCGTTGTTTTACTAATGATTGCATTCATCATGTTTATCGTTTATTTCTTTATGGATAAAAAGTTGGATGCTCAGACTGGCGAAGCTGAAGAAAAAGACGATCCATTCAAAATTGCAGATATTGGCAAAATTTTATCCAGCGGTGGTTTCTGGTTAGTAGCGTTGCTTTGTGTTCTCTACTATTCGGCTATTTTCCCATTCCAAAAATATGCCGTAAATATGCTACAATGCAACTTGACATTTACCGCACCCGAAGCTGGTTCTTTTTGGGCGGGGAATACGGTTACACTTATTCAATATGGCATTATGCTGATTGTCGCTATTAGTGCTTTTGCATTTAATTTCTCGGATAAAAAACTGGTAAAATATTGTTTGTTGTTTCTTTCTGTTATAGGATTGTTACTGTTTTGCTACATGGGCTATATGCGTCAGTCGGCGGAAACAATTTTTGCCGTTTTCCCATTGTTGGCGGTAGGTATCACACCTATTCTTGGCAAAGTGGTTGACCATAAGGGCAAGGCTGCCACAATGTTGATATTTGGTTCGTTGTTACTAATTGCCTGCCATTTAACGTTTGCATTTATATTGCCATTGTTCAAAGATAGTGCCATTGGCGGTGTTATTGTCGCTTATACAACTATTTTGGTATTAGGCGCTTCATTCTCGTTAGTGCCAGCTTCGTTGTGGCCCAGCGTACCAAAGTTGGTTGATCAAAAAGTCATTGGTTCAGCCTATGCATTGATATTTTGGATTCAAAATATTGGTTTGTGGTTGTTCCCATTGCTTATCGGCAAGGTGTTGGACAAAACTAATCCTGGTGTTACCGACCCTATTGCTTTTGATTATACTGTACCATTGATTATGTTAGCTTGCTTGGGTGTGGCGGCATTTATTTTGGGTATAGTACTTAAGGCATGGGATAAGAAAAAAGGCTTTGGTCTTGAATTGCCCAATGTAAAAGAGTAATAACCGTTTCTTGATGGGAACTCTATTTCTAATACCTACTACGTTAGGCGAATGCTCGTTGACACGCGTTTTGCCGAATTACAATACGACAATTATATCGCGTTTAAATTGTTTTATTGTCGAAAATATTCGCACGGCACGACGTTTTTTGAAACAAGTTAATCACGATATTAACATTGACGAACTGCATTTTTTTGAATTGAACCAGCATACCGATTTAAGCCGAATTGGTGCCTACTTGGAACCGTTAAAAAACGGCATTGATGTTGGAATTATATCTGAAGCAGGATGTCCCGCCATTGCAGACCCAGGTGCCGATATTGTAGCATTGGCTCAAGCGAAAGGCATAAAGGTAGTACCTTTGGTTGGCCCGTCAAGCATTTTATTGTCGTTAATGGGAAGCGGTTTCAACGGACAAAGTTTCGCATTTCACGGCTATTTGCCTATCGAGAAGGAAACTCGTACCCAGAAACTAAAGCAATTGGAAAAACGCATTTATGGCGAAAGTCAGACGCAGATTTTTATAGAAACACCTTATCGTAATATGCAGTTGGTGGAGGAACTTTGTAAAACCTTACAGTCGCAAACCAAACTTTGTATTGCAGCTGATATAACTACTGAAACGGAATATATTTGTACCAAATCGATTGCAGAATGGAAGCAAACTACTATTCCGAATTTGCACAAACATCCTTGTATCTTTTTGATTTATAAATAATAAATAGAATTAAGAGAAGAAAAATATTAACCAAATTGTGAACCAAAAAAAACGAATCAAGTAAACTTATTCGTGTAATTATTAAACATTAAATTATTAATTATGAAATTATTAGAAGGTAAAGTAGCTATTATTACAGGAGCTGCTCGTGGCATTGGTAAGGCCATTGCTTTAAAATTTGCATCAGAAGGTGCTGATATTGCTTTTACAGATTTAAATATTGACGATAATGCAAAAAAAACAGAAGCAGAAATAGCTGCTTTAGGAGTTAAGGTTAAAGCTTATGCTTCAAATGCAGCAAACTTTGAAGAAACACACACGGTAGTAGAAGAAATACTTAAAGATTTTGGTCATATTGATGTGCTTATCAACAATGCTGGTATTACAAAAGATGGTTTAATGATGCGTATGTCAGAACAACAATGGGATGCTGTCATCAATGTAAATTTAAAATCTGCATTTAACTTCATTCATGCTGTTACACCTATTATGATGCGTCAAAAAAATGGTTCTATCGTTAATATGAGCTCGGTAGTAGGTGTTAGCGGTAACGCTGGACAATGCAATTATTCAGCATCAAAAGCTGGTATGATTGGTTTAGCTAAATCTATTGCGAAAGAAGTTGGTTCACGTGGTATTCGTGCTAACTGTATTGCTCCTGGCTTTATTATTACTGAAATGACTGGTGCCTTGAGCGAAGAAGTAAAAGAACAATGGGCTAAACAAATTCCATTACGCCGTGGAGGTACCCCAGAAGATGTAGCAAATGTGGCTGCATTCCTTGCTTCAGACTTATCGAGCTATGTAAGTGGGCAAGTAATTCACTGCTGTGGCGGTATGAATATGTAATTCAAAAACTAGATATTAGTATAAAAAAAACGCTGAAATTATTTTCAGCGTTTTTTTTATATTTTCAACGTAAATCATTCATTTCAACCTTAGGATATTTGCTTTTATCAAAGGTAAAAATGGAAATATCTTTCATAGGTTGTTGCTTTTGTATGGTAAAAATCAATTTATCGGCATTACGTTGTGAAAATTCAATCTTTTTCAATTGGTTTGTATTTTTATCAATACTCAACCGAATACGAAAATAGTCAACTTTCTTAGACACGGTAGGATATAAAAAGAGATACCACAACGTTTGATTATTAGTGGTTTCATCAAAAACTACGCGATGTGTCTTTTCATATCCACGAATCATCATTAAAGGATTCATCTCTTTCTGTTCTTCCGCGGTAGGTTCGCTAATGGACACTTCATTATTGGCCTTTACATAAACCCATTGTGTTTTGCCATCAAAAAACGTTTCCATTCCTGCCAATGAGATATACGCTCTTTTACCATTGATGGCACAAATACCCTTTTGCACTTCTTTTTGATTCGTATTGCCAGCAATATAGGTTGTGGTAAAATCAAATTTTGAAGGCGTTTTATATAATTGCGAAATAGCTTTATCCACAATGTTTTTAGCCTTTGGATCACTCGTTTGTGCAGCCAAACCTAATGTAACAAGCATCAAAAATAATACCGAAAAAATCTTATTCATAACACAGATTATTAAAAATTATGAAGCATTTGTTCCAATTCGTATTCAGTATGAATGATGACCTGTCGAGGTTTGCTTCCAGAAGCCGCACCTACAATACCAGCTGCCTCCAATTGATCCATAATACGGGCCGCACGATTGAAGCCTACTTCAAACTTACGCTGAATCATTGATACTGAACCTTGTTGTGTTGCTACCACAAATCGTGCCGCGTCTTCAAATTTTTCATCACGACGAGTCATATCTACACTTGTAACATCACCTTCTCCTTCAGTTAAATCAGGTTCTGGGAGTTCAAATGCTGACGGATAACCGCGTTGTTCAGATATAAAATGTACAATACTTTCAACTTCTGGCGTATCTACAAAAGCACACTGAACACGCGTAGCCTCATTACCTTGCGAAAAGAGTAAATCACCCTTCCCTACCAATTGCTGAGCTCCTGAACCATCTAAAATAGTTTTAGAGTCAACCATAGCCGATACTTTAAAGGCAATACGAGCAGGAAAGTTGGCTTTAATTACACCTGTGATAATATTCACAGACGGACGTTGTGTTGCCAAAATCATATGAATACCTACGGCCCGAGCAAGTTGTGCAATACGAGCTATTGGCATTTCCACTTCTTTACCAGCTGTCATAATTAAATCACCAAACTCATCGACAATAACCACTATGTATGGCAAATATTTGTGCCCTTTATTAGGATTTAACTTACGACTGATAAAGCGTTCGTTGTATTCTTTAATATTACGTACATGAGCAATTTTAAGTAAATCGTAACGCTGATCCATCTCTTTGCAAAGCGAATTGAGTGTTTGTACCACTTTGCTAGTATCCGTAATAACAGGTTCATCTCCATCAGGCAATTTAGCCAAGAAGTGTCTTTCAATATCGGCATAAATATTAAATTCAACCTTCTTTGGATCAACTAGGACAAACTTTAACTCTGAAGGATGTTTTTTATACAACAATGATGTAATAATAGCATTCAACCCAACAGACTTACCTTGACCAGTAGCACCAGCCACCAAAACGTGTGGCATTTTGCATAAGTCGAACATAAACACTTCATTGGTAATAGTACGTCCTAATGCAATAGGTAAATCATACGTAGATTCTTGAAATTTCTTCGAGCCGATAGTACCAAACATGGACACGATACGTGGATGGCTATTAGGAACTTCGATACCAATGGTTCCTTTTCCAGGAATTGGCGCAATAATACGAATACCTGTAGCAGCCAAACTCAACATAATATCAGCCTCTAGATTACGAATTTTACTAATTCTTACACCATCTTCTGGTACTATTTCATACAATGTAATAGTTGGTCCAATCGTTTCATAGATCTTTTTTATACCTATACCATAATGTTTTAGTGTAGTAATAATACGCTGTTGATTAGCTATTTGTTCCTCTTTTGTAACCGTTTCGGTAGGCGTTCCATAATCTTTCAATAAATCAACTGTTGGATACTTATATTCTCCTAAGTCCGCTTTTGGATCGTATGGACCTTGCTCTGCCAAGGGATCATAAGTTGCTCTATCATCAGTTTCGGTTGCATCTACGGTTTCTGTTTCTACTATATCTGCAGATACATTTTCTTCGTGTGCTGATACCGTCTCTACTGGAACGGTAGATAATGGCACAGTTTCTGTTAATTCCTCGTCAGCTACAATAACATCTTCTTCAACGTTTTCGTCGGCATCCATGATAACCCATTCTGGTGGAACTATTTCATCACCAATTTTAACGGACACAGCATCTGGATCAACGGTTTCCACCTCAATATCTGTATCCATTTCAGCAGCGATAGGAACATCTACTTTAGGTTTACGATGAAATAATCCACGTAAAAATGGGACTGTTTGGCTAAATGCAAAAATAGCGAACAATAACCCCGTACCTAGCAATAGAAAAAATGTACCAGGAATGCCTATATTTGCTTTCAAAAAGTCGCAGGCATAAGCACCGTGTTCTCCACCTAAATTGATAAACGAATCTTCAAAAAAAGGAGCAAAGAAAAAGGCAAAGAAAAGCGAGAACCAGATGAGGGACAAAGCGGAAAACAAAAACGCTTTCCACAAAGCCATTATTTTGACCTTCATTAAACGGAAGGAAATTACAAAACCAAACCACAACATGGCAAAGGACGCTAAACCAAACCATCTATTAATGAGAATTTCAGCTAAAAAAGCACCACGTGCTCCAGTCCAATTTTGAATTTCTTTTGAATGCGCGCCAAGTTGGTACCAAGATGCATTAACAATGCTTTGGTCCATGTCACCCGTAAAGAAAAAAGAGACCATACTTAGCAATAAATACAACGTACATAAGAGCAAAACCAAACCCAATGCAAAACATGTGCGCTCGTCAACAAAAAATGCTTTTATGGATGCAAAAAAGCCTGACGAATTCGATGTAGTTGATTCTTTTTTAGCCATATAGATAAATGCGGTAATATAAATTATAATTTCACAAAGATACGTTTTTTTTACTTTTATCGGCGCTTTCGTGCAAAGAATTCTTGCATCAGAGCACTACACTCATCTGCTAAAACTCCTCCCACCAATTCTGTTTTAACATGTAATGCTTGTGGTGCCAACTTTTGAAAGCCACGTTTATTGTCAAGTGCCCCAAAAACCACACGACCAATTTGTGACCAACCGAGTGCTCCAGCACACATCACACAGGGTTCAACTGTAACAAACAAGGTACAATCCGTCAAATATTTACCTCCCAAATAATTCGCTGCTGCTGTTATTGCCTGCATTTCGGCATGAGCTGTCACATCTATCAGTTGTTCTGTAAGATTGTGAGCACGCGCAATAATTTGATTTTGACATACTACAACTGCCCCAATTGGAATTTCATCCATTGCAAAAGCCTTTTGCGCCTCCGCCAAAGCTCTTTTCATAAAATATGCGTCATCAAACATAACTTTAATACAATTTCTTTTGAAGTTTTTGAAGAGCTTTCATTTCACCAAAAAGTAATATTCGGTCATATTCCTGAAAACTAAATTCTGCATTTAGATCAGCCATTTCGTAGTAAAAACTATTAGCACCTAACACATTCACTTTTACTTTACGACGTTTAACGCCTACTAATTTAACATGAAACAGTTCCTCCAAATTAGCTTGTCCCAAAGTTTGAGAAATCAATATATTAGGTATTTCTAATTCCACCAGTTGATCTGTTTCTGTAACAGGATAAGCACCTTTGATTTGAGGAGATTCTGCCGAAAGTGCAAATAAGTCAGCCGCATAGCTTTCGGGCATAATAACTTCGTCAACACCAATTGCCTCTAAAATAGTTTGATGTAATTTACTACCAGCACGAGCCACTAAATGTTTAACACCGTGTTGTTTGAGCAACGCCACTATCAGCACCGAATTCCCTACTTTTTCGCCCAACGTTACAATGACTTGGTGAGCATCTTCTAATGGAAGTACACTCAACGAAGCAGAGTCATTCAAATTAAGACAAATGGTTGAGCTAATCGTGTTTTTGTATTCTTCGACTAAATTGATATCAGAATCGACACCTATTACGTCATGCCCCATACGAGTTAAACGCTCGGCCAACGAGATGCCAAAATTTCCTAAGCCAATCACAATGTAAGTCATAATTATTCTATATTTAATTTTTATTATTAACTAATTAATTGGAATAGATTCACTTGGATATTGATAATTTAAATGTTTCTTCGGCTTCACTAAGCAAGACAATATACTAATCAATCCCACTCTACCCACAAACATGAGTATAATCAACACTACATGACTAGCATCAGATAACAACGGTGTCAGATTCATAGACAAGCCGACTGTACTAAAAGCAGAAACAGCTTCAAACAATAGAATTTGCAACGATGCATTAGGTTCAAACCAAGCCAAACAACCAACGCCAATAGCAAGTACAGCTAAAGAGACAAAAATAATAATAAAAGCTCTATTTACAGTAGTCTCTGCTATACGACGTTTTCTAATTTCTATATGATTACGGCCTCGTAATGTATGCCAAACATTTAGAAATGCTATACCGATAGTTGTGGTTTTTACCCCACCACCGGTTGACATGGGCGAAGCTCCTATCCACATAAGTACGATCATCCACAAAATAGTCATAGGATGCATATTCCCCATATCGAATGTATTAAAACCTGCCGTTCGTGGTGTAACGGACATAAAAAAAGCCGTGACTATTTTCCCCGAAGTAGATAAGTTAGCCAATAAATTATTGTATTCGGTAACATAAAAAACGACTGCACCTCCGATTAATAAAATTGAGGTAACCGTCAGTACAATCAACGTATTAGAAGTCAACAAATGTGGAATGTGTAAATAATGTTTTTCTTTGCCAAATAAACGCCTAAACAAATTACGTATAACATGTAACAGCCATCTTCCGAGATTAAAAATAATGGGAAATCCTAATCCTCCGATAACGACTAAAGAAGCAATAATAATATGCAATTGATAATTAGTTTGTATCGCCTCATTATACAACCCTCCACTTACAGTAGAAAAACCAGCATTGCAAAATGCTGATATAGAGTGAAAAAACAGCGAATCCAACATCATTCCAAGTGTGTCCACCAATAGACATAAATATAAAATAGGCACCAATTATTTCAACTGTAAACGTAACAAAAATAATATACCACAGCGTTTTGAAAAATTTGTCCAATTCCTTTATCCCTGGATCTATTAGGTCTTTAATCAAGAGTTTATTTTGAGTGAGATGTTTACCTATAAAAAACAAACCGAAAAAACTGGTAAAAGTCATAATACCAATACCGCCAAGTTGAATAAGTAATGCGATTACACTTTTGCCCATAAGTGTGAAGGTGGACGACACGTCGACGGTAGTTAGCCCCGTAACACAGACCGCACTCACAGAAGTAAACAAGGCATCAATAAAACGTATAGGATGTGTGGTGGCACGAGGTAAAAATAAAAGCCCTGCACCCATACAAATTAAAGCAATAAAACTGCCCACAAAAATCCAAGTGGGGTTAAGTCGTGAAGTAAGTGATTGAGTAATAACTACCGACAATTTGATAATGGCAATAAAACTAACCGCACCAAATATAACATATACCTGATGAACTAGCATTAAAAATGAATGGGCTGACACTATGGAGTCGGGTAAAACAAACCACACAATAGCCACATATAGCAATAGCACATAAAAAACAGAAATGATATATCGTTGTTGGGGTTTACTAACAGTAAAGAATGATTTTACAAGACTCACCGTCAGTTCAAAAAGGAAAAGCAAATATATCATATTAAAAATAGGAGCTACACGCATCATGTGAGACTCCATTTGAAAGCCAATTCCATAAATAACAATAGCAACTACAAACAGTGATGAGAAAACATTCACCACCCGCAGCAATGACCACAGGAATGACACAACTGGTTGTAAAATCAACCGCAAGCGTAAGTAAAGGGCTTTCAAAAATCCTTTCATAACCAAAAACCGTTTGTAGTAAGCAAAGATAAACAATTTACGTGACAAACACATAGAGTTTACTGCTTATTTTTGAATAGTCTAGAACACGGAGATTCAAATAAGAATTTATATTAAATAAGAAAAGAACCACTTGCGTGGTTCTTTTCTTATTTAGATTCAGACAATAAAACATGTAAACATCGCTCAAGACCATCCATCCAATAAGGAATAGTTTGATTATAAGTGGATTTTAACTTATTCTTATTCAGAACACTATAATGTGGTCTCGGCGTACGAACTGCATAATCTTTTGATTCTATTGGCAATACTTCGCAATTTATATGAGCTAATTTAAAAATCATTTTGGTAAAATCGTACCAGCTACAAACTCCTTCGTTCGAAAAATGATAAATGCCTGGTACAAATTTTCCTGCATCAATAATTTGCAACATGGCATCTGCCAAATCGGCGGCATAAGTAGGTGTCCCTATTTGATCAAAAATAACCTTTAATTGACTACGTTCACTCCCTAGTCTCAACATCGTTTTTACAAAATTATTGCCAAAGCCTGAATACAACCATGATGTACGAATAATAATTGCTTCTGGACAAGCTTTACGCAACTCACGTTCACCAGCTAATTTCGATTTACCATAAACATTGGTTGGAGAAACTGCCATATCTTCTGTGTAAGGGATATGCCCCGTTCCATCAAACACGTAATCAGTAGAAATATGAATTATTTTTATGCCGTTTGCTTGGGCTACTTCACCCAAATTACGTACAGCATCGCAATTAATTTTATAACATAGTGCCAAATCATCTTCGGCTTTATCTACAGCAGTATAAGCTGCACAATTAATCAAGACATTTGGTTTATGCAATGATACAAAAGCCTCAATCGCATTTTTATCGGTGATATCAAGTGTGTCTACATCCGTAAAAACAGACTCCAAATGCGGATAATGTTCAAGAGCTACGCGCATTTCATTGCCTAATTGTCCATAGGCACCAGTAATCAATAGTTTCATAATCAATTATAATTTACGGCCACAAAGATACAAAAATCCTAGCAGCTAGCGTCATATTTACACGTCAGATTCAAACATGCAATTTTATTTTTTACGCTTTACTGCGCAAAAAAGTCTTTTTTATTCGTTTAAAAACATCATCGAGCATCAAAGGCACTGCTACTCCAACAAGCACATATAAAATAGACCACCAACCTGTGGAATCAACATGATGCCACCCTGCCAAAGAATCAATAGAATAACCGAATAAATGAACTTGCATCAATCCCACCAATTTGAAGGAAATGATATGTAAAAACAAAATAATTAATGAGTTACGACCAACATAAGCTAAAAAGCGACTCACAGTAGGCAATTGACTCATTTTTTGAGCAATGAACATCACCGAATAAATGCCTAGGAAACAAGCCAGCAACCAAAATACGACATTACTATAACCATTTACTCGCATATCCACGGAAAGATGTAACACTAATTTTGCTACGTATAAATAAATTACGCCGACTGATGTAATCAGCCAACTCGTAAAACGTATTTTATCACTATTTTTAACGACATGGCCCAAATAACAAAAAAACAAAGCCACTAAAATAACATTGATACCCTCTTTGAAATTATACGACCATGGCAGCAAAATAAGATGAAAACGTGTAGAAACAACCCCAAATAACATCAGCAAGAACGTAATAATCAACAATAACGTTTGCGATACATGCC
>JACJXJ010000020.1 GCA_020636695.1 Prevotellaceae bacterium
CTCTTAGCATGGAACAAACTAAATCAGGAATCGTACGCCTACGACTGGGCAGAAGACAGCAATGAACAGATAAAAGAGGAAATTCAAACACGAAATCATCAACGTCTGATCAATCATCCTACAGAAGGTAACCCATTTAATTTGTCTATGCCAACACCTGAGCATTATTTGCCCTTGTTGTATTTATTGGCTTTGCAGGAAGAAGACGAATCTATTCAATTTTTCAATGACAAAATCATTGGAGGGTCGCTCAGTATGACCTCTTTAAAAATAGGTTAATCATTCTAGGTATGACACACAAGTTCTATGTATCTGATGATTGCAAATGCTATTTTTAATGACCAAAGATATCAACACGCAACAAAAAAAAGGATACCGTACAATTTGTACTAAAAGTACTGACATCGTTAAATAAAGAAAAGTTCTTACTCATTCAGATTTGTAAATTTATTAAATGTCAAGTGCTCTACGAATAATTTGCAGGGGTTATATCTAGAAATATAACCCCTGCAATAATTTCAAATATAACTTTACTTCAGGCCTCCATTTCGGAGCACCATTGTCTGTGTATAATGTTTTTTTATAGCCTCACAAAATAGAACAAAATCATTCCATTTCTCTTTATGATACATTCCTTTATGGAGTAACAACGCTTGCACAACTTCAATTGTATCTCCTTGAACTATAACAGAAGATGTAAAATCCCCAAATTCAGTCTTTAAATTAATGGAAGGGGCAATACCCTCAACAACATAGCCATCAGGAATAACAACATGTACTGTATCTCTATCATAATATCCGCGTTCGATACATATATTTTGGGTACGTTGATTATTTTTTGTAGGAATATAGAGTGGCTTTCTGAAGGGGTTAAGAGGAATAAATAATCGAGATAAATTTGTTTGCCCATACAACGCATCCAACTTATAATTAACTACCAACGAAGGATTTTGTGTTTTGTATTCTTTAAAATGGATATCAGATACAACTGCCTGATTCAAGGCAATTTGCTTTCGTAAATCATCTTTCTGTTGATTTACATTTTTTTTCGTAAAGTTACTCTGAAACTCATACTGGAGCAGCTTACTCGTCCTACACACAGAAACTTGACTTTGTCCATTACTAGACAAATTAACATGCACTTTATAGGATTCCAAATTAAGAGAGTCAGGATATACTGGCAAACGTACAAGCCTACCACCATTTTCATCACAAACTAGAGCATCATGCCCCACAATTCCTTCATGAATATACCCAAACGGGAGCTCGGTATTCGTACATTCTAGCCACAACGTATCATTGGGCAATGGAACTTGTAATATAACATGGTTAGTTTGTTGTTCGTTCGCAAAATCTGAAAATAATCGCTCATTTTTGGTACTAATAACCACATAATTAGAAGGAATGCCAACCTCCTCCAACATGGTTTTCAAATAAAATGATAGCGCTTTACAATCCCCAAAGCCAACTTGAGATACCTCCAATGCTGACATGGGTCGAAAGCCCCCTATACCTAACTGAATACTAACATATCGAGTTGTTTCACCCAAATATTGGTACAGCTTAGCAACTTTTTCTCGATCATTAGAACATCCTGAAACTAGTCCTCTAATTTTAGAAATTACTTGAGGAGTCAATTGGTTAAGTCCATTTTGTAAGCTATGTGTCCATGCCCCCAACTCTTGCCAAGTCTGTTGACCTCCAGCATAGCCATCTACCTCGAATTTAAGGGGATTTGCATAAACAAAAGGTATTATAGAGAGTAAATCAGGCCCGTAATCTTCTTCGACAACCGCATTAATATGTTTAATCTCCCATTTACACTGTTTTTGGTTATTTAAAAAAGTACTTGGTAATCTGTCAACTAATTGTTCTTTAAAATTAACATCAACAGATGTCGGTATATTTATCGAATATACAGCGTGTTGCAGAGATTGATTATAGGATTCGATAGGACAGAATGTGGGATAAGTTAAAATTCCATTCTTGATTTTTATTGTCCACTCGTATTCGATGGTATAAGGATAACGAGCATACTCACATGCGTAATATCTCATTTTTGTATCAGTACCTAACATTGAAGAATACTGTGTTTCTTTCAAATCCTTGAATTTTAATTTAAACACCTCCATACCATCCGAATTATAAACCCGACCAGCAAATTGAGTCAAGGATCGAAATTGGTCTGTATACGTAGAAAAAACAGCTGCATCCTGCCCCTTTTTATTCAAGATAGTAATCACTCGACGAACCTTATACTCCGCCAACTTTGTAGACGATTGATTCATCTCTATAATGTGATCACGAACTACTGAATAGGCATTTACCCGAAGAGAATCAGGTATATTAACCATACTCGCATTAAATGACTGTGAAGTTACAACTGCCGAATAAAGGAAGCAAAGTAGTAATAAAAACTGTTTTCGATTCATTTAGCTATTTTTTTGAATACAATTTGTGCATTATTTTTTGTTACTAATGTTTCCCAAAATTGTTTTAATTGATGATATGATTGCGAAGAAATACGTAATGTTGAGATATCTAATTGATAGCGAAGCTGCACCTTGTCCTCTACAGCATATATGACATAGCTCATATACAGTTTATTATCTTCAAATTTAGCACTTATACTTTTCGGTATTTCATCAACAATATACCCTTCTGGCACATCTAAATTTACTGTTATACGAACACTCTGAAGGTATGGAAATTCAACAGGTAATTTTCGATTAACCGATGTAAATACATTTTTGGGTTCATCTGGGAAAATCATTGGATTGACATAAATATATTCACCCGACACTTGAGTCGTTTTTTCGAAACTCACAACCTCGGACGAAAAACTACTCAATCCTTCGGTTTGTTGCAAATCCATGTCGGTAATAGTTATCTGTTGATTTTTCTCCAAGTCCTGCTTATATGTATCTAATCCTTTAGAGGCTAACGTTGACTTAAATTCAGAAGAATGTTGCCCTTGATAACGGCTTTGACGTGTTCCAACAAGAGTTCCATCAGGTTGTAACTGGGCAGTAATATTTACCCTAGTACTATTCTTGGAGACAGATGTTAAATCAAGAATTTGATCTCTATCTAGATCGAGAATTGCACCTTGGGAAACCATTAATTGTGGAGGCAAAATATTTATATCACCATGCTCTACCGAACCGTCAATGTAAAATGCTTTGCCATCAGGAGCGTAAGCCACAATAACAAAAGTGGTCAGTTTATCAATGGATGGAGTTTGTAAAGGTAAAGACCCCTTGTCTCGTTCACAAATTAATACGGGATAAGCCTTTATATTGGCATCACTAAGCATTCTTAGAAAAACAAAATTGAGGTCTGCATTACTACCTTTACCTTGTCGTATTGCTTCAGAAATAGTACGAGACATTAAAGTATAGGAACCATCCCACTGCATACGGCTTTTCAATATTTGGAATAAGGATCGAATTTGATTTTCTGTATCCATAGTATCAAGACGTGCTTGTTCCTGTAATCCCCAAAAAGGATTTTTTAACCGACTTAACCCTTTTATGTGAGCTCCAAAATATTCGTGTTCCAAAAGTAATTCTTTAACCTTTTTCCAACTACTGGAATACCCCTCAAAAATCGCACCAGGAAATTGCACTCCAAACAATTCAAAATCAACTAATGTACGATATTCATTTTTACACCAAACAAAAGGTTCATCCTTTAAGGCAGGAAGTGTATCTGCAATAAAAACCAGCCTATTTAATGGTACATTAACAGTTTTATTTATATACCCAGCACCAGTATTAAACCGAATATCATAAGCACGACTTTGAGTGGATTTTTGACAATCTATATATTCATATCCTTTAGTTTGAAAACGATATTGGTAATAAGCTGGTATTAATACCTCATAAATAGATTTAAACACAGGCACAGACTCTTGTATTTTCCATGAATCAATGCTATAGGGATTATTTGAAGAATATTTATAGCGATATTCTATGACTGTACCAACCTTTACGTTTGGAATGGAAAATTTAACAACATTCCAATTTTCATCAACCTTTTCTCGATAAATATACTGCTTGGATAATTTGGACTTGACAATTTTACCATCTTCTAAATTATAAGCTGCTGCCTCTATATCAAAAATCGTTTCGCAGGTCCCATTTGACCGAGCTGACTTATAAAAAGGAATTTCAACATTAGCATAATCAACACCATCAGACGTCAATATTTTTACTCTTCGTTCAAAAACAGATGCAACTCCAAATCCATCTGAACGATAATCAAATTCGGTAGTACCAGTTTTCAATAAAACGACCGCAGATGCAGAAGTATCATTTTGATAAGTCGTCATTGCCAATTCCTCTAATGGTATTTTACCATACTTGTAACCCTTGGCTGCAGAAATAAAAGCACTACACACACATAAACAAATAATCAAAAAGGCATTTCTAAAATTCATGGATTCAATAATTTTTGTGAAAAACAAAAATAATACAATTATTAACACTATTTACAAAATACCTTACAAAAAAAGCGATTTGTTCATTACACTTTTTTTCGTAATTTTGCAAGCTTATAACTGCGCAAGTAGATAAACTCAGAACAATAATACTCTAAGTGGTTTTTTACAATGAAAAAATTCAGAGAATACGCCCATTTCGATTTGTCAGACATCAACAAAAACGTGTTGAAACAATGGAATGACAAAGATTTGTTTCACAAAAGTATTTCCACACGCGAAGGTGCTCCTGCATTCGTGTTTTTTGAAGGTCCTCCAAGTGCCAACGGCATGCCCGGCATTCACCACGTGATGGCTCGTACTATTAAAGATACGTTCTGTCGCTACAAAACCATGCAAGGCTTTCAGGTAAAACGTAAAGCGGGTTGGGATACGCACGGATTACCAGTGGAACTTGGCGTAGAAAAAGCATTAGGAATTACCAAAGAAGACATTGGTAAAAAAATCATGGTCGACGAGTACAACAATGCATGCCGTGCCGATGTCATGAAATACACCAAAGAATGGGAAGACTTAACCACTCAAATGGGTTATTGGGTGGACATGGAAAATCCCTACATCACGTACGATAACAAATACATCGAAACATTGTGGTATTTACTCAAACAGTTATACAACAAAAACTTATTATACAAAGGTTACACTATTCAACCTTACTCGCCAGCGGCGGGAACAGGTCTTTCTACGCACGAACTCAACCAACCAGGTTGCTACCGCGATGTAAAAGACACCACCTGTACCGCACAATTTAAAATAAAAGATGCTAAGTTTGGCAACAACGCTTACTTCCTAGCATGGACCACCACGCCTTGGACCTTGCCTTCGAACACCGCCTTGTGCGTAGGACCAAAAATTACCTACAACATCGTAAAAGCAGACAATCCTTACACAGGAACACCTTGCACTTATATTTTAGCCAAAGATTTGGTGGCTAGCTATTTTGGCGAAAAGAAAATTGCCACCTTCGAAATCATCGGTGAATGTTCTGGTAACGACTTAGTAGGCCTAGAATACGAACAACTCATTCCGTGGGTAAATCCTGGCAACGGCGCATTCCGCGTAATTGCTGGCGATTTTGTTACCACCGAAGATGGTACTGGTATTGTGCACATTGCGCCTACATTTGGTGCCGATGATGCTTTTGTGGCCAAAAAAGCCGGCGTGCCAGGATTAATCATGTTAACTAAAAAAGGCGAAACCCGCCCAATGGTAGACATGACTGGAAAATTCTTCTTGTTGGAAGATTTAGATGAAGCCTTTGTGAAATCATCGGTTGATACTGAAAAATACCAAGAATTTGCTGGACGATTTGTGAAAAATGCCTACAACCCAACACTCACCGAACAGGACGAAACGTTGGATATTGCCATTTGCATGATGCTAAAACAACAAGGATTGGCATTTAAAATCGAAAAACATACGCACAATTATCCGCACTGCTGGCGTACCGACAAACCTGTATTATATTATCCGCTAGATAGTTGGTTTATCAAAACAACCGCTTGTCGCGAAGAGATGATGGAACTCAACCAAACCATTAACTGGAAACCAGAATCAACTGGTACAGGGCGTTTTGGAAAATGGCTCGAAAATTTGAACGACTGGAACCTCAGCCGAAGCCGTTATTGGGGAACGCCACTCCCAATTTGGCGCACCGAAGATGGCAGTGAAGAAATTTGCATTGGCTCTATCGAAGAGTTGATAGCAGAAATCGAAAAATCAATCGCCGCTGGATTCATGACCGAAAATCCGTATAAAAACTTTGAGGTGGGCAACTACTCCAAAGAAAATTACGACCCTAAAAATATCGATTTACACCGTCCATACGTGGATGATATTATACTCGTTTCGGCTGATGGGAAACCGATGAAACGCGAACTCGATTTGATAGATGTTTGGTTCGATTCAGGTGCTATGCCTTATGCACAATCGCACTATCCATTTGAAAATAAAGAGGCTATTCGTACCGCCGATTTCATTTCGGAAGGTGTAGATCAAACACGTGGTTGGTTCTTTACTTTGCACGCCATCCACACCATGCTCGAAAATCAAGTAGCATTCAAAAACGTTATTTCTAACGGTTTAGTGTTAGATAAAAACGGGAATAAAATGTCGAAACGCTTGGGTAATGCCGTCGATCCATTTTCAACGATTGAAAAATATGGTTCCGATCCACTGCGTTGGTACATGATGACTAACGCATCGCCTTGGGACAATTTGAAATTTGATGTTGAAGGCATCGAAGAAGTACGTCGTAAATTCTTCGGCACGCTTTATAACACCTACTCGTTCTTTGCGCTTTATGCCAACGTCGATCAGTTTGATTATACCGAAGCCGATATTCCATTGGCAGAACGTCCTGAAATTGACCGTTGGATTCTGTCGTTACTCAACACCTTGATAAAAGAGGTAACGGAACATTATGAAAATTATGAGCCAACACGTGCTGGTCGTGCTATTAGCGATTTTGTGGGCGAAAATTTGAGTAACTGGTATGTACGCCTCAACCGTAAACGTTTCTGGGGTGGCACTATGGATGCTGATAAGCTGTCGGCTTACCAAACACTTTATACCTGCCTAGAAACCGTATCAAAATTGATGGCACCAATTGCGCCTTTCTTTGCCGATCAACTATTTTTAGATTTGAATGCTGCAACAGGTAAAGATAAATCGGAATCAGTTCATATTGCGCAATTCCCAACCTACGACGCATCGGTTATGGATACACATTTGGAAGCGTGTATGCAGTTGGCACAACAAGCCACGTCTATGATTTTGGCACTCCGTAAAAAAGCAAATAAAAAAGTGCGTCAGCCACTTCAAAAAGCCATTATCCCAGCATCCGACAAAAAAACATTGGAGGAACTGTTGTATATGGCTGAATTGATAAAAGCGGAAGTCAATCTGAAAGAATTGGAAGTTGTTTCGGCAGAAACTTCTACGGTAAAATTAATCAAGCGCATCAAGCCAAATTTCAAAACATTAGGTAAGAAATACGGCAAGCAAATGAAAGAAATTGCCGCCACACTTGATGAATTTACGCAAGAACAAATTCAAACCGTAGAAACAAAAGGCGACATAACACTACCTTTACCAAGTGGCGAAGTCACCATTGAATTGGCCGACGTAGAAATTGCTACCGAAGATATGCCAGGCTGGTTGGTGGCTAATGAAGGCACACTCACCATTGCGCTCGACATTACCGTAACCGAAGAGTTACGCCAAGAAGGTATTGCCCGCGAATTGGTAAATCGTATTCAAAATTTGCGCAAATCGAGCGGTTATGAAATCACCGACAAAATAGCGATAAAAATAGAACAACACGAAGAAATCAACGCCGCTGTCGATACGTTCAATACTTATATTGCATCACAAGTATTAGCCGTTTCGCTAGAACTAGTGAATAACCTAACCGATGCAACAGAGCTCGATTTTGAGGATTTTATAGTGAAAGTAGCTATCCACAAAATCTAAAAAATAATCGATCATAAACTAAAAAATGGAACTGTTTAAACAGTTCCATTTTTTTATAATCCTAAACGTTGTTTTAAGAGTTTATAGCCCATAGGGCTGGTTCGTAAGCGTTCGCCATTGGTAAGAAAAAGCCACTGCTGCTGTTTTTCGATTAATTCAATCCGCTCAATCGCTTTCACATACACCAAATAAGAACGATGGCAACGCACAAAGAGTGTATTATCCAAATGCGATTCAAAATACTTCATGGTCTGCTCTTTCAAGAAACGACCTTTCGTACTTTGAATGGTCACATAATCGCCATCTGCTTGAAAATAGAGAATTTCATCGAGCGTTAAAACTTCTATCGCATTGCCACGTTTTACCGTAATACGTTCCAGTTGTTCCTCCGGTTGAGCGACAATAGGCATTACTGGTTCTGGTAGTTCTTCTTCTCGACAATCCGTTTCTTTTTGGCTCATCAGCCAACCAAAAAACAACAAACTAGTGGGCAGAGCTACAAACAAGCGCAATGGCAAAGTGCGTGTGAAATAAGTTCCCGATTGAAACACAACCTGCAAACTAAGATTTACAACGGCCAACCACACCAAAAGCAAGACTAGCAATAATAATACAAATGGAATATACCGTTTCTGACTATCGAAACGCACGTAACGCACACCAACCGCCACAAACAAACACAACGCTGCCAATAAGCATGCCGACAAAACACTGTCGAACCAAACGAGACTAGTAGAACCTGCTTCCAAGCTCAGGAGTGTGTAAGCATACAACAGCGCCCAAATGGAAGTAACCAAGCCGCCACCAATCACACGTCGGTATGTATTCAGTTTCGTCATCAGCAATTAGTTACGCAATTCGCCACCTGCAAATGTACAACGTCCATTAATCACCAGCGTTTTACCTGGTTGCACATTACCAATATCATAACGTTTGTCGGCAAATTCGCCAAACGACGACGACACATTTAATTCCACCGCCCAATCGGCTGGCACAATGATAACAATGCTACCAAACGACGCATTCACATCGAGTACTGTTCTGCCTTCGGGCAAGGTGGTTTTACGTAAATCCAATCGCAATTCACCAAATGACGCTTCCACACGGCCGCCTTTAAATTCGGGCGCCAAAAAGATTTGGTTTACTTCGCCAAACATCACACTACGTTCTACAAAACCATCGACCGACGATTCGGTAGTAGCATGTTTATCAGACCAACGATGTGCAAAACATTTCAATTGACGTGGTAAAAACAATACTTTCAAAATTAAAAAGAGACCTAATAAAACGATGAGAATAGGCCAATTAACATACACAAAATCGGGATGTACCCAATTAAATGCAGGCGACACTTCAGCCAATCGTGGCAGAATAAAAAATCCACCTACAGCAAATAAAATAAAGCTATCTTGCCAACGTCCTTGGAATAATACCAATACACCAATGGCAATTAACAACATTTGCCACGAAATAAAAACGGTTCGAAACACCTCGGGCACATAACCCGCATTCATCGACCACAACACGCCACCTACCAATATTACAAACAGGCCAAATCCAATACCATGTGCTTTTGCTTTACATTCTAAATTACTCATAATAGATTTTTTAATTGATTACTAACTGACCGAGAACTAAATCGATGGCAAAAGTAGATGAATAACTACTGACCCACAACGAAAAATCGATGAACATATCTAAAAAAACCGATGAATCACACTTAAAATCGATAAACAGAACAAAGCTACTACTAATAGTTTTAATTTTTGTAAATTTGCGGCATAAATTTTCACACAATTATGGAAACAAAAATGTATCATTGCGAGCAATGCCCCATGCGAGGCAAGTATGACCAAAATCCAAAATCATTGATTGGACGATTTTGGCGATGGCACATCAACTTCTGTCCAGGTTGGAAAGAATATTTCAACTCATTAGGCACCGACCAACAAACAGAATTAAAGATTAAATATAAGTTGAAATAATAGCACAAATGCCGAAAGTGACTTACTATTTGAGCATTACCCTATTATTTTTTAATTTATTTTTACAAAAAAAGATTTTATATCAATAATTTAGTTTACCTTTGCCGAACATTTTAATACATTATTATCAATGAACATTTTTATTGGCAGTCTTCCATTTGCAGTGAAAGACGAAGGATTGAGAGAGATTTTTGAAGGTTACGGAGAAGTAGCTTCAGCACGTGTAATCTCTGACAAATTTACTGGTCGCAGTAAAGGTTTTGGTTTCGTAGAAATGGCAGATGATGCCGCAGCACAAAAAGCTATCGAAGAATTGAATGGCGCTGAAATTTCAGGTCGTGCAATCGTAGTAAACGAAGCTAAACCTCGTGAAGAACGCCCTAGCAATGGTGGTGGTTACGGACAAAGAAGAGACAACGGTTTTAGAAGAAATTATTAATAGACTCTGAATCAAGTCAATTATTTGGCAAACAAAAGCGGAGACACAAAATGTGTTTCCGCTTTTTTACGTAAAAAACCGATAACTAGCTGATACTTTGAAAACAAATTATTTTTCCGTATCTTTGCGCATTCAGTGTGGTATTCTATTTTTAACAATGCACAAACTATGGAACAAACGTTCGACAATATCCGCCCATACAACCCTGACGAGTTACATGATGCCTTTTCACGGCTTATAAAAGAACCAACATTTTTGGCATTGATACAACAATTTATGCCTCAGATTCCCGTAGAACAAGTTTGCACACAATTGTTGAGCCTACCAAACGCTACTGCTTTCCAAAAAACATTTATTGTACCACTACTCAATGACATCGAAGCCAAACATTCGAAAGGGATTACGGCTTCTGGCATCGACTCAATAACTAGACCAGCACTCTTTGTATCGAATCATCGTGATATTGTGATGGATTCAGCCTTAATGGATCTCGTTTTGTTCCGCGCAGGATTAGATTCTGTGGAAATTGGCATTGGCGACAATTTACTAGCAGCACCTTGGATTCAAACATTGGTGCGCATCAACAAGAGTTTTATTGTACAACGCGATTTACCTGTACGCGAAATGCCAAAAGCGTTTCTGCAATTATCGGGCTATATTCGCTATGCCATCACCCAAAAACAGACTGGTGTATGGATTGCTCAACGCGAAGGTCGCGCTAAAGATTCAAACGATCGCACACAAGAAAGCATTCTCAAAATGTTTGCACTCAGTGGCACTAGTTCCTTTATCAACAATTTAAAAGAGCTAAACATATCTCCTGTCGCCATATCGTACGAATATGATCCATGTGATTATTTAAAAGCCAAAGAATTTCAACAAAAACGTGATAACGCCAACTTCAAGAAATCACCACAAGATGATTTACTAAACATGCAAACTGGCATTATGGGTTATAAAGGACACGTACACTATGCATTTACACCCTCAATTAATCCAGAGTTGACTCAAATAGCAACTTCTATTGACAACCGCAAAGAGCAAATAGAAGCCGTAGTGACACTCATTGACAAACGCATTCATAGCAATTACACCATTTACCCTATCAACAAAGTAGCATACGATGAATTGCTTAATACCAAGTGTTTTACTGCTGAAGTTTCACCCGAAGAACGTCGTGAAGTAGAATCCTATTTAGAACAACAACTCCACAAAATAGACTTGTCAAACAATGATTATGACTTTTTACGTCATAAATTGCTCGAAATGTATGCTAATCCGCTGATTAATCAGCTGGCAACAAAATAAGTATTTTTTTATTCCGTTTTTCTCTAACAAAAACACTATTAATTTAACAACTTTATTTTATGTTTAAAGGACAACCGAAAGGGCTTTATGCCTTAGCCCTAGCAAACACAGGTGAACGCTTTGGCTATTACACAATGCTAGCCATTTTTGCGCTATTTTTGCAAGCTAAATTTGGCTTCACAGCTGGTCAAACTTCAAATATTTTCGCTGGATTCCTAGCGTTAGTCTATTTTTTGCCACTCTTAGGAGGTATATTAGCCGATAAATTTGGATATGGCAAAATGGTAACATCTGGAATTATCATTATGTTTATTGGTTATTTGTGTCTGGCAATCCCTACCAACAATGGAACAACAGGCATGATTGCAATGTTTGGTGCATTAGCATTAATTGCACTTGGAACTGGTTTTTTCAAAGGAAACCTACAAGTAATGGTTGGTAACCTTTACGATGCACCAGAATATCAAGCCAAACGTGATACTGCCTTCAGTTTATTCTACATGGCTATCAACGTAGGTGCATTATTTGCACCAACTGCCGCAGCGAAAATTACCGATTATTATTTAGCTAAAAATGGCTTAAGTTACGCAGCCGAGCTACCTGCTTTAGCTCATCAATACCTTAACGGGAATGGCGCTAATATGACTGCAGAAGGATTAAATCATTTTACCCAATTAGTGACAGCACAAGGTGCTGATTACGCGAATGATTTAACTGGTTTTGCTAACCTATACATCGAAAAATTATCGGGTGCTTACCATTGGGGATTTGCAGTAGCTTGCGTATCACTTATTTTATCGATGTTGATTTACGTCATTTTCCGTCCATCGTTTAAACATGCTGACGTAAATGCCAAACAAGCAGCTGCTGCTAACAAAGGGGCACAAACAGCTACGATTGAATTGACACCTGCTCAAACCAAAGAACGAATTACGGCACTCATGTTGGTATTCGCAGTGGTTATTTTCTTCTGGATGGCTTTCCACCAAAATGGATTAACACTCACCTTCTTTGCGCGCGATTATACTGCTAGTGTGGCTACTGGATTTACACGTATTGGCATCGATGTTTGGAATTTAGTACTGATAATTTTTGCTGTTTATGGCTTATTTTCGGTATTCCAATCAGAAAAAACAAAAGGGAAACTCATTTCAGGAGTTGTATCAACAGCAGCCATTGCGTTACTAGTTTGGCGCTATCAAGGATTAGGAGATAGTTCTGTAACGATTTTACCTCAAATCTTCCAACAATTCAATCCGTTCTTTGTAGTCGCCTTGACGCCTGTATCATTAGCGGTATTTGGAGCTCTGGCAAAACGTGGTAAAGAACCATCAGCACCACGTAAAATTGGTATTGGTATGTTTATAGCAGCTCTTGGATTTTTAGTAATGGCTGTCGGTTCATTTGGTTTACCAACGCCATCAGAAGTAACAGCCAATGGCATAAATCCTGATAATTTAGTATCGCCAAATTTACTCATTTCAACCTATTTGATATTGACATTTGCCGAACTCTTTTTATCACCAATGGGAATTTCGTTTGTGTCAAAAGTAGCACCTCCTAAATATAAAGGCGCTATGATGGGCGCTTGGTTTGCTGCCACAGCAGTGGGTAATTATTTAGTATCTATCATTGGCATGTTGTGGGGAGATATGCCATTATGGATGCTTTGGTCTATTTTGATTGCTTTGTGTTCTATCTCTGCTGTTTTCATCTTCTCAATTATGAAAAAGCTCGAAAATGCAACTAAATAAAAACCAAATGCACTAATATTATAAAGCCTTCTGAAAGATATTCGGAAGGCTTTTATTTTTTGAGTACCTTTGCAGTCCTCCTAATTTATTTATTATTACAATCAGTCATGTGGGTTTTATTTGCCTTTATATCAGCTGCACTACTTGGTGTTTACGATGTCTTTAAAAAGATTTCACTCAATAAGAACGCGGTCATTCCTGTACTTTTTTTGAATGTCGTTTTTTGCTGCGTCATCTTCTTACCACTATTAATTATATCGTTCGTTGCACCCAATTGGATAGCAAACACCATTTTTGAAATGCCGCCTATTTCGAGTGCACAGCACGCTCTTTTGATACTCAAAGCGGCGATTGTATTATCGTCGTGGATAAGTGCTTATTTTGCACTCAAGCATCTACCTATCACCATTGCATCACCTATTAAAGCGACACAGCCTATTTTAACGCTTATAGGCGCTTTACTTATCTTTGGCGAACGATTAAACCTATACCAATGGCTAGGTGTGCTAGTGGCAATTGTATCGTTTTTTCTATTATCACAATCAGGAAAGAAGGAAGGTATTCATTTTGCACATAACAAATGGATTTTCTTAATGGTTATTTCCATCATTATGGGCACAGTGAGTGGCTTATATGATAAATTCATCATGACTCAAATTGACCGCATGAATGTCCAGGTATGGTACAATTATTATCAATTGGCAATGATGGCTATCATCTTACTGGTTTTTTGGTTTCCAAAGCGCAAACAAACAACGCCTTTCCACTGGAATAACGCCATTCCTATGATTGCCGTATTTTTGGTAGCCGCCGATTTTTTCTATTATTTTGCTTTAAGCAACAATTCCGCAATGATTTCTATTGTATCATTAGTGCGACGTAGTAGCGTGGTAGTTTCTTTTAGTTTAGGCGCACTCTACTTTAAAGAACGCAACTTAAAAGCCAAAGCAATCGATCTATTCTTGGTTTTAATTGGCATGCTGTTAATCTTTATGGGAAGTAAGTAAATACAAAAGAGGCTGCTCAAATTTTATTTCGAGCAGCCTCTTTTACAATTTTAATCTAGTGAATTATTTAGCTGGTAACATCACCACTTCTATCACATTACCTTCTTCTACCAATTGTTTCAAAGTAGCTTGAACGGTTTCTGCTGTAACAGCTTCTACAGCCGCTTTATACTGATTGCGATAATCAATACCATCTACATAGTAGTTGTATAATACGGTTTCATTCCACCAATCATTTTGCTCCAAGTTTTGATCAAATTCTTTCAACATATTTTCTTTCACCTTTTGCAAATCATCGGCACGAGGTCCATTTTCTACAATTGTTTTCACTTCTTGGTGAATAATACCCATTAATTTGGCCTGTTTTTCAGGATCTGTATCAAATTGCATTAACAGAACAGCCGTTGGAACTGGTTTGTTGCGCAACATACCTGCAACACCAACACCATAACTACCGCCTTCTTTTTCGCGAATACTTTCCAAATAACGAATATCTAAAATATCGCCAATAACGGACATATTTAAATCGTTGGCCAGTGTGTAAGCCATATCGCCTGTATATTGAATACGGTTAGATGCCGTATGAATTTGCATCGTGCGATCGAAGTAATTTTTCACCTCACCTTTAGGAGCACGTACACCGCGATCAACAAAGTTTTCAGCTTTTTTCTTCGATTTCAAACCACCTAACCAAGTGGCAATCAATTTTTGTGTAGCTGCATCGTTAGGATCGATATTACCAGTGAACATAAAGGTAAAATCAGCAGGAATAGCAAAACGTTCTTTATAGATAGCCAACGCTTTCACCTGATCAACTTTATCCAATGTTGCTAAATCGAACAACACCGTACGTGGATGATGATTAGAAGTTGTCATTTGAATACTATCGCTAAAAATGGCTTTCGGATTCGTTTCCTTGTTGGTCAAAAAAGTAGTGTACATATTTTTCAACGCTTGGAACGATTTATCATCCTGACGTGGCGCTTTAAAATACAAATACGTTAATTGCAACATCGTTTCAAAATCTTTGACAGAAGAATTACCTGAAAAACCTTCACTATATGAGTTCAACTCTGGTGCCACCGACACATTTTTGCCTGACAAATATTTTTCTAATTCGATAGCTGTAAAATCGCCAACACCATTAGAATTCACAATGCTTGCAGCCATCATCGCAGATGGTAAATCTACCACATTATCTACTTTTGATAAACCACCTTTACTAGTAGCTGTCATCAAAATTTCGTCTTGTTTGAACGTAGTTGGTTTAATCACCACTTTCACGCCATTATTCAACACCCATTCGGTAGTTCCTAAAGCATCATTAGTTGTGATAGATTTAATTTTACCACACTTTGGAACTTTGCTAACTAATGGCTTATTCATAGTTTCCTCTTTAGGAGCTACTAATTCCGTAGCTTTGACAGTAGCTACAACAGCCAAGGCGTCTTCTTTTGATGGTAATTTGACAGTTTCTTTTTCAGGTCCCATCAAACTGATGATCAAATTGTCGTCAGTCACATAACTTTGTGCTAACTCATTCAACATAGCGACTTTGACTTGAGGAAGTATCAATTTTATCATATCATATTCCCATTCAATACCTGGAATAGGAGTTTTATCGAGATAATGACGAATATATTCCCTCGTTAGTGATATATTTTCACGGTTGTTACGTTCATTATATACTTTTTCATATTGTTTCAACAAATCAGCCTTAGCACGTTCCAATTCAGCATTAGTGAATCCAAAACGTTTTACCTTTTCTGCTTCAGTCAATAAATCATTCAAGGCTTGCTTTTCTTGACCTTCTTTAGGAATAGCGATCAGTTGAAAACCATCTTTCGATTTTACAATATCGCCATAATAACCATAAGCACCTACAAATGAAGCATCAGGATTTTGAGTAATTTCGGAGAAACGATAATTTAAAATAGTAGAAATTAAATTATTGAACAAGTCAAGCGTATAAGCATACATGGTTCCTTCGGCTTCCGCTGGCAATACATCGTGTTTGTATTCCAACTCAATACGTGTTTGTTGTGCTTCTTTATCAGTTACAATGGACACAATTGGTTCTACGTTGTTTGCAATTGGGTAAATAGGACGCTCACCACGATTAACACGCGCTGGAACGTCAGCCCACAACTGTTTAATTTTTGCTTCTATCGAATCCACGTTAATATCGCCCACCACTACAATAGATTGCAAATCGGGACCATACCATTTTTTATAATAATCGCGTAACGCTTGATATGAAAAATTATTGATAACAGCGGTGTCACCAATCACATCGCGTTTTGCGTATTGCGAACCAACATATTTTTGTTTGTTCGATTCTTTCCACATACGACGATTAGCACTTGCGCCTGTACGCCATTCTTCGCGAATAACGCCACGTTCGTTATCAATTTCATCACCTTGAAGTGATAAACCGGCTGACCAATCGCGCATAACCAACAATGCACTATCCACAATACCTGGACGAATTGTTGGTACGTTTGATAAACGATAAACTGTTTCATCTAAGGATGTGTAAGCATTGATATCTCCACCAAAATTAACACCAACAGATTCAAAATAATTAATAATCCCTTTACCTGGAAAATGTTGCGTTCCATTGAACGCCATGTGTTCCAAAAAGTGCGCTAAGCCATTTTGATGATCTTCTTCCAAAATAGCTCCCACAGCCTGAGCTATGTGAAATTCGGCACGTTGTTTTGGCTTTTCGTTGTGACGAATGTAATAGGTCAATCCATTACTCAGCACGCCCACACGTACATTCGAATCGATTGGAAGAGGTTGTGCCTCTTGCGCAAACAGTGTCGTAATAAATACCACACACAACAACATAGTTGTTACAATTAATCGTTTCATACTTTTTATTTTTAGGGTTTCTAAAATCAGCTTAATACATAAATCGAATACAAAGAAAGTAATTATTTTTTGAATATCAAAATATTTTTATCGAAAAACAATAAATTTAACATTCTAATACATAAAAAAGGAAACATGACAACCTCTAGAGCAGATGTTCTTGTAGGAACTTTAATAAGATTTATTTACCGTAAATATCATTGAGCACGGACGCCAAATGATTGGCTCCGCGGACTAAACTTTCATCAAGCACGCTTTTAAATTCGTAGATATAATTATACGATTTTACGGTTTTATCGGTGGCAGCATATACGCGTTCGGTAATTTGATAAGTGCCCCATGCCCAATCTACAATCATTTTTTTGTCAAACAATAAGGATTTGGCAGCATGTGTGCGATGCAAATAATCGGCATATTCGGTATAACTCAAACCTTGAGATTCGATTAGCGCTTCATCCCACAAGGCATGAAGATTCGTTTCCTTACCAAACCATCTAATTTTAATACTATTTCCACCACGATTTTCAGGACGTCCCATGTGCATCGGACAATGCAAATCTTCTACCAAGTGAATTAATAATTTTAATTTCACCGTATCATTAGGGTTCGCTTTCAACTCGTCGATAAGATACCCGACACGATAAACTAAGGCACCACGATTTTGCAATAGCGCTAACGAATCAAATTGTTGACGCGTAACACCACCTTCGATGTTGGTATAATGCCAAGCACTATATTCGGCATACGCGTCGTCGCTTTTAATAAAATCGCCCCAATTCGATTCCATGGCAACAGTAGAAGAATTTAACAGAGCGGTTATTTTCTTATTGGCTTTTTTAGTCAATTGAGTTTGGGCTAATTCACCCACAATACGATGTCCACTCTGTCCCCAAGCAAAAGCTGCAATTGGTACACAAATACTAATTAAAACAATAACAAGTTTTTTCATAATTCACTCAAATTAAAAATCAGCAGCCACGCTTCGGCTGCCATCAGCATTAACAGTAATCGCAACACGCACACTTTCCGTTGGTAAAAGCGTTCCAATTTGGTCGGGCCACTCCATAAAACAGATACGACCACTGTAAAAATAATCCTCCACGCCAAAATCGAGTGCTTCCTGAGGTGTTTTCAAACGATAAAAATCGAAATGATAAATATGATCGCCAAGCGCAGTTTCATAATCATTGGCAATGGCAAACGTGGGCGAATTTACCACATCAATCACGCCAAGTTCCTCGCACAAGGCTTTAATAAACGTAGTTTTACCAGCTCCCATTTCGCCATAAAAAGCAAACAATTTATGACCGCCCATAGCCGCAATAAATTGTTGGGCTACTTGGTTTATCTGTTCAGTAGATGATATATGAAATTCCATAGAAAAACTAATTAAGCAAATTGTTCAACAGCCAGAGCCGAAATGGGCGATGGCGATAAAATAATAAGACGTTCTACCACATTACGTAATTCGCGAATGTTACCTTTCCAACTTCGTTTTTGAAGTGCTTTGATAGCCTCAGAATCGAATGATTTTAGCGCAATGCCTTGTTCTTCGCAAATCAGTTCCGCAAAATAATCAACCAATAATGGGATGTCGTCCAAACGTTCTTCGAGCGATGCCACATGCATTGGAATCACATTAAGGCGATGGAATAAATCTTCTCTAAAATTACCAGCTTCAATCTCTTTCCGTAAATCTTTGTTGGTAGCGGCTATCACACGCACATTAATTTTAACCATTTTGTCACTACCAACAGGTGATATCACATTTTCTTGTAAACAACGTAACACTTTAGCTTGTGCAGAAAGGCTCATATCCCCAATTTCATCGAGAAAAATTGTACCTTCATTAGCTTGTTCAAACTTTCCAATACGTGTTTTAATAGCCGACGTAAAAGCGCCTTTTTCATGACCAAACAACTCACTTTCTATTAACTCTGAAGGAATGGCGGCACAGTTAACCTCTACAAACGGGGCATTGACACGATGACTTTGTTGGTAAATTTGACGCGCCACGACTTCTTTTCCTGTTCCGTTATCGCCCGTAATCAATACACGCGCATCAGTTGGAGCTACCATTTCTATCATTTGGCGTAGTTTATGAACGGCCAACGATTCGCCAATCATAGCATATTTTTTATCTACTTTTTTCTTCAGAATTTTGGTTTCGGTCACCAACGTGGTTTTGTCTAATGCATTACGAATAACCACCAACAAGCGATTCAAATCAATTGGTTTTTCGATAAAATCGTAAGCGCCTTTCTTGATACACTCCACAGCCGTTTCAATGTTACCATGTCCAGAAATCATCACAATTGGAGTTTCAATACCATTTTCACGCATCTGTTGCAACACTTCTATACCATCCATTTGAGGCATTTTAATATCCAAAAAAATTGCATCAAATGTGGC
This sequence comes from Prevotellaceae bacterium, assembly GCA_020636695.1. Lineage (GTDB taxonomy): Bacteria > Bacteroidota > Bacteroidia > Bacteroidales > Paludibacteraceae > W0P28-013. Next base: position 19,758 of record JACJXJ010000020.1, read on the forward strand.
ATTTTTAGTAATTTCAAGTGCTACTAATCCGTCTTCTGCTAATTCTACTTGATATTTTTCAAATTCTAAAATATCTTTCAAGGTATTACGGATGCTACGTTCGTCATCGACAATTAAAATTTTTGCCATAATTATTTAGTTTTCTTTTTATTCATAGATGATTTAATCAATTCTTCGGGCTTTTGCTTTAACAAAGGCAATGCTTTATAATCCCAATTTTCTTCAACTTCCCAAAAAGCCCGTAAGGTAAATTTAAAAGGGAAATAATAAACAGATTCCGCCTGTTGTTTAGTTGAATAATTTCCTGTATCCCATTTATTATTTCCGTTTTCATCGACAAAAAGTCGCAAATAATAGTCGCCAGGATTCAGGTATTCAAATACAGTTTCTTTAGTCGCTTTGACTGTCCTTATTACTTTCTCGTTTTTATCAAGCAACTCTAAAATTTCACCACCAGACAATTTGTCCATCATGATGAACAAAGTAGCATAACTTTCAAGCGATCGTATTTTAAATGTTCCTTCATAAACATTCGTATGCAATCCATCCAACGAAACGAAAGCAGCCGAATCTATCTTTAACCGATACGTTTTCTCGGGCTGCCAATTATACTGAAGTGAATATTGCAAACCTAACGAATCATCCTGATGCAATTTTATATCGGTCGGGTGCCACAACGAATCCACTTTTAGCTCTACTAAAATAGCTTTAGAAATATCGTATTTTGTAGGTTTTTCAAATGTGAGTATAAAAGGATTGTATACATCGAAATTTGTCGATGAATTGGTCTTAATTGGCAAAAATTCTATTTTCTTTTTCACATCATTATCTTTGGAGCGCGACGAACGACCTGTGGATTTTTCAGAGACATCTGCCTTGCGACGCACTATGCTATTGAGGGTGTCCGTTTGTGCCGACAACTGATTGGTCGAATCCGTTTTTAAATAAGTAAAGACATACGACAGTGTATCCATATTGGAAATTAACGTGTCGGTAAGCCAGTAAGTCAACGTATCACGATGAGCACTTTGTTGCAATAAATAATTGTGATCTAGTTTAAAATTCAACGATTCCAAAATAGGCAACGTATCTAATGACGCATTGAAATAAAACGACAGTTTGTACGGTTCCACACGTTCCGATTTCACCAAATATTGTCGTACAAAATCAGGTTCAAAATAACGTAGTAAAAGATTACTCGCGGTAAAATTTGGATGTTGACGTTTCACAATCGTATCAATGGTTGTGCTATCTTTCCAAATCGTATCAAGATGTTCAGCAAACGTAACATCTGGTATAACAATCGAATCAAGAAATGCTAATGGTTCAATAGGTTGATCGCACATGTAATTACTATTAAGATCGCCCAAAGCAAATACTTTATAAGCGCCTTTCTTTACGCCTTTAATCCAAAATTCTCCTTTATCATTGGTTTTAGAGATGCGTTCAAAAGGCAACTTTTGAAAAGCGGAATCATTCAAATTACTATGGATACCCACTAAAACGCCACTTACAGGATTCAACGTATGAGCATCAATCAATGTTCCACCAATCATTAATGAATCAATATCATCACCCGTAGAAAATGAGAAGTAGTAGTCGAGTAATTTATTTTTCTCATTATTATCAACAATTGCATCCGAAAAATCGATAATATAGGTAATATCTGGCACCAAAGAATCAGCTAATTCAACGGCCACTTTACGACCATAGGCTTTCACAATCGGGGATTTTAATTGAGGAGGAGAAACCACTATTTTTTCATAAGATTTTTCTAAAAGCACGATTTCATCGAAATAAATATCGATAGTGGACTTAGTGTAGTTAGTTGCTCCATTCTCTGGAATACTTTTGAGAGGAATGGGCGGAGCAATATCTTTAGGGCCACCTTGAGGACCGCCTCCACGATTAGCACAACTCATTGCAAGTAAACCAGCCAATAGGTATAAAAAACAAGCTCGCGCTCCACCAAATGTCATTAAACCTCGTTTCATTCTGCTAAAGTTATCATTTGTAATGCATCATTCTCTTTGCGTGTCATCTCCAATCGCGCTTCAGGTGTTTTATCGTCTTGTCCGCACAAGTGTAAAATACCATGAATCAAAATGCGGTGTAATTCATTTTCAAATGTCACTCCAAATTCCTGCGCATTGGTACGAACTGTATCCAGACTGATAAAAATATCGCCATTCAAAACTGCGCCCTCACAATAGTCAAAAGTAATAATATCGGTAAAATAATCGTGCTGCAAGTAAGTTTTATTTACCTCCAATATTTTAGCATCATCACAAAAAACATACGCGATTTCACCGATTTTTTTATCATATTTGGCAGCTACCAATTTTATCCAAGCATTAGTCTTACGCTTTTCAAGTTTAGGAGCTTTTACGTTTTCAGTTGTGTAAAAAATCATATCTAAAAATTTAATGGAAAAATAAATAGCCAATCAAAATAGCAGCTAATATACCTGCAAAATCAGCAATCAAACCACACGTAAGTGCGTTGCGAGTTTTAGTAATACCAACGGAACCAAAATAAAGTGCCAAAATATAAAATGTGGTATCAGTAGAACCTTGTACAATACACGAAAGTTTGCTCACAAAAGCATCGGCACCGTAAGTATTCATAGTATCCAGCATCATACCACGAGCGCCACTTCCACTCAACGGTTTCATCAAGGCGGTTGGTAATGCTCCCACAAAATCGGTATTAAGACCTACAAAAGCCACTATTTTTTCAATGCCCCACAACAACCAATCCATAGCACCCGAAGCGCGAAACATACCGATAGCCACCAAAATAGCAATCAAATAAGGAATAATGCCCACAGCTACTTTAAAACCTTCTTTGGCACCTTCTACAAAGGAATCGTACACATTTACCTTTTTCACCAAGCCCATAATCACAAACGCACACACAATACCCAATAAAATGATATTCGTAACAATGGACGAATACAACTGAATACTTTCACGATCCATAGTGGCAAAAAGAGCGATAAGACCGACAACAAATGCAGTAAGAGCACCCAATGTAAGTATGATATTTTTTTGGAAAATATTAATTTTCTGAGCAAAAGCTACCGTTAAAAATCCGACTAATGATGAAAAAAATGTTGCCATCAAAATGGGCAAAAATACATCGCTAGGATTAACAGCTCCAAACTGTGCACGATAAGTCATTACCGTAATTGGGATGATAGTAAGTCCCGAAGTATTGAGCACCAAAAACATAATCATGGCATTGGACGCGGTATCTTTTTTCGGATTCAACTCCTGCAATTCGTTCATTGCTTTTAGTCCCAATGGCGTAGCTGCATTATCGAGCCCCAACATATTAGCCGAAATATTCATAAAAATAGTTCCCATGGCTGGATGATCTTTTGGCACTTCTGGGAAAATTTTACAGAAAAACGGAGCCACTAAACGTGACATAAATTTAATAGCACCACCATTTTCACCAATCTTTAAAATACCAAGCCACAATGCTAACACACCTGTTAAACCGATAGAAATTTCAAAGCCTGTTTTGGCAGACCCAAACATGGAATCCATAACAGCCGTAAGTACTGCCGTATCGCCAAACAAAAATGTCTGAATCAAGGCTACCACTACAGCAATTAGCAAAAAACCAATCCAAATATAATTCAGTACCACAGCTAATTAGGTTTAAATGGTGAAACGACTAAAACAAAGACGTATTGGGCATACAACCGAATACTTCAACCAACAAAAGTAACGATTTTTTATCAACTCACAAAAAACATATTTGTTTACATATTATGGAATAAAAATCATTATCTTTGTAACAAGTAAACTTTTGGATTATGGCAAAGCAAAACAGAGAAACAGCACCGAATATGCGCAAAAATGCGGTTGTAACAGCAA
>JACJXJ010000021.1 GCA_020636695.1 Prevotellaceae bacterium
GAATCAGGAAGATTCTCTTCGATTGTTTTTTCTTCTTCAATACTGCTTGCATTTCCTGCTAATGCTGAAATCTGAGTCACGATTTCAGATATTTTTTGAGAATTTTCAACGGTTGCATCACAACATTGCGCTGGTTCGTAATCTGCTGGTGACATATTACGTACGTGTTGCATAGTTTTGTCTTTAGGACTATTAATTTTCCATCTCAGTCCTAACCCACTGTAAATAGTATTATCATCATCATTCCCTTTTTCAGAAGCATCCATATTATCTTTTTTATGCATTCTATATTGGGTATTCCATACGATGGCTAACCATTTCAAAGGATTATATTCCAATGAAATACCTAATGGGAATGTTACTGCACGACCTTTTGAGATGGAGGGAGCTACAGGTGTTCCCCAATTATCTATACGGTTAATAATGTTTTGTGTGCCAGGATCATAAGCAGAAACGTCATAGAATGCAACTCCCATCCCTAAATTTACATAGACGTTCCATTTTTGAGGACGGTAACGGTAAAACATATTCAAAAAGTTTAATGAAACGCCGAAATTGGCTTCATGTGCTAAACCATCAAAATCCATTGGAATTTGTTTGTTTTCTTGGAAACCACTTGGTGCTTTTTTAGCTTCATAATAATAAGTTGTACGACCTCTATAGGGATTGTATACGTATTCGGCATACAATCCAAAACCAGGCGTGAATGTGTATTCCACCTCAAAACCAAAGGCTATGTCGGCACCACTTTTAGGCCATAAATCATTGTATTCTTGAGTTTGATCCCCATCAATAAAACTAACGCCTCCATGACCTGCAATAGACCAGTGGTTAACTTTAGGATAAATACGTGTTTCTGGTTTTTCTGAATTACCATCTCTTACGTGGGTCTCTTCTTTAGGAGTAATGGTCATATCCTTACTCGTTGTTGTTGACACAAGAACTGTTGTATCGAGTGGATTTAGGTCATTTACTAGTGTATCCAATTTAATTGTACTAGTTTCTACAACAACGGTATCTTGTAGAGGGGTATCGATACTGCTCGTTGTAGGTTCTTCTTTTATGACTACGACTGCCTCATTAAGTATTGCAGTTGTGTCAGTTGCCATGATGTTTGTACTATCGGCTGGTTCTGTAGGAGCAACGGAAATATTCTCTTGCCCGATAGCAAAACTACACAAAACAAGCGATGTAGAGAGGAGTAAACTTCTTTTTTTCATAAAAATGGGTTTTACTGATTTATTAAAGGCGCTGTTATATACTAAAAATTTTTTCAAGTTAGGGGAGTTATATATTTTCCCCTAACTTGAAAAATAGGTTTTTCTATTTATATCTTATTAATAATGCCATAAGTCTTGCTCAAAATTCAAGATTTCTTCTTCTACACGATTTTGTTCACGACGAATCATGTTTGGATCATCAATGCCTTTATCCACGTCGCGACTTAATAGGTCATAATCTTTCATTACATAACTATCAAATTGTCGGCTAACGAGAAAATCATCAAAATTGACAAGTGGCGCTGTATTACGTCCATTTATCTTCATAAATTCTTCCTGTAGATAGGGGCGTAAACGTTCGAATGGCACCCAAAACCAAACACCCGTACGGATATCGGATCTGCTATTATACTTTTCATCGTAAAGTGGAGCGATTGCTAATATTTTACTATGAAAGGTTGAAGTTCGTTTATTAAAATACCAAACTTCTTGAATGTAATATTTAACGACACCAGGAGTTAAATAATTAATCATGTCGTAAGGTGTTTCATAAATGCCCAAACCATTGGCCTGAACAAATTCGTCTACGTCAAACTGATTTTCTTTTGTGAATTTAGGTATAAATGTTTGTTCTGGGTTGCTCGGTGACTTAAATGCTTGTAGTTGTTTTGTTAATACTTTTTGAAACATAATTGCAAACAAGTTCTTTTGACCAAGACTATCCAAATCTTCAAAAGGGTAGTACAACGGATTGTTTTGTCTTTCGCGTAAATCGATTACTCGAAGTACAGCTTTACGCCAAACAACATCGTCAACTAGAGGGTTTACTCTAATTATTTTAGCAGCAATGTCTTGAGGTGAAGTTGTAACACGAGTGAAACTACCATCACCATCAAACAAAAATTGTGTACTATCTGCTTCCAAATCTTGTCCGTGAAAGCTATTGGAGCAAATGTAGCAATGCTACTAGTACATAAAAAATACCTTTTTTCATCGTTTATCTATGTTTATGGTAATACGATTGGTGCGTAAGACAAGGTTGTTGATTTAGCACCAGTTACTTTAATTTTATCAATTAAAATGGTTGATCCAGATTTTAATCCCATAAGTTTTTTACGTTGTGTATCTGTAAATTTACTACCATTAGATTTAGAAGCATTAAAACCACCACGACCATCGTCAATTAACAAGGTAAATTCAGCAATACGAAACGAGGCTTTCAACAAACCATCAGCATATTCAGCAACCATATCACCTTCAACTAATTGTCTACGAGTTAACTTATGTTTTGATGTATTAGGGTTGTAAAGCACGGCATTACCATTATCATCTTTAATTGATAAGAACGCAGTTGGATCAGGTAATGCTCTTACACGGAAACGACCGCTACCCATTGGGGTATTTCTTCCTTCCACAGTGGTTGAAACATTAATAACAACGTCATCATAACTTTTTGGAGTGTAAATATACAAAGCTCCGCTTTTTTGCAAAGAACCATGGCTTGGCGATACCTGTAATTTTTCGGTAGCCACACCTGGTACCGAAATACTAATACGGTTATTGTATCCCATATAAACTACATTCATATCTTCATTGGCAATAGTAGCAGAAGGGGCACCTACAGTGTATTCATCTTTGAATGCATATTCGCGTGGAATACCATCATTACCACGTAAGACAATTTTACCTGAATATTGGAATACACCTAAAGAGTTACAAGTTACAGTGTATGTATTGCTGGATAAACGTGAACCTCCGATATAATATTCTGGTACTTTTGTTGAGTCCACAGCTGACAGTGCAATTTGAGCTTTGTAGGTTCCACCTTTCATGACGTGTTTACTTGTTGGAATCACAAAGGCTTGGATTTTATTTACACGGAAGTCACCAGCATCGGTTTGCATTTTGAAGTAATTAATCAATTCCGCTTCTGTTGTTCGAATGTCATTTTCATATTTTGATAACATCGTAGTTACCGCAATAATCGGCATAGATTCGAACATGCTATTAATCCAGTCGACTTTTTCGCCGTGAGAATTAACAGCTGGAGCAGTCGAAAATTTCTTTTCGTAAATTGCTGTTTGAGCTGAATCATTTCCAAACATATCTTCTACAAAATGGCGATAATCAGTTAATCGTTGTTGAAATTCTTGAGCTCGCTGTTTAGTCGTATTCAATTGGAAATATTCTCCTGAAATATCAAGATTATCCTTTTTTTGTAATTTATGTCTGTTTACGGTATCTAAGGCAATTTCGTATCCATCGGCCATTTGCATCATGTCACGTTTGCAAGTCAAAAGGAAATTAACAACACTATCGCTTTTTGCCTTCACAACCTTAGATTTTTCCAACCATTCTCCAACTTTTTCTGGATTTTGGTCGTACAAATATTGAATATCACCATAAAGGCCATTGTTTTGTTGTAAACATGTCTCAGTATTGGTTAACAAGCTATTGTCAACCATAGTGAAACCGTTCAAAATATCTGCTGACACATTCAGTGCTAACATAGCTGTTAACACCAAATACATCATACCAATCATTTTTTGTCTCGGGGTTTCCGGACAGTTTGCAGCACCACTCATCTAATTATCCTTTATTTAATAGTTAGTTACAAGTAAAGAGTTTAATGTCTAGATTAACCGTTGATAGCGTTCAACATGTTACCATAAATGGCATTTAAATCTACTACTTTTTGGGCTAATTTTCCTGTTTCGTCTTTATATTTTTCAATATCTACAGCGCTAACTGCCATTGCTTTTTGAACTTTATCTACATCAGCAGCCACGGCACTAATTTTAAGCGTTTGTTGCTCCACAGCTTCAGTTTGGCTTTGAATGTTTTTCAATTGAATTTCATAAACAGAATTGATAGCGCCTAGATTTTTATTGATGCTTTCAGCTTTTTCAACATACACTTTTGTATTTGCTTGTACAGTTGTCATATTTTCAGTAATACCACTGTAAGAAGCTAATAATGCATTTGATGCTGCGTCTAGGTTTTGTTGTTTCGTTGCGAATTGAGCTGCAGCAACAGAGGCTGTTTCAAGATTTTTCGCAAAAGAGTCTGTTAAACCAGCAACTTTAGAGATACCAGCTATTTGGTTTGCAGCCTCACTAATGCTTTTTAATCCTTCTGACATTGCTTTTACATCCGCATCTTTCAAAGGAGTGACACTAGCCATACCTGCTGATGTTGCACCTCCTCCAACTCCACCACCTAAGTGGTTTACAAGTGGATCTTTGTCTTTGTCTGTTAACGCAGGGAAAATATGATCCCAATGCAAATCAGGATGTGGATCGTCCAATACACCAAGAGAGAATAGGATGGCCTCAGTGAACATACCAATCATCAACATAAAACTTGCGCCAGGCCAGTGTAAAATTTTAAATAAGGCACCAATAATTACAATCGATGCACCTAATGAATAAACACTTCCTACTACTTTTTTTCCTTGAGGGCTGAAGTACCATTTCATAAACCCTGAACGCTCTTTTGCCATAAAAATAATGTTTAAAAGTTTTTTGTTAATTATCTGATTTTAGATTTAAGTCTGTTTTTTATTCGCCAATATAACTTCTTACACAACGGAAGCCAATGGTAGAACTACGTTTTGTTTGATATTCGAAATCACTAATACCACATTGTAAATAAGCACCTACATCTTTCCATGAACCACCGCGAATAACTTTACGTTTAAGGATTTTAGGATCGTTCATTTTTGATTTGTAATCATAACTTGGATTCATATCATGCGTGAATGTTGGCGCTGTTTGGTCGTAAGTTGTTGCAGTCCATTCAGATACGTTACCAGCCATGTCAAATAAGCCATAATCGTTAGGATCGAATGATGCCACTTGAGAAGGTATTAAGTAGCCATCTTCTGTGTAGTTACCACGCATGGGTTTAAAGTTTGCCATGAAGCAACCTTTGTTGTCGCGAATATAAGGACCTCCCCAAGGATATTGAGCTGAATTACGACCTCCACGAGCAGCGTATTCCCATTCGGCTTCTGTTGGGAGACGATAATCTTGTGTTTTAGGTAATCCAGGAACTGATTCGTAATAAGCTGTTCTCCAATGACAAAATGCTTGTGCTTGATCCCATGAGACACCAACTACAGGATATTTTCCATTACTTGGATGAGAAAAGTAATTTTGCATAGCTGGCTCGTTGAAACTGTATGTAAATTCTCGCATCCAACACATGGTATCTGGATAGATGTTGATAATCTTCCGTGAAATGAGGTCACTACGATGACGAAGTCTTTTGTATAATCACGTGTCTACAATAGCTCCGTTTCTCATGAAAGCGCTATCAATGCGAACTTTAGCATTGGGGCCATAACTAGCTGTATACGGATTGAACTCATTACCAGGAAGAGCTGCTTGATCATAATTAATCCATTGGTAAGAATAATTCATTATGTGAGAATTAATCTGTTTCCCTTTTGTTTTTTCTAAACCAGAAAAGAACATTTGGTTGATAGCATTATACTTAGCTTCAGTTAACTCGTCACCTTCTTTCCATTTAATACCCCATGGAATTTTGGTTTTCCAATTAAGTAAAGTATCTAATTCTTCTTCACCATATACCTTTGTGGTTTTGTAGTATTTTGCGGATTCTGTTTCATCATCCATTTGACGGAGATATTCCAATGTTAATGAGTCGCGTACCCAGTGTACAAATTGACGATATTCACCATTGGTAATTTCGGTTTCATCCATCCAGAAAGCATCAACAGAAACAGTTTTTTGTTTTTGTTGCATGGTCCAAGTGGCCGATTGGTCGTTCGGTCCCATGTTGAATGAACCACGTGGAATGAAAACCATCCCGTAAGGAGTCGTTTCAGGTTTTGATTTGCCATACACGCCAACTAGAAAACCTTTTGGTTTTGAACAGCTTGACATTACTATGGCTGCAGTAAAGATGAAGAACAACAGTTTTTTCATATATCTCTCAATTATAGAATTCTTACACTTTTATATTTTTTATTCTTTTTGTCGAAAGCTAAATTAAATTCATATCCTAAACAAATCTCGTGTGATCCGTGGCTCACGGCGATTATTGTTGTTGTCGGTAAATCGTAAGAGTAACCTATCATTAATCCATTTAGGATTCTCATACCTAGTAAAAACGAAACAGCGTCTAATCGTCCAGATAAACCGCCCCAATACTTGTCTTTGTAATCTAATAATAACGACACGTTTGGATTCCAGCTTACTAAATCTGTTATAATTAATGCCGACGTTTTTAGTTTGTAGTCAGGATTCTTTAACTCAAAATTATAACCTCCGGAAACGGTGTACAATCGTTTGGTAAAGAAATCGCCTACATCACCCAATTGAATACTTGTTTCGGGCAAATGTAGTACCGACATTCCAGCGTACCAATCTTTAGTCGAGTAGTAAATCCCTAATCCTAAATCAAGCCCCATTCCAGAAACTTTCTGTGTTGGTATTGCTGGGTCTTTGTCTAGATTAAAATAATCACTTTTTGGAAGATGAACACTATCTCCACTAAATACAATATTTGAAAAGCCAATGGTTGTTCCTATGCTCAACCTACCTTCGCCTAATTTTAATTTATAGGCATATTGTAGGCTAAATTGTTGATTAGAAAAGATACCAAATTCATCATTCACAAATCGAATACCTCCGCCATGTTGGGTTGAACCAACTGAAAATGGTGAGTGAACCGAAAAGAATGTGGTACTTGGTGCATTATTAATACTAATCCATTGCAACCGTTGTAGTCCAAATATTTCTATCATCTGCTGTTCGCCTACAGCAGCCGGATTCATTATTGTTTTATTATACATGTATTGGGTAATTTGAGCATCAAATTGCCCCCATACCGATGTATTTAGAACGAAACAAAGCAGTAAACCTAAACTTAACGATTTATATTTATTAAAAAACTTCACAATTGTTCGATAAAATCAATGTTTTTGAGAGATGCAAACTAAATGCTTTACATTAGTAAAACTAAAAACACTTTGAAAAATTGTGTGTCGTAAAGTTTCTTTCGCTAATTTTATAAACAACTTAATTTTAATATTCTTCTTCGTTAAAGAAGAAATCTTCTTTGCTAGGATAATCTGGCCAGATATCTTCGATACTTTCGTAAATATCACCTTCATCCTCAATTTCCTGTAAATTTTCAATTACTTCAAGTGGGGCGCCAGAACGCATCGCATAATCGATAAGCTCATCTTTTGAGGCTGGCCAAGGCGCATCTTCTAGTTTTGAGGCAAGTTCTAATGTCCAATACATAAATATAAGTCCTAATAACGTTTAATATAGCGTAAATTACACCAATATAAATTGGTTTTCAATCGGCAAAGATACTTTTTTTTTAAATAGCTGTATCATTTTTCCCAAAAAAAATCATTCGAGTTATTTTTTTTTGTTAAAAAACGAGCTAAAACAAATAGAAAATCAGAAAGCCTATTCATGTAAATAGTGACGTTTTCATCGACAAATACTTGATTTTTAGCTTCTAAAATCATTCTTTCGGCGCGCCTTGTGATGGCCCGACATACATGAGCTAATGCAGATGTCTCTTCTTCCCCATAGATGATAAAATTGGTTAATTTTGGTAGTTGTTCATTCATTTTATCAATATTTTCCTCTAAAAAAGTAATATTTTCTGACAAAATTTGCGCAGAATCTGGCAATTTAGTGGTAGTTGTATCAGTTGCAAGATTTGCACCAATCCGCATGAGGGTATTTTGAATGGTGTGAATTAGATTGTGTTCTTCGCCTGAAAGTTTGGATTTTAATAATCCAAGAAATGCATTCAGTTCATCCACAGTGCCATAGGCTTGTAAACGAATGTCTGTTTTAGACACACGTTGTCCGCCCACTAGTGAAGTGGTGCCTTTGTCGCCTGTTTTTGTATAAATTTTTGTCATAACGATTTTCGCTAAAATTTAACAATGTAGGATTCTTTTTGTAAATCAGGATTAAAGAGTGTAATTCCCATTTGGAATAAGTCCATGTCTACTCTTATTTGAGTATGTTTGATTTCGTTCCAAGCTCGCTCCATTTCTTCGGACCAATGTATGTCATCAAATATAAAGACTGTTTTTGAATGCGCTTTTGGTAGGCAGTGCTCAAAATAGCTGATAGTGGCTTCGTAGGTGGATTGGCATCAAAGAAAACAATGTCTAGTCTAGGTAATTTTCAACACCTCAGGTAACATTAAATCGATATCGCCTTGTACGATAGAGATATTGGTGAGGTTATGTTGTTTGAAATTTCTCTTGGCTATGTTGCAAAGTGATGGTTCACCTTCGATGGTAATTACATTTGCTTGAGAATTTGCTGCGGCTAAATGCATGGTAGTTAAACCGATATTGGTTCCTAATTCAACAATGTACTGTGCATTTGTGTTATTTGTAATACGAAATAGAAGTTCTGCATATTTTTGCTTGGTGGTCGATTTTTTTGCAATTTCACCAATAGTGGTGGTGCGTGCAGGGCTGGTCCCAAATCCAGCTAATGTAATTTCTGTTTTGTTCAATAGGAGTTCCTTACGTATGGTGCGGAGCGTTTGGTAGGCATAAAAAAAATCCTTTTCGTATAATACATGGTTGAGCCAATGAAATACGAAAGGTGAGTGCACACCAAAGCCTTTATAATGCTTTGCGCGGCGCCGATAACGTAAATATGCGCTAATTTTGTAGTAAGGTATCTTCATGATTTAAGGTATGCAAAGGTACTATTATTTTTTTAAACAATATATCGGGATTAGGTGTTTTTTTTGTTTTTTATATTTGAGGATTGGTAATATTGTAAATCTATTTATATATTTTCGTTTAACTATTACATATATCAAATATTTTACTTATTTTTGCACTAAATATAAATAATTTATGTGTGCAGCGTTTTTTGGGTTTAGAACATCTTACGATTATACATTATTGTTAATTTTATTTATTTAAATTAGTTATGAAAAAAAACTTTTTGATTGCAGCGGTTTTAATTCTTGCTGCTTTAGGGATGAGTGCGTGTAGTGATACGAAGTCTTGTTATGAATTTACCACGGTTATTCATTGGACCTCTACTACTCAAACAACAAGTGTCACTTATGAGTATATGACGAAAACTGAGGCAGATGCTCACAAAGCAGATTTAGAGACTTCTTCGTCGACATGTACTTACAAACGTGTTTCAAAAAGTGAAGCTGATTGTACGAATGATTAACTTTTTACTTTTTGTAAAAAACCTTCCAATATTCTTGGGAGGTTTTTTTATGCATATTTGTGTTCAATTTAATTGGTGGTGTATGTGTAAATATATACCTTTGCAAAAGTTTTTTAGAGGTGTTGATTCTTTTCTTTTAAGCTCTATTTTAGTAACTTATAACTTTTGATATATCTATTTGATTTTATAAAATTATCCTTTTACGATGAAAATTTCTCTTAAAGAGGTTTTTTACCCCAAAATTATTTCGAGTCTTAAGCAGTATAGCAAAGAACGTTTTCTAACCGATTTGATGGCTGGTATTATTGTCGGTATCGTGGCTATACCTTTGGCTATTGCCTTTGGTATTGCTTCGGGAGTTGGTCCTACTGAAGGTTTGGTGACCGCTATTATAGCTGGTTTTCTTATCTCTTTATTTGGTGGGTCAAAAGTTCAAATTGGTGGCCCTACAGGTGCTTTTATTGTTATTGTTTATGGTATTATTCAACAACATGGTATTACAGGGTTAACTATTGCTACGTTGATGGCTGGTGTATTGTTGGTGTTGATGGGTGTATTTAAATTGGGTAATGTTATTAAATTTGTTCCTTATCCAGTCATTGTTGGCTTCACTGCAGGGATTGCATTAACTATTTTCTCGACCCAAATGAATGATTTGTTTGGATTAGAATTAACCAAAGTTCCAGCCAATTTTATTGATAAATGGATTTGTTATGCTGATAATATATCGAATATCAATTGGTTGGCATTGCTTATAGGGGCGGTTAGTTTGTTCATTATTATATTAACTCCAAAGATTTCCAAAAAGATTCCAGGTTCTTTAGTTGCTATTGTGCTGGTTACTCTAGTTGTTTGGGGATTAAAACGGTTTGCAGGTATTGATGGCATCCAAACTATTGGCGATTTATATGAATTACCTTCGGGTATTCCTGCGCCTAAAATGCCATCTGTCAATTTAGCAGAAGGGCAGTCTATTTTTGGATTGATGCAACAATTATTTCCAGCTGCCTTTACTATTGCTATGTTGGGCGCCATTGAGTCGTTGCTTTCTGCCATGGTAGCCGATGGTGTTATTGGCGATAAACATAATTCCAATACCGAACTGATTGGTCAAGGAATTGCCAATATGGTGGTGCCATTTTTTGGAGGTATTCCTGCTACAGGTGCTATTGCACGAACGATGACTAATATTAATAATGGTGGTAGAACTCCAGTGGCAGGTATTGTTCATGCTTTAGTTTTGTTGTTGGTTCTGCTGTTTTTAGGTAAATTAGTTGGATTTATTCCTATGGCGTGTTTGGCTGGTGTGTTAATTATGGTTTCCTATAATATGAGTGAGTGGCGTACCATTGTGGCGTTGTCCAAAAATCCAAAGTCGGATTTTGTGGTTATGCTTGTTACATTTGTTTTGACCGTAATTTTTGATTTGACCATTGCAATAGAAGTTGGTTTGCTTTTAGCTATTGTACTATTTCTTAAACGCACTAGTGAGTCTGTTTCTATCAAAGTGTTTCATGATGAGATTGATCCAAATCAAGAATCGGAGGTTGTTACAGATCAAGAAAAACTATTGATACCTAATGGTGTAGAAGTGTATGAAATAGATGGCCCCTATTTTTTTGGAATTGCTAATAAATTTGATGAAGTGATGAAGGAAGTCGGCGATGTGCCTAAAGTGCGTATTATTAGAATGCGTAGAGTTCCCTTTATTGATTCTACAGGCATACACAACTTGACAACTTTATGTAAACAATCTTCAAAAGCTGGTATTGAAGTTGTGTTATCGGGGGTTAATCCATCTGTTTATGAAACCTTAGTGAAAGCTGGATTTGAAAAAATGATTCGCACAGAAAATATTTGTCCTAATATTAATGTAGCATTAGAACGTGCATCGGCATTGTTGTAGGTAAAGTTTAGGAGCGTTTGGGATTTTTTGGAAACCAACCTTTTTGGACGCGTTTTCGTTGTTCGAACACTTCTAGAATGCTCCACAAGGATGAAAATCCTGTAACTGCTAATGTGGCTGAATAAAAGGTGTCTTTGATATAAACAGCGGCGATTAAGAGAGCTAGACCTGCAATTAGAAACGCCCACCAGCAATTGACACCAAAGTAATATTCGCCTTTGATAACTAAAGGGTGAAAAAGACCAATGATGAGGAATGTGATGAGACCGATGGCAATTCCTGTGAGATGATAAGTCGTAAGTAGTTCTGACATACGGTAAATTTTGTTTGCAAAGTTATAAGTTTTTAGGTTTTAAGTAAAGATAAAATAAATATGAAATATAGATTTTTTTCTCTGTGTCTATTATTTTCACTAGCTATCAATTTGTTAGCCGAAAATAAGAACGTATCAAAATTGGCTTATAGCGGTTTTTCTGGCGGTATGATGTTACACACTGGATTTGTCCAAAGTCGCGATTTTGCCTTTTATAATCCTAATGGAACAGTTCGTGAAACCGCAAAACTACAAGGAGCTCCATTTGGGATTGGTGGAGCTATTCGATTGCATTTCGGAGAGCATTTACGTGTGGGTTCTGAAGGGTATGTGTCTACATTAACGTATGGTAAAAATCATAGTTATTCTTCGATAGGATGGGGTGGAATTTTAGCTGATTGTGCTTGGCATATAAATTCGTGGACACCTTTTATAGGAGGAACTATTGGTGGCGGAAGTGTCAAAAACTTAACACTTTTAGAACCAACGCCTGATGATTTTACGCTCGAAAAGAACAGTACTTCTTATCGCAAATACACTTTTATGGCGTTGACGCCTTTTGTTGGCGTGGAATATGCCATGACAGAAAAGGTTCACCTGGTATTAAAGGTGGATTATTTACTAAATCTTACCAATTGGCAGGATGATTTTGCAACAGGACCAAGAGTTTACGTTGGTTTTATGTTCTGCCATTAATTGTCCATCTTCTGAGTTAAGTTAGTTGCCGTATTCCTTGTAAAATTCGACTACAGCTTCAATTCCCTGACGAAAAATGGTTAAATCAAAATTTTCGTTAGGTGAGTGAATGGCGTTTGATTCTAAACCGAATCCCATCAGGATAGTTTTTATGCCTAGAACTTGCTCGAACGTGCTGATGATAGGAATGCTTCCTCCACGTCGTACGGCTAATGGCTTTTGTCCAAACGCTTTTTCAAAACCTTTTTCTGCTGCTTTATAGGCAGGTAAATCGATAGGGCAAACGTAGCCTTGACCGCCATGCATTGGTGTTACTTTTATGCGAACACTTTTTGGCGCTAATTGGTGCATATAATCGATGAATAACTGTGAAATAGTTTCGTGATTTTGATTAGCCACTAACCGACACGAAACCTTGGCATAAGCTTTTGATGGCAACACAGTTTTACTGCCTTCGCCCGTATAACCGCCCCAAATTCCGCATACATCGAATGATGGACGACAACTGTTGCGTTCTAGTGTGCTGTAACCAATTTCGCCTTGCACTTCATTGATGTCAATATTTTGCTTGTATTTTTCTAAATTGAATGGGATTTTGGCAATCATGTCGCGCTCTGCTTGCGGCACTGGTAAAACATCGTCGTAAAAGTGGGGAATGGTGATACGTCCGTCACGGTCTATGACTTTAGCTAATAACTCGCATAAAGTGTTGATTGGATTGGCTACGGCTCCACCAAAGTGACCAGAATGTAAGTCGCGATTAGGGCCAGTAACTTCAATTTCCCAATAGGCTAAACCACGCAATCCTGTTGTCAAACTTGGTGTGTCGGCTCCCAACATGCTCGTGTCGGAAACGAGTATAATATCGGCTTTGAGTAAGTCTTTATGCTCTTCGCAAAACGCTTCCAGCGAAGGCGAACCAATTTCTTCTTCACCTTCAAAAATGAATTTCACGTTGCAGTTTAGCAAATCGTTTTTGACTAAATATTCGAACGCTTTTACTTGAATAAACGATTGTCCTTTGTCGTCGTCAGCACCACGTGCCCATAGGTGATTATCTCTAATGACGGGTTCAAATGGATCTGATTTCCACAATTCGAGTGGCTCGGCAGGCATCACATCGTAGTGGGCATAAACGAGTACCGTTTTTGCGTCTGGACTCACACGTTTTTCTCCATAAACAATTGGATTGCCTTTGCTGGGCATAATGTTTACATGGTCGGCACCGGCTTCCAGAAGTAGTTGCTGCCAACGTTCGGCACAGCGCAGCATATCAGCTTTGTGTTCTGGCTTGGCGCTGATACTTGGTATGCGAATCAATGAAAAAAGTTCGTCAAAAAAACGTGCTTCATTCGTGGCGATGTAAGTTTTTATGTCCATAGGGTCAATTATTTATAGAGATGATTATTATCGAATTCGTGTCAATTTATTTTCTTGAAAGAAACGATTAATTTGGTCGGCGTAATTGCCATGAATCAATACGTGGTGATTTCCAATTGGATTATTCAGAAAATAACTCGTTGATTCGTGCAATTGAAGTCGTACTTGTGTGCGACAAACGTTATTAAAATTGGTATTTTCTATTAATTTTGCTGATGATACAAAATATTCATCCAATTTGCTACCTCCGCATTTGACGAGTGTAAACTCACCGGCAGGCAAGGTGCCTTGAATGGCAACACCGCTTTCGCTTTCGAAATGTGTCCGAATGGTGTAATTGGTGGTTTGTTTTAAGCCAATAGTGCAATGTGCTAATAACATCGTGTTGGTAGAACTGTCTATTTGCGATGGATTACACATGAAACCTGTTTGTCCTGTAATTGCTTTGACAGCCATTAAGGTAAAAAGCGTTTGTAAATCGCCTTCACAACCAGCAATAATGCCTTCGTCGTTGAGTAGTGCAAGTGCCAAACAGCCAGTTGTTCCCGTGGTTGGAATAAGTCCAAAGCATTGAATAGTAATGGCGTCTAATTGATGCAAAACGCACACGTTACGAATGGCTTTGTATAAGCGATACGCTTTTATAATATCTTCACGATTAGGCTCTTTGCAACTACATGCTTGTTGTGTAAAATTATCAGCATCTTTTTCAACTTCTTGATCAGTAATTTTGGCATATTCGTGGTTGATGTCGTCGAGCGCGATGTCCATAAATTCTACGCCCCAGCGATTTTTGGCTTCCAAGTAGTTCACGCCACTTGCAATTAACCAAGCCGACGGTGTGCCCATAACGCCCACGCGTTTACTCTGAAGTAGATGTTTGTAATGATATAATTTCTGATAATCGCCTATTTCTTTTAAAATAGTTTCGCTGTTGCCATGAATGATGTGACAAGGTGCGCCTTGTTGACGTGCCCATGTGTTTATCTCGAGCGATGCAGCTAATGAATTTTGTAATCCATCGGTGAGTAAAAAGAGTGGTTTTGGTAGTTGCTCGTAATGACTTTTAAATGAAAATTCGACGCCTCCACTCGAAATAAATACGAGTTGTAAATCGTCTGTTTGTAATGTGTCAAGTTGCTTAGGGTCAATGATATTAACCACATATTCTTTTTCTAATGTGGTAAACAACTCTTGGTGGCTAGCGCGAATAGAGCCTTGTTTGTTGAGCTCCGATGCAAAGGTGATTAAGTTCAGTTTGTTCATAATAATTGGTCATGTAAGGTTAATTGGTTTTATTGCCCAAAGATAGATAAAAAATAGAATTTGTACAATTATTTTGTCGTGTCAGTTATTTATGAGTCTTCTTTTTTTCGGTTAATTTTATCATCACCTAAAAAAATATAACTAAAGCAGCGGTTGCCTGAATAAAAACTATTACTTTTGTATATTGTCAAAATTTTTACGAGATGGAAGATCATCATTCACATCATCATACTCACGTGCATGCCCCTGAGGGTGGAAAAAATATAGCTATCGCTTTTTTGCTCAATTTTTCGTTTACTATCATCGAACTTATCGGTGGTTTGCTTACCAATAGCGTGGCTATTTTGTCGGATGCTTTACATGATTTGGGCGATTCTATTTCGCTCGCATTAGCTTGGTATTTTCAAAAAGTGTCTGGTCATTCGCCAAGCGCGCGTTATTCGTATGGTTATAAGCGCTTTGCATTGTTGGGCGCGCTGATTAATGCCACGGTATTATTGTTGGGCTCGGTGTTTGTTATTTATGCAAGCGTTATGCGTATTCTACAACCCCAATATGTGAAAGTGGAGGGTATGTTTTTGCTCGCTATTTTGGGCGTTATTATCAATGGTGTGGCTGTTTGGCGTACTCATAAAAGCAGTGGTATTAATGAGCGAATAGTCTCTCTGCATTTATTGGAAGACGTTTTAGGTTGGATAGCAGTGCTCATTGCTTCGGTGGTGATGATGTTTGTTGAGGTGCCTATTTTAGATCCAATTTTGTCCATTGGAATTTCGGTATTCGTTTTGTATAACGTCGTTCGTAATTTAATGGCAACGTTTAATGTCATACTTCAAGGCGTGCCTTCTGATATAAAACTAATTGAATTGCAGAAAAAAGTCGAACAACTCGAAGCTGTTATTTCTGTACACGATTTACATGTTTGGAGTCTTGATAGTCAATATAACATTGCTAGTTTACATGCCGTTATTTCTCCTGAAATGACGTTAGACCAGATGGCACAATTGAAACAGGAGATAAAATTGCTTATGCTTGCTGAGCAGATTGAACATACAACGGTCGAATTTGAAACTGAGCAGGAAGAATGTCATCCTTGTGATGCCCGTTTGTAAGCTGTTGTATAAAAACTTTTAGAGGCTATCTATGAAAATAAAATTTAAAAGTGTATCTTTGTAGCAACGTCTTTGAGGTGTAAAAATAGGTGTTCATGTTCTTAAATTATAACTAATTACAATCATACGAGTATGTTAATTATTGGAATCGCAGGAGGAACTGGTTCAGGAAAAACCACAGTAGTACGTAAAATTATTGAGCAATTACCTGAAGGGGAAGTGGCGGTATTGCCACAAGATTCTTATTATCGCGATGCTTCTGAAATGCCTTTAGAAGAGCGCTTGAATATTAACTTTGACCACCCTGATTCTATTGAATTTGAATTACTTATACAGCACATCAAAGATTTGAAAGCTGGAAAGAGTATTGCCCAACCTATTTATTCTTACTTGACTTGTACACGTGCTGAAGAAACCATTTCGGTAAAACCCTGCGACGTAGTCATTGTAGAGGGCATTTTGGTGTTGACCAATCCACAATTGCGCAAGTTGATGGATTTGAAAATATTTGTTGATGCTGATGCTGATGACCGTTTGATGCGTGTTATCAATCGCGATATTGTAGAACGTGGTCGTTCTGTCAACCGTGTTATGGAACGCTACGAACATACTGTAAAACCCATGCATTTGCAGTTTATTGAACCAACTAAACGTTATGCCGATTTGATTGTGCCACAAGGTGGTAATAACAAAATTGCTATTGATATTTTGACCATGTACATTGAAAAAAATCTTGGTTTAAAACATAAATATTAACGTTTTTATTATTGACATTTGCCCATGGATACACTCAAACCAGCATTAGATAAAATCTTATTTTTGGATATAGAAACGGTTCCACAAACCGCTTCAATTGATGAGTTGAACCCAGAAATGAAACATCTTTGGGAAGATAAATTTGCCATTATCAAAGCGCGCATGCCCGAAAAATATTCGGAAGAAGCCACTGCTGATTATGGTTACCAAAATGGAGCTGGAATTTATGCCGAATTTGCTAAAATTGTCTGTATTTCAGTCGGTGTTATTTATTTTAAAGGCTCCGAAAAACATATTAGAACCAAGTCTTTTGCTGGCCACGACGAAGTCAAATTGCTACACGATTTTGCGCTAATGGCGTCTAAATTTCTTGTTTCTAACCAACATTATGTGTGCGGTCATAACATTAAAGAATTTGATATTCCCTTTATTTGCAGACGTATGCTAGTGAATGGTATTACCATTCCGAATGCATTGGATGTGAGTGGCAAAAAGCCTTGGGAAACCTCTTTTATTGACACATTAGAACTTTGGAAATTTGGTGATTTTAAAAATTATACCTCGTTGAAGTTGTTGACTGCCATATTTGGCATACCAACTCCAAAAGATGATATTGATGGCTCTCAAGTGGCCTCGGTTTATTACAACGAAAAAGATGTAAACCGTATTTCACTTTATTGCGAAAAAGATGTAGTGGCCACCGCTCAAGTGTATTTGCGACTGTGTGGTGAACAAACTATTTTGCCGGAACATATTGAGCACGCTGATTAACGTTTACGGCCTAAAATTTAACCTTAACGTATGGGAAAAACCAACGTTTTTGATAAGTTAAGACCAATCAAACAATTGGTTACAAGTTACCAACGTGGAAGAAGACGTCTGTTTTTTCTTTCGCGCTGGTTCGTTTTATGTCTGCTTGTATCGTTAGTTGGTTGCGGAAAATCGTCTAAAATAACCGTTTCGAATAGTGATTTGAAAGATATTCAGGAACGTGGTGAATTGCGTGTGATTACGATGGAAAGCCCTTTTGCGTATTTTGTAGATGAAGATGATGAAATGGGGTATGAATATGATTTGGCACTGAACTACGCCGATTATTTGCGTGTGGATGTTAAATTAATTGTGGCAAAATCGGTGGAAGATATGAAAACGCTCTTGCTTACTGGCCAAGGTGATGTGATTGCGTATCGATTTCCATCCACTCAAGAGAATAGAGCCGATGTGGTGTTTACCAATCGTCGTTACGATTCGTATCCAGTATTGGTACAGTTGCGCTCAAAAAACATGGTCAAAGATGTGACCGACTTGGTTGGCAAAGAGGTTTACGCACAAAAAGAGACAAAATATTGGCGCCGTTTGGTCAATTTGAATAAGGAAATTGGCGGTGGTATGACTATTAAAGCAGTGGATGATAGTATTCCTGCTGATCAATTGGCGGTGATGGTTTCGCAGCGTAAAATACCGATGACTATTGTGGATAACGATGTGGCTCTGTTGAGTAGAAGTAACCTTCGGAATATTGATATTTCCGTGCCCGTGGGATTACCTCAAGAAACGGCGTGGGTGGTGCGCAAAACATCGCCAGAATTGCTAGCTTCCATTAATGCGTGGAGTGAGGAAATTAGTAAATCGCGTTTTTATAAACAGCTGTATACCAAGTATTATTCAAAAAGTCGCTATTTTTCAGATATAAAGTCGACGATTCCTAAAGGTTCGATTTCTCCTTACGACGAGTTTTTTAAACAATATGCCAAACAAATTGATTGGGATTGGCGTTTGTTGGCTGCCTTAGCGTTTAACGAATCTCATTTTGATGTCAATGCAGTTTCTTCCTCTGGAGCCTTAGGATTGATGCAGATGATGCCAGGCACAGGCGCAAAATACGGTTTGGATGCGACCGAAATTTTTGAAGCAGAGTCAGCCATTGCAGCATCGGTACAATACATCAAAGCGTTGAATTTAATTTATCGTTCGGTAGAAGACCCCGAAGAACGTATTAAATTTATATTGGCTTCGTATAATGCAGGACCAGCTCATGTGTTGGATGCGAGAGCATTGGCCACTAAATATGGCGAGAGTCCTCATGTTTGGAATAATGTCGAAAAATATTTATTGTTGAAAAATAAACCAGAATATTATAACGACGAAGTGTGTAAAGCAGGCTATTTTAGAGGCAAACACACGGTCCGTTATGTGGGCGATGTATTTGATACTTACAACCATTATTTGGGAGTTAAGAAAGAAAAATAAGTTATTGTTCTTGTTGTTTAAAATTTGATTTATTTACTTTAATCTATTGATATGAAAGGAATTATTTTAGCCGGCGGTAGTGCCACACGTTTGTATCCGTTGTCGAAAGCTATTTCGAAACAGATTATGCCAGTGTATGATAAACCTATGATTTATTATCCGTTGTCAACCTTGATGTTGGCTGGTATTCGTGAGGTATTAATTATTTCTACACCACGTGATTTACCAATGTTCCAAGAGTTGCTTGGCACGGGCGAAGAATTAGGCATGCGCTTCGAATATAAAATTCAACACGTTCCTAATGGACTAGCACAAGCATTTGTGCTTGGCGCGGAGTTCTTGAATGGGGAAAAAGGCTGTTTGATTTTAGGCGATAATATGTTTTACGGACAAGGTTTTTCGGCTATGTTGAAACGTGCTGCTGCCATCGAAAAAGGAGCTTGCGTGTTTGGTTATTACGTGAAAGATCCACGTGCGTATGGCGTGGTTGAATTTGATGAAACTGGTAAAGTCGTTTCGTTGGAAGAAAAGCCAGCGCAACCTAAAAGTAATTATGCTGTGCCAGGACTCTATTTTTACGATGCTACCGTTACCGAGAAAGCCGCTAATTTAAAACCATCCGCTCGTGGCGAATACGAAATTACCGACTTGAACAAACTCTATTTGGAAGAGGGTACGTTGCAAGTGGAATTGTTTGGCCGTGGTTTTGCTTGGTTGGACACAGGCAATTGCGATAGCTTGTTGGAAGCTTCTGATTTTGTGGCTACTATCCAAAATCGTCAAGGATTTTATGTGAGCTGTATCGAAGAAATTGCTTGGCGCAATGGCTGGATTACTACTGACCAATTACGTAAATTAGGTCAATCGTTAGATAAAACCAATTACGGACAATACTTGCTCGAATTAGCCAAATGAAATTAAACCTCATTGCATTTTTTCTACTTCTGTTTGTAGGCGTAGTGCATGCTCAACTTCCTACCAATTTTGAGGAAATAACACTTGTTTCACCATCTGATAGCCTTGAGTTGAGTGTGTTAATTGCTTATCCAGAAACAGAGCCGATTGCTGTTTTGCAGTTGGTGCATGGCATGTGCGAACATAAGGAACGTTACATTCCTTTGATGCGCTTTTTGAGCCAACATGGTTACGTGTGCGTGATGCACGATCATCGTGGACATGGAAAAAGTGTTCGAACAGCCGATGATTTGGGCTATTTTTATGATGGCGGTTATGTGGCGATGGTGGATGATACACACGCCGTAACGCAGTTTATTAAAAATCGCTATGCTGATTTACCGGTTTATTTATTTGGACACAGCATGGGATCTATGGTGGCACGTTCTTACACCAAACGTTACGATAATGAATTAGCTGGTCTTATTGTCTGCGGCAGCCCTAGTTATAATAGCGCTAACAGCATTGGCAAGCAAATTGCTAAGTGCCAAGGTCATAAACACGGTGACCATTATCGCAGCACTCAAATGCAAAAATTAGCATTTGGAACTTATAACAAGTCTTTTGGAAAAGTGTCGTCGCCCAATGCGTGGATTTGTTCCGATACCGCTGTAGTGGCGGCTTACGATGCTAGTCCGTTGTGTAATTATATCTTTACCAGCAATGGTTTTTACAACTTATTTGCGTTGATGGACGATGCGTACAATCGTAAAGATTGGCACGTAGTCAATCCACAATTGCCAATTTGGTTTATTTCGGGCGAAGATGATCCTTGCTTCATCTCGCCTAAAAAGTTCAATCATGCGGTTGACAATATGAAAAAAGTAGGGTATGTGAACGTGACGTCTAAACTCTATCCACATATGCGTCACGAAATAGTGAATGAACTAGATAAAGAACACGTGTGGAACGATATTCTGAGCCAATTAACCAATTGGCAAAACAATAAATAACTTATGGAAATTATAGAAACTCCGATTAAAGATTTGGTGATTATTAAACCGCGTGTTTTTGAAGATGCGCGCGGCTTTTTTTGTGAAACGTATAACGAAGAACGTTATCAGGCCGCTGGTATTAAACAACATTTTGTACAAGATAATCAATCGAAGTCCAGTTATGGCGTGATACGTGGCTTACATTTTCAGTTAGCGCCTTATAGTCAAGCGAAGTTGGTTTCGGTGAGCGTGGGTGCAGTGTGGGATGTGGCGGTCGATTTGCGTCGTAACTCACCGACTTTTGGGCAATGGTATGGCGTAGAATTGACGGCTGAAAATCATCTTCAATTCCTGATTCCACAAGGATTTGCGCACGGTTTTTCGGTGTTGAGTGAAACCGCACTTTTTACCTACAAATGCGATAATTTGTATCATCCTGAAGTGGATGGCGGTTTAATGTTCAACGATCCAGATTTGAATATTGATTGGAAAATTCCTGTAGATAAAGCTATCATTTCCGATAAAGACATGAAACATCCTTTATTGAAAGATTTGAAGGTGAATTTTTGATATAAAAAAAGCGGATAACTAATCCGCTTTTTTTGTTTTATAATATCGTTCTTATGCGTTCCATCGCTTCTTTGGTGGCTTCGTACGTATTGAACGTGGAGAGGCGGAAATAATGCTCGCCCGAAGGACCAAAGCCAACGCCTGGTGTGCCAACCACGTATACGGTTTTGAGTAGGTAATCGAAAAAGTCCCACGACGTTAAACCTTTAGGACATTTCAACCAAATGTAAGGCGAATTGTGTCCACCGCTGTAGAAAATGCCTTTTTCTTCCAACACGTCGGTAATCAGTTTTACATTCCGTTTGTAGTAGGCAATATTTTCGTCGGCTTGTGCCAAACCTTCTGGCGATAAGGCGGCGGTTAAACCACGTTGTGTAGCGTAAGGTGCGCCGTTGTATTTCGTCGTTTGGCGTTGTTGCCACATGCGATTAAGACTGACGCCTTCGCGTATTAACTCTTTTGGAACTACCGTGTAACCGCTACGTACGCAGGTAAATCCAGCAGTTTTCGACAAACTATTGAATTCCATAGCACAAGTGCGTGCGCCTTCTATTTCAAAAATAGAATGTGGTTTGTCTTTGTCGGTAATAAAGCGTTCGTAGGCGTTATCGTATAAAATAATTGCTTCGTGTTTGTTGGCGTAATCGACCCACGCTTTGAGTTCTTCGTAGTTAAAAGTTGCTCCTGTAGGATTGTTGGGCGAACACAAATAAATCATGTCAGAGGCAAAATCGGGTGGAATTGGCAAAAAGTTATTTGCTTCGGTGCAAGGAATGTATTTGATGTGTTGTCCGTCCATTAACGATGTGGCTTTGTAAAGCGGATAGACAGGATCGGGAATCAACACCGTATTGCCAGAAGCGAATAAATCGGTAATGTTGGCAATATCTTCGCCAATACCATCGCCAATAGTCATTTCTTCAAAATCGACTTCCACGCCGTACGCCAAATAGTAATCTTGTACCGCTTTTTTGGCAAATTTATAACCTAATTCGGGGCCATAACCGCGAAATGTTTCTACGTGTTTCAGCTCTTCGGTGGCTTTCACCATGGCATCAACCGCAATGGGAGCGAGTGGGCGAGTGACGTCGCCAATGCCCAATTTGATAACCGGCGCATCGGGATTTGCTTTGATAAACGCCGACGTGCGATTGGCTATTTCAGTAAACAAATAGTTTGCTTCTAGTTTTTCGTAGTTTAAGTTTATTTTTACCATGATGAGTTCTAAATTTATCGTTTGTTTAACCTTGCAAAGATACGGAAAAGTTCGCTTTTTGTGCTATCTTTGTCTGCTTAAAACTATCATTTTTCGTATGGCGTCACTTTATCTACATATTCCGTTTTGCAAAAGTCGTTGTATTTATTGCGATTTTTACTCTGGAACTGATACGTCGCAGCGTGCGAGCTACGTGCAGGCGTTGTGTGACGAACTCAGATTGCGCTCAAGCTATCTCCCGACGAGCGTGTTGGATTCTATTTACTTTGGTGGCGGTACGCCTTCCTTATTGCAAAAAACTGATTTTGAGTGCCTTTTTGAAGCCATTCATACGCATTTCACCTTGGCGCCTGCAGCTGAAATTACACTCGAATGTAATCCTGACGATTTAACTCCGAGTTATGTGGCGCAATTGCAGGCGTTGCCATTCAACCGTATTAGTATTGGCATTCAAAGTTTTGACGATGTGGAATTGCGTTTTCTCAATCGTCGGCATACGGCTCAGCAAGCCCAAGATGCAGTGGCTTTATGTCAGGCGTCTGGTTTCAATAATATCAGCATCGATTTGATGTACGGTTTACCCAATCAAACCACGGTAACGTGGCAAAAAACATTGGACGTAGCGATGCATTTAGGCGTGCAACATTTGTCGGCGTATAGTTTAATGTACGAAGAAGGTTCGCCTTTAAGCCGTTTGCGTAATGCGCATAAAATAACGGAACTCGATGAGGCTACTTCGGTGGCGTTGTTCGAACAGTTGATTGATACTGTGGCATCACATGGTTTTGAGCAG